>NC_013205.1:603751-1207502 GCF_000024285.1 Alicyclobacillus acidocaldarius subsp. acidocaldarius DSM 446
TCGGGATTGTGGCTTCCCCGCCTCACGGTTGGCGCCAGGGCGGGGATTGCCGTTTAAGGCCCGCAGGATGTCTGCAAGCGCATGCCCGATTCTGGCAAGGCTCCAGCCCACCGCTACGAGCACCACAGCAATGTGTTGCCACATCCCTCTCACCCCCTTCCTACGAAGGGGGTGCCCAAGAGAGGTTTCCCTCCCAAGACAAGCCTATCACGATGATCCCAGATTTTCAATAGAATTTGGATTGGGTGTTTTATTGACCCATATACAGGTTGATATTAGAATTGAAGCTAGAATTGCGTTAGGGAGGGGGCTTGTGCATGACCGTGCATACCGTGTTTGTGTACGGCACATTGCGAAAGAACCAGCCCAATCGGGCAGTCATGGAACCGCATCTGGTAGCTGATTTGGGCGAAGGCCAGATCCGCGGCGCGATGTACGACCTCGGGCCGTTTCCGGCGGTGACGTTGGAAGAGGACGGCGTGGTCACGGGCGAGTGGGTCAGAGTGACAGACAAGGGACTTGCACGGCTTGATCGACTGGAGGGCTATCCAAGCTTTTACGATCGGGCGATCGTTTCAGACACCACAAACGGGCTGCGTGGGTGGGTGTACTGCATGGCGAGGCGCAAAGTGGATGGGTACGAACGAGTGGAGAGCGGGGACTGGGTAAAGCGTTTGGAGCAAAAAACGGCGTTAAGCCGATAAAATGGATTCAGCGAGAGGTTCTTTGCTGCACATAGACGCGTGTTCTTTGGTACGATGAGCATGAATCACGCGACTCCGGACTTCAAAAGATCCCTGTCCTTACGTGTGGCAGTTGAGACAGACTTCGCCTTGAATGAGGGACGAGGCAGATGGAAAAGATTACTCCAACCAGAGAGGTTGGTGAGCACATGAAAGCCAAAATCATGAGCAAAGAGAACCGTCAACGTCTCATTCGTGAAATCGCGAATCGAGTGTTTTCTCGGAACGACGATGCCATGAGGAGATTGTCCAAAAGTTGACGGTTGTCTATCTTGAATCAGATGACATTCGACTCATACATGAGATAGCGATCAGCCGATATGGTGGAGTGCCTGGAGAACGAGAGCCAGAGCTCGTGGAATATTTGGCGGAAAAACCGTCTTCAGTTGTGTTTGGTCGAGAACTTTTTCCTGGGCTGTTCATGAAAGCAGCGGTCTACTTAGTGTCGATTGCGCAGATTCACTGTTTTATCGATGGGAATAAGCGAACAGCGTGGGGCTGCGCAAGCACCTTTTTGGAGCTGAATGGATACGAGCTGTGGGCTGATGACGATGAGGTCTATCAGTTATGTTTGGATATCGCGAACAAACGGCTCGATACAGAGCAAGTGGCAGCTTGGATAGAATCACATGCACGTCCGTCGCGGTCAAAAGCAAAACCATGGTTTTTGTCTTACAACCCCCCTCTAAGTAGAAAAGGGGGTTTTTCTTTATGTGCGAATCCGACATCACCATGCAGGAACTCATCGAGGAGTATCGACTTAACCGGCGCCTACTCTTGGCGCGCTTGCGGGAAATGGATCGTTCGGCGCGTGAGCGGCAGCAAACGCTCCAACGCATCCGGTCGATGTCCTGGCCGAAGTGGCTCCGGCTCGATCTGGAGCAATACGCGGACACGAAGGATCGGCAGTACTTGGAGGTTTTCGTCTACCAGGCAGAAGCGGTGTGGGAAAGCCTGACGCCCAAGCAGCAGATGGCGGTGCAGGAAATTCGTCGGGTCATTCAAGAGCTGCGCGAGGAGGAGATGGATCGCTCGTATCTGCGCAGCATGGCTCGGGACATGTTGTTCACGTTAGCGCAGATGAGCCGATACGGCGCGGTCCAAGAGCGGTTGTTGTGGGAACGGGAGGAGTTGTCGCGTCATCGGGTGACGCGCGCGGCGGCGGTGCAGGAGGCGCTGGAGCGCTTGGCGGCGCAGGAGTCCTTCGAGGACGAGTTGCTCGCGTTGCTCTCGGGCGAAGCGGAGGAGCGACCCAGAGTGCGCGTATCGTTTCATCAGTTGTCGCCGCAGCAGTGCGAGGCGCTGAAGCTGGCGTTGCAGGGGTTTAGCCGGAAGGAGATCGCGGAGATGCTGCATGTGCGCAAAGGCACGGCGGACGTGCATGTGCGGCGCGGGCGGAAGAAGTTCAAAAACGGAGTGCAGTTGGCGCTGGATTTGGGGGATGATGAGCCATGATTTCACAGCACCTTACGAGATTAAATAATTTCTATCATTGGGCCTTTGCTACAAACAATCATATTATCCTCCTGCTATGTATTGGAGCTATCATTGGCGGAACGGTAGGTGGTGTCGGATACCTCATTTACGAACGCCACGAGCCGTGGTTCGACGGGAAATACGATGTTGGCGAGATTGTATTGTTCGTCGTGGCTGGAATGGCGATTGGATCCATTGGGGTATTTTTCGTCCCTGTTCTTGTCCCTATCGTGATGCTTTTTATGGTTCCGATGGGCATTACGTTGGGGGTCGCGGTGATATTAGACAGTGCTTTGAAAAGGCCGCACCGTGAACGGCATTCCGAAGAGAGCCCTCGATGACGATACGGAGGAGTGAGCAATGCCCTTCACGATTACAGTCTTGGTAGCGATTGCGCTCGCCGTGTTATCCCACGAACTCGGCCACGCCTGCGCCGCCTGGCTGGTCGGCGCGCGCGTGTGTCGATTCCGTTATGGGTGGGGGCCGATTCTCGTGCGTTTGGGTGTGTTGGAATGGCGACTGCTGCCGATCGCCGGCGCGGTGGAGACGGAACGTGTCGACGGCTGGCGTGAGTTTGTGATTGCGCTCGGCGGGGTGTTCGGGCAGTGGATTGCGTGGCCGTTGGTCGAGATCCTGTCACCGATGGTAGGGGTGTGGGTTTGGATTTTGTGCGTCCTTGGGACGGTGCGACTGGTCGCGTTGCTGATTATGGCGGGGAAGGAGAAAACGCCGTGACAGATCCGTTGATTATTTCGGCGTTGAAGTTGGCGCGCAAAGCGCGCATCGACGGCAATCGGGCAGAAGTGCCCGTGGAAGAGATGCTGCAATTGCGTCAGCTAGTGATAAACGAAATCATCCGTCTGCTGGTTGCGTTCGGGTGGAGCGAGACAATGCACGAGAAAAATCGAGTGGCTGTCTACACCAAAGGCAAGCGCGATGTGTGGGTGCCGCTTGATCCAACATTTGCAGACTGGGGACTGCGAGTTACCGAGGTTTTGCAGGAATTGTTCAGATAAGCGTAGAAGCGCCGCCCGATCTCTGTTCGAGAACCAGGCGGCGCTTGCTGTCAGGATGTCGTCGAAGTCGTGTTCGTATTTTGAAAGACAAATCAGTCCGCTGTCCTGCTTGGGACAGCGGACTTCATGTTCAGCGGAGCTTTTCAACAAGTTTGTTTTCGATGGTATCTGGAACTGGCTCGAAGACCATCTTCTCTTTGATGCGACCATCCTCGAAGACGAAGTTGACACAAACCTTCTGCTTGCCGTTGTCGTCGCGACGGATGATTGAGCCAAACTTCTTCGGCTTGGCCTCTTCGCCTTCCGGGAAGGACACAAAATACGGGCCGTCGATCTGCGTCAGATAAAAGTAGATGTATTGGACATCCATCTCATCCCCTCCTCATCTATGAGGGAGGGGGCGACGGACGTTATTTTTGTCGTTGGCTTTAGCTACAGCATACGTGCGGGGCCGACAGACAAGATGTCCGTCGCCCCCCGCAAGGGTAAGAGAACCTTGGCGGGAGGCGATGATGTGTTGTACTTCGCAGGCTGGCTGGGTGTGATCTCTTCGTGTTTCTATGTTTTCTCTTTCATTAAGCTATTTAATCTGTATCGATATCATCTTGACGATGAGCAACAAAAGAAAGTGAGCGATTGGTTATTTAATGATAAAGAGGGGTAATTGATCGTGAATGGATATAATGTCATACTGACAGCAGCGATTCTGAATTTAGTTGCTTCGCTGTTGACATTCAAATTGGTCAATCGACTAGAACTGCGACTAAAACGGAAGAACGATGCTGACAAGAAAGTTGAATTTTCCCCATCATCTGAAGGTGGAATGAAGGAATGAGCCAAATCAAATTCGTCAAATGGGTTCGTCTTTCCTCCTGTCCGCCGCCTCCCGCAAGAGTTGAGCACTCATTGCGGGAGGCGATTTTGTTTGCGGATCCCTTACAAAGTCGGACGTTACGGCACGTGGACGCTACTGGTGTTAGCCGCGATCGGTGGACTTGGCACGTTGGCGCGCGCGGTGCATCCGCCACGACCTAAGGTTGAGTTTCCGCTGCCGAACGCCGCGGCGGCGCTGGCGGTGCAGACGGCGGTGGACGTGGTGTCGACGGGCGACGCGGCGAATCGGACGACAACGCTGAGTAATCTTGGCCTGTCCGTGCAGGACGCGAAGCCGACAGAGAGTGTGAAAGTGACCCAGGCGACGCCGCTCGACCCCAAGGTGTTGTCGTCGCAGATGGAGATCGTGCCGGTGGCGTTGTGGGAGACGGTGTCTGGCGGAGCGAGTGAGACGGGCAACAATGGGCCACAAACGCAGGTGCAGGAAGTCGACGTGCTGGTGGTGACAGACGGCAAGTCGGTCGCGGTGGGCGGATTATGGATGGAGCCAGCGAACTTCATCACCACGTATTCGCCGTCGGGAAAGACGCCGACGCCAGACGAGCAGACGTTCATTCAGAACTTTGTGCAGGCGTGGTTCGGAGGTCAGCCGACGACCAACGATGTGGTAGCCGGCGTGAGCTTGCCGACGCTGCCGTTTACGACGTCGAGCGTGCAGCTTGAGCAGGTGCTGTTACAGGCGGGGAGCAAGACCGAACCGCAGCTCTACGTGTCGCTTCAGGCGGAGGACCCGGCGACGGGGTTGTGGGTGCCGCTTGCGATGGAGATCACACTGGAGCAGCAGGCGGGGCACTGGATGGTCAGGGGAGTTGAGACGCTTTAGACTGTCGCGCAAGTGAGAAATCGCGGTGCGCTACGGGTGCGTGCGATTTCTGTCTGGCCTGCGCGGGAGTGTACATCGAGCTCCGCAATAGGTAGAGACGGATCAGAGACGGATCCCCTTACGTGGCCAAATACAACGAACCCCTGCACCATTTGCGTCGATGCAGGGGATCAGGGGGTGGGGTCTCTTCCAGCCAAACGCTTCGCCATTGCCGTCGGCCTATCCAAGTCATACGTCAATTTGCTCCGGTTCCCGCATCCATATAGGGCGCAGCATCAAGAACCGGAACGATGAGAAAGGAGTCGTGCGGCCAGATTTGGAGCATGGCGCGTGTCGGCCTAAGCTGAGCTTAGTCCAGGCGGCGTTGTCGATCCTTGACTTGGTTTGTCGAAATCTTGCTCTTGCCGATTCGATTGAGGGGCAAAAAGCCTCAGACTATCCAGTGCTGGAGTAATGAGGAGGATGTTGAGCGGATGAATGAAACGAGCTCTTTAACTTCGCATAGGCGGCAGATGATCTTCGTGATCTACTTTTTTCTGCTCATGATAGAAATCTTCGTGTACCCAGGGGTAACGTTCTATATCCAGGGTGCCATCAGCATGCATGTGGAAAACTCATGGGTATGTGATCAATTCGTTTCACCTGGACAAAACACAAGTTGTCTTCCACCGTCCGTCCTTCCTTCTCAAGTTCCCTTCTTGTTTCGCTGGAGCACCTTTCTCAGCATCGAAGCTGGATTGGTACTGATCACCGCCTGCCTCCACAGAAGGATGGTTAGTAAGAAGCGGGAATGGATTGAGGGAAATAGCAAATAAAAGACGTCCAGCGCCACTCGGTGCGGGGAGATGCGTTGTTTATTCGGGCGGACTCGCCCTACAAAGACTAAGGCGATGTGGCCGATGCCCTGCAACGTTTACGAAGGGATCTCGACCTTGTGCTATTGCGACGGCTCATGTTCGGAGCCGGAGTACATTCGCAACGCGATCCGTCGAAATGGACCGCCGAGGTGGGACACGGGCGGGCGAAGGCGTCGCCTATGCCCCTTTTGCAAAGAACGTGAGGCTACGCTTCTCTGCGATTTTGTTGTGGACTACGCGGCCGATGGCCGGAGGTATGTTACGTGCGACAACGAGATCTGCGAAACATGCGCGGTGCGCGTCGCGGGTGCGTTCGATTTTTGTCCGGTCTACGCGAAGCTGTATGCCGAACTCCGCAGCGGGTGGAAGAGAGTATTCTAACGTGTCCAAACACGACGATACCCCTGCATCATCCGCTAAAGGTGCAGGGGGTCAGGGGGAATTCGGGGGCTCTTCCAGCCGACCGCTTCATCATCGCCGTCAGCCTACTTAAATCATACATCGTCTGCTTAGGAGATGCCAACCCTTTCACCCAACTTCGCCCCGGTTCCCGCATCCATGTGGGGCGCAGTCTCAGGAACCGGGGCTTTCCGAAATCTGCACTTGGAGCATGGCGCGTGTCGGCCTGAATAGAGCTTAGACCAATGCGCAAAGTCAATCCTTGTCTTTTTGTTCCAAATCTTGTCCTTGTTGATTCAGTTGGGGATAAAAAGCCCGCACCCAGGGGTGCGGGGTGGGATTGAAGAGTTCAGGGTGAGTCGAATGACAACGGATTGCTCTCAGTATAACCCATTGATGCTGACGAGTATACGAGATTCGTGATGTGTTGTGTGATGATGTGGCGGTATAACTGACGGAATTTATATCGCGATCACAAAAAGTCCCGCACCATCGGTGCGGGCCATGGTCAGGAGACGGTTCTGCAAATGGCAAGCTGAGTGCGCTCAGGTTCAGTATGGGTCGTCGAGCGAGTCCGTAAACGTGGTGATGGGAGCGAAGGTGGTGTCTGACGGTACACTCATTATTGACGAAACACTCCGCAATGCGTGATCTTTGTCACAGGGAAAAGGCACGGTAGAAGTGGGTTGAATCGCAAT
Source organism: Alicyclobacillus acidocaldarius subsp. acidocaldarius DSM 446 (assembly GCF_000024285.1). Taxonomy (GTDB): domain Bacteria; phylum Bacillota; class Bacilli; order Alicyclobacillales; family Alicyclobacillaceae; genus Alicyclobacillus; species Alicyclobacillus acidocaldarius. Next base: position 610,658 of record NC_013205.1, read on the forward strand.
CGTGGATGACAAACTCTTGATTTTTATTCCAATCCATGTTATTCTAATTTCAACCAAGGAACTAAGAACCAATTATCACGAATTGAGGGAACTTCGCGTAGAATCCTGACAAAAGGAGGTTAAGCAGGATGAAGATGAAGAAGTGGACGAAGGCGACGCTCGGCGCGCTGGCCGCGCTCGCGGTGAGCGCCGCGCCGCTCAGCACGTATGCGGACAGCGGCGGGGCGGTGCAGGTGACGTTTGAGGGGCCGATGAAGAATATTGCGAGCATAGACATTGTCGCAGGTGACGAACTGGCGACGCTCGTGCCTGCGCAGATTACGTTGAATGGCAAGGTCTTGGCGAACACGTATGCGGTGACCAACGTGCAGGTTTCGGGGACTGAGGCTGCAGACAACTACGAAGTCGTGGGCTACACGCCTGGCGAGGTTATGATCCCGTTGAACGCGGTGTCAGCGGCTCTCAATGGGCAGGCAGGCATTCAGAGCTACGCGGTCCATGAAAACGATCTTGTCGGCTTTGGGGTCGGGCCTAATACGACGTGGACGTTTAACACGTTACTGTATCGTCAGCCGCTCCCCATGTATGAAGGTGGTGGATACGCCACTACAGCAGGGAAGAGTGCGACGTTTGGAGCGAGCATCGCGGTCAATCTCAATCTGCTCGATGAGGTGACGATGTTCCCGATCCGAGATCCGAGTACGGGCCAGACGGATCAGTTCGTGAACGTCGATCACCTGTTGACGCTCTTCAAGGCGATGGGATTCGGCGCGACGTATGACACGACGACGAACACGCTGGCGCTGACCGGCCCTACGCCGCGCCCCACGTACACGAAGGTGACGCCGCAGCTCTACAAGGAGGCGGTGGCGCAGGCGCAGGAGGCCCAGGCGCATCACACCACGGGCATGTTCGGGATGCTCGCGAACAACGCGCAGTGGTATCCCGATCCGAAGAACGTGTTCTTCAACCGACACTTCGACGTGCAGCATCTCAAGCCTGGCCAGGTGTTGCAGAAGTGGCCGTGGGTGGTATTTTTGAAGGGGACGGGTATGGGCGGAAGTGATGTTGTCGCGGAACTCGTAGCAAGGGGAAACAACGGCACGGGATTCTATGGCTTTTACATGATTTACGAGCTTGTCGATCACAATTCCGGAAATGTAGAGTGGATTGCTCCCAACTATTGGCTTGCCGGAAATTCCGACATGCAAGGTGCCAAACCGCCTCTTTCGCGAGTTCCGAACATCGGAACTGCACCAATCTATGACAGGGCCGGTGCGTGGGCATATGGCTACGGCCTCGACGTCGTGCCGAATCTCAGTTGGCACACGGGCACCAATCCGGTGAATCCGTGACCGAGCGCGACGAGGCAACGCGCTCGTCGCGCTCGGTCTTTTTTGTCTGCTCACCCCCACTACGTGTGGAGGTGATTTTTTTATGCGCAAGGTTCGTATGCGCATGAATACGACGGCGCGAAAGGCGCTGGCGATTGCGGTGGTGTTGACGACGGCGGGTGCGTTTGTGTCGTGGCCAAGCCCCAAGGCGGGAGCCATGCAAGTGGCGGCGCCTGGTGCCGGGCAAGCGCTCGCGATCGCCACTGTCAATGCCGCGGCGCAGTTTGGTGACAGCGTGTGGCGCACACACGAGAACGGCATCCACGAGTCGTACTTCTGGGGTCTGACAGCCTTTTGGCCCACGGTGACGGACAAAAAGAGTGGCATGGTTTTTCATTTAGGGTACGGGAATTCGACCCCAGTTGAGTACAATGACACGTTGTACATGGCGGTTCCCGCGAATAACGAAGGAGCGTCGGACGATCCCAGTGCGCCTGGATATCTGTTATCAATCAGCTTGAATCCTTCAACCTTCGGGCAAGTGAATTGGTACCGTCCCGTCACCGGCGTCTCGAACAGCGCGCCGGTGATCGACAAGGCGACTGGGAATGTGTACCTGGCATCAGGTTACAATCTTTACGGATTCCAGCCAGATGGAACGCCACTGTCAGCAGGTAGTGGTGGTGTTTCGAATCCGTCTGGCTCATCCGGCTCCTCCACTGATCAACACAATATGTATGTCAGCGATCCCATCGACCAAAACCAGGTCGTGGGCTACCCGCTCTACGCCTCGGCGCAGAACACGGGCATGAGCGAGGACACGATCTGGGTCGGCTCGCAGAACGGCTATCTGTACGCCTTCGACGCGAGTGACCTGTCGCAACTCTACAAGATCGACATCGGCAGCCGCATCGACGGCACGCCGGTCCTGGCGTACTCGGTGAGTGGGATCCCCTACATCATCATCGGCACGGCATACTCGGCGAATAACAAGGGCGGCACCGGCACCCTGTACGTGATTGACCCGAGGACCGGCAAGATCGTGTCGAAGTTCCAGACGCCCTCCGGCGCGCCGGTGAACGGAAGCGTGATCCAAACCGCGCAGGGCTACATCGCCTGGAACGACTACGACACGGATATCTACTACGGGCAGCTCAACGACAACGGTACCATCTCGTTGTTGAAGAGCTATTGGCACGTGGGTGGCGCCGGTGCCTACTCTGCGCTGGAGGCGGGGTACGCAGGACCGTCGGGAACCTACATCCTGCCGGTGGAGAACAAAGCCGAGGCGGCTTGGGTTGACTTCAACAACGGGACCTCGGGCGACATCGGGCTGTTAGGCAATGCGGTTGGTGCACCGGAGATCTCCACGAATCACATCTACGTTCCGGACGCCACAGGTTGGGTCGACGTGTTTGACAACTCGCCGATCGGGCTTGCGGGGCAGACCAACCAGGTAGCCAACGACTTCGATCTCTTCAACGCCTTACAGCATGGCGGGCAGAAGCTTTTGAACGGCGCTGGCGCTGCAGTGTTGACAAGCGATTTCGAAGGCATAGCGTCCAATCCTTATATCGGTCAATCGGTTCCGACATTCTTCCAGCCGACAAGCGGCGGACTTGCGATCTGGCAAAACGACGGCGGCATTTACAAGACTTCTCCGGACTATACGTCTGCGGATCCGAAGGACTTTAGCCAGCCCATCACGTTGACATACGTGGGCGGGGACCTTCCGACGATCTTGACCAATGCGCCGAACAACTTTGATGACACGCTTACGGTTCAGGCGAGCGCCAACGGGGGGAAGAACTGGACGACGCTCGGCACGGTGGAGACCTTCTCGTCAGGCGTGCTGAACAAGACGATTACACTTCCGACGGACATGCTCAATAAGGCGATCGGGATCACGGGCTGGAACGCGAATGGTCCCAATACCGTAATCATCAAGATTACGGCGACTCCCGGAGACTTGTTTGGCTATGAATTTGAATCGCAGGACGAGAAGGACATTCCATCGCCGTATGGTCAGGTGACGGTGAAGTTCCCGTCGTCCGTGGCGACCGGATACGGTAGTTGGATCTGCACCAACAAACACGGATGCTGGGATTGGGAAGGCGGCGCTATCCACCTGTGGGTGCTTCAGACCATGGAGGCCAAAACCCCGCTTTGGGGCGGCAAGCTGGGCGACGCGCTGCACGGCGGAGCGTTCACAGTCTACCCGATGAACAAGCCGTCCAAGTACAACACAAGTCGGTACGTGACGGTGTGGGCGCAAATCGCTCCGAACTGGAATTACATTGGACGCGAATTTGATGCGCACCTGGAGGCGTATGTGGAGATCGTCAAGAACGTGCCGTACGCTTACACGTACATCAGCGGTTGGACGAACGCCATCACAACCTGTGTTGCCCAGAACGCAGCGGGTCAGTGCACGGCGACGCAGTCTACTCCGCCGCAGCCGATCTACAGCACGATCATCCTGCACATGAACGTGCCAACGGTCTACCACGAGGTCAGTCCCGACGTTCGTCTGTACTGGGACGGAGGCAAGACGAACGATGACACGCAGCATCTGAGGTTTGCGTGGAACATTCCGGTTCCGGATCAAGGCGGGCCTTGGGTGCCCTGTGATCAGGCTTATGCGGGGCGCTGGCGCATGAATCCGTACAGCCTCACCGAGTGGACGACCGGATATATTGACGGAAACACATGGCAGCAGTCTCCGGTGTGCCATGCCGACGATCCGCTGGAATCGGACTGGCCCAAAGGGAAGTATCCGCTCGGAGTGCCGTATCCGGGTGCGCAGATGCAGTGGGCGCCATACGATGACATGCACAACAACGGCTATCAGTACGAACCGATCGCAGGCACGGAGTACGCCGCATGGCCGCCCAACTGGCGTGTCGGAGCCGATGAGTACATGCCGATGATCATCGTTCGAGCCATTGGCGACTGGGGCGACTGGACGGATCCCGAGATCACGGTCTGGACGCCGACGGTGACGAACGGGTGGAACGAGTACTACCCGGTGCCCCTGCCGAGCAAGACGACGGTGACGCCGAACAACAGCAAGTGAGACGAGTGGCCGCCCTGCCGGAGTGGTGGGGCGGCAATGCTTAGAGAAGATCTGAGGTCAACGTTAAACCCTTCTTCTTAAAACCACATATGCTTTACTCAGCATAAGGTAAAGCGTATTATGGAGGTAAGAGAAACAGTGGAGGAGACACCCATGACGGCATTCAGCACGTTGTCTCGCAAGGGGCAAACGGTGATTCCCGCCGAGATACGACGCTTGTTGGGCGCAGAGCCGGGTGACCACATTGTGTTCGAAGTGGTGGACGGAGAAGTTCGATTGCGTGTGGCCAAACGGAAGTCATTGCGTTCTTTGCTTGGGAGTTTACCAGGCACTGGTCCGGAGGACATCAGTGTAATACGAAAGGCGGCTTATGCCTCCAAGGCTAGGGAGAAATACTTAAACGGAGACGCGAGCGCCGGTGAGTAAGTCGGTTCACCCGTCCGAGATGTGGGTTGACTCGAACGTGCTGTTGCGCCTGATAACCGGGGATCCGCCTAAGCAAGCCGAAGAAGTGGCGCAATTGGCTGAATATCTTGATCGTGGGCTCGTGTCTTTGCGCGTTCCGGCGATTGTTTTTGCTGAGTTGTGCTGGGTGCTGGAAAGCTTCTACGGGAAGCATCCAACAGAAATCGCGAAGGTGCTGGAGCAATTAACGGAAGTCAAAGGTCTTGAGATCGAGGAAAAGGAGATCGTACTCGAGGCGCTTCGCGACTTTGACGAACAACACGTGGACTATATCGACGCGTACATTGCCGCGAAAGCGCGACACAGTAAGTGTCCGACGGTTTTGACCTGGAACCAGAAACACTTTCGACGGTTACAGGTTGGCCATGTGACGCCGGGCGATGTCTTGCGCTCGGGTGAATGAACGAAGCCGCTCTGCAAACGATGCAGGGCGGTTTTTTGTCGTGCATTCCCCGTCTTATTGGGAGGGATGCACATGTCCAAATCGAAGGTGGCTGCATTGCTCGCCTCTTCGGTACTTCTCTTGACGGGGTGCTCCACTGCCACGCTGTCGGGCACGGCAAACGACACAACGTCGGCGAAGCCGAAACTCACGCCGCAAGAAATCGCGGCGTACAAGGCGGTGCTGTTGTACCCGATTCCTCGCAATCACGAAACCATCGAAGATTTTCTCCAAACATTGGGCAACGACGTGGGTGACACGGTGTACCTTCGCCCTTACACGTTCGGCGATACCGTGATTGTGCAGATCCGTTTCGACCACGACTTCGACATCGACTTCGCCTATCAGAACGGCAAGGTTGAGCCCGCGGATCAGGTGAGCCAAGCGCTGCTCCAGGGTGACGTCGGCCAGGCGTTTACCGATGCGATGAGCGCGTACGAGTCGGCGCAGCAGGCAGACAACAATAATGACGGTGGCTATCCTATCTTCTTGCCGATGTGGATCGGCGGCGGATATGGAGGTACATCTTCGTACAGCGGAGTGTATCGGTATAGCGGGTCCGGGCGCGTGTCAACCTCAAGCGACGAAAGCACGTCGAGTTCGACGGATGGCGATGGCGACGCTGGACGGTGATCGATATCTGAATCGCAAATCGTCTGCCTGTCGTCCCGATAGGGAGACCAGGTGGGCGATTTGTTTGGAGGCACACATGTGTCCTACATTCCACGCTTGGATGAGGGGGCTGGAGATATGAGCGAAATGAGTATCCATCGTCTCAAGCCGCATCCGAAAAACGTCGAATACTACGCGGATCTGGATGGGGAGAAGTACGAGGAGCTGAAGCGCAGCATCGAAGTCCACGGCATCCGGGATCCGTTGAAGATTCTTCCGGACGGCACGATCTTGGCGGGACACCAACGGTATCGGATCGCGAAGGAGCTCGGGATCGAGCAGGTGCCGGTGGCGATTTACGATGTGTCGCCGGAAGAGGCGGAATACTTGTTGATTGCTGACAACGAGGAACGGCGGGGCGAGGACAATGATCCGATGAGGAAGGCTAGAAGGGCGAAGTTTTTGGCGGAGTACTGGGGGATTCGCCGAGGTGGGGTGAGAAAGAGTGTTTCGGGAAGCGAAGGAGCAAAGGAGCAAATTGCTCCTTTGAAAACTCTCGATGACGTCGGGGCGGCCATTGGTGAGGATCGATACACGACCAAGCGGCTCATGAAGCTGAACGACTTGATTCCTGAACTCCAATCTTTGGTTTCGTCTGGCAAACTCGGCACCAGCGCCGCTGAACAGTTGGCGTACCTAAGCCCAGAGATCCAGCGTAGCTTGTACGAGGCGCTGGGAGAGGAGATCGCGAACCGCACGTTCGCGGAGACCAAGGAGTTGCGTCGGCGGCTCGAAGAGGCCGAGCGTCGCGACCAGGAAACGGCGCGTTTGCAGGCGGAACTCGCGGAGTTACGTGAGCAAGGGCGCGAAGAAGATCGCCAGAAGATTGAGCAGTTGGAACGTCGAATTCGGGATCTCCAGGCTCAGAGTTGGCGCGTGGTCACGCTGGAGCAGGAGTTATCCGCGTTGCGGGAACGCGGGCGGAAAGAGGACCGCGAGCGCATTGCCGAGTTGGAGCAGGAAATTGAACAGCTGAAGAATCGGCCCGTAGAGCGCGTCGAGGTGGTGCCCGATGCAGTGAAGCAAGAGATTGAGGCGTGGAAACGTCGTGCGGCCGAGCTCGAAAGCAAGCTAAAGTCCACGGAAGAACTCGCCAATCAGCATGCGGAACGTGTCGCGAAGCTGTTCGACGAGGTTGTGAGACTCAAAAGTGGCGGCGCGGTTGTAGAGATGCCCAAGAGACGGGACGAGGAGTTCAACGTCTCAGAATGGGCCAAGCAGTATTTCCGATTCATGGGTGACACGTCGTTCCTGTTAAAAGCGAACACCGAGCGCATGGATGCGCTTGTGGAGCATTTGTTGCAGAAGCGGAACACTGAGATCTTGCTGCTGGATCTGCAAATGCTGGAGCGCGTTGCGGCGTTTGCGGAGTACATGCACAAGCGGTTATCTGAACGGCTGCACAAGCCGCAATTGATCAAGGGGTGACATGGGAGCGTCGACTTTTGTCCGTCATTCCCCCTGTCGAATGGGGAGGATGATGCAATATGCGTTTTCGTGAGGAGCAGTTAAAGGCGTTTAAGGCATTTCTCGTTGAGCATCCAGAATGCACACGTGAGGATGTGCGCGGGCTCGAGGCGCCTTGGTTTGTCGAATGGTTTCGAGGGACAAAGAGCCAACATTCGTGACGTTGGACGTGTGGCGCGGCAGGGGTGAGCCGTTATGGTTTATCTCTGCCGCCTTTTTTTGTCTTCCAATCCCCCTTTAAGCAGAAAGGGGGACTTCAAATGGATATTCGGCATCCGAAAGAACAGATCCAAAATTTCAAGTCGTTTCTCGTCGATAGACCGGTGTTTCGGCGGAGAGAGGTGTGGCCGACGTTTCTTCAGGCCCATTTCCAGCAGTGGTACACACCGGAGCGGGGATTGAAAGCGGCGGAAGATGTGTATTGGCATAGCTTTCTGCGTCGAGTGAGTTTCGATTCGGGTTCGAGAAAACGAATCATCTATCCGGTTCGGCTGCCGGGCGGCGAGTGGATCCACGTGGCAGTTCCCCTGGTGGATCGCGAGGATCCTATCCTGAGTTCGATTGTCTTTCGGCGAGTGCAGTCGGAAGACATCGAAAAGGCGATTCCCGAGCTTCAGGACTACTATCGGTACTTCCTGGAATACGGTGAACCCATCGCGAAGGTTGAAGATGGAAAGGTCATTAGGAAGACTGACGAGGTTGAGGTTTGACACGTTACGCCTGTGTGTCGATGGCAGTGATGCACAGGCGTCCTTCGACTTCGATTGTAGCACAGGAGGAAGAAGGATATGGACAAAGAGACGATCATCCAAGAGTTCCATTCGAAGTTCCGCGATTTGATCTTAGAACACATCGATAAAACCGACGATGAGATTGGTAAACTTGGAGAACCGCTTGCCGAGGCGTACGTCCGCAAGATGCTCGACGCTGACGAACTCATGCAGTTTACACAATGGGAGTACCTGCAGGGAGCGCTCGAATATCTACGCTCAGAAACCGAATATGTGCTTTGGTACTTTGAGCATCGTGACCGAATTCCCAGCGATATTCAGCCGTTGTATGAAGATGCAATCCAACGTGCTGACGAGCAGAAGCTGACCATCGCCCAGTTGGAAGAGACGTTGGAGCGGATCGAGCAGCACATTGAGAATGTAGAGGAGAACAAGAAGCGGATCATGCACAAACATATCGAGACATTGTGCGCGCAATTGTTTGACGCCAACGGTTTCGATTTTGTGATCCGAAAAGGCATGAGGAGACACCGTAGAAGGAACACCTTAAAATGGTAAACCGAAGTTGGCACCAACCTTTGGGGGCACCCCCCTGCCCGAGAGGGAGCGGGTGGGGCCATGAACGTAGCCGAAGCGCTGTCGCTGATGATCCAGTTTGGGTCATTTGTCGTTACCTGTTGACGCTCGTCGTGGCACTGGTCACCTTGCTGAAACGCAAGTAGCCGCCCCCAACGGTTAGCGCCCTTGGGACGGCTACTTGCCCGCAACACGAATACGGGCAGGGGCAACGCCCGAGGCGTTGGTGCCCGGGAGTCGGTGTTGCAGCACCGGCTCCTGTTTTCATTATACCTGGGAAAGCTGTCCACGTCGAAAATTTTGGCGATTTTGCCCTGCGAGCCACGCATGATCAGGAGGATGATGCGTGGTGAACATGGTGAGTCTCTGCGCTGGTGTCGGTTGCATCGACTTGGCGGCCTCGTGGTATGGGATCCGGACAGTGCTGTTCTGCGAGATCGATCCGTATTGCCAGCGAGTGCTCGCGAAACGATTCCCTGGAGTTCCAATTATCTCGGACATCCGCGACGTCACAGCCGACAGCGTTTGGGAGGCGACCGGGCTTGAGCAAATCGATATTGTTTGTGGAGGGTGGCCATGCCAGCCGCACAGTGTGGCTGGAAAACGATTGGGCGCTCAGGACGAACGGGATCTTTGGCTCGAGTTCCGGCGAGTGCTTCGCGATCTTAAGCCCAGATGGTTCGTGGGCGAAAATGTTCCGGGGATCCTGTCAACTGATGCTGGACGGTTCTTTGGAACCGTACTGCAGAACTTGGCCGAAATGGGGTTTGATGTACGATGGGGCGTGCATGGAGCATGTGACGTGGGTGCGCCACATCGACGAGACCGAGTGTTCTTACTGGCCCACGCCACAGGCGCGTGATTATCGAAAAGGCGATACTTTTGAGTCAGTACGAGCAAAACGCAAACGTGATAAGGAATGGTCTCCGAATTTGAACGACGTGATTCTTTGGGGAACGCCCAAGTCCAGCGAACATAAAGGGAGCAGCCCATACGGAAGTCCATCGTGGTGTCGAGATCTGAGGCGTTACAATCTAAAAGCACAGGTTATGAACCCCGATGCTCTTGGCCAACTGAATCCTGACTGGGTAGAGTGCTTGATGGGTCTTCCTGTCGGCTGGACGGACATTGACAAAGAGAACGAGGAATTGCGCGTAGTTCCGTGGCCTGCGGGTTATGGAGAAGAACAGTACGAGTGGGAGCCGCCGCGAACGACGACGACGCGACGCCATCGGGTCAAGCGCTTAAAAGCTCTTGGAAACGCAGTGGTGCCTGCGCAGATTGCGCCGGTATTTGCAGAACTGGTTCGTTTGGAGAACGAGCGGCAGCAAAATTGAAATCTCGCCCGCTTCGGCGGGCCTTTCTTTTTGTCCTGCACCACACACTCCATCGGGAGGAGGCGATCTCCTATGCAACAGACTTGGGCAGTCTTCGCAAACGGTACCCAAGTGCGTGTCTTCTGGGTCGACGGCGAACCGCTGTTTGACGCTATGGGCGTGTGTGAGGCGGTGGGTCTTCGCAACGTCGAGAAGGCGCTTCGACGGTTGGATGACGATGAGCAGGGCAGTGTGATTCTCGAAGGCCTAGACGGACGTGAGGAGATCCATGTGGTACGCGAGTCGGGTATGCTGCGCCTGTCACTCGTCGGCAAGGATGAACACGCGCGGGCTCTTCAACGCTGGGCGACGCGCGAGGTCCTGCCGAGCGTGATCCGCACTGGACGGTACGGCGAACCCGACATCGAACAAGAGCAACTGCAACTGCAAAAGGCGACGCTCTTGTTCAATACGTTGGCGATGTTCCGAGATCGACTTTTCGACGAGACTGTCCAGAACTTGGCGAACGCGATGGCTGATGTTCTACGGGGGTGAAGAAGAGTGGGCTTCATCCCCGGCAACCTGCTCATGTGGATCCTGTTCATGCTCTTTACGGTGTTGGGCCTGGACGTCGGAACCACCCTGTACGACAATACGGTGCTCCATCACGCGCTATTGTCTGTGGCGGATACGGCGGCCCAACAACTGCTGTTCCAAGATGGAGAAGACGAAGGCGCCATTAACATACCTCAAGCAGAAGCGGCTGGGAACGCGATGTGGCAACTGGAGCAATCCCAGATGGCCTGGGGTCCGTGGGATCAAGATGTGACTTACTCATTTTCTGCGAGTCCCAATGCGCCCCAAGGTTACGATGACACGGTGACGGTCTCGGTGACCTATGACAACCCCTGGTCGTTTTCCAACGCGTTTTTGCAGTGGTTCGGCGTCGCTCAAGTCTTCGACGACAAGGTTACGGTGAGCGCGACGCGTACGGTGCCGGAGGCGATGCAGGAGTAATCAAAATCCTGGGGTGATGCACGATGAGTAAGGTGCTCGCGGTTGCGCTTGGTACAACGCTAGGCGCAACGACGGCATGCGTTGGTTTTGGGAATGTTCCAGTTGTGGAAGCAGCGAGTTCGACGGTGACCCTGGCTCAATCGCAAGTCGTTTCAATTACCGGAGGATACAACACGACGACACAGGTGTACGAACAAACTGGAAACCAAATTACCCAAACACAGTTCGCGTTTGAAGGCCTTGTACAACTCAAAGCCAACGTTTGTTTGGAAGTCAATTCGACGGAGATCGTCTGCACGGTGTGTGGACCATATTCATGTAGCAGCAGTAAGAACAATCAGATTCCGAGTTCAGTGTACTTTTACCTGTCCAACGACGGGAATAACCCGGTTGTCACAGCGGAAACCAGTTCGGGCCTGGTGTATTGGGGGGATATCTACTTGGGCACTTGTTCTCCTCTTTATGACACCAACTGCCCGTCTGGAGATTACGTGGAGAGTGAACTGACCTACAATGGATCGCCTTGGGAATCTACGACACTCGAATACCCAAACCAAGAAGCATCTGAATATCCAAACGATAGCTTTCTGTTGCAACTCTCCGAAGGCAATGGTATCCCCTTGGTCTCTATTGTTCCGTTCTCGATCGTCACGACGCCTGTTATGGTTGGGTCACGACTACCGTGTGGCACCCTGTACAAATCACCTATAGCTGATCGTCCTTCATCCCCCTCTTCTCCCGGAGAGGGGGATTCGTATGTCCACGGTCGACACCATCCACGAGTACTTTGACGAACTCTATGCCCGGCTCGAAGACGAGAAGGAAAAAGTCGAAACGGCTCTTGACTTGTGTCAGAGGCTCGGGCTGCGGGTGCAGTTAGGGCGCAGCAAGGGGGACACGTGTCTTGCCAGTCTGGAGGGCGACGGCGTGTTCGCGGAGTGTGAAGCGCCCACGATGTCCGGTGCGCTCATGGGTGCGCTTTTGGCCATCCGCCAGCGGGGTGTCCTCCAATGATGCACCGCACCCATCAGGCGGCAGGTGTCCTTGCAGCGGCGGGGTTTCTCATGGCAAGCCACGTGCCCTTCATCTCCATCCCCGGCGTTTTGGGCATGGCGGCAGGGTACTTTGCCGCGCCGCTCCCGGACGTGGACAGCCCCAACAGCACGCCTGCGCGTATGTTGCCGCCCCTGGCTTGGGCGTGCGAACTCTTGCGCATCCCCCATCGCACTTTGACCCACACGGTGTGGGCGATAGGGGCCTTATTCCTGCTCGCGTGGTCGTTTCGACACGCGCATCTTGGGCATGCGGATCTGGGGCCTGTCATTATGGCGGCCTGGATCGGGGTGGCGACGCACCCGCTGGTCGACATGCTGACGCGTGCGGGTGTGCCGATCTTCTGGCCGCTTGGCCGCCGGTATCCGTTTCGCATTGCGTGGTTCGAAGCGGACGGGATCTTTGATCACATCTTTCACACCCTGTTCCTTCTCGGCACGCTCATCGTCGTAGTGATGTGGGCATCCGAAACGGTGCCTGCCATGCAGCACATGCTCGAACTTCTTCACCGCGTGGTGGATGCGGTGAAGAACGCGCGGCGTGTCTGACGAAGCCCGCATACAAGAAGGAGGCGATTTACGATGAACTTCGTCCGGCTTTCGAGCAGCATCACGGTGCAGGTCCCGGACACTACGGGCCAAGTGCAAAGCGATGTCTCGGGCATCATGCAGGCCATTCAGCCTGTTTTGGGGCCGATTCAGGCGGTGGCCTTCTTCGTCATTCTGGGTGTGGCGATTTTCTTGATCGGCCGTGCGCTTCGCAAGAAGCAGCACAAGGAGGCCGCGATCGAATTTGGGGTCACGCTGGTCCTGATGTTCATCGTCTTGGATCTCGGACAATTCATCAACATGCTCATCGGGATCTTCGGTGCCATTTCGCCGTCGAGTGGGGGTTGAGGGGTGTACTACCGTTCGTATCGCGAACTGTACCGGCGAAAGACGGAGATTCGCACCCTGGGGAGCGGCCCCGGGAAGATCGTGCTCGGAAAGTGGTTCCAACTCACTACTGACAGCTTTGTGATTATGACCATCTCGTGGGTCTTTCCGGGCTTTCCGATCGGATGGCTCCTCTATCACTGGGTTCCGCGCATCCCGCCTTTCGTCTGGGCAGGCGGCGTGGCGTTCGGACTTGGCGTACTCCTTGGGCGTTTGGACCTTCAGGGCAAGGCGTCGTGGCGTTGGATGCTTGACGCCTTGTCGTATCTTCTTCGCCCGCGCTGGCACGATGGCTGGCGCGGGCTGGACTGGACGTCCGCGCCCACTTGGCAAGCGCATGTATATGGCGTTGATCAGGGTACGGCTTACTCGACGCCAGCCACAGGCACAGGAAGTGTGCTTCGTCTCCATCGCCAGGCGCAGGTGACGGTGAAGCGCGGAGTGTGGACCGCACGGCGCGCGCCACACGGGCTTGCGCCAGGGACATACCGGATTCGCGATGGCCGTGTCACTCGTCAACTACCCCATAGCTAAAGCCAGGGGCTCGCTCGATCCCGACCATCGCCGGGAGAGCATCCGGGACGGTTGACCGCGCCCCCGAGTCAAGCGTCATGCGCTCTGGCTCTGCCGCAAGCATTCCAAGCCCTTTTGGGCGATCACGCGGCTTGCGGCCAGGTCGTCGTTGCAACGGTAGCCGCACCTCTTGCAGCGGAATTCGTGCCGCTTGCGGCTCCGGTTGGCAGGCTCGCAGTGCCCGCACTTCGGGCAGGTCTCGCTTGTGCCCGCAGGATCAACAAGCATGACGGCGATCCCGGCTTCCTCCGCCTTGTAGCGGATGAAGTCCGCCAATTGTCGGAACGACCAGCTCATGCGCCAGTATTGGTCTTTGAGCCGGAACCGGACAGACAAGTTGCTGCCCGTGAGGTCTTCCAGCACAATCAGCGGGCGCTGGCCTTGGGTTTGCGCGAATCGGATCACGGCCTTGGCAATTTGGTGATTGACGTCCGCCATGAAACGGGATTCTCTTCGACCAATCGCTTTCAGACGTCGTTTGGCCGAGCGAGTGCCTTTGCGCTGCAAGGACGCGCGCAGGCGGACGTAGCGGAGACGGGTCTGTTTGACCTTGCCGCCGCGAATGAACATCACCTGATTGCCGCAGGAAGCCGTGATGAGAAACCGCATGCCCTGGTCGATGCCGATCACGGCGTCAAAATCGCCGACGGGATCCGGCGCTGTCTTCGACACGGACACGTGCAAGTACCATCGGTGCCGTTTCTGCACCAGTTCGGCTGCGCCGAACGTCCAACCGTCCTGCAAGTACCGCAGGTAAGGAGGCTCGACATGGTAAGGGATCCGTAGCCGACCGTCGAACGTCGTGATGTGCGCCAAGCCGCTTCGCAGCACATACACCATCCTTGTTCCACTGGAACACGGGTTTGGCATGCTTGAACTTTGCCAGCGCGTTCGCGTTGCCGTTCGATTTCATGCTCTTGTACACCGCGGCGACGGTGCGACACACGGTGCAGGCCATCTGCGCACGCAGACCGAATCGGCTTCGGATGGTTCGGTACACAACGCGTTGCAGGGCAATCGCGTTGCGGATCCGACGCTCGTGGGCAATGCGGCTCACGTACTCCAGCGCTTGACGGTTGGCTTCAATCGTTCGAGCCAACGCAGACGCCTGCTCAGGCGTCGGTTCGAGTCGGACACGGATGGTGCGAGTGAGTTCCATGCCATTCACCTCCTTCCGCTAGGAAGGGGGAATGGCAGACAAAACGAAGGCCCTCCGATCAACCGGAGAGCCAACAAGAAAGGAGGGAGCGGCGCTCCTCCCCATGCCTAAAGGCAGGGGCTTCCGCGCCGCTTAAACTTGGTGAGGTTTTGAACCCCGCATTGGCGGTTTTTTTTTTGTCGGTCATCACCCTTACGAGGGAGAGGAGGTGCAGCATGTTCATCGAGAACGGGCTTGTCGTCGACGATCAAGGCCGCGCCTACGGGGTCTTCATCGTCTCACAGCAGGCGGGCGTCTCCGAGTCGATGGAGCGCGCGCAGATTTCGGCCCTGGAGCGTGGCTTGCGCGAGGTCGTCGGCGAATGGTGGGTGTTTTCACTCGCGCTCGGGCTTTCGCCCTCTGCGTGGGATGCGCGCCTTCCTCGTGGTGCCCATCCTTTGTGGCAAGCGCATCGCAAAGAGGCGGAAGCGGCTCTGCAAAACGAGCTCCCGTTTGAGCGCAAGGTCTACTTGGTCGTGCCACTTGATAGCCTGCGCATTCTCGAACTGGGCCTCTCGACCATCCGCCAGTTTGGGAAGACCGTCACCCAGGACGTATGGCGCGGTGTCCGGGACGCGCTTGCGGTCGTTTGGCCCACATCCGAAGTCACACTGGACCAACTGGCGCGGTGGGAGCGGGAACGAAAGCGCAAAGCCCAGGCGTTTTCGTCGTTCCTGCCTATTCGCCCTGCCACACTTCGGGAGATCGAGGCGTGGTGGCGGCACGGAGCGCACCGGGGGCTGATTGAGCCAGACAGTCGGTTGCCTCAAGGGTTGCCGAAAGTCGTCTCGGCCTCCGGTGTCGTGCACGTGGCGTACCCGCTTCAGACGCTGCTTCAGGAGGCGGCGTTTCGAGAGCGGGCCTTTCACCTGGAAGGCGAATTGCCGGATGGCCGCAAGACGTATCAGACCTTTTTCGCCATGCTGCGCGCGCCGCGCGAGATCCCGGCAGACAACCCGGTTGGACACGAGTGGATCTACGCAGCGGAACTCCTCGATTACCCCGTGGACATCGCGCTTCACATACGAGTGGAGGACTCGCGTTCGGCGCTTCGGCATCTGAGCCGAAAGAAGGGCATTGCGGAGGCGCAACTGGAGGAGTACGAAAGCGCCGGGGAAGAGGCGCCGCTAGAGCTTCTGGAAGAGCTCGATACGACGGCGGAACTCGAGCGGAATTTGCGGTTTGCGGGTTCGCTTGTTCACGTGAAGATGATCGTCGGCCTTGGCGCGCCGGATGAGGACACGCTTCGGCAGCGCGCCAAGCGCCTTCCGACGGACCTGGGCGACATCCAGCTTGTTCAGGCGCCGGGGGATCAACAACGGTTCTGGCAGGCGTTCTACCCGTGGGGACGGGGTGTGCAGACGGCGTATGAGATCCCAATGGACGCGGGGCTCTTTGCCGCGGCGTTGCCGTTTGCGACGCAAGGATTCGGCGATCCGCGCGGGATGCTTCTGGGGGAAACCAATCTGGGAAGGCCGGTCTTCTTCGATCCTCGGCGCCCCGCTCAAGAACTCGACCGTCCGCCCAGTGTGCTCATCTGCGGGACGCTCGGTTCGGGCAAAACCGTCACCACGGCTTTCATCACGGCTATGCTGTTGGCCCAAGGCGCGCGGGTCTTTGTCCAGGACCCGAAGGGGCATGACTATGACGGTTTGGCGCAACTCCCCAACATACGCTCGCGATTCCTTCGCATGACGCCGGACGAGGGGACGCCGATCAATCCTTGTCGTCTCGGCGTCCCTGGGGCGGAGCGCGGGGTGCTCGACATTCTGCTCAACGACACCACGGACCCGAATGTGCGCGACCTGCGGTCGATCCTCATTGGCCGGGCGGTCTCCGCGATGCACAAGGCCGGTGGGAAGCAAGATTTCTGGGCCATCGCGGAGGCGATCGAGGACATGGTGCGCCGGGAAAAGCGACCGGTGTATCGCGAGCAGGGAGAACTCTTGCTTGAACGTCTTGACGCGCTCTCGAAAGACGCGCTCGGGCGGCTTCTCTTCGCCGAAGACGATGGGATGACGCCGAGAGATTACGACCTCACCGTGGTTGCGACGAACGGCCTCTCGCTTCCCGGCGCGAACAGTACGGTGTGGAACGAGCAGGAACGCGTGAGCGTTGCGCTCTTCTACGCGGCAGCCACGATGGGGCTTGGGTATTTCTCGGGGCTCCCGAAAGACGTCGTAAAAGTGCTCGTGCTCGATGAGGCGTGGCAGTTGCGGCGCTTCCCGGCTGGGCGCGATCTCGTCGACCGATTGCTTCGCGTGTCTCGAAGCCTGAACATTATCCCCTTGATGCTCATGCAGAACGCGACGGACTTTGAGCAGTTCGGCGAGTCGATCACGGGCCTTTTCTCCTGGCGGTTTTGCATGCGCCAGCTTTCGCGCCCCGAGGTGGCGGCATCCCTTCGCATCTTGAACCTGCCGGACGACGAGGCGGCAGAGTGGGAGAAGACGTTCGGAGGTCTTGCGTCAGGCGAGGCAATGGCCATGGACGCTGAAGGGCGTGTCGCAAGGATTCAGGTGATCTTGCGTCCGTCCTGGCTGAAGGAACTTTTGTCCACGACACCCGGAGCCGGAAGGGGGTGAGCTGCGTTGCTCTTGCCGGATATCTCGAGCATCGCGCCGTATCCACCGGCGAACTACGCCTTTGACGCGAACGGGACCCTGGGGCGCTTCGACCCGATCTACATCTTCGCAAATCTGCTTTGGACCTTCTGTACGTTTCTCGTGCAGGTAAGCCTCGCCTTTTTCCAATGGGGCATCCAAGGCACGGCGCTCAGCGGACTGTTGGACGCGGTGCTTTCGGTCATCCATCTCGGGGTGAACACGCTCGAGCCCATTGCGTTTGTCCTTGCGCTCTTTGTGCTTGCGGGCATGTGGGTGTGGGACCTTTTGCGCAAGCGGCCCACGGTGATGTGGGCGCGGTTCGTGAAGATGTGCGCGACGCTCTTTGCAATCTGGATTTACGGCCACGTGAACGCGACCTTCGTCAACACCCTGAACAACGCGACTGATGAAACCGCCGCGTCGTTAGGGAATGTTGTCCTGAGCCTCACGCACCAGGGGGAGACAGTTTCGTCCGCAAGCACCACGTTGGAACAACAGATCTGGTCATCCCTCGTCCAAGTGCCCTGGGAACAAGGAGAGATGGGCGGTGACCTGTCCATTCGCTCCGACGATCTGTCAAGTGTGGAGGCATGCGCGACGTCGGGCGTGGACTGGAACAAGGTACAGACCACTGATAAGTGGGCAGACGCCCTCTTACAACTCCCAGTGGGGAACCAAGCGCGTAACTGCATGGCGGGGATTCTCAATTCGTCGAAGTACCCGACGGCGCAGCAGGCGTTCTCCTCGGGCAATCGTCTGAGTGTGACCCTGGCGGTGGGGTTCAACCTGCTCGGCCCGGTGCTCTTCCTCTTGGTGTTCGGACTTCTTGCGATGATCGCGCGAGCTGGATTCTTGATTACTTTGATGCTCGGCGTGTTTGTGCTGCCTGTGGAACTGTTCCCAGTGACCCGTACCTATGGGCGCACGTTACGCTGGGCGCTGACGGCGCTTGCGGGACTCGTCGGGACGGCTGTCATCGATCTCTACGTCGCCGTGGTCATCGTCGTGGGCGATGTGTTCCAAAACGCCATTCAGGGTGCGCCGCTCTTTCTCTCGATGTTGTGGCTAAACGTGCTCTACTTCGCGGCGATCTTCGTCTTCTTCTGGCTGTTGCGGCGGGCAAATCTTCGCAAGCGGATCCGGGAGACTGTGAAAAAAGTAGAACAACGTTTGCCGGATCGCGTACCCGTAGGTTTGGGCGAGTCGATTCAAATCACCAAGCCCGCTATGACGAAGGCGCTGCGAAGGTCAAGGACTTCCGCAGCCCAACGCATGCGGTCGGTAAGCAGTTCGGATCCGCGTGGAGGAGACGGCGGTCAAGGCGGCGGTGCCTCTGGCAACTTCGGCCCGCCGGGAAGCGGACCATCGAGTGGAACGGCTTCGGGTGGAGCCGCTTCCTCCTACAACGGACCGCCCAGTGGCAACTTTGGAGCTTCGGATGCGTCTGGACGAGACTCTTCGGATCCCGCCGCTGCGGCTAGTCTGATTCGCCTATCCGACCTAGACACGAACCGACGGACGCGCAAGGTGCCAGCGGTTGGACCCTCTGCGGAAGGTGGAAACCACGGGAAGGATCCCAACCCGCCGAAGAGTGATCCATTCGATTCCCGGAAAGGCCGTTTGCCGAAGCGCGCGCTCATGACGGATCAAACACGGCGCGTGCCGCTCCCACAAAGCCTCAAGGCCAAAGCGGCGGAAGCCGCGGCGGTTCTGGGGACAGCCGCGCTGGCCAAGGGCGCGGCCAAGGTCCTTCCCAAGGTTCGAAAGGCGACAGGTGCCGTCTTACGGAAGAACATGAGACGCGTACCAGTTCCCGAGTCGCTGCGCACGCCCGTGCTGGAACGCACTGCCGATCTTCGACGGCGGTGGGCCGAACGTCGAGGTCAGGCGTCACTTCGCATCCGGCGAGGCACGGGCGTCACATGGCACGAAGATGCCCGCCGTGTCCCAGTTCCGGACAAACTACGAGTCAAAGCGGAGAACGTCAAAGCCAAACTCGCGGAAAGCGCCGCAAGTGTGCCGATCAACGCACGCCGTGTCCCGGCAATGGGTGTCATTGGCACGCTTTCGCGCCGGCGCGTGCCGTTGCCTGAACAACTCCGGGTATTGAGAGAGCAGGCGAGGTCTCGGGGGCTTTCACGTCTGACGGATCCCGCGAATGCAGAGGCGTCACCCAGCGTCGAGGGACCGGCACACCGTGAGCAGCCTCGTGCAAACGCTCGGGCGAACGCTTCGGCGAACGCAATGGAGGCGGGGAAACAGGCGCAGGTTTCCACACGACCGAAACCAACACCGTCTGTGGGCACGCAGCGGGTGCGGCGGGCACTCGGCGTCGCGGGCCAGACGGCGCTCCAAACCTTCGCGATGGGCGCGGGCATGTCGGAGAAGGCCGAACAGACGATTCGAAGCGCGGTGTCCAAGACGGCGCGGGCGTTGCAGGCGTCGACGAAGCGGGTTCGAAGCGAAATGGACAAAACGAGCGCTCCAACCAAGCAATCTGCGCAACCGGGCGCCGAGCGTATGCCGAAGTCTTCGAGCAACACCAAGGTGCAGCCCGTACATGCAGACGAGTTGCGTAGGGAATCTCAGGGCAAGTCTAACACGACGCTCTCCGTCACAGCGCCGCAACCCACGAACCGCTCCACGCCGTCAGTTGCGACTGCGATCTCACGGCCCACGGTGAAACCAACGGTGAAGAGCGAGTCGGCGACATTCAAGGCAGTGGGAGACAAGCGAGCGACAAACGAGCCTCAGCCGTCCGCCAGTAGTCAAGAGAAGGTGACGACACAAGATCCGTCGAAATCACAGACAACCGTGTCTTCTGGGATCAAGATAACGAAGCGTTCAGCGCCCTCCGGTGCGGTGCAACGTCCGTCGGTTCGCCGCGAGCGTCCGCGCATACGATCTCAAGAATCTACAAACGAGACGCCAGCGACCACGCCTCCTTCCACCGCGCAACCGATTGTCAAGCGCACACTTACCACGAAGCGAACGCCGCCCAAATCCTAAAATCGTGTCCTGCAACCCCCTTTCTTGTAGAGAGGGGGTTTTTGTGTGGCAAAGATCGCATTTCTCTGTCCACGAGAGGAGATTGTGACGTGGCTTGAGGCGGAGTCCGCAGCGTTTCCGTATGAAGTCGTGCAAGAACCGTCGACAGCGGATGCCTGTGTGGTATTGGCTGGGGATGAAGAGGAAGCGGCGTGGGCCGCTGCAAGGATTCCAGACGGTAAGCCGGTCTTGTGGTTCGGGGGGTTGCCGGAGACACCGTTGAACCTCGTGTATCACGATCCGGAACTGAGTGAAGGCACCTTGGACGACATGCTCGATCAGGCGCAGACCTATCACGAGCGGCTCGAAGCGGACAAACCGAAGCGACCGTCGCTTCGTCGTCCATCGCTGAGACGTCCGCCGGAGCCAGCAAATGACGAGGCGGAAGCATCCGAAGACCATGAGGTGACCGAGGACCGCGTTTCGGAAGAGGAGGCGTCACCGCGGACAGGGGCGTCTCGGGCCAGGCTTCGTCGCACGCATGGGGAGGCGCGGGAGGATGAGCCTCGCGACGACGAAGCGAGGGTGAAACGGGCGGAGCGGGCGGAGATCGCAGTCGGTGGTGTGACAGCAGCGTGGTTTGCGTGGCAGTTGGCGGCGTTCATGGAACGTCCACTTTACGCCGCTGTCGAGACCGAGGACTTTGCGGAGTGGTACGCGCCGCATGCGAAGTGGCAGGGAGAGCCGGGCGTCGTCTACACCGGTCGCAGGCCTAACACCGTCTGGCAACAAGCCCGCGTTCGCATTTGGGTGACGACGCTTGACCCGGCGCATGTGGTGAGGATCCCGACGGACACGACGCATCTAGTGGTGAATCGTGTGCCGGATGGCTTTCCGGTGGAACCCGAGGTCGCGATTGGGCGCAAGGTGAGCCTTGTGATCCCTGAGCGTTCCCGGAGCGTGCTTCGGGCGTTGTATCAAGGGCAGCCGTGGATCCTGCATCAGTCGCCAAGCGTGCTGGATGCGTGGAGCGCGTTCCTTGGCACATTGACATCTTCGTCCACGGCAGCCGTTGTCTCGAAGGAGGAGGAATCGGAGTGGACTATATCCTGGTGATTCCGGCGGGGCATAGCCCGGTCTTGGCGCAGGCCGTCGAGGCGTGGCGCATCGCACCTGTGGAGGTCGCGCACAACCCAAGCGAATTGACGAGCATCACGGAGGAGAAGGGCGAGCCGCGCATGCTCGTGATCGGGGCAACCATGCCAAATCTCGTGCCGAACGTCGCAGCCATGCGCAGGCGGTTTCCGAACGCCAAGATCATCGTGGCGGGGAGCCTGACGCCCGAGCAATTGCGCGACATCCAAGCGGATGACGTGGTGCGATTCCCTTTCCCGGTCGGGTATCGCCCCGAGGAAGACCCGGTGTGGACGCCCATGCAGGCGGCGAGAACCGTCGGACGGGAAGAGACCGAAAAGCCAATGGGCAAGGACCGGGTGGTGCTGGTGACGTCGGCGAAAGGTGGAGACGGGAAGACCACGGTGGCGATGCAACTCGCGCTATGGCTCGCGAAGCAGAAGGTGCCGGTGGTCGTGATTGATGCGGACTACGCCGGGAACACACACGAGTGGTTGAATGTGCCAAATCCCGCACAGTCCATTGCGGCGTTTGAACGGGACACGCCGTTTGATCGGGCGGCGTTCGAGGGGCTTTTGGTCGCGCGAAACGGCGTCAAGGTCTTGCCTCATGCGCGCGTCGTCACACCGGACATGTTGGCGCGGGCGATTCGCACGGCGAAGGCGTTCTATCCGGTTGTCATCGTGGATATGCACCAAGGGCTGACGCCGCAACTGCTTGTGGCTAAAGACTTTGCTACTCACCTACTCATCATGACGACGGCTTCTGAACGCCGTATCCCATCCACGGTGCAGTTCGTGGACGAGGTGAAGCGATACGACACGCCAGCGAAACTGCGGGTGATCGTAAACCGTGTGAAAGACGAGGACGAGGTGCGCCGGGTGCGCGCGGCACTGGAAGATTACAAGACCCCGATCTTGACGCTGCCTTTCCAAGAGGGGCTTTTGATCGACGACGATCCAGAGTTTGTCCCGATCGAGGGCAGCAAAGGCAAGGATCCCTATCCGTCAGCTTTCCGCAAAATGGCCGTTCGGGCGCTTGATTGGGAAGCGCCGAAAGGCGCGGAACGATCCGAGGTGGAGGAAGTGAAGGCCAACAAGTCGGACACCAAGGCAGCGAAAAAACCGGGTTTCTTCGCGGCGCTCTTTGGCGGCGGTAAGGCGAAAAAGCTGAAGAAGAAGGGAGGGAAGCGCTGATGCGCAAGTCCGGCAAGTCAGCAAGGGTCAATGTGCGGCCGGGCACGGCGTGGATCGCCGGGCTTGCGGCGCTGGGGCTTGTGACGGCGTTTGTCATGGACCGTGTGGCAACCCACAAAGTGCCGATGGCAACGGCGTATGTCGCCTCGCATGATCTCACGGTCGGGGAGACCATCGGGGCGAAGGATGTGACGCGCACGGTCGTGCCGGTCTCGACGCTGCCGCCTGGCGCGCTCACCGCGTCGCCGATCGGCAAAACGGTCACGGCGCCGGTGTACCAAGGCCAAGTGCTCGTGGGCGGTGATCTGGGACACATGGGGGGCGTGAACGGCGTCATGCGCCTCTACGGCATGCAGACGCGCGCTTATCCGTTGACGTTGAGCACGCAGTCGGTGCCCATGACGGACATCTCCGTGGGACAGGCGGTGGATGTGATCGCGCAGATGCCGTCGCCAAACGGAGCGGGCAATGTCACAAAACTCGTGGCGCAGAACGCGCCGGTGATTGCGGTGGCGACGGCGCAAGATGTGATCTTAGTCGGGGTGACGGACAGCGAAGCGCTCCAAATGGCGAATGCCACCAAGCTCTACGTTGCGCTGAGTCCCGAGACCCCGTGGGTGCCTGCTGAGACGGCGACGACCACGACGCAATCCTCGACCACGATACCAACGAACAACACTGGCAATGGTACGGTGAATCCCCCTTCAGCCGGAGGCACGACGAACTCGACAAGCGTAGCGTCGTCTGGGTCATCGAAGACCGCGGCAAAGCCTAAAGGAGTGAAGAGACCTTGAATCAGCCATGGACCAAGGACGAGATCAACTGGACTAAGGAGCAGGAAGCCTGGAAAATGCTTGAGACCTGGGAGGGCGAGGACGAGCAATACTTCCGCTGGGAGGAAGAACTGCTCCAGGAGCTTCAGGTCATCATGAACCGCGAAGGGGAAGACGCGGATCGGTCGGAACTCGCGCGCGAAGCGCAACTCATGCAGATTGCGCGCTCGAAGCCGCACATTCCGGCGCGGGCACATCGACAGCTTGTGAAGAGCATCCTCGACGACATGTTCCGGTTGGGGCCGCTTCAGCCGCTTTGGGCGCGATCTGACGTGTCGGACATTCAGATTTTTGTGCCGTACAACTCGAACCAAGAGCAAATCATCATGTACACCGACCGCAAGGGGCGTCATCTCTACACAGGCCGTGGTTTTCGCAACTACGCCCACGCGCGGTCGTGGCTGGATCGACACTTGGCGGTTCTGGGCCAAAAGTACGACCGAGGGCTCACACCCTCGCTTGACGCCACTTTTCCGAACGGTGAACGGTTGCACGTGATCTCGGGCGTCAGCGCGTACTCCCGTTGGCGAGATGGGCGGTACGAACTGGCGGAGTGCATGATCATCTCCGTTCGTCGGTTCATTCAGGCGTTCTCACTCGCAGAGCTCACGGAAGAAGACATCGACACGCTCGCAGAGGAAATGGCGTTGGAGCTTGTGATGGCGCAGCAAAGGCGCGTAGTGGCGCGCGTTGTCCCGACGGCAACACGGTATCACGGCAAGATGATGGATAAGGCAACGGCGGACTATCTCCGGATCATGGTCCAGATGGGGAAGAACCATCTGATCGCCGGGGGCACGGGCGCGGGGAAGTCGACGCTGGCGAACGCGCTCACGGCCATGCTGCCGCAAGGCACGGTGCTTCTCGTGATGGAGGAATCCTACGAGCTTCAGCCGCAAAACGACCTCCATGTGATTCGGATTTGTCAGCGCGAGGGCGTGTTTACCTTGGTGGACGCGATGAAGGCGGCGCTGCGGATGTTCCCGGACAGGCTCTTCATCGCCGAGGTGCGCGATGATCTCGCGTATGTGTTCTTGCGCGCGATTCAGTCCGGGCACGATGGGTCTTCGACGACGATTCACGCGAGTGATTGCGCGTCGGCGATTGAGACGATGATTCACTACGCGGCGGCGCATCCGTCCCATCCAGACCGGGAGATGGTACGGAAGATCCTGTTTGACCGCGTGCATACCGTCGTGCATATCAGCCGAGTGGACCAATATCGTTTTGTCGACGAAGTGGTCGAACTTCGGCCCGATGGAACGCTCCAAACCGTTTCACGCTTCATCCAGACCGGCGTCGAGGGGAAGCGTCCCGTAGGCTACTGGGTCTTCTATGGCCCGTCTCAAGACTTCCTCGACGAGATGGCGCGCCGAGGGATCCCGATCCCTGCGTCGTGGCGTGTCGAAGTGTCGGACGATACCGACGGAGTTGAGGAGGCTGTTGGGTGATGGGATCGTTGCTCTATCTCCTCTTCCCGGCGCTCTTTGTGGGCGCGTATTTGGCGCGGTGGGACGTGAAGACACGCGCTGAACGCCGGATGCGAAAACGGTTTGGGCGTCAGACCAAGAAACCCGCGCCGATGTGGGTGCGGAAACTCGTTCGACGCGGGACGATCTTCTGGACGGTCTTCGCGGCGGGACTCGGTGCGGTCACGGCCATTTACGTCCTGCACATGCCTGTCGCGTTTGGCATTGTGGCGGGCGGCGCGTTGCCAGCGTTCGCGATCGAGATCTATCAGGAGCGGTGGATGGTACGGTACGAGGACGGCGTCCGTCAGGCGGTGGAGCTCGGCACGGGCATCGTCGAAGCGGGCGGGACGGTGGAGGAGTGGATCTTGCAAGGCGAGCGTGAGATCGAAGGCCCCCTTCAAGCGGTCTTTGCTCGCGGCGCGCAACAGGTGCGCGAGCGGTTGTCGGTGGCAGATTGGCTGCGATACACGGCAGACACCACGCCGAGTAACTACTGGTCGTATGTCTGTAACGGCGTGCTGTCACATCTGGATTCGGGCGGCGATTTGGTACGGTTTTTCGTTGAAGTCGCTCGTGAGCTTCAGGTGCGAGAGAAGTACCGTCGCGTCATGGCACAACAGCGCAAAGAGGCGACGCAGCTCCTCCTCGCGATGCTCGTCTCGCCCGCGGCGCTCTATCTCATGTTTCGACGGACCCTCGACAACCTGATGCAAGCCGAACCGTTCACGCAGGTGCTCTTTGCGGTCGCGCTCGTGGGGTATGTGGTGCTGTTCTGGTTTGCGCGGCGCATGGCAAGAGCCAAGGAGATGATTTGATTGCTCTATGTGCTGTTGCCTCTGCTCTTTGTCTGGGCCGGTTGGCCAATCGTGAAGCGCGTGGACCCCGTGGTGGGGGACACCTGGTACCGTGTCCGTCGGCAGTACCGCTTAACAGAGGGCAAATCCCCGACGGAGCGGATCAAGCGCCTCGTCTACGGCTATCTGGAGGCGGTGATCCCCGCTTCGTGGCTCGCGCCCTTTGACCGTATTCTGGTGCTCTCAGGGCAAGCGGGGAAACGCCGAGCGCTCGATGTGCTCCTCATCCAGGCGGGAATGCTGGCGATCGTGATCTTCCTCGCCGTCTGGGCAAAGCATACGCCGACGTGGTTCATCCTGCTCTATGGGTTTTTGGTCATGGTCATCCCGTGGCGGCGGTGGTATCGGCGCATCCAGGCCCGGCGTCGGGACGCGGCGTGGCAAGTGCGTCAGTTAAAGCGCCGATTCGTGAGCCTGCTTCGACGGCGAATCCCGCTCGAAGAGGCCCTGTGGCAGATTGCGAAGGACGCCGCGGCGCAGCGGACAGACTTTGGTCGGCGCTTTGTGGCCCGTATGCAGGAAGCGCGCGTGAGAGCCTTGGGGGACGCGCTCCACGACTTGGCGGAGGAATTTCGCGTCCCCGAGCTGACGCGCTTCGTGCAGGCGATTCGGCATGCAGAAGCCAATAGTCTCGGGTCGCTCGCGGATATTCTGGAGACACAAATCCGTGATGAATCTGCGCAGCTCGATGAGCTTGTCGAAGCTGAGAAGAACGCGATGCAACTCAAACTCCGCATGATGTCAGTCGTGATGTTTGTCTACATTCTCGGCTGGGCCGGATACTTCGCGTTCGCGGTGTTTCGGCACCAGATCCAGACGGGACAAGGGATCTTGGGGTTGTTCTGAGGGGGCGGGGCACATGGACAAGTGGATATCGGGAGGACTATTGATTATCGCTGCTCTACTCATTGCCGCCTTTGTACATCCCTATCTCGGACAGTACGTGACCCAACAGGCCCAAGGTGAAGTCCAGAGCAACCAACATATGCTGAACGCCACGGCGTATGCGCAGTATTCGAATCAGACAAGTTGCACGGAAGCGGGAGGAGTGTGGAATGAAACGACGGGCATTTGCCAACCTTGATAGCGAAACGAAAAAATTGATACTACTCATTCTATCCACCGTCTTCAATGTGGGTGTCATGTTGATGGCGGGATATCTGCGATTCACATTTTTCTGGTTCTACACATCTTGGGCTTTTAGCGTTTTTATTACGACGTTTTTTGTTTTATACCGATTTGAGAATTTATCAACAGATGATTTTTCTGACAATACGAACGATGATAGCCAACATCACGAGATCTACGGCTGTAGCGATCAAGAACATCACGATGGCTACCGCTAATTTGATAAATAACTCAATGTTAAGAGAGTCCAACGATAACGGTTTTGTGACATGAACCCAATGAAAGAGAAGTATAGCAAACAAGTAATTCCATACTGAAATCCATGTGAACAGACCTGCTTCGAGAACAGGCTGTGGAACAAAACTTATCTTCCCTGTATCCTCTTTGCCTTTCGCCGCTTTCAGCCGCGTGCTGAGAGCGGCCATTTTTGTCTGTCGATCCCCGTATAGGGCAAGGAGGGATGGAAGATGGGGATGACGACGCTGGTTTTGTCGCGATTTGCCCGGGTGCGTCGCACCGACGCCGTCGTGTCCGTCCGCAAGCGCGGGATTGGCCACTTCGCGGCGATCGCGCTTTCGGCGGCTGCGGCTGTGGGGTTCTTCATGATCCTCTACCCTGTGGCGAAGACGATGATGACGAACACCGTCAACGCCATGCAGTCCGCGCAGCAAACGGTATTGAACAGCACCATTTGCCCGTCTGGTAGCAATTGCGTCTAAATCTGAGGGAGGCGAACGCCGTGAGCATGGTCATGACCGCAGCGCTTCCGGCACGTAAGCGCGGCATCGGGCACTTTGCCGCCATTGCGTTGTCGGCGGCGGCTGCCGTTGGGTTTTTTATGATCGTCTATCCTGTGGCGAAGACGATGATGACGAACACTGTCAACGCCATGCAGTCCGCTCAGCAAACGGTGCTGAACAGCACCATTGGAAATTCAACCTAAAGGGGGCGCGACCATGGGTAGAGGACGATTAATTTCTCTAGCGTTTGTGGAGTTCATCTTTGCCGTTCTCGCTGCATGGATGATCTACGCGTTCTTGCGCGTTCATTCGATGAGCGCGCTCGTGTTCGCCCTCGTCGTATTGGCCGCGATGGTGTTTCTGATCGCTCGGTATCGGCGTCAAGCGGCTAGGGAACAAGGTGGCTCCCAGGACGACTCGTGGTCCTATGGGAGCGATGACGAGGACACGGAGAGCGACGGGGAGGAATGGTGATGTGGGGGGGTTTCTCGCACGCGCGCGATCGAGTCGAACGTTTCGGCGTTCGGCTGGCCGCGCGCGTCACATCCATCGAGCTTCGAGACGGGGCGTTCCGCTGGGACCAATTGATTACGCTCGCCGTGATCGTGGGCGCAATCTGGATCTTCGTGCAGAACATCCCCGCGCTTCGCAATTTGGCGGCGCAGACGATCTCGTCTATCGAGAACGCGATCAACAACATTCTGAACAGCGGATCGCTGTAAACCGGAAGCGGACGGCGGGGCTGGCGTGGGATCTCGTCTTCGCCCCGCTTTCATTCTGGTTGTTCGGTCTTGCGCTGTACGTCTTGCTCGAGACTTTCGGCATCCTGATGCATGGGCTCATGATTGCTGAAATCACGGGCAACTATGCCCGGATCGCGGCAGCAGGTGATGGGACCGACCAATCAACAGGACAGCCGGTGGTGCAAGAGTTGACGCATGCTATCCAACAAGTGGTGCCTACCAGTTCAGTCGATACAGGCACCACTGTGCCAACAGCCACGATGTCCGCAAAGCAACTTGTCGTGGATATCCAAGACAACAGCGCGGAAAACAATGGCGTGCCGACACAATTGACGACGACCGTGGAATACGCATTTGAAATGCCGCTGTCCGGATGGATTACATCGGTCCAGGTTCCCATTCCGGTGACATTGGTGTTCACTTATCCGATTTCGCCATTGCTTCAGGAAAATGTATCCGGAATGTGGAATGGAACGTCGTGGAGCGGGCCTGCTTCATGAGAAAGCGAGGGAAGAACATTGATTGTCGGTCTTGACGTGGGATTCGGCCATTTGAAATGGACCACAGACGGGCACACCGTCCACCGCATGCCCGCGGTGGCGGCGCCCACTTGGACCGAACCGGATGTGGTCTCGGGGGACCATGCTTGGGTCGTGGGAGAACACGCGGAACGTGAGGACGCGACGCTCGCCGTGGCGCTGGACCACGAGCGGCTGTCGCGGCCTGAGTTTCAAGCGCTTCTTGGCTATGTGTTCGCCACGTTGCCGGATGAGCCGCTGCAAGTCGTGTCCGGGCTTCCGTACTCGGCGACGGAGGAAGAACAAGCGAACTACGAGCGACAATTGCGCGAGATTGTGGGGCCATACCAGGTAGGTGAGCGAGTTTGGAAAGGACCCGTCCCGTCGGTGACGCTCTTTCGCCAGGCGCAGGCGGCGCTCATCGACGCGCTCTTTGACGAACGCAATCGGCCGAGGCGTCCAGAACTTTTGCAAGAGGGCCTGCGCATCGCGCTCATCGACGTCGGGTACAAGACGACGGACGTGGTGGTCGCGGTGCTCTTCCCGGCCTATCAGATTGTGCGGGAGATGAGCCTGAGCCTGGATGTTGGGGTGCATAACGTTGAGGCCATGCTGCAACGGGCGTATCAGCGGGCTTACGGCGCCGAAATGCTGGACCGGGAGCGGATGCGGCTCGCGCTGGACGGGAAGCGCATCTATCGCTTTGGACAGCCCGTGACGCTGCCTGTGGACGAGGCGCGGCGGCAGGTGGCAGAGCGCATTCGTGCAGGTGTCGTGCAACATTGGGGGCGAGCGATCTCCACGGTTGCCCGCGTGTTTCTGGCCGGAGGCGGCGCAGCGCTTCTCGGCGCGTATTTGGCGCAACCGCCGCTTGTGGCGGAGATGGTCCCTGATCCGCAGGGGGCCAACGCGCGAGGGTTCTACAAATTGGGGCGGTTTGCGGAAACGGCGTAAGAGAGGAGAAACCGCCGATGTCGAGTCTCTTAACGGTGTACTTTCAACCCATCTGGGACTTGTGGACGCGCACGGTGGTGGGGTATGAGGCGCTCGTTCGGGGGCAACGGGCAGATCGAGTGATCTCGGCGCATGAGGTGTTTCGGGAGGCTGGTGAACACGGCGGGGCCGTGGCGGTCGACGCGGAGGCGCGGCGCATGGCGCTCGAACGGCTGTCCTATCTGCCGCAGGAGACACGACTGTTCGTGAACCTGCTGCCGAAGACGGTGGAGACGATCGCGCCCCATCTTTGGTTTCCGCGCGGCGCGCGTCTGGAGCGCATCGTCGTCGAGGTCTCCGAGCGCACCAAGCGCGCGGAGCGGTTACAACAAGGGCTCACGCCCCTTCGCCTCCATGGCCTTCAGGTGGCGCTGGATGATTACGGCGTGGAACGCACCAACCTGCACCTGCTCGAGGTCTTGCAGCCGGAGTGGATCAAGCTGGACCTGTCGTTTGTGCGGGAGGGACGCTGGGAGTTGATTCGCAGCTTGCGACGGTTCGTCGAGGATTGGCCTGGAATGCACCTGATTGTAGAGGGCGTCGAGTCCAAGGTGGACATTGAGCGCTGTCTGGACGCCGGCGTGCGGTACATGCAGGGGTTCGCGCTCGGGATCCCGCTGCCGTTGACAGACGCCCTCCGCGTCGAGGTGGATCCCAGATGATCTTCGTGCCTGAATTGGCTCAAGTGTTGTTGCCGTGGTGGGTCCTGGGCGTATGGTTGGAACCGAGCTGGTGGTGGGTGTGGGCGCCTGTTGGAGCGTATCTCGCCGCCACGCACATCGCGTTACGGTGGGCCGCAAGGAAAAGTAGACGGGATGGATTTCAGCGCGTGATCCGATTGCCGATCGCGCGCTTTCTCGTGCGAGCGCTCGTTCGAGGCCGAGTCGAAATCCCCCGAGGCGTCCCTTGTTATCTGCTTCACATTCGCACAGAGGAACTGCGGGATGTCCGCCGATTCCGACTGGAGTTGGAGGCGGACATCCGACATGGGCTTGCGCTCGGGCCTGGATTTTACGTGGGGAACACGTACTCGGATGTTGGCATGCACGTGCGGCGGTTTGCGCCCAATGCCGTCACGGTGATACCGGGAACGTTCTTCCCACGCTGGCTGCAATGCTGGGGTGACGTGAGGCGGCAACAGCGGCAAATGGCCGGGCGAGCGATGAACGAAGGCGAGCGATGGTATCTTCTCGCAATCTACGTCACGAAGGAGGCGAAAGCTTGTGCGATTCAAGCCGTGGATGAAGTACACAATCACCGGGCTTTGCGGTGTTGTGATTGGAATCAATGTGGGGATGTGGATCGGCGCGCCGCGGCAAGTCACGGTCGAAATGCCGGGAGCGACGCAAGCGCCGTCATCCAATCCCACCGTGGCGACGTCTGAACCTGCGAACGCGATCGCCGACCCATCCAAGCCCACATGGGAAGGATTGCAACAGGCAAGCGCCTCGTTTCTCCAGACGGTCTTCCGCACCCCCGTGCTGAACGCGCAAGGGAAGAGTGTGCCGATGCCGACGGACAAGCCGATCTTGTTCTCCGCGCCCTGGTGCCCTTTCTGTAAGGAAACAGAAGAGTTGCTTATAAAAAATCACCTGATGAACCGCCTAACGATTGTCGGCGTGGCCCTAAACGGCGGCGAACCTTCCGAAGGAATTCCGGCGCGAACGGTGACCAACGCCGCACAAGCGCAGGAAGCGTTCAAACTCGACTGGACTCATTACGGCCTTCGTTACCCGACGGAGGGGATCTTGTACGCCATGCCCGGGACGCCCATTGACCAGGCTGTCCAGTCGTATCCGACGTTCCTCATCCCTCATGACGGCAAGTGGTACGTCGACATTGGATACAACCCGTCTGTATCGTTTTGGAAGGCGGTGCTTGGATGATGTGGCGGTGGGTTCGAATTCGTCGCGGACTCGGGATCGTCATTCCTGCGATTGCGTTGAGTGTGAGCGCATACTGGAGCCTTGTGCTTCACTGGCAGGCATGCGTGATGTGCTGGTCGGAACGTCTGTTGCTCGCAACGACGCTCTTTGGATGGACGATAGACTTCCCTTGGCTCGTAGCCTTTGCTTCCACTTCGGGGTTGGTGGTCTCGGCGTCGCAATGGTGGATGCAGCTTCGAGCAGTGCATGCGGCTTTTTGCTCCACGACAGCACCATGTGACGTGTCGTACTTCCAGTGGGGGCCGCTTACTACGGCCGGGCTTGCGACCTTGGTGTTTGCAGCGCTAACAGCGTTAGCACTGGATCGGCTCGCACATGCACCGAGGCAAGCCAAGAAAATGGGTGGAATGCTGTTCCGGTCACAGATTCACTCTGGTCGTTAGGTTAGAAAGGGCGTCCGTGTTCGTGGACATCCTTGGTGGGTCACAAAAGAAATTGACGGAGGAGCCGCTTCGCTCTTGAGTGAGGCGGCTTTCGTTTTGTCCTGCAACTCGTGCTCCAGTGAAGACCAAATCTCAAGGAGGAGTCTTGCATGTTGTTCAATCTGCTGTGGCGTTTTGCGGTGATCGGGTTTCTGCTCGGCGGTGGCGTCATCAACTTTGCCTTTTGGAAGCAAGACAACAAACACAAACCTGAGAGGACGCAGGTGCTGGGCCGGACGTTGCTGGGAGGGTTCATCGGTCTCGTCGTATTCGTGATTGCTGGGATCGTGTTCTACATGAGTGTGCCTCATCACCCTGTCCACTGAGGCGAATGCTGATGCGACTGACCAAATACTACATCGCGCGGCGCAGGCGGGACGGCTGGATCGAGGTGAGCTTCGCGCCGCGCCTCGTGCTTTACGCGCTGGATCGCGACAGGTTCTTCCGCGCGCGTGACGAGGCGTATGACAAGCTCGCGTGGTTACTGCCCCCCGACGCGAAAGGCGTGATTTCGCGAAGCGTGTGGCTGCGTTACCCCGCCGAAGAAGGGTGGGAAACGCGCGAGGTGCCGCTTCGGTGGTGGCACAGACTCGTGCTTGTCTCCTGGTATCTCATGAACACGGAAAACTGGGGTCGGGAACCGGGTAAGTCGTGGTGGGCCATTGGGCGCGGCACCATCACGGAAGCGCGAATGACGCGCGAGCGATTCGTTGATTGGCGGCGCGGAAAGGAGGGGGCGAATGCGGTATCTCATCACGGACTGGGACGAACTCCATGAGGCTTTGAGCGACGTGCCGCACCAATGGCGCGCCACTTGCCCTTTGCCCGTGGCGGGCGACGCCTGGGTGGTCGAGGCGCCGTTTGCCGAGCCTGAGACGTTGGCGGAAGCCGTTCGGAGCGGTGTCTCGGTGCTTCTCGTCGGAAGCCCTGGGCAAGTGGATCCGGCGATCCGCACGATTCAAGGGCTCGAGTGGCAAGTGGCCGATGAGATCGATCCCGACGCTATTCTCGCTTGGATGCGCGCGCATGGGGAGACCAAAGCGCCAAGACCTGCAATTCGCAAAACATCCGATTCCGCGATGGGCGTGGTCGCTGTGTTTGCGGGGCTTTTGCCGACGGGCGGCGGGGTGGGGAAGGATACGTTGACGCTCAACACCGCCGCGTGGCTGGCCAAACGCAAGATCGACGTGGCCGTTGCCGATCTCGACCCTTTCGGCACGCTCGGTTCGAAACTTCGGGCGGCGTCCTTTGAGACCGTCGATATCTTCGCCGAGGAGCGTCCCGAGCCAGATATCGAAACGATTCGACGGATGTTCGCGACTGTGAAACTCGGCTTTGGTTTGTTGCCATCGAGCGGCCAGGGGACGGTGCTTCCTGGAGACGGGGTGCAACGCCTGATTCACGCTGCGCGACGCGCGTTTTCTGTGACGATCCTGAATCTCGGGAGCGGGCAGACCAACGCCTATTACGCGGCGCTGGAAGCCGCGACGCATGTGTATCTGGTCGGCCAGGGCGATCGAGGCAAGTTCCGTGCGTACAAGCGAGCGCTTGAGGAGTTGACGCCGCTTTGTCGTCAAGCGCCACGGGTCATCTTGAATCGGTTTTACGACAAGGACGCGCCAAGCCTTTGGGAGGAGGAGTTCGCGGGATCACCGCCCTTTGCGGCGATCTTCGAAGACAGGCGTGTGTTTGAGGCGACGGAAGCGGGCGAAGCGGCGGCGCTCAAGGACCCAAAACGCCCATTCGGTCGGGCAATTGAGAAGATTGCCGCCGACATTCTCGGGGAAGAACCCGCGGCGGACGCGCCACGAAAGGAGGCGAAGCGCAAGTGGCTATGGTGAGCAAGGCCACCATGGGGCTTGGTCTTTTGGGGATCGGTGTCGCGGTGTGGTTGGACTGGATGGTGCTTGAGCGTGCTCATGCCACTGTGGAAATTCCGGTGGCTTCGCAGACCATTTTGCCATATACCACGATTACACCGTCGGATATCACTTGGAAACAAGTGCCCCGCGCAGCGGTGCCGAGTGACCTCGTGACGAACCCCGTGGGGAGACTTACGGTGCTTGGCGTTGCCGCGGGTGATCCGATTGAATCGAGTGAACTCGCCGCACAGGGATCCCTGCAGGCCTACGCGGCGTCTCAAAACGATGTGTTGGTGCCTGTGAATGTGAGTCCTTCGCCGATTACGGAAGCCGTGACGCCAGGCGCAACCGTGACGCTGGTGGTAAATGGCGTCGTCTATCACGATGTCCTCATCGTTGCGACGAACGGGTCGAATGCGGGAGCCCTTCGTTCCATCACCAATCCCAATAGCCAGAACAGCAACACTTGGGTGGTCATGGTGCCGTGGCAAGAGGGTGAAGCGTTGCTGAATCAAACCGCTCAGGTTGTGCTCGGAAATGTGCCGCAAAACGCGATCACGACAGGCGTGTTGCCCAATGGGACGACCACGGTGATTCAAGGCTCAACGCCTACGACCAACACGACCGCTTCGGGAACCTTGGCGCAACCGCCCGCAAACTACGGCAACACCGAGACGCTGCCCGAAGTCCAGCCTGGCCAGCACGTCACGATCCCGGCGAACGGAGGGACAACCCATGCGTCCAAGCGTTGACGATGCGCCACGGCGCATGCTGATACCAGGCGTGGCGTCGATCGAACCCTACAAGCGCGCCTTGTTGCAGGAGCTGAGCAGGGAGACGGACTTCCTGTCACAAGTGCCCGACCGCACGGCGATGGCCTGGCAGTTGGCGACGCTCTCAAGGCGTGTGAACATCCCAACGGAAGTTCAGCGTACCGTGATCGACGCCATCTTGGCGGATGTGTACGACTATAGCATTCTCACGGAGCTTAAGGCCCGGCCCAAGGTGACGACGATTTGGGTCGCGGGCGATCGATGGGTCGAGTATCGCGAGGGCGGCGTGATCAAACGCTGGCATCGGCGCTTTGAAAACCTGGAAGACGTGTACCGATTCATCGAGCACAAACTCACCGGGACGCCGTTCCGATACGCCCGCAATGTGCCGGAGATCGACGCCATTCTGTCCGACGGCTCCCGCTTCCATGTGAAGCAGGGACCGTGTGGTATCACGGTCGAGGCTGGCGAGGGGCGGCGCGTGGTACAGACGTTGCCGCTCATCACGATTCGGCAGTTTGTCTATCCGTATCCGTTAAGAGATCTGGTCAGGGATCCGTGGCTGTACAAGTATTTGTCGCTGTTGCCGCTGCTCGGTGAATCGCTGTTGGTGACGGGCGCTCAGGAGTCGGGCAAAACGACCATGCTGAACGCCCTGACGGCGTTTCTGCCGCCGTGTCGGCTCATCATCATCGAGGAAGCGCCGGAGATGCAGCCACAACATCCCGACACGATTCGTCTCTGGAGCCGAGGCGTGGTGGGGACACAAGGGTACGTCTCCATGGCTCAGAATTTGAAGGCGTCCCTGCGGATGACGGGAGATGCGATGCTCGTAGGCGAGGTGCGCGATCCCGAAGTACTCTGGATCTTCTTAGAGATGGCGAATCTAGGTCTTATCTGGGTGGCCACGACGCTCCACGCCTCTTCAGCGGAGGACGCCCTTCTTCGTGTGCGGATGCTCGGGATTTCCGCGCCACCTCGCCCGGCGGAAGACACCGTAGCATATCAGTTGGCACGCGGCATTACGCATGTCATTCACCTGGAGCGGAGCGGAGAATATCGCGGTGTCGCAGAAGTGCGCGAGATCACAGGCTTCGAGAACGGGCGGATTCTATCGCGGCCGGTCTTCGTCCGGGATCCGCGCACGGGGGACATGATCTTCCACGGGGTGTCGGAGCGATTCAAGGCAAAGGCGTTGGCACATGGGGTGTCGCTGGAGGGGCTTGTATGACAGGCCTGGCAATTCTGGTGTTGGCGATTTCACTGTTCCTTGTCTGGTCCGTGCTCTTCATCTCGCGCTGGGAGACGCGCGAGAAACGCAAGCCGTTTCTCACGGAGGGCCGTCTGCCCGTCCAAACACCTTCCTACGTCGAGCGATTCCAGGCGGAGCTTGAGCGCTGGGGGTGGAGCGTCTCGAAGCGCGCGATTGCGCTCACGTGGACGGGGTTGGCCCTGGTGGGTGCACTGCTGCCGCAGGTTTTCGGTGATCCGATCTGGATGTCGTTCGGGCTTGCGGCACTTTGTGCTTGTCTGCCGTTTCCGGTGGTTCGCGTACTCAAGACACGCTATGTGTGGCGCGTCGAGAAAGGACTGCGAGAGACGGCGCTTCCGCTCGGCCTTTCGGTGCTTGAGGCGACGGAGGATGTCGGGCTGGCGGTCGAAGACATCTTGCGTCACAGCAAGGATCCGGTCATACGTCGTGAATTTGAGACGATTCGCGCACGCATCGCGGCCCTTGGTGTGCCGCCTGAAGACGCCTTGGTGGAACACGCGATGCAGTCCGGCGTCCCCGCCTTTCAATGGCTGGCCCAGTACACGCGGACGCTCAAACGATACGGCGCGAACCCATCAACGATCTGGCGCGACGTGTTGACCGATCTGCAGGACCAGGCGCAGTTTCGCAGCATGATGCGCGCGAAGACGGCGTTTTACCGCTACGGTGCGTATGTGTTCGGCGCGGGAGGACTCTTCGGACTCATGGCGTTCTATCACGCGTATGCCCAGAGTCTCATCGGGTTTGTCCCGTGGGCGCTGTTGGCCTGGGCTGTGCTTGTCGGCGTGGGGATTTATCGGATGGCGAAGGTGGGTGGCTAATGGAAACAGCGGCTTTGTCAGTGCTCGCGGTTTCGGGATTTCTTTTGTGGCTAACTCCTTGGGTCGAGCGCCTGGAGACCTGGTGGATACGACGCCCGTTCCTTGAGCCGAAGTTTCAAGGACGTCTGCGGAAGTGGGAGCGAAAACTCGGGGATTGGCTCAGGCGATCACAGGTGAAGCTCACGGCGAGGCAATTCGTCTTGTTCCTCTTCTTCGCATTGGTGTTGCTGCCTCTCATGATCTGGGGCGGCATGCACAGTCTGACGCTTGGGATTCTTGCCGGGTGGGGCATGGCCGCGTACATGGTCATGTACCCCTGGCAGAAGCGCAAGCGGTTCGAGGACGACCTGCGCTTTGGGCTTCGACGCGTGAAGATGCTGATGGCTTCCCTCTATGAACGCGGCATCACGCCGGAGGACATGCTGCCGCTTCTCATCTCGGCGACAGACGGTGCGCTGAGGCAACTCTTGGAGCGGGCGTATCAGCGGATGCAGACAACTGACACACTCGCGGATGCGCTCACGTGGATGGCACAAGAAACGGGACTTGCCGAGATGCGCCAGCTTGCGTCGGTCTGGATCCAGGCCGGGCGATACGAAGGGACGTCGCTTGAAACGCAGCTCAAGCAGATGGCGGTCGATGAGCGGGCGCAGTTTTTGTTTAACCTGGAGAAGCGCGCGGAGAGGAAACGCATGAGCGTACTGTTTGAGGTGATTGCGTTTATTGCGCTGCCGAGCATCTTTCTTGTCGGGATCCTCATTCTGATGAGGGCGTGGAGCGCGTACGAACATATGAGTGGATTTTGATGTTTGTCCGACCTCCCCCTATCCAACGAGAGAGGAATTTTTTGTGTGAAATCACAAAAACGTTTGGTGAACGGCTTGGATCATCCAATGACAGAGAAACCAGACCAAAGTACCTGCGAGTAAAATCCATTCTGCATAAATCAACCAGCCAATGATGTTTCGGTCATGGCCTCGAACGAGAAGCTTGATAAGCTCGGAAATCAAAATCAAACACGCGACAATCACATAATCGTGCCATTCACGTTGAACGACGTAGTAGAAAGCCTGCAAGAAATTCGATTGGAGATTCTGTAAGTATTCTTGAGAAAGGAATGGTGGAACGGAAATGTTCATGGTTTGGAATATCTCCTTGCGAAAATTTCTTTACGGAATATCGATTCTCATGCGCATCCTTCTTTTTACGTTTTCAGGAGTACCCATCGGCCTTTATCAGTTCTCGGTGTATCACATGACGGCCAATCCGTCCATGGCTTGGTTTGCGTTTGCCATGTTGGCGATGCCGACGATGGCGTTTGCGTGCTGGCGTTGGTTCGAACTGTTGGCGTCGACTCCTTGGTGGCCACATTGGTGGGCCAAGCTGTGGATCGCTCTCTCCATCTGCGCTTCCATTGTGTTCTGTCTGTTCCCGATCGAAAAAGCCACGATAGGAATGTGGTTTATTGCTTGCCATGTTTATCTTGTGGCGTGCTTGATCGCTATAATCTATCCGAAGTTCGAGGAATTACGGGAACACATTGCTCTTCGACGAACCAACGCGTGATTCCTCTGTCCCATCCGCCCTCCTCAAGAGAGAACACAAACGGTTTCTAAACCGCACACCGAGGTATATACTTAATATATACGGAGGTGTGCAAACCGTGGAGAAAGCGAAGTTGTTTCAAAACGGAAGCAGCCAAGCGGTAAGGTTGCCAAAGGCGTATCGGTTTGACGGAGACGAAGTGTACGTCAAGCGTATTGGTGAGGCGGTCGTGCTTCTGCCAATGGATGGCGCATGGGACACCATGGCTGAGGCGCTTCGCATGTTTTCGGAGGATTTGGTGCTTGAGCGGGACGAACCGCTGACGGATGTGCGGGAGAGTTTATGAGGTACCTCCTGGACACCAACATGTGCATTTATCTCATCAATCGCCGAAATCCAGCACTCATTGAACGGTTTCGGCAATATCGCACAGGCGACATTGGCGTCTCCGTGATCACGGTTGCGGAGTTGATGTACGGCATAGCGAAGAGTCGGCATCCGGAACGAAATCGAGCGGCTTTGTCCGTGTTTCTCTTGCCACTTGAGATCGCGCCATTTGACGAGCGCGCGGCATTTCACTACGGGCGGATCCGAGCGCAGTTGGAATCCGAAGGTCAGCCCATTGGCGCTATGGATACCTTGATTGCCGCGCATGCCTTGTCGCTCGACGTGACGGTGGTCACGCGCAACGTGCGGGAGTTTCAGCGTGTTCGAGGATTGCGAGTCGAAAACTGGTTTGAAGGCGTCTGAATGTGTCTGACGCCCCCCTCTCCAACGAGAGGGGATTTTTTATGCGCCGATTTCGGTCTTGGATACTCGTCGCGCTCGCATATGGAGGCGGACTCATCACAACTGCCTGGGACATCGCTCACGTGCAGGCACTGACCGTCAATCAGACCTATGCGGTGTCCTGCGGCTCGAACGGCTCGGCTGTGCTCACGGTCAACCCAGGCGGTCAAACAAGCACGATCCCGCTCACCATTGGCTGGTTTGGCGTCACGGGCCTGCTCGATCCGCCGACGCAAGAATTGCAGGTCGAAAACAGCAACACCTTCTTGCCGACGAGCCAATTCCCGGTCTACGCCCGAGCGGGAAGCGCGTTTACGACGCGGGTGTTCGTGTACCCGCCGGGGAACTGGCCGGTCACGGTCACCGAGACAGCGAGCATGGCGACATCGAACGGGACGATCTCCTGGACGGCGCAGACAATCCAAGTGGCACCACACCTCTACGTCGCAGGTTTCGTGCTGCCCAAAGCCGCGAACGGGGACACCGTCAACATCACGGTCACGGCGACGGATAGCTGCGGTTCCGCGTCGCAGACATGGACGGATGTCGTGACGCTGGCGGGCAAGCCAGAATGGCAGCTTATCCACCTATCGAGTTGAAGGAGCGCTGGCAATGGTACTTTACGGACTTTTGTGGCTCATTCTATTGGCTTGTTTGTTGGAGGCAGCGTTCCATGACCTGCGCACGGAGACCATCCCGTGGTGGCTCACGATCTGCGGGAGTGTGGTGGGTGTCCTATTGCACGCGCTGTTCCAGGGCGTCATGGGCGGTCTGAATAGCCTCATCGCCTGCGCAATCTGGTGGGTGCTTGCGGAGCTGTTGTGGCGCGTAGCGCCCATTGGCGGTGGCGACCTCAACCTTCTCGCGATGTCCGCGGCGTATACGGGGCTCGTCGGGCCGGTGCTCATCTATTTTCTCGCGGGGATCGTGCAAATTGGCGTGTACGTCGTCGCGTTCGCGCGCGGGGATATGCGTTTGGAGCGTCCGTTTGCACCCGCACTCTTAGGGGGTGCACTACTCATGTTGCTCTGGCAATTGACGGTGATCGTCAAATGAGATCGCTCCTGCTCTGGATGCTCGTGATCTTCCCAACCTTCACCGCGGGGCTTTGGGCATGGAACGGATATCACCTGATCACGTCCATTGACCAGCGTGTCCAGCAGGCGACACAGGCCGCCGCGCTCGCCGCGGCGTCCCAGGCCCAGCCCATTGCGACGTACGACAGTCAAGGGGACGGGCAGATCACGTGGAACCTTGATCCGAACGCGGCGTCGCAGTGGGCCACGACCGTGTTCCAACAGGCTCTTGCGAAGGCCAATATTCCCGGGCTGCAAACGTCGCCCGTGTCCATCACCGTCGTGAATGGCGCCACGGTGGTGGCCCATGAGACCGCGACGTACGCGGTGCCTGGTCTTGAGGCGCCCATTGCGTTTCTCTTTCAGGGCAAGATTTCCGACCAGATCACCTTGCCCGTGACTGCGACGGCGACGATCTCGTGAGCGACGGAAGGAGGGATGAAGGACATGGAGGACCTTCTCACTTGGCCGCTTGTCCTGTTTCTATCTGGGGCATTGTTGGGGGTCGGTGGCTACTTCGGCGCTCGCGCGGATGAAATGCACATCGCGCAGATGGCGGCACAGAACGTGGCGCGTACGGCGGCGGTGACCAACAACCAACAGGCGATCGTGCAGGCGGCACAGGCAACCGTGACCGGGAGCGGCGCGCCTGCGACGTGGAATGGTCAGCCTGCGATTGCCGCGTCAGACGTTCAAATCCAAACGGAAGACAACGGCCAGCTCATCACGGCGCAGGTGACGTATCACGCGCCGGTGGTCTTTCCGCAACTCATGAACTGGCTTGGAATCTCAAGTGGCTGGACGCAACCGATTACAGCCACGGCGACATACTACAACGAGCTTGGGAATGGGTCACCCGGGACCGTGTCGGTGTCCAACGCGACCGGGAACACCACGGCAAACGGGACGGGCGGGTTGGCCACCCCACAAAATACGTCGTTCAAGCTTACCATTGCCGTTACGGGACCGGCACCCGCCACAACGTTTTTGAATGGTCAATCGGTGCAAATCACGGCAACGTCCAACCAAGACGTATCGATGGCGCCGGGAGATGCATTGCAGATTTACGACCAGTCCACAGGGCAGTGGCTTGGGATGCCGACGTTCTCCGGCACATCGGACACAGTCACGGTGTCCGGCATCAATGAGTCCGACACGTTTGTCGCGTATATCGCGCCGTGGGGCACAACGAGCGGCGCGGTTGTCCAAAGTACGCCCCTAACGGTTCAGTGGATTTCACCGTCACAACTTGTGTCGATGATCCAAGTGAGCGCGACCGCGTATCCCGGCACGGCACCTGGCGTGGCGACGCCACAAGGCGCTCCGGCTGGGTCCTGGACAGCGCAAACGCAAAACGGCACCAATAATCAGGTGTGGAACAATGAATCGGTGGAAATTGTAGCGAAAGTCCCAAGTAGTGTGTATCTAAATGGCGGGAGTCTCGCGCTTTACAATGCGACGACCGGTCAACAGATAAGCGGGCCTGGATCGCCCGTAAGCGTGGGCACGCAAAACTCACAAGCTTATGCCATGGTGAGTCAACAAGTCACAGGTAGTTCGCCCGTGACGCAGTCGTATGGCGCGCAGTTTACATGGAATGGACAGACGTTCACCACGCCTTCGAGCAGCAATGTTCAGGTGATTTGGGAACCCAACATCAGCTTCCAACTCGGACTTTCGAACAATGGTGGCACGATCACCTTAACGGCAACCGCGTCGTTCCCGTTCCAGGGTTCGAACGCGAATGGGAACTACACGTGGTATGCCTTCCTGTACAACCAGTCACTCATGCAGTGGTATCAACCACAAGGATTGACGACATCACAAAACCAGGTGTCGTGGAGCTTCAGTCAATCTCAGTATGCTGGCGATTATTTCGTGGCGGTGTTGAACAACTCGCCGTCGGTGCCGTCCTCGTGGGCCTATCCACAAAGCGGTGCGCAGCCGCCCCTGACGAGCAACCAACAGGCGATTTACACCGTCACGTTGACTGCGCAGGGCGATTCGACAGACAACAACGTCACGCTTACCGCGACGTCCAACCTGCCACTGAACGGCCACACGATGTCGATTGTGAACTTGACGACAGGCCAGGTCATTGCCAGTACGACGCAGGGCACGACGTTGACGACCACGGTTCAAGCCACGCCGCAGCAGACGACGCAGTATCAGGCGCAGATCAATTGACAAAAAGGGCATCGCAACTCCGCTCAGGGGGGGCGATGCCCTTTGGATGTCTGACGTTCCCCGCGTACGCCGAGGGCGAGGTGTGTGTCCGTGATGAGGTTTGCGATGTGGATGTTGGGCGCGAGTCTCATTGGTCATTCGATTTCCGGTCAACATGTTACTACTCCAGCGCAATCACATAGCGGAATCCGGGCTACGGTTATATCGAGTGAACCAAGCTCCGAGATCCAAATAACGTTAAGCGGGACCATCCAAAACGGCGCTCTGGTGCTACCCGTGGTGTTAACACAAAACGTGGGCGGACATACCGTTACGATCAAAGGAAGCGCCATGCTCGACACAGGCGATCAAATGGCCGTGACCGTTGACGGAACAGCTCTTGAAGAGGCAGGCGAGATCCCGTCAAACTCAGTTACGATTTATGGGTTCGGCGGGAGCAGTCAGGTTCGGCAATACTTGGATATTTCGATTGCGCCGGCTCAATTATCCGACGCGCCGTTTGTC
This sequence comes from Alicyclobacillus acidocaldarius subsp. acidocaldarius DSM 446, assembly GCF_000024285.1. Lineage (GTDB taxonomy): Bacteria > Bacillota > Bacilli > Alicyclobacillales > Alicyclobacillaceae > Alicyclobacillus > Alicyclobacillus acidocaldarius. The sequence goes on from NC_013205.1 coordinate 653,916, forward strand.
TCCAACATCACGGCCTACGGTGGGGAGGAAGTAATCGATCAAGCGGTCGGAGGGTCGGCCGCTCAGGGAACACCGTATGTAGCGTGTATTGGGCTCCCTGTCTTGTCCCAGGGAACACTCGTTGTCCACGGAAACAGGTGGAGTTGGACTTACACACCATTGATGTAGTACCCCAATCCACTCTCATGTTGGAGGTGATCTCGATGCTTCGACGTGCTTTGTTTATTTCCGCTTTTGCTGTCGCGATCGCCGGTCTAATCACCGAACCTTCGACGTTGTTTGCCGCGATTGCGACGAGCAAGATTGCTAACATCACTGGCGGCTACAACACGACACAAACGCAGCAGGTCTGGGGGCAAACTGGTAGCCAATACGTTTGCAATGGATATACGACGCAGACGAGTTGTCAGCAGGTGCCTGTCCAAAGCTGTCAACAAGTGCAGACGGGGCAAACATGTCAAAGAGTACCGACGGGGCAAATGTTTTGCTATCCTGCGTGTATGAACTGGGGACAAAAACGAGTATGCTCCCAAAATCCTCCTTCTTGTTCTTACCAAACAGTCTGCACCGATTATCAACAAGTGTGCGATCCGGAGTATACCTATCAATGCACACCAACGTATTCGACGCAGTGCACCACCACCTATCAAACTCAGTGCACGTCTCGGCAAGTGCCAAGTTGCAGCTATCAGCCGACGTATGGTTGGGTGAGTCAGTCTGTGCAAGTCTGGGTGCCGGTTTCGATTTCGTGGTCGTAATCAAACCATTGCAAGGGCTCTCGGCCATCCGCCGAGGGCTTTTTTCATGTCTGACGGTCCCCGCTCAGATGAATCCAATTCTACAGAGGAGTGATGCAGCGATGAAGTCGAAGGTTGTTGGTTTGTTGGCGGCGATGGCGTGCTTCGGTGTTGCGGCGCCCTTTGCCTTGGCGTCCGACCACAAAGCTTGTCACACGGAAAAGGTGCAAACGGGCTGGCAGGTCGTCAAGCACGTGGTGTTGACGGATCACGGACCCGTTGCGGTCTTCAACGCCTCGCCGACCTATCAAATCAAGACGGTGTGCTGACGAGCACCGATCCCCTCCATCTTTGGGAGGGGATTTTTTATGCGCAAATTTGCATGGCTGTGCGTGATAGCCTCGACGCTTGTCGTGACCGGGTGCGGCATCCTCGGCGGCAAGCCCGCACCGCTCCGCAACACCGTCACGCCAGAGCGTTCCACACAAACCTCCGTGCATGTCCTGTCGCTCAAACAACGCACTCAACTGGCCACAAAACCAAGCCTCTATGAGGCCGTCCACGTCGTGACCGCGGACGATAAGCCTGTCACGCTGAACGTCCAGGATTATCCGCTCATCTTTTTCTCACCCGCGCTCGGTGGGCAGCAACTCTTTCAAACCTTGAGTCAGGCCAAGCCCGCGCATCCCCCGGTGCTGATTGCCACGGGGTTCATGCCCAACGAAACGAAGGCCCAGGATGTGGCGGATACCCAGACCCTGCTCAAGGAGTATCACATCACCTGGCCCGTGTACTACGTGTTCGAAAACCCGTTTGGCTCCTTGATTTCGGGCGTACCGGACACCTACGTCTGGAGAAACGGCCATGTGTGGCACATCCCTGGCACGCTTACGTCGGCGGCGGAATGGGATCAGGCTCTGTCTTGAGTCCTGAGAGGCGAAAGCCATGGAGAATGCAGATCGAAAGGACAGGCAGGGATCGCGGCTAGGGCTTTTTCTCAGCCTGGCGGTGTTTGTTGGCGCGTTGCTGACAGGTCAATGGGAACTCGCGGCCAGGCAGGTGTGGCGGGACAAGCGAATCCTTGCGCTACTCCTTGCGTGTGTCGCATGTTCACTTTTGTTTCCAGCAATGCTTGTCGTGGTTCTGGTGACGGCGATCTCGTCACGGCAAATGGTTGCGCCTTTGGCGAATTACCCCGCCAGTACGATCAACGAAGCCAAGCAACTCGCGGTGGCTTGGGAGAAGACCATCCGGTGGCTGGACTTGTCCGCGGGACAGTACCGCGTGGGACTCGACAAGCAACAGATTCAGGAAATCAGCGAACTGAATCTGAATCTCTCGTACGGACTGTTGCTTGCCTTGAAGGAATACGGCGGTGACATGAAGGTCGCCGCCAAGGTGCTCTCGCCATCGGAGATGTCGTGGTTTCCTGTGCAGATTACGATCACCAAGACGACCAAGGGACCGCTTGCGAGCTCCACGCCGTCGCTGAACCCTGCACAGGTGAACACGAATCCGTCGATGGACAAGAGTAAGACCACGACGGAGGTCATCACGATCTGGCTTCTGCACGACATCACGACCTACAACGGTCACTACATGTTCCAGTGGAAGGAAGTCAATGGCCAGTGGATCGTGGCAAACGAAACGTACACGCAGGATTACACGCCGCTTTACACGTTCGAGCGTCCGCTGGGATTTAAGCCTGAAATCATGGACCAGTTATATCTGTTCCGACAGGCGTTTTTCTTCGACCCGAACTTCAATGACCCGGCGCTGCCACAACTCATGGACATCTTCAACGCGTGGGTCGACTTGGCGTCGCCCGATTTCAGCGGCGTGTCAAACGCAAAGCCGCAAACCAACCAACAGGCGCTTGACGAGTGGTGGTCGGACATTGAGGCGGCGAGCCAAGCGACGGTCGTGCCAGCCGGGATCATCGCGGCGGTCATGATTCACGAATCGGGCGGCTACGCGCAGGCGTTCGATCCGGCGGGGCCGGCTTATGGTCTCATGCAGCTTTTGCCGAGCACCGCGGCGGGGTTGCCGGGCTACGACCCATCCACGTGGATGGAGCCGCAAGAGAACCTGTTGCTTGGGGCGGAGCTTTTGAAGGAGGACTACGAACAAACCGGCGGGACGAGCTGGGAAGAGGCGCTCTGCGCGTACTACGGCGGTCTCGGCACGATGGAATCGCTCGGTTTCCGTCCCGGCATGCCGTGGCCGGAGGCGGCGCCGCTGTTAAATGTTGTGCCGGCGGCGTATGCGGGGAACACACAGACGATGACGGATTATGCGGAGCAGATCATGGCGACGGCGCAATGGGCGGAGACGCATGCGCCGACATCGAACAACAGCACATCAGCCAACGACACAACGGGAAGCTGAGGTGACGTCAATGGAGCGGCCCTCTGTGCGACCATCTAAACCCTCGGTGCTGAAGGATCCACAACGTACAAACCAGATCGAAGAGCATCAGGCACCATCTACCTCGCCCGAACCGAAGCCCAGCGAACGCTGGCGTCCAGGGAAGATCCAGACTCGTCCGTTCTGGGTGGACTTCAAGTTCGGCGAGATCCAGACACGGCCGTTTGGGTTGGGCGGCGGGAGAACGAAGCAAAAGGTCGGATCTCTGCAACCCGCCGAAGTGTGGCTGCGGCTTTTGCCCGCGGCGAACGGGAGACAATCCGAAAGCCTGGTGCAGAAGCTTGCGACCGCCGCGGGCGGTGAAACGGTGCACTTCCGTGTCACCTGCGATGACAAAGGCCATCTCGCGCTTTGGCTCGGTGGGCCAGCATCGCGCTTAGACGCGATGCGCAGCGCTTTTCTGCAACGCTGCCCGGGCGCGGACGCGCAAGAAGCGATCTTGCCGGAGACGAATGGACAGGTAGAACGGAAACTCCGGCGCGTGGGCGTGCTCGGGGGTTGGCTCTCGACGGACGCGGAACTCGAGCCCGTCCTTGATGCCCTGCAACCCGGCGTGACGCTCGACATCGGGTTTGCGTCCCGGCCGCAGGATGCTTGGACTGCGCCCATCCGCGCGGCGCTTGAGGGCAAGAGTGCGTCTTCGTCGTCCCGACTCTTGAAGACCTTCTTCGAATCGGCACCGGACGAGACCCGCAAGAAGGAGAAAGAGACGCGGGAAGAGCGCATGCGACGTGAACGGCTTGAAAAAGCGCTATCCGAACGGACGACCTACTATCAGGTGGAGATCACGGTGACAGGCCCCGATGCCCGACGCGTCGACGCGGTGGTGGACGAACTGAATATTCAGTTGCGTCACGACCATCACCTGACCGCACGGCCCGCTCAGGGGGAAGAGACGATCGCGCTGTGGCGCGAGGAGGAGCTGTCGTGCCTTGTTCGGATGCCCAATCTCGCGGCGGCGGTGGGGAGGCGGATCCCAGCGTTGCAAGCTGGGGAAGTGCTGCTTCGAGACGACGAGCTGACGGAAGGCATTGCGGTGGGTCGGCTGATCCATCCGTTGAAGGAGGCGCGGTTGGTCTGCATTCCTACGCACACTTTCTTGCAACACTTCGCCCTGTTTGGCAAGACGGGATCGGGAAAGTCTGCGACGGCGCTCATGATGATTCAGTCCCTGCTTGACGAATGGGTGAAGCGTCCCAAGGGGCAGGCAACCGGGTTAACGTATATCGACCCGAAGCAAGAAAGTGTGCTCAATATCATGAATCGTTTGCTGCACTTGGAGCAACAAGGCTATCCGGTCGATTGGAGCCGCGTCCATTATCTCTCTTTTGGGGACGGCTTTCCGTTTGATATTCCAAACGAGTACCCCGTGGGGCTGAACCTGTTGGACCGTTCTGGGGGATTGGATGTGGATGATATCGCGGATGCCGTCACAAGCCTATTACATGCGGTGTATGCGGGAGACACACCTTTGACCGACAAACTCATCAAGAACGCGGTTCGAACCTTGCTCGATGATACCAGAACCCACAGCATCCTTGCTTTGACGTATCTGTATGAATGTCCGGCGTTTCGCGAGCGGATTCAAATCACCGATCCCCTAGTTCGACGTTTCTGGAGAACCACGGGGGAGAGCGTGAAGACGAGCCAATTAGAGGCCGCGACGAACCGTTTGGAGACCTTGATCGGGAAAGAGCGTAATCGTCGAATCTTCGGACAGTTGTCGATGCCTTTTCGACTGCGCCAGTGGATGGACGAGGGGCATATTGTGCTCATCGATATCAAGAACGTCGATCCGATCAACGTCAAAATCATCATGGGGTATCTGCTCAACCGATACTACGTGGAAGCGAAAACTCGAACGCCCAATGGTTCGCTTCCGCACATGTTGATGATTGACGAAGCGCATAACGTCCAGATTCCAGTGATTGAAAAGATTATCGCTGAAACCCGCGCATTCGGATTGAGCATCGGGATCATCACGCAGTTTCCTGAACAATTGCGTAACGAAATTTACAAGGCGATCTCGGAAAACGTGGCCACGATCATCGCCTGTGGTGTGGGGCCTGAATCGGCAGGGATCATCTCGGTATTTCAAAATCGGCGATTTGCACCGGAAATTCTTCAGGGCTTACCGGAACTCGTCTCGTGTGTCTATACAAAGATTTCAGGCATGGGGGAACGGGCGTTCAAAGCCAAAAGCGATCCTCCGGTCATCTATTTACCTGACGGCAGGCCGGCACAATATCGAACCAAAGAGATGGATGTAGCTCAACGCTGGGCGATCGACAAAATCCTTGAGCTTCAACGTCGTGACTGTCGGCATGTGAGCGAGGTGGATCAGGAAATCAAAGAGTATTTGGAGTGGTTGGAGTCGTTCATGGACGAAGAAGTCGATGACGATACGCAGCCAAAGAAACCTTCCGTTAAAAAGAAATACGAGCCTACCGACGACGAGTTGCCGATCCTCGAAGCCCTGGTGGCTCTCGTCGAAGAAGAGGGGCGATGGGAGGGGCGGACGAGCGCACTGCTCGAGGCCCTTGAGGAGCTGGGGGCTGACGTCGAAGAGTGGTCACCAAAGGAATTTGGTAAATTGCTTGGCCGTGCAGAAGATTGGCTACGCGAGCAGGGAATCAGCAGTGAATCTGCGCGCGTTCGCACAGGGACTGAATGGCGATTCGAGCGGTTGTGAAATACCAATTTTATTTCCAGAACGTTGTTGCAAGCTGTTGCAAACCCGTTGCAAGCGAAAACCCGCATGGTTGCAAGGAATTGCAAACGTTGCAAGCCCACGCTCTTTCTGCGAAAAAACCCGTCTAGGAACGGCGGATCTGTCGTCTAAGAAGCCCGTGAACTGGAAATCGCAAGCGAGAAAACTGGCAAATTTCTCGTCGAAAACGCGGTATGCCACTCAAGGGTGCCGCGCTAATGTCCGACGAGACACACGAAGATGAGTCCTGAAATGGCCGAAGATGTCCTTCGCAGAGTTTCGAAATGCGGTGACTCATTGCCCCACCAAACACCGAACTTGAAACATGGGCCAAGTGGGACAACATGAGCAACTCTAAAATTCGAAGCCGTGACTGTAGTGTGCCAAAGTTGGCCGCACGCGGATACCAGAGTTCATCGGAATCGCTATTGTCAATATCGGAACGAGTGCCTATGTGGGCTAACATGGGACAACATCACCATCTTGTGGGGCCAAAGTTGGTCCAAGAAGACCAAAGTTGTACAGGTTAAGCCAGCTTGTGGGGGCGAAAATAATATGCGGCGAAGGCCATCTCTCATTATCAAAGTTCCGATTTTCGACGAGGATCGTGAAATCCTCGATGCCATGCCTCCGTATGGCCGAGGCGCTTGGCTGAAGGAGGTTGCAAAACGCAGACTGCAACCAACTTTCCTGAATCCACAAGAACACCACTCGCCTGACACCGCACGCCAAATCGAAGAAGAGATCGCCGACTGGCTGCGCAACGACATCGTGCCGGAGCTTATCGAGATCATCCGCGAAGAAGTCCGGAACGAGGTTCGCAGGGCTCTCGAAGGACAAGTATCCGCTGTTGTTACAGAGGATTCTTCGGATGAGGCTGAAGAGTCATCTGATCCCATCGAGACGTGGCAGCCCACCAAGGCGTGGATCGAGAGTCTTCGAGGATAGCGGTGGGTGTCCGACGACCCCCTCCCTCGTTGAGAAGGAGGGGTTTTTGTATGACCACCTGCGCCGTTTGCAGCAGACGCCTCACGCACCCTGTGTCGGTCGCGCGCGGCACCGGTCCTGTCTGCGCCAAGCACGTGGCCGAGTTCATTGCCATGATCTCGGCTCAGACTGCCGAGCGCATTCGCCAATCGTGGGCGCGGCGTCGCGACGAGATGGTCGGCGTGAACGAGATGGCCATCGCGAACGCGAAGGCCCGGTTTCTCGCTCGCATTCGCAGGCAGCCCACCGTTGCAACGTACAGCGGCATGATCGCAGACCAGTTCTCTCGGACACGCGAACAGGAAGAGGTGCTCGAGTTCCACCACTTCGCGGACGCCGCCGTGCAGGTACACTCCGAGTCGGGACGCGAGTACGTCGTGACCACTGACCGCACGGGCGCCGTGGCCGTCGCCTGTTCGTGCCCTGATCATCAGCATCGGCATCGGGTGTGCCGGCATATGGAGGGCTACAACCGATTCGCCGCCGAACGTCGGATGGTTCAGGAGTCCGAAGCCGAGCGCCAGCGTGTCGCGGAAGCGATGAGGTCGGAGGCAAGCTCCGAGACCCCGCTCGAGACCACGAGCCGTGTGTCCGCCGCGCCGACGATCCTCACGCACATCGTCGACGGCGAGGTCGCGTGGGACAACGAGCGCGACCGTGCGCTCTACGCCTGGCACGAGCTGCACCGTCACGACGGCGTGTATATGAGCCGAGATGACGCGCGGTGGCAAGCGTTTCGTGACCATGCTCGGACGCTTGAGGGGCTGGGAGCGTACGAAACGGAGAACGTGCTGGATGGGTCGGATCTCACCTTCGGGATCGAACTCGAGGTTGAAAACATTTATGGTGACGCATTGGCGCGCGAACTCTATGCTTATGGATTTTCAACTGCACGGAACCAACAGTCGTACAGTTCACGAGTGAGCGAATCTACGGGTTGGGTCGTCAAGCATGACGGTAGTCTGGAAGGTGGTGGCGAGATCGTCTCACCACCGCTTCGTGACACGCCAGAGACGTGGGAGACTCTTCGGAAAATCACCGACATCGCTCAACGACTCGGTGCTACAACGGACAGGCACACCGGCCTGCACATTCATATGAGCCACTCGATCCTCGACGACCGAGGTTATCGCTGGCAACGGCTTGCGCGATACATCTACTGGTTCGGGAACGAGTACTACAAGATGGGAGCGGCGAGCGATCGCCATTATGCCACCATGCACCGCGGTTTGCGTTACGCAGGCCCACTCCGTCTGCGTGATCTTCGTCAACTGCGCCGCAATGACACCGCGATGTCGGCTTCGCGCAAGTTGATTGGGTACCGTTGGCACGAAGACCGATACAAGATCATCAACACGGCCAAGTTCGTGGAGCACAACGTCCCGACGGTGGAATTCCGATATCCCAATGGCTCATTGGACCCGATCATCATCCAGCGCCAGATCCAGTTGGCGAACGCCACGATGATGCAGGCAGCGTATCTGCGCAAACACATGCCAGGCGCTGAACGTCTTCCGGCGCTCTTCCGCGGCGACAGCTCAGATGCGCTGGCCGAAGGAGCGGAAGGACGCTTCCGCCAGTTCCTTGATACGCTCGGGAGCGAACGTCTGCGTCGTATCGCGACAGGGCTATGGGTCCGAGGCGAGGTACCTCTCTTTTATCAAGAACAAACACATGTTGACAGCAGAGGATGATGGAAGTATACTCGACTCAAATCAAGATGGAGATTCCAATCAAGGCAAAAGGAGGGCGGCGCGGATGATCTACTTTGCCTATGGAAGTTGCATGAACGAGCGCGACTTCCGACGGACGTGTCCGGCCGCCCACATGCTCTGCGAGGATGCGATTTTGTTCGGACATCGGCTCGCGTTCAACGGTTATTCGGCACATCGAAACGGCGGCGTGGCGAATATCGTCCCGGCACGCGGGCACACGGTGCATGGGGTGTTGTGGTGGGTTCCAGATCGTGAGGTCAAGCGTCTGGACCGCCGCGAAGGCGCACCGCACGTCTATCGCCGTCTCTTCGTGTTTGTTCGCTGCGCCGGGGAGTGGGAAGAGGCGGAGACGTATGTTCTGGTGCATCCGCTGCCATACGAGATCGCGCCGTCTGACGAGTACGCGCGGATCATTCTCGGCGGGATTGTCAATCCAACCTATCGGCGTCGCGTAGAACAACACATTGCTCGATTAAGGGAGGAAGACATCCATGGAACAGCAATTACAGCCTAACGCGGATGCGCTGATGCAGCGGATCATGGCCGGCACGTTCGACACGGCGTGGCGGGCGAAGTTCTGGACGCCGCTTCGCGAAGGTGAGGTTCCCACGAAGGAGTACATGGTCAAGTTCCTTGATCGTGAGGCGGCAGAGACACATTGTCCGGTAGGGATCTTGACCTACGTCATGGACTATCCGTTCTTCGACACGGACGACGAGATCACGCGTGCGTTGATGAGGTTGGAGATCGTCAAGCCCTTGCATCACGACATGACCATGGTGGGTGTGAAGTCGAAGATCGTGTACGGGCCAGTGTTGATCCTCGACAACACGCAACCTCCGCCCTATGCAGACCCGGAGGAGGCGGAGGAATACGAGGAGATGGAGTGGAGCGACGAAGAAGTCGAGTGGAATATCTTCAATGACCGGACGCTCATCCAATCCTTGATCCGAAACGGCGCGCTGATTGTGATGGAACGGGCGGACGTGCACGTCCTTCGGGGCGATGCGGCGCTGCGGAAGTCCAAAGAGGGGCATTGCGGGAGCTGCCGTTACTGGCGGGACGGTCTCTGTACAGCGTACTATCAGCGCACGAGTCAGAACGCGCCCATTGGCCGATCGTGCACGGACTTTTACCCGAGGTCTGACAACGAGAAACCTGCTTCGGATCGATACGTGCTGTTGGAGGCGGACGACATCTACGTCCCGCCGTACACGGCGAATGCGTTGTTTGAGGCGGACGGCACCGAGACGGCGTGGCTCAAGGAACTGAAGCAGGAGATCCGCGACAAAGGACTGAAGACGGATTGAGGTGAGCGGTTGTGTTTCATCACTACCATTCATACTCGCATTATGCGTATCATCCGCTGCTCCACGAGTTCGGGCGCTCGGTGGTGCATGGCTTCGGCTGGGGCATCGGCTGGCAATTGGCGCGGCATTTACCGTTTGCGCTACTGCTTCTCATTGTTGTCCTACTCGGTGTAGGATGGATGATCATGAGGCGGCGATATTGAGGAGGAGAATTCGTATGCTTGTGACAGGTTACGTGCGGAAGGTCGATCATCTCGGGCGACTCGTGATCCCGAAGCGCCTGCGGAAAGACCTTGCCATTGGGCAAGATGATTCGATCGAGATCTACGTGGAAGGCGACGCCGTCGTTCTGAGCAAGTACGAGCCCAAATGCGTGTTCTGCGGCGAGAAAGCCGAGAAGGTCTTTCACGAGCGAGGCGTCTGCGGGACGTGCTTGGAGGAGTTGAAGGCGAAGAGCAAAGTAAGCTGAGACCTGCCCTTCATCGCAGGTCTCAGCTTACTTATCAGATCGATTAACATTTAATGTCGGGTAATAGACTTTCTTGCCGAGTAGAACCAGCGCTACTCAATTAGCTGATTCGTCCGTTTCCGCCCAGTATGCCGGCTTCGCAACACGACCAACACAAGAGTTACGATGGCGATACCACAAGGATATACGAGCTTCCACCCGAACGAGTCGAGCACGACGAGACACACAAGTCCCACGGCGATGCCAAAACCCTTTCGCCATCGCCCTGAAGCCTGCCGAACATACGCGATCGCGCACAGACCGTAAATGAGCAAGAAATTCTGGCCCGCCAAAGCAAACATCAGGGGCTGAGAGATCCAGCCCGCGATTTGCATGCCGATCACGCCGACAAACACTGCGGCGCAAGCACAAAGCGCAACCCATGGCACGCCGCGTGTGTTCAGGACCGCGAGGCGCCTGGGCAGTGTTCCCTCGCGAGCCGCCGCAAAAATCAGACGGGAAGCTGCCCAGAGAGCCCCGTTCAGATTCGCCACAATGATGATGAGCGCCAGCACCGCCACCGCGTTGCCTGCTAAGGGACCCATCACGCTTGCGAGCAGCGTCGCAATGGGGACGATGATGGTACGGGGATCGTGCTGAGGTAAATCGGTTTGCACAGCCAGCGCGACAGCGATGTACAAAATCACGATGGCCACGTAGCTGAACGCGATTGCAAGCGGGAAGTCCCGCTTGGGATGCTTGAACTCCTCTCCCATGAAGGAAAGCATCTCCCAGCCGGTGTAGGCAAAGAACACCATGCCGACTACCGGCAAGCTCTGACGCCAGCTTGCCACGGGCGCCACGTGAAGCCTCATCAAAGGGTGCATAAAAAGCCCCACGCAGGCAATGAGACTCAATATGCCGACGAGCGTAAAGCTCAGTACCTGTTGCACGGTGCCCGAAACTTGGGTCCCTAGCACGTGTATGACGCTCAATGCCACGATAATTGCCGCAGCCCACGCGTCGAGCCCCCATCCGTGTAAACCCACGAGAGCACCGAAGTATGCGGCACCGGAGAGTGCGATCGCGGGAATCCCAAGAAAGAAAGCCCCCATGAGCAGGAATTCGGCCAAGGTACCAAGTCTTGTGCCACAAACCGATCGCACAAATCCAGCGGCACCGCCTGCGGATGGGTATCGAGCTCCGAGTTCCGAAAAAATCAAAAGGAGCGGGATAACGAGTCCGGCGTCCAGAATCCAAGCGTAGACAGCTGCGTCTCCCACCTGCGCATAGGCCTGCCCTGGGAGAACGAGTACGCCTGCCCCGATCACGATGCCGAGTGCGATCGCGACACCTCGACCGATAGTGAGCGTCTTGGCAAGTTGAGGACCCGATGATGGTTGCACAACAGGTCCCTCCGTTCATGAGAGATGGAATCTGGTCAAAGTGCTTTTGCAACACTTGACGAATGGCTCACCCGCATTGTAAATGGAGATATCCAATCTCTTTCTACGATAGATTGAATTATCTCCATCGCATTTTTCGATGGTTATCGGAGGTTAACGATGGACTTCAAGCAACTTCACACCTTTGCTGTCGTGGCTCGTGAGCGAAGTTTCACACGCGCATCTGCGCTCCTAAACTATGCGCAGTCTAGTGTTTCCGCCCAGATTCAAGCGCTGGAACAGGAACTGGGTACGCCGCTGTTTGACCGGATCGGACGAAGCGTGCAACTGACGGAGGTCGGGCAGAAAGTGCTCCCCCTGGTGCATGATCTTCTGCAGATGGAATCTGAACTCCGATCCATTGCAAAAGGAGGATACGAGCCGAGTGGCACGCTTGTGGTGGGTGCCCCAGAAAGCCTGATTGCATATCGGCTTCCGCCTGCACTGGCTGTATTTCACCAGCGATATCCTCGGGTTCATCTTCAATTTCGGGCGGATAGCTGCGCAGAGCATCGGGCGGCGCTGGCGCGCGGCGAGATCGACGTGGCGCTGCTGTTAGAACAGAGTGCTCCTCCAGCGGGTCTAGCCTTCCAAACTCTCACACCCGAGCGCATCGTGCTCGTCGCTCATCCGAAAATTGCGGCGAGTAATCCGAGTGCAAGCACGCCGTCTCTGATCGAATCCGCTGTTCTCCTGCTTGTGGAAGCTTCGAAAGGTGGCGCGAGTTACCGAGAGGTGTTTGAGCGGCAAATGATGCAGATGGGTATCCGAATCCAGCGCTCCATGGAATTTGCGAGCGTGGAGGCCGTCAAGCAATGCGCGATCGCGGGCCTTGGCATTGCACTTCTCCCTGAGATGGTGGTGCAACAAGAACTGGATGCCGGCAAGCTCACCCGCCTCCCTTGGAACGACTTGAAAATCCCGACGTATCTCGCATGGCGAGACGGGCGTTGGATGCCCCAAGCAGCGCGGGAATGGATCAAATGCGTCCGCACTTATGCGTATCGTGTTTGTCAATCGCTCGAGGAGCGATAGACGCATGGGATTTGAAGCAAATGTACGAAGGCGGTGCGAGGCTGTCGGACTGACTCTCCCAGAGGCATTGAGATTATTCGCTGGATCCCGCGTATAGCGGGCATTTTGCTTGTCATGGAACTTCATGTCGAGCCCCAATCTTTTTGAAATCTCTCGCGTTCCACGTCAGCACAACGTCACCTGAAAGCTTCGCTTTTGCACCGAGATAAGCATCCGCGAAATCGACATTGGTTTCCTCGTAATCGGACAAGGCCGTCAGGATGATTTCAAATTCCTCCAACTCTACGCCCTTCAGTCCACAGAAAGCACGCAATGCCTTTGCTACGTCCTTTCGGGAGAAGCCCAACGTTCCCTCCAGCACGTAAACAGCCTCCGCGACGACGATGGAGGGAACGACAAGCTCAAACTCACCGCGCGCGGCTTGATGCAGAACGGGAAGGAGGCGTTGGGCCATATCAGGTGGTTGGCCTGTGACTGCCCGAATGATGATGTTGGTGTCAACCCATTTTCGCACCATCAGTTTTGGTCATCCTCGTTTTCCACTCGATCAGCTTGGAGGTAACGCTGAGCTCGAAGCAGTCGCGCCTTGCGGCGGATCTCCTGAAAATCATCGAGCTCTTGTTCGGTGTGAAGAATGCCGATGACAGTCTCAGGATCGTACGACGGAAGTCCGGAGATGAAAACCTTGCCATCGTTTGATACCTGAAATACGACTCGGTCACCCTCGCGCAGATTCAATGCGCGGCGAATCTCCGCTGGAAGAGTGATCTGGCCCTTGGGAGAAATCTTGGCAATCGACGTGACCATGATTTTGACCTCCCTTCGTTCAGAACTGATCATACAATGCACTTCACATAACGTAAAGAAGGATGTGTTTTTCTTTGCATACCGCATCATACGCGATCATGGAGGAGCTTTATACATGATAAGGGCCCACCTCCACTGCGGGCCCTTCAATATCGCACGGCTTCCTCCACCTTGGCCATCCGCTCAAGCGGGACCTGGACGGTGGAGCCTTCCTCTGAACGCAGATACAACCTCGAATCCTTCACGAATGGCACGCCCTCGAGAACTTTGTCGCCAAGCTTGCTCTTGAGGGTGATCCGAACCGGGGTCTCCGCTTCAATCGCTTCGCCGATGAGAACGGAGATCTCGTGCCACTCCGCCTCAGTAAGACCGTTGATGCGGGATTCCGGATCTTCGACGGCAGTCTGCTGTTTCTTCTTGGCCACGGTGCTCCCTCCAAAGAAGAGTGAGTTTTAAGAGAATGATAACGCGGTGTGAACAGAAACGCAAACGTGTGTTCGTATATCAGAGGCGCTTTCGCTCAAGCCGCTCCAAGTGGTGCTGACGCAGGCGCGCGGTGAACCGAAGCAGCCAGGGAATGGCCGTCTCGATCAGGCGCTCAGGCGAGCCGTATCGGAAGCGCGGCCCGCGAAACGGACACACGTAGGGTCTGCGGCCGGTGCCCGTCGCCAGGCGCGTGTATTCGCAGTCGCAAAGGCCGACGCCGCGCATCAGGGATGCGTATGCGGACTGCACGACCTCCGGAGGATAGCCGGATTTGTCGGCGGCGCGCCAGAGCACGTCGACTTCGGCGAGGGTGAGTTCGCGGCGATTCACACAAGATTCCTCCTCTCATAGGACGAGATACACATATGTATGTGACGCGCGAAATCAAAAATGAGTGTTTCATCTTCTAGGTTCTTCGCTAAAACATTCCACAAAATGAAGCTCGAATACGATCTCGGCCTGAGCCGGATCTACGAACTCGTCATCAATTCGAATCCGTGCTACGCCTTTTTGCTCGACGGAAATACGCTCTTACAAAACAAGACCGTGTGTGCACACGTGCTCGGGCACTGCGATTTCTTTAAGAACAATGCGGCGTTTCGACACACGTCCCGCGACATGGTCGAGCGCATGGCGTCGAGCGCCGAGCGGATTTATCATTACGAGCTCGAACACGGCAGGCGCCGCGTCGAGGAGTTGCTCGACGCGGGCCTCGCCATCGCCGAACACGTCGATCCGTCGGAGGAGGGGCGCAATGCTCGGCGCGCCGCCAAGGAGCGCATGTACCGCCAGCGCTTGGGCCAACGCGCGGAACCGCCCCGCAAGGTGCGCGAGCCTGGACCTTATGATGATCTGTTTGCGCTGGATGGCCCTCTGCCCGAGCCGGATGAGGAGTCCATCCCCGCGCGCGTGCTGAATAAGGACGTGGTGCTGTTCATCATCGAGAACAGCTCCGCACTGGAGGAATGGGAACGGGATATCCTCTCGATGTTGCGCGAGGAGATGCTCTATTTCTGGCCTCAGCTGGAGACCAAGATCATGAACGAGGGATGGGCGACCTATTGGCACCTGCGCATCATGCGGGAGATGGATTTGTCGGACGAAGAGGCCTTGGAGTTCGCCAAGATGCACTCGGGCGTCGTTTTGCCTTCCCGAACGAGTATCAATCCTTACCACGTCGGTCTCGCCATCTGGGAGGACATTGAGCGGCGATGGAACGAGCCGACGAAGGAGGAGCAGGAGCGGTACGGCCGGCGGCCCGGTGAGGGGCGGGAGAAGATGTTTGAGGTGCGCGAGATCGAGACGGACGTCTCCTTCTTGCGCAACTATTTAACCAAGGACCTGATTGAAAAACTTGATCTGTACGTGTATCAAAAGGTGGGAAACGACTGGCGCGTCGTCGAGAAGGATTGGGAAAAGGTGCGAGACGCGCTCGTCGCCTCGCGGATCAACGGCGGAATCCCCGTGCTGTACGTGGAGGATGGGGATTATCGCCGCAACGGCGAATTGCTCATTCGTCACGCGTTCGAAGGGATGGAACTCGATCTCCGTCATCTGGAAAAGACGCTGCCCTACTTCTACCGCCTATGGGGCCGGCCCGTTCACCTGCAGACCGTCGTCGAAGGACGAGACGTCACCTTCACCTATGATGGGAAGAAGGTGCAGCGATCGTTCTTGAAAGATTGACGAACATGCCTGGACGTGCGCTCGACACGAAGCTTTGGCCAAAGAGCAGCCCTGCCATAGGCGGGGCTGTTCGCTTTTCAAGCATTCTTGTTTTCTTTACGAAAATTTCATCCTTTCTATTCGGCAAGCGATTATATTCGAGGTCGGAAGTCATTTCACCATGGGACGGAAGGGGATCCGAGTGCGACTCCGACCTCGTGTGGATGCGTTTCATGCATTTCTCGCTGGACGATTTTTCTCCCGTGTCGGCGACAAGATCTTCTTGGTGGCCCTTCCGTTGCTCATTCAGGGCATGGGATCCGGGGCTGCGCTTCTGTCCTTTGCCAATGCGCTTCAGTACGTGGCCAACTGGGCAGGCGGACCGCTCGGAGGCTATCTCACGGAGAGGCACAGTCGAAAAGCCGTCATGCTCGCGGTGCACGCCGCGCAGGCCGCCGCCATCCTCGGCGTGATCGCCTCCCTGTCCATCAGGTCTCTCTTTCCTTTCATCCTTGTATTCTCTATCTTTCTTCTCCACCTCGCGTCGATGGTGAATCGGGTCAATCGGTTTTCGCTGACCACGCTCTTGCGCGATCGCGACCAGATCCCGCAGGCAAACGCGGAAATTCAGCTGATGGAATCTGCCGCGAGACTCGTCGGGCCGTGGGTGGCAGGAATCGTGATCGTGCACCTGAGGTTGCGAGCCGCTCTGGGATTGGATTTGTTGTCATTCTTGATCATGGCCATGGTGGTATGGGTGGCCCTGCCGTTGCCAGCCGGCGAGCGCCAGGGGGCGCATTCGTCTGCCGCTCGCGGACGTGACCTGTGGCGATGGCGGTTCGAGGGACCCGACGGGGTGGGGCGGGTCTTGCTCGTGAATGGGTTGGTCAATGTCGCCTTCACCTTTGTGTCCGGGTTCAATGTGTTCCTCATGAGTTCGACGCATCACTTGAGCGTGATGGTGATATCCTGGATTTTGACCGCGACTGCCGGGGCATCCCTGCTCTTGGGGATCATCCTTCGCGCGAACCTGGCTCATGTGGCCGAACCCTCCCTTGCGAAGATGGGGTTGGGGCTCGCGCTGTCCGGTGTTGGAATGGCGGGACTGCCGTTTGCCCACCATGCGGAACTCTACCTGGTCGCATACGCCGCGTGTATCCTCGGCATGGAGTGGTATCAGGCGCAGGTGCAGACATGGCTCCAGATGCGCCTTGCCAAGTCGGAACTCAATCGGGCCTTTGTCGCGACATCTCACGTGCAGAACGCGGTCACGCCGCTCTGGATGGTGTCGGGTGGGTTTCTCTGGCGCGCGCAGGGGCCTTGGTTGCCGCTTTCGCTGTGCGCGGCATGTGCCCTCGGTGGGGGCCTTGCCGTGTGGTTCCTAGGCCGAGTCAGCGAGACGCGGCCACCGATACAGGATGACAGCGGTACGGCGTGATTTGCGCTTCGCAGCAAAAACTTATAAGATGTAAGTGGCAATAAAAAAGGAAGGGTGAGCATGATGGCCAAGAAAGTCCTGATGGTCGTCACGAGCGCAGATAAAATGACGGACGGGCATCCGACGGGGCTTTGGTTGTCCGAGTTCGCCGAGCCGTATACAGAGTTCAAGCAAGCGGGCTACGAGGTGACCGTGGCGAGTCCGCGCGGAGGTCAGGCGCCCATTGATGAGCGCAGCGTGCAGAACGGCGAGCTCAATCAGTGGCCCGAGGCCGTCGAGATCTTGAAGCAGACCATCCCCCTTTCGCAGGTGTCTGCGTCCGATTACGACGCCATCTTCTTGCCTGGCGGTCACGGCACCATGTTCGATTTCCCAGACAGCGCTGAACTCCAGGCGCTCATCCGCACGTTTGCGGAGTCGGGTAAAGTGGTCGCCGCCGTGTGCCACGGTCCGGCTGGGTTGGTCAACGTGCGGCTCTCGAACGGCGATCCGCTCGTCAAGGGCAAGCGCGTGACGGCGTTCACGGATGAGGAGGAGCGCGCCGTCAAGCTCGACGACAAGGTGCCCTTCATGCTGGAGACGCGCTTGCGCGAGCTTGGCGCTCAGTTCGTGGCACAGCCGATGTGGTCCGATCACGTCGAACGAGACGGAAACCTCATCACGGGGCAAAATCCGCAGTCGGGCATCAGCGCTGCGAAAGCCGTCATCCAAGCGCTCGAGGAATCTCACTGACAAGCGCTCATCTCCAAATCGGCGTCCCGCTCCCAGGTCATGTGGAGGCGGGACGCCTTTTTGTCGCCGGCGAACGGGCGCAAAGCGAACACACGAGGCGGCGAGCCTCGTGCCACGGGCGACGAAGGATGGATGTCGTCGTCACAAAACCGCCATGTTTCAAGCGGTTACATGTGAGGTGGTTTTGAGACCCGGGTGGCAGATTCGTTCTTGGGCGTCGAGAATGCGCGACGCCCAAGAAACAAAAAAGAAAAGGAGATGGGTGTATGAACCGCAAATCGATCCTGTACGTGTTGGGCGTGGCAGCCGCAGCAGCTATGGTTGTGACGGGTTGCGGCACGGCCAACAGCGCGAACAACACGACGGCGAATGGTGCGGCGAGTACAGCCGTCGCGGTGAAGCATGACCACAAGGGGGCCAGCGCTTCGAATCAGAAGGAGACCAAGACCGAGGCGAAGTCGTCCGGCAAGGCTGCGGAGACGGCCAAGTCGTCCGTGACCTTGACGGCTCCGGTGGCGGGCACGAGCGTGACCGCAGGCGCCGCGCTGAAGGTGGACGGCCACGTTTCGTCGAATTTGGCCAAGAAGGACGTCCAGATCACGCTGACCAACGGCGAAAAGAAGGTGCTGGTGCAGCAGATTGTCGGCACCAACAGCGCGGGAGATTTCGTGGACACGCTGAAGCTGCCGAAAGATCTCGGGAAGCCAGGCGCCGAATTGACGCTTTCCGTCTCGGTCGTCGGCGAGAGCGGAACCTCGAGCGCTGTCACGCTTCAGGTGAAGTGACCGGTTCTCACATCGCGAATCATTTGGAAAAGGCGCGGGGCGGGACTCCGCGCCTTTCCTTATGAGCACGAGCAGAGCCCGGCGAAGTCGCTTCTCGATTTCCACCGTATTCCGCGCGCACGCCGCGATCCGTGCCCTTGGGAATGAGGTAAGATGTTGAGGCAAGGGTACTCGACAGGCGTCCGTCTCTCTGGGGGTGAGCTCTTGCCCAACATCGGCCCAGAACACTTGAAACCCTTATCTGAGTTCAAATATCTCCACGCCGAGAACGTCTCGCGCTATCGCCTTATCATGCGGATCTTCTATGAGAACCACATGAAGCTTCGCTATTGGCTGCGCCCCTTGGACGTTCACGGCGCCGTGTTGGAAACCGGCCTCATCCAAGGCTACACCATCGAGCAGTGCGAACAGGATCTTCAGATGTTGCACGAGTGGGGCAACCTGGAGTGTCAACAAGACAAGGCGAAATCGACAAGTATTGAAGAGTTCAAGAAGAAGCGATTTCGGTATCAGATGACCGCGGTGGCGGTCGAGATCGAGCGGTTGTTGGATGCGCTCGAGCAGGTGCAGGGCTACGGCGGCGAACTCGACGCCGGGCCGCTCGAGATCATCGCGCGACTTCTGCGCGACATTTACCATCGGGCGGGGGAGATGCGTCCCGCGGAGGACTTCGCGTTGTGGAAGGAACTGCAGGATCGGTTCCGAAGGCTTCACGAAAACGCCGTGGACTACTACGCGCAGATCTCGAGCACCAAGGCGGAAGCCCTCATGCAGACGGCGGCCTTTCTCACGTTCAAGGAGGATTTGCGCAGGTATCTCCAGCGGTTCGCGCTGGGATTGCAGCAGTTCGGTGCGCAGATCGAGGGGATGTTGCGCGCGCTTTCTCCCGCGGCGGTGGAAGGCTTTCTGTCGAGCGTCACGCAGGGCGAGATGGAGGTTCCGAACCTGGAGGATCGGCGCGGATTCGACGAGCGCATGGCGGCACACCGAGAGGAATGGGCGTCCCTCGCGGCGTGGTTCATGGGCTCCGATGGCGACGAGAGCGAGGTCGTGAAGCTGGAGCGGGCCACGAAAGAGGCCATCGGACGCGTCGTGCGGCAGGCGTTGGCGCTTCAGGAGCAGGCTCGTGCTGGCGTCAGCCGTAGACGGGACTTGTCCTATCTCGCGCGGTGGTTCATGCGCCTTCAGTCCATCGAGGAGGCGCACCGCCTGGGTGCCGCCGTGTTTGGCCTGTATGCGCCGCGCCACTTTCAGGGCGAGCCGCCGCGATCGACCGATTCCGCCGACTGCTCCATGTGGGAGGAGGCGCCCATCCTGCGAGCGCTCTCGCCGAAGACGCGCGGGCCGCGGCAGCGCTTGGCGGTTTCCCCCGTCAAAGATCGCGCAACCCAAAAGGCGAAGGCGATGGAGGCGTGGCGCCAGGCGCAGGCCAGCGCGCGCGACATCGAGCGCCGATGGCTCCGGGAAGGGACGTTTGCCATCGCCGACTTCGACGAGCTCACGGTGGAGGATCGCGGGCTCCTGCTGCAGTGGGTGAGCCGCGCGTTGTCGAAAGCCGACCGTCGGTTCCGAGATCCAGAGGGTTATCAGATTCGGGTCGAGGTCCCACAAAACGGCGAACGCCACCGCATTTCATTTCCAGACGGAGTGATGGAGATGCCCAACTTTCGCTTCCACATCCGGAGGGAAGGGCGATGAGACGGGGGCGCCTGCGCGATGAACGCGCGGAACTTCAGGAGGCGGCCCGTATCCTGCTGTCGCGCCCTTGGATCACCAAGGAGAACCATCCCGACGAGTACCGGCTCATCCATCGTCACCAGGACGCGTTGCGAAACTGGTTTCAGCGGATGGCGGGCTGGGCCCTCGTTGTGACGAGCGAGATCGCAAAACTCGAGAAGCAACCAGCGGTGCATCAGCCGTGGATGCGGATCGACGAGTTTCTCTACCCGCGCGATTACGCGCTGTTTGCCTATGCGCTCTGGTTCCTCGAAGGACTGCAGCGCGAGGAACAGTTCCTGCTGTCGGATCTCATCGACGCCATCGGCGAGGAGGCTCTGCGAAACGGGGATCATCTCGACTGGACGAGCTATGATCACCGCCTCTCCATGGTTCGGGCGCTCAAAAAGTTGCGCGATCTCGGCGTGCTCCAAGCCGTCGACGGCGAAGAGATGGGCTGGGCGCGCGACGACAGTCAGAACGTGCTGTATGAGGCGACGCGCGTGTCGAGGTACGTCATGAATCGGTTTCCGCGCGACTTCGCCTCCTATCAGACCATCGACGACCTGTACGAGGCGGACACCTTCATCGGCATGGACGGATCGGCCGAGTTCGAGTCCTGGGCCACGGCGCACAGGCGCCACCGCGTCATTCGGAGGTTTCTCGTGGAGCCCGTCGTGTACGACGCGGATTTCTCGGAGGAGGAGCGGCGGTACGTGCAGACGCAGCGGAGCTTCCTCGTGGATCGCATCGAACAGGCGACCGGGCTCGTGGGCAGGCGGTTCCGCGAGGGCCTGCTCTTCGCGTGGCCCGAGCCGACGAGCGACTTCGAGCTATTCCCCGGCGACTCGACGCTGTCGGACGTCTGCCTCTTGGTGGCCAACGCGCTGGTGCAGCGCATTCGCGCCAAATACGCCTCCATCGCGCCGGCTCATGACGGGCGGTACCACATGCCTCTCGCAGAACTGGAGGCGGTCGTGTTGGAGTTGCGCGAGCTCTACGCCCTCCGCTGGTCCAAGGAGCTTCGCGAGAAAGGCGTCGCCGCCCTCACGCGCGATGTATTGGCCGTGATGAGCGAATGGCGGCTCGCCGCGTGGGAGGGCGCGGACGTGTGGCTGCTTCCCGCGCTGTCGCGTTACATCGGCGCGTACGACGGCGATCTCGATCAAGAGGAGGGATCCAATGGCGGAGCGATACCGGCTGTCCCGCGCGGGGCTGTTTAACTTTTGGTTGTACGACGAAGAGATCCTCGAGTTCGATCACGGCCGCCTGCTCTTGCGCGGCCCGAACGGCGCCGGGAAGTCCGTCACCATGCAGTCGCTCCTGCCGCTCGTGCTGGACGGGGACAAGCGGCCCGTTCGTCTCGATCCGTTTGGGTCGCGAGATCGCAAGATCGAGTTCTACCTGCTCGGCGACGATCAGAGCGGCGTGCAGGATCGGATCGGCTACCTGTGGATGGAGTTTGCGCGCGGCGAGGGATCTCAGGCTTCGCATGTGACGGTCGGGATCGGCCTGCGCGCAACCCGCGGCCGCTCGTCGGTCCAGTTCTGGGGATTTGCCATCACGGACGGACGGCGCGTGGGCAAGGACTTGGTGTTGTACGACGAAACCCTCTACCTGAAGGAGGGGCAGAAATATCCGCTGGATCACGCGAAGCTGGCCGAGGTTTTGGGACCAGGGGGCCAGGTGGTCCGCTCGCAGGAGGAGTACCAGGCGCTCGTCAATCGCCTTCTGTTCGGCTATCGGGACATCGGGGCCTACGAGGATCTTCTGAACCTCATGATTCAGGTTCGTTCACCTAAGTTGTCCAAGGAATTCAAGCCGTCGACGATGTACGAGACGCTGTACAGCGCGCTTCCCCCAGTGGGCGAGGAGGAGCTGGCGTCGCTCGCCAACATGCTCGAAGATTTGGACGAGCATGCGGCGCACCTGGAAGAGACGGTGCAACACCGCACCCATGCGGAGCGGCTTCATCGGGCGTACGACCGGTACAACCGCGTGGTCCTGTTTCAGCGGGCGCGCGCCGCGCACGAGGCGCTGAAGGCCGAGGACGAGGCTCAGGACAACGTGCGCGGGGCGGAGAAGGAATTCGACGATCTCGCTCGCGGGCTCGGCGAGCTCGAACGCGAGATGTGCGAGGTCAAGGCCGATGCAGATCGCACGGAGGCGGAGCTCGAGGCGCTCGAACATTCCGAGGCGATGGGTATCCAGAGAGAGCTCGATGGGATTCAGCGGCAGGTGGAATTCCTGTCGGGCGAGGAGGCTCGCGCGCGAGAAGCGCTGCGGGAGGCCGAGCAGGACATCGAGCGCCGGGAGGAGGGCCTTCGCCAGGTGGAGGACCGCCGCGCGGAGTGCGAGCGGCGGATGGCGTCCCGACGTGAAGCGCTGGAACGCCTCGCGGACGCGGCGGAATTCGCGGGTCATTCCGTGTACGCGCGGCCGGAAGTCGACGCGGTATACCCGGATGACGTGTTCGAGCGATGGTTCGCCGATGTGGATTTGCATGCGGAGCGCCTGCACAACGCGATCTCCCTGGGCCAGGAGGAGCTGAGGGCCCGCGAGCGCATGTCCGACGCGGAGCGGGCCATGGGCGAGGCCGCCAAGCGGCGGGACGCCGAAGAGGCGAATCTGCGCACGGCGGAGTCGCGGCTGGAACAGGAGGTGGAAGCGCAAGAGGATGCAATATTCCGCTGGTACCAAGGCCTTTCCGCCATCCCAGCGACGGACGACATGTGGCGAGAGGCGCTGTACGCGCTGCGGGAGTATCCGGCCACAACCTACGACGACGTGATGCGCTCCTTCCGGAAGGCGCACGAGGAGGCATTGCTCGAGGCGGTGCAGCGTGAGCATGAGCTTCGCGCGGCCGTGGAACACCGCGCCGAGGAGAAGCGCGCGCTCGAACAGGAGCTTGCGGAGTGGCGCGATCGCAGGGATCCCGAGCCGCCTCGAAGCGAGGCGCGGGCCGCTTCGCGCAGGCGCCGGCAGAGCGCGGGCGGCGTGGGCGCGCCGCTCTACATGGCGTGCGAGTTCCGAGACGGCGTCGATCCGCGGACGCAGGCGGCGCTGGAGCGCGCGCTCGAGGCGGCCGGGCTCATCGACGCGTGGATCTCGCCGTCGCCGCCCGCCGTGGAGCCGGGGGAGGAGGAGGTGTGGATTGCACCGCGGCCAGCGCTTTGGGGCTACACGCTCGCCGATTTTCTGCGGCCGACGGTTCCCGAGGGGTCGGGGCTTATGGCCGTCGACATCGAGGATGCGCTGCGCACCATCGTGATCGGCGACGAGGCCGAGGCCGGGCAGGCCGCCGTTGCGCCGGATGGGCGGTATCGCATCGGGCCGCTCGCTGGCCACACGGACGAGAAGCCACAAGCCGAGTGGATCGGTTACGAGGCCAGGCGGCGCACGAAACTCGCGCGCATCGAGGCGCTCGAGGCGGCCATCGCGGCCGCGGAGGCCGAGATCGCGCGCCTCGCGGCAGACATCGAGGAGACGAGGCGCCATCGCACACAGCTCGACGAGGAGATGCGGGCGTTTCCGCCGGAAGATCCGCTGCGCAGGGCAAGGGACGACGTCGATCGCGCCAGGCTCCGGCTGGAGGAGGCCGTTCTGTCCCTCAGGCGGCAGACCGAGGCGTACCAGGAGGCGCGAGCCAACTGGCGCGATCGCGAGGAGGCCTGGTTGGCTGAGAGGTCGGCCTGGGCACGGCTCTCGCGTCTCGAGGATTTCGTCGAGGCACGCGAGCAGCTCCAAAGGTATCGGGACGGTCTGCACGACCTGCGCCGCTTCCACGCGGAATACACCCACCTCAGCCGCGAGGCGGCACAGCTCGCGGAGGACATCGAGAGGGACCGGGCGCGGGCGGACGCGGAGCGGCGGAGAAGCGTGGAACTTCGGCAGGAGCGGGATCGCCTGCGCATGAGCGCGGAGGCGCTGCGCGAGCAGTTGCGCGCGCTCGGCGTGATCGATCTGTACGAGCGCCAAAGGGAGCTTCGGGCGCGCAGAGAGGCGCTTCGCAAGCGCCGCGAGGAGCTCGAGAGGAGGCGGCACGCGTTCGACGAGAAGATCGGCATGGCGAAAGAGCGGCTGGAGCAGGCGCAGCGTGCGCTCCAAGCGAAGGAGGCGGAGGCCGAGTGCGCCCTTGAGGCGCTCGCGCGGGAGTGGGCGCTTGGGCTTGTGGACGGGATGGCGGAGGATTTGCGCCAGCCATCGGGGCGGCAGGCGCTTTCCCGGTTGGCGCACATCGTGCACCGCGAGCTTCGGGGCCCGTATGGCTCGGAACACGAGGGCAGCGCGCGGCACCGCCTGATGGAGGAGCTGCAGGTGGTGCGGAACGTGCTCGTGGACTACGCCATCGAGGGGACGTACGACGAGGCGCTGGGGCGGACGATCGTGCGATCCGTGCGGGATCGGAACCGGCCCTTGACGCCGTTCGCGCTGTGGCAGGAGCTCGTTCGCATGGAAGAGGAGCAGCGCCTCTACATCGAAGAGCGCGAGCGGGAACTGTATGAGGAGATCTTCATGCGGAGCGTCGGTCGGGCCATTCGCGACAAGATCAACCGTGCGGAGGCGTGGGTGCGCCAGATGAACCGGTTCATGTCGCAGCGGGACACGTCCAACGGCTTTGCGCTATCGCTCGAGTGGCGGCCGCGCCCTGCGCAGGACGAGGGCGAGATGAGCGCCGAGCGGCTGGTGGCGCTTTTGCGCAAGAGCCCGGAACTCATGTTGCCGCAGGAGATGGACGACATGATCCGGCACTTCCGCACGCGCATTGACTACGCGCGGCAGGAGGCAGAAAGCGGGGGATCGTTTCGCGAATGGATCTATCAGTTGCTCGACTACCGGCAGTGGTTTGAGTTCCGCCTGTATTATCGAAAGGCAGGGATGGCATCCCGGCGCGAGCTGACGGATTCGCAGTTCAACGTCCTGAGCGGCGGCGAGAAGGCGATGGCGATGTACATTCCGCTCTTCGCCGCGGTGGACGCGCGCCTCAGCGACGCCCGCGAGGACGCGCCCCGGATCATCTGCTTGGACGAGGCGTTTGCCGGCGTGGACGACGACAACGTGCGCGACATGTTTGCGCTCATCGTGTCGCTCGACTACGACTTCATCATGACGAGCCAGCAGCTCTGGGGCTGTTACGACACGGTGCCATCTCTGTCGATCGTGGAGGTGCATCGCCCGCAGGACGCCGACGTGGTGACGCTCATCCGCTTCCGATGGAACGGCCAGGTCCGCATCCTGATCGCTCCCGACGAGGCGAAAG
Organism: Alicyclobacillus acidocaldarius subsp. acidocaldarius DSM 446; assembly: GCF_000024285.1. Taxonomy (GTDB): domain Bacteria; phylum Bacillota; class Bacilli; order Alicyclobacillales; family Alicyclobacillaceae; genus Alicyclobacillus; species Alicyclobacillus acidocaldarius. The sequence goes on from NC_013205.1 coordinate 679,619, forward strand.
AGGCGGTGCGTCTCCCATGAGCGATGTGAACTCAGCGATTCGGGCTGCGCTGATGAAGCCGGGACTCGCGCGGCTGTGGGAAGCGGTGAGGGCGAAATACCAGTCGCTCGGGCGCGCGGGCGGCACCGTGGTCCTTCTCGACGCGACGCCCGAGGAGCAGGAGGCCATCGGCGCGCTTCTCGGGATCAACCTGTTCGGCGAGACGCGCATCAAGGTTCCGCTCGCGAGGCTGGAGGCCGCTCTTCTTCAGTCGCGCTTCGCGATCACGCTCGGCGACGCTCTCGGCGCGCTGTTTGGCAGGGTGGCCACCCGGGACGACGTGCGGGCTGAGCGCGATCGCGCCGAGCGCGCCTTCTGGGCGTATCTTGAAGAGGTGGCGGGCGACTTCCGACCTTGGCTCGAGGCGATGTGGGAAGGGCGGGCGCCGGGGCGGGGGCTCGTCGCGGAGTGGCGCAGGCTGTTTGCCGAGACGGGGCGTGTACCTCCGCTCGAGGCCGCCCTCGGCGTCCTTCGCGCCCTCGACCCGCCGCCCGATCCGCCCGTCCGCCTGCCCATCCTGGCCGCTCGGCACCTCGGCGATCCGCACGCGCTCGATCGCACGAGCCCTGCGGGCCGAGCGCTCTTCGCCTGGCTCGCCTGGCGGTACGGCGGCTTGGATGCGGACGAGCCTGATTCCGCCGAGATCGCGGACGGCGCGGCCCAGGATGAGGGCACATCCGAAGCTGCGCGCGCCTGGTACCTGCGCGCGGGCATCCGGATCGACGACGTGAGCCCCGTGGTCCACGTCGCCAACTGGCCCGGGATGAGCACAAGCCCGATGGCCTTCACGCTCGCCTCGCTCGATGGCGCTCCCGCACGGCGCCTTCCGCCGCGTATCTTGGTCGTCGAGAACCCGGCCGTGTTCGCGGAGCTGGCTGAACGATCGCCCGCGCCTGTCGTCTGTTCTTACGGCTGGCCCAACGCGGCCGTGCTTCGCCTCCTCGATCTCGTCACATCCGCAGGCTCCGACCTGTGGTACAGCGGTGATTTCGACCTCGGCGGTCTGCGCATCGGCCGGTCCTTGTGGCGGCGCTACGGTCCGAGATTTGTCCCGTGGCGCTTCGATCGTGCCATGTACGACTCGTTCGCCCAATTTGGCCGCGTTTCACTTTCCGAGGAAGAGCGAACCCATCTCACCCGCCTACAGGAAGCCCTTTGGGACTCGGATCTGGCGGTCAGCATGCAGGCGTTCGGTGTGAAGGTATTTCAGGAGCAGTTCGTCGATACGCTCGTGGAAGACGCTATCTGCATGGAGATGGCGAGGCCTTGATGGGTGCGGGATGACCATCCCGACCACTCCAAGTCTCTCCGTGAGGAGGAATGCGTCATCGTCTGGAGTGTGCTCAACGTCATCGGGACTATCGCGTTTGCCGTGAGCGGCTCCATCGTCGCGATGGAGGAGCGGTATGACTGGCTCGGCGTGTATGTGCTCGGGTTCGTCGCCGCGTTCGGCGGCGGCATGATTCGCAACCTCATCGTCGGGCTGCCGGTCGCGCAGATCTGGCACCAGCCCGTTCTCTTTCTCACCGCGGCCCTGACGATCACGGCCGTTCTCGTCCTGCCGTACGGCTTCCTTCACCGTTTCCGCCGCATCGTCAGCTTCTTCGACGCCATCGGCCTGGCGGCGTTCGCGGTCGAAGGCGCCATGTACGCGTATCGGTCGCACAGCACATTCGTGACCACCGTCGTGGCCGCCCTGATGACAGGCATTGGGGGCGGACTCATCCGGGATCTCCTCGCCTCCCGCAAGCCGCTCGTCTTTCAGGCCGAGATCTACGCCATTTGGGCCATGCTCGCCGGCGCCGCGGTGGGGCTCGGGCTCATCCGGACGGCGTGGGAAGAATATCTGCTGTTTGCCCTCGTCGCCGCGCTTCGCATGCTGTCCGTTCGTTGGAATTGGCATCTTCCTCGAACCGGCCCGCCGGAGGAGACCCCGACGCCCTTCGGCACCTGAACGGGCTCGAACAGGGCGGTTTGAACTCGGCGTGTCGCGGATTTGGAATCTCAAAAATTCCTCAAGAAAATTTCAAGGTTGGCCATGTACGCTGACGAAGAGGGTTTCAAGCCCCTCAACAGCGCCATGGCCGCTTCATGAAAGGGCGTCCGTGAGCGTGAGACTCTGGCATGAAGCGCTGATTCCGAAGCTGCCGCGCGCGCAGCTGTTGGGCCAGCATCGGGAATGCTGTGCCCTGCGTGGACTTGGCTGGAATCGCCCCCACGCGACGGTGAATTACGTCTTTCAGCATCCGTACGAGTACCTGGTCCAGTATCACCGGCTCGTCATGGAGGAGATGGAGCGCCGAGGGTACCACGTGGATCCCGCGTGGTGGGACCCGCGCTACCGAGGAAAGCGCGCGCCGCTGGCGGACATTGACCCTTCCCGCTATTCCTGGTCATCGCCCATTTATCCTGAGCACGACGACAGGTATCTGGCCGATTGTCTCGAAAACTTACGGGCGAAGGGCATCATTCTTTGATTGCGCGGAGGTTTTCGAGATGTCGTGTCCTGGATGTGAGGTTGGGCAAGGTGGCGTCACGCTGAAGGTTCCCGAGGAAGATGTGGAGGGCGTCCTGCGTTCCCTCGCGTCTGCGCGCGCAGTCCGCTGGTCTGGCGCGTCGACGGTCTCCATGCCGCCCGATGTGTTCGTGGCTCGTGCAACGTACTGGCAAGCGTTCTTCGATACGAGCTCGTGGAGGGTCGGATTGACAGGCCCTGACGGGGCCGATGCGCCGGATCGCCCGTTTGACGCGTTCGTCGAAGAGCTTCCTTCCGTCTGGATTGACGAGTTGCTCGCCAGGCGCGGCATCCAAATGGCCATGCAGCCGATTGTGGACCTGACGAAGGGGAGCGTGGTCGCCTGTGAAATGCTTGTGCGTGCCACGGCCCCGGACGGAAGCTTCGTTTCGCCGCACGCGCTCTTTGAGGCGGCCCGCGAACAATCCCGGCTCTTCGCGCTCGATCGCGCCTGTCGGATTGAGGCCATCGCGGCGGCGAGGCGGCTGCCCGCGGACTGGGACGTCTTTGTGAATTTCATCCCGACCGCCATTTACGTGCCCGAGCATTGCCTCCAGTCCACCTTCGCGGCCGCAGAGCGGCACGCCGTCCACCCGTCCAGGCTGGTGTTTGAGGTGGTGGAGACGGAGCGCGTCGATGATGTCGCCCATCTGCGGGCCATTCTCGCGTTCTACCGCGCGAAAGGCGTGCGCTACGCGCTCGACGACTTCGGCGAAGGATACAGCGACGAGAACATGCTGCGCGCCATCTCGCCAGATGTCGTCAAGCTGGATCGCCAATTTGTCGATCACGTCGACCGCGATCCGGCCAAACGCCGCGTGGCGGAGGGGCTCGCGCGGGTGGCCCAATCGCTTGACATTCGCCTGTTGGCGGAGGGGGTCGAACGGCCCGAGGAAGCGACGGCCCTGCTTGAACTTGGTTACACGTGGCAACAGGGGTACCTGTACGCGCGGCCGTCTCTCGAGGTGCCGGACGGGTCAATCGCGTGGTTGCCGCGGGCGTGAGTTCCGGACGCGGAGCGTTTCGCTATACTACGGATGTATCTTTCGGACAGGGGGAGCATCCGTTGCCGACTGGAAAACCGACTGTCGCGGTGATTTCGTACCACGCGCCGCCCGTCTTGAACGCCGAATCGATTCTGGTGTGGAAGACGCTCAAGGTGCTGAGAACCTGGTTCCATCTGCGTTTGGTCACGGCGAGCGTCCCGTCGGCCGATACGACGCTCACGCTTCCGGACGATATCGAGGTGGAACGGCTTCCCACCTGGATGCCGTCCGCGTACAAGCCGCGTCGTGCGGTGGAGAAGATCATCGGGCGATTTGCCGACGAAGCGTGGCTATGGGCGAGGCAGACGCCGGCCTCCATGGATGCGCCTGTCGATCTCCTCTACAGCCGCTCTCAGCCGGGCGCGAGCCATCTCCTCGCGCTTCGGTGGAAGCTGCGGACGGGGAAACCGTGGATCGCCCAGTTCAGCGATCCCTGGGCGCACAACCCGTACCACGCGGGGCGCACGCCGAGGCGCAAGGCGTTCGACGAGGCGAATGAGCGGGCGGTCGTCGCCAAGGCGGACGCGCTCATCTTTCCCACGAAGGAAATCCTTGAGCAGTACGTGCATTCGTATCCGCAGGTGCCCGTCGCGGACAAGTCGATGGTCCTGCCTCATCACTTCATGCCAGAGCTCTACCCGGAGCGCGTCGAGCGACCGGCGGAAATCGCGGACAAGCTAGTCTTCGCGTACCTCGGCGACTTCTACGGACAGCGTTCGCCGGAGCCGTTTCTCGCGGGGCTCGAGAAGGCGCTGACCGCGCGGCCCGACATGCGCCAACGCGTGGCCGTGGAGTTCTACGGCAACGTCGAGTCGAAGTTTGAGCCGCTGGTGGCGCGGGCGCCCATTCCGATTCGCAAGGGACGGGTGTCGTATCTCGACAGCCTCGCGCGCATGCGGCAGGCGGACGTGCTCGTCCTCATCGATGCGCCATCGGCCACGGGCCGCAACCCGTTTTTGGCCTCGAAGCTCATCGATTATTTGGGGGCTGGTAGGAAGATACTGGGTATTACGGACGTGGAAGGGACCGCCGCGGACATCCTTCGCGCGGAGGGACATCCCGTCGTCAGCCCGCGCGACGTGGACGGGATCGCGTCGGCGATGGTGGCGATGATGGACGCGTACCAGCGCGGCGAGTCGTTTTCCGTGCCCGTGCCCATGGCGTACTCCAGTCAAGAAGTCGTCGGGAAACTCGCGGCCCACATGGAGCGCCTGTTGGGGGAGACACACATGAAGTGAGGGTGAACGATGAGCACCATCGTGTGGCAGCCGACGCCGGTGACGAAGGCGGACAGGCGCCGATTGAACGGGCATTCGAGCTGTGTGGTGTGGCTGACGGGTCTGTCGGGATCGGGCAAATCGACCATCGCCTGCGCGCTGGAGCTCGCGCTGCACGAGCGAGGCGTGCGGACCTATCTGTTGGATGGCGACAACCTCCGCCACGGGCTCAATCGCGATCTCGGCTTTTCGGCTGACCATCGCGCGGAGAACATCCGCCGGACGGCCGAGGTGGCGAAGCTGTTCGTGGACGCGGGCGTCATTGCCATCTGCGGCCTCATCTCGCCATACAGGCGGGATCGGGAGGCGGCCCGGGCGCTGTTTGAGCCGGGGGAGTTCGTCGAGGTCTTCGTCGACTGCCCGGTCGAGGTGTGCAAGGCGCGCGATCCAAAGGGGCTCTATCGGCGAGCGCTGGCGGGGGAAATCAAGGGTTTCACGGGAATCGACGATCCGTACGAGCCGCCGCATGACCCGGACGTCGTCGTGAAGACGGATCGCACGCCCATCCAAGCGTGCGTCAAGGCCATTCTCCATCACCTTGAGGAAACGGGCCGCCTGGGCCTGCGGGACAACGCCGCGGGCGAGCGGGCGGCCGGGGAAAGGTAGGGGATGGGCGTGGCGCGACCCAACTTCTTCATCGTCGGCGCGGCGAAGTGCGGCACGAGCTCGCTCGACCGGTACCTGAGCCAGCACCCGGATATCTACATTCCACCGAAGAAAGAGGCGCATTTCTTCTCCATCCCCGATTTTCCCGAGCGTTTCACAGGCCCCGGCGACGAGGGCATGAATCTGTACACCATCCGCGATGAGGACGCGTACATGCGGCTGTTCGACGGCGTTCGAGGCGAGCGGGCCGTCGGCGAGGCGTCCGTGTTTTACCTGTTTTATCCTGGTACGGCGCAGCGCATGTACGACGCGTACCCCGACGCCAAGATCCTCATCATGCTGCGCAATCCGGTCGATCGCGCCTTCTCCGCCTACATGCATCTGGTGCGCGACGAACGCGAGACGCTTTCGTTCCGCGAGTCGCTCGCCAAGGAGGAGGAGCGGATCCGGCAACACTACGAGCCGCTGTGGTATTATCGAGCCGTCGGCCTGTATGCGGCGCAGGTCAAGCGGTATCTCGACGTGTTTGGGCGCGAGCAGGTCAAGGTGATCCTGTTTGAGGAGTTCGCGCGCGATCCCGTCCAGGTGGTTCGGGACTGCTGCGCGTTCCTCGGCGTGTCCACGGACTTCGTTCCGGACACCTCGATTCGCCACAACGAGTCGGGCGTGCCCAAGTCGAGATCGCTCTACAACTTCATCGCGAAGCCGAACGCGCTGAAGGAGATCGTGAAGCCGTTCATTCCGGCCGCGGTGCGCGAGCGGTTGGGCAACCGGGCGAAGTCGATGGTGCTCGGGCGGATGGAGATGGAGCCCGACCTTCGGGAGGAGCTGACCGCATTCTTTGCGCCGGACGTGGCTCGGCTCGAGGCGCTCATCCATCGCGACTTGTCCGCGTGGCGGCGCCCGGCGCGGGCTGCGGGATCGCAATAAGACGAACGGGAGGGGGAAGCGCATGGAGGTTTTGGAGGCGATTCGGGGACGCCGGCACATCAAGCAGTTCAAGCCGGATCCCATCGATGAAGCGACGTGGATGAGTTGGCTGCAGGAAGCGACCAACGCGCCGAACCACAAGATGACCGAGCCGTGGGAGATCATCGTCGTGGGGCCGGAGGCGCGGATGAATCTGCGCCACGGCGCGAACTTCGGGGATGCGCCGGTCGTGCTCGCGGTGCTCAGCAAGCGGGGGGCCTCGCAGATCGAGCGCGACGAGAATTTGATGGCCGTCGCGTGCTTCCTCGAGAACTTGAGCCTCATCGCGGAGGCAAACGGCGCGGGCATCCGCTGGACGTCCATCGGCTGGCAGGAGCACGCGCGCCAGGTGCTCGGCGTGTCGGACGAGTACGACATTGCGAACATCATCGGGTTGGGCTATCCGGCGGAAGTGCCGCAGGCGAAGCCGCGCACGCCCATCGCCGAGAAGATCCGGCGGGTGCCGTGATGGCGGACGCGAGGCAAGGGGCGGATCTGGAGGCGAGATCGCCCTGGGCGCTCGGGGGATACCAGCTCGCGCGGGTGGGTCCTGTCCAAGGCCCGGTGGACGCGGACGTGCGCGTGCCGGGATCGAAGAGCGTGACCAATCGGGCGCTCGTCATCGCCGCTCTGGCGGAGGGCGAATCGGTGCTGTCGGGCATCCTGCAAAGCGACGATGCGTACTGGTGCATCGAGGCCCTGCGCGCGCTCGGCGTCCCGGTTGAGGTGGACGGCGATCGCGTCCGCATGACCGGTTGCGGAGGGCAGTTTCCGCGAAGCGACGCGCGCGTGTACACAGGCGCGGGGGGCACGACGGCGAGGTTTCTCACAGCCGCGCTCGCGGCCTCGAGAGGCGAGTACGAGATCCGCGGCAGCAGGCGGATGAACGAGCGGCCGATGGGCGAGCTGTTTCGGGCGCTGCGGGTGCTCGGGGCCGAAATTGAGCCGTTGGAGCGCCCGGACACGCTGCCCATTCGCCTCAGGGCGCGAGGGCTTGCAGGCGGAGAGGTCGCGATGTCGGGCGCGCAATCGTCCCAGTTTGTGAGCGGGGTGCTCATCGCGGCGCCCTACGCGCGCGCGCCGGTGAGCGTGCGCATCGTGGATCACATCGTCCAGCACGCCTACGTCCACATCACGCTCGACATGATGCAGGCGTTCGGCGCGAAGTGCGAGGCGGCGGGCGATCTCGCCGTCATCTCGGTGGAGCCGGGTGGCTACCGCGGCCGCGCGTACGACATCGAGGCGGACGCGTCCACGGCCTGCTACTTCTTCGCCGCCGCGGCTGTGACGGGTGGCCGCGTGCGCGTGGCGAATCTCACGCGCGACACGCGCCAGCCCGACGTTCACTTCGTCGACGTGCTCGCCAAGATGGGATGTGAGGTGGCGTCGTCCGATGCGGGCATCGAGGTGCGAGGCCCCGAGAAGCTTCGCGGCGGTTTCTCGGTCAGCATGAAGGAGATGTCGGATCAGACCCTCACGCTCGCGTTCCTCGCGCCGTTCGCGGACGGACCGATTGAAATCACCGGCGTGGGCCATATCCGACATCACGAGTCGGATCGGATCCGGGTCATCGTCGAGACCCTCGCCCGCGTGGGCGTCCGCGCGGAGGAGCGGGAAGACGGCGTCGTTGTGTATCCGGGCGCACCTCGTCCCGCGGCGCTCCCGTCCTACGACGATCACCGCGTGGCCATGGCGCTTTCCGTGCTCGCGCTCCGCGCCGAGGGCATCGAGATTGAGGATCCGGGCTGCGTGTCAAAGACGTGCCCAACGTTTTTCCATCACTTGCGCGAGATGGGCGTTTTGGTCGATCTCGTCCCATGAGCAGAGGCTGCTCACGGCGCATGGCGCGCCGGGGCAGCCTCTGTTCGTTCGTCGCGCTTGCCCGCAATGGCCATATACACCGCGGGCACCAAAAGCAGCGTGACCATGGTGGAGAACGTGAGTCCAAACGCGATGACCGTGGCCATGGACGCGAGCGTCTCCGCGCCCTTGCCGTAGCCAATCACGAGCGGAAGCATGGCGAGCACCGTCGTCGCCGTGCTCATGAGGATGGGGCGCAGTCGAACGGGCCCAGCTTCCATGAGCGCCTCGCGCAGGCGCTTGCCTTCGCGGCGCAGTCGGTTGGCGTAGTCCACGAGCACAATCGCGTTGTTCGCGACGAGGCCCATCACCATGATCACGCCGATGGCCGAGTCCACGTTGAGCGAGCGGTGCGTGAGCGTCAGCCCGAGCGCCGCGCCGATGAAGGTCGGCGGCAGCGAGAACATGATGACAAACGGCATGAGTAGGGACTCGAACAGGCTCGCCATGAGCATGTACAAGAGCGCCACGGAGAAGACGAACGCCCACAGCATGTCGAACATCGTCTGGCGCAGGAAGGCCCCGCCTTGGCCGAACCCCACGCTGTACCCCTCGGGAACGCGAATCGATTTCAGTTGCTTGGCGAGCTCCAACTGCGCGCGGCCCTGCGTGATGCCGTACGGCGTCGCGGTCACCTCCACGGTTCGAACCCCATTGATGTGCGTGATGCTCGGCGGCTCCGAGCCGTTCGAGACGGTGCCGAGCTTCGTCACCGGGACCATCTGCCCCGCCTGATTCTCCACCGTCAGATCCTGCAGGTGGCTCAGGTTCTGCGCGTAGCTCGGCGGCAGTTCGACGACGATGTTGTACGTGTTGCCGTTCACGTCGTACGTCGAGGCGATCTGCCCGCCGATGTCCGCCTTCAGCACGCTTTCCACGGCCTGCGCCGTGAGCCCGTACTCCGCCAGTGCCGCCGGATCGAGCTTCAAGGTGACGTTGGGCATGGCTGCGGTGGCGCCGTTCTGAATGTCTTCCAGGCCGCCCACGCGGCGCATGGCGGCCGCCACCTGATCCGCCAGTCGCGTCAACTCGGCGACGTCAGGCCCCTGAATCTGCACCGAGATCTGATCGGACGCCGGGCCGCTCGCCCCGTTGGCGGACGCCGCAGCCGCGGTGACCGTGGCGCCTGAAACGGATTGGGCGAGCTGATTGAACTGCGACGTCATCGCTTCGACATCCTGGCTCGAGACGGAATCCTCAAACCGCACCGTGACGGTCGCCTGGTTGGTGGCGGGCAGTGCGGCATACGTGTTGCCGCCGATCTGCGCGTCGATCTGTTGGATCCCGTGGAGATGTGTCCGAGCGAGCGCCTCCACGCGCTTCGTCACCTGCTCCGTCGCAGCGAGCGACGTGCCGGGCGGTGTCTGCACGCTCACCGTCATCTCGTCCTCGCCCACGTTCGGGACCAGCTCAAAGCCGATCTTCGGCACCATGGCCACGCTCGCCACGAACATGAGCGCCGTGATCGCGAAGAGGGTCTTGCGATGCGACAGGCTGAATGCGAGCAGGCGCCTGTACAGCTCTGTGAGCCCGTGCATGAAGCGCGCGGACCAGTCAAACGGCGCGTACCAGCGCATGGGCGCGTCTCGACCCGGCAGGCGATCCGGCTCGTCGAACCGGCGGCCTTTGAGAAGCCGCGAGGCGAGCATCGGCGTGAAGGTGAGCGCCACGAACAGCGCGGCCACGTGCGAGAACGATACGGTGAGCGACAGCGGCTTGAAAAACTGCCCGGCGATGCCCGGCACGAAGATGGACGGCGCAAACACGCTGATCTGCGCGCACGCGGCCACGAAGACTGCCAGTCCCACCTCTTCGGTGCCGACAATCGCGGCTTCGATTGGGCTAAGGCCGCGCTTACGAGATCGGAAGATGGACTCCAGCACGACGATGGAGAAGTCGACGAGTGAACCCAGGCCCACCGCGAGCGACCCGAGCGTGATGGAGTTGATGGAGAGCCCGGCGGCGGCCATGAGCGCGAAGGTGGACAGCGTCGCGATGGGGATGGCCACCGCCACAACGATGGTGGATCGCACGCTGCGCAGGATCAGGAGGATGACCAGGATGCCGAAGATGAACCCGAGCACCGTGTGGTTGACCACGGTGTGGATGGTGTCGCGCACCGGCTGCGCGTCGTCCGTGAGCACCTCCACGTGAACGCCGGGCGGCAGCTGCTGCTGAATGGACGGAAGCGCCTGCCACACGCCGTTCGACACCTGCACGATGTTGGCGTCGGACGCCTGCGAAATGGACAGGGTCACGGCTGGGGCGTCGTTGACCGTGCTCACGAGCTCGACGGGCGCATGGCCGTCTTCGATCTGGGCGATGTCCTTGAGCTTGACGTCGCCGCGCAGGGGCAGCGGGATCTCGAGATCTCCAAGTTGAGATGCGGATCCAATCTCCCCGCTCACATGGAACGGAATGAGGAGGTTGCCCTTTTGGACCTGCCCGGCGTCCGCCGAGAGGTTGTTGGCGGCGATGGCGTTTACCACCTGCTCGATGCTCAGGTGGTACGCCTTCAGCTTGTCCGGATCGACCTCGACGGTAATTTGGCGCACGAGCCCGCCCGCCTCCTGGACGCCCGCGACGCCGTTCAGCCGCTCGATGGCCGGCTCCACGACGTTGGTCGCCGCGTCGGAGACGGTCTGCAGGGAGACGCCCTTCGATCCGTACACGGCAATGCGCATGATGGGCAGGCTGTTCGGGTCGAACTGCTGGACGAGCGGCGTCGTGGCGTCGGACGGGAGTTCCGGCTGAACCCGGTTCACCAGGCTGCGCATCTGGTTCAGTTCCTCGTCCAAATTGACGCCGTAGTTGAATTCCACGATCACGAGCGAACTTCCGGCCGTCGATTGCGACTCAATCAGGTTCACGCCCGAGAGCCCCTCGAGCGCCTGCTCGAGCGGGTGGGAAATCTGCTTTTCCACTTCTTCCGGCGAAGCGCCGTTCCATGACGTGACCACCGCTGCCACGGGCAGGTTCAGCTTCGGGAACAGCTCTTCCGGCAGGTGGAGGAGCGCAAAGACGCCGACGGCCACGAGCGCGATCATGAGCATGGTGATGGTGACGGGGCGGCGAATGGAGAATTTGGCAAGTTGCACGATCCCGGCTCCTTTCTTCCGTCTATCGTCGCTGGACGGGCCGCAATTTGCAAGCCAATCCAGAAGAAATGGTGAGAGACGGAGGAGGAGCCGGGGCGTGCCTCAGGCGTTCAGAATGTCCTGGCGGCCGAACCGGAGGAAGGCCGCGGCCAGAAGCACCACGGTCCAGGCGAGGAGGATCGCGACGCCTTGGGCGAGCGTGACCGGCGAGCCGACGGTGAAGGCGGTGCCACCGGCGAGATCGCCATACAGGCTGAGGTGGGTGGTGAAAAGCAGCTTCACCCAGGATTGGCCGCGCGCCATGGCGGCGACCACGAAGCCGATGATGATGGAACCCATGGCCGCCGACGTGCTGACCATCGCGGACGGAAAGAGGACGGAGCAGGTGAAGGCGATGGAGGCCACCGCCATCATGGCGCCTGCCACGAGCGCGCTCTGCAGCACAAACGCCTGCCACATTGGCCAGACCACGGCGTGATCGTACAAGACGACGGGCGTGGATTGAAGGGCGCCCGGCTGCGTGAAGAATCGCACGTAGACGTTCAGCCACTCGGGCTGCATCGCGCCCTGCGGGCCGTCGATGGCCAGGGCGACGCCCAAAAACGCGAAACAGAGCAGAAAGGACAGCGCGGCGGACGACGCGACGGAGACGAGCCATTTGCCAAGCAGCAGCGTGCGCCGGCGCACGGGCCGCACCACCAGCAGCTTGATGGTCCCCTGGGTCATCTCGCCGGCCACCATGTCGCCGACGAGGATCACGACGAGCAGCGGGATGAACGTCTTGGTAGCAGCACCCACAAACTGGCTCGTCTCTGCCCAGCCGTTCAACAGGTTGGGCGAAAGCGGCGCGACGTCATACGCCAGGCGATAACGGTCCTCCTGTACGCGCTGCTTTAGGGCTGCCAGCGTCTGGGCCGCGCCGGCCGAGGTGGGGGACTGGCGTTCGAGCAGATTGAGCTGCGCCTCCGCGGCTGCAAGCTCGGCCTTGGCGTTCGCCTGCCAGTCGGCGGATGCCGCCGCCTGGGTCGGCAGGCGGCTGTAGATTTGTTTTTCGTGATGCTCCCCGAGCGCAAACATCCCCACGAGGCATAGGGCGAGCGCCACCACGACGGCGAGCCGCCTGCGGCGCACGAGCTTCATCCATTCGTTTTGCACCACGCGCCAGAGCGTCATGGCGTATCCCCTCCCGACTCTGCGCCTGTGAGCGCGAGAAACGATTGCTCCAGTCCCCCGGTGCGCGCCGCTTCGTAGACGTCGAATCCGGCCCCGACGAGATCGCGAAGGAGCTTCGCGACGCGCGCGTCGTCGAGGTCGCCGACGACCAGCCTGCCGTCCTTTCCTTCGACTTCAAACCCGCGCGCCCGGAGCCACGCGGTCGCCTCGTCCCACCGAGACACGCGCAGGAGCAAGGAGCCTGCCCCTGCGCGAAGCTCCGCCACGCTCGCCTCGGCGATGACGCTGCCCTGTTGCAGCACAGCGACGCGATCGCACATCTGCTCGACCTCCGAGAGCAGGTGGCTGGAGACGAAGACGGCCAAGCCTTCGGCGGCGAGGGCGCGGATGAGCTCGCGGAACTCGCGGATGCCGGCCGGATCGAGCCCGTTCGTGGGCTCGTCGAGCACGAGCAGCTTGGGATCGGCAATCAGGGCCTGCGCGACGCCGAGGCGCTGCCGCATGCCGAGCGAATACCGCTTGACCTTGTCATCGATTCGGTCTTCCAGCCCGACGCGTTTGGCCACGCGCTCGATGCGCTCTTCGATACGATCTACGCCTGAAAGCCGGGCGTAGTGGAGCAGGTTCTGGCGGCCGGTCAGATACCCGTACATTTCGGGATTTTCGACGATGGCGCCGAGGTATCGCTTTGCACTGACGGGATCGCGCTCGACGTCGTGGCCGCACACGTGAATGGCGCCGCGCGTGGGCCGGATCAGGCCGACGATCATGCGGATGGTCGTGGTCTTGCCAGCGCCGTTCGGCCCGAGAAAGCCGTACACTTCGCCCGTGCGCACGCTCATATTCAGCTGGCGGACGATCTCGCGGCGCCCGATGCGTTTGGTGACGTCAAACAGCTGCAACACGTTCACGTATCCCACCTCCTCTTTCGGTACACGCCCGCGCGATCCAAGGCGGCGAAGATTGCGCCGGATCCCACGAGCCAGACGCACACCGCTTCGATCGCGGCCGCCTTGCCCTGGCCGAGATTGACCGCGTGATCGATCCACGTGGCCAGGATGAACCCTGCGAGCAGTGAGATGCCAAGGGCCAGCAGGCGACGGTAGGCGCCAAACGGAAACGTTTCCTCCACCAGTTCCAGCGGCAGGCGTTCGAACAGCCGGGCTCCGAGCACCAGCCAGCAGGCGATCCACGCAACGAACCACAGCGCGTACGCCGCCAGGGACGCATCCGTGACCGTGTCGAGCAGCGTCAGAGGCGAAAGCTGGATCACATCGCTGTACAGATGCATGGATGGCATCGCCGCCCACTTGGCATCTACGTAATGGATGAGCGTGCCCACGTACATCGGAAAACCTGCGACACCGAGGGCGCAAACGTACGCCAACGCGACGCTCGTGATGGTCGCACCTGCCGCTACACCCAGGCTCCAGGCCGCGAGGTAGACGAGGAGCCGCTTCAGGAGCACGTGAACGAGCAGCGTCGGACTCGCCGGCATGCCGGCGATGGCGTCGAGGGCGCACAAGTAGAGCACCACCAACAGTTGACTCGCCACGAGCGCACCTCCTGTGAGACACGCGTGGATGGCGTACACGTCCTTCCGCCGGATAGGTCCGGCGAGAAGGCTCAGGATGTATCCGCGGCGCATGACGAGTCCGAGCGAGAGCACGCCTAACAACATGGTCCAGAAGATGCCGAGGTCCAGCTGATACGCGGGTTGGCCGAGCGCGGTGCGCTCGAGATTTTGGCGCAACAGGCTCATCGAGTCGGGACTCAGAAACGGAAGAAGCCAGTTTCGCGCCAGGACCAACGGCGTGGCGATGAGCCACCCGTTCAAGGAACGCCACGCGTACCACCAAACGGCGCTACGCGGTCCCATCCATGTCACGCGCGTATCCCTCCTTTCGCATGAGCCAGCGGAACCACTCCTCGAGCGGCAGGCGTTCCTGCACCACGGCGGGCTCGGCGCCGGCGTCGCGCAACTTCGCCATGAGATGTGGGAGGGCGTTTCGCTCCACCATGGCGCTCCATCGGTCTCCGCTATCCCGCTCCCAGGTGAGCGCACATCCTCCAGCGTCGAGTGCCTGCTTGCCCTCTGGCCGCACCGAGATTTTGACGAACCGCTCCTTCGCGTCTTCCAGTTGGCCCGACCAAATGGACCGCCCTTTGAACATCACCGTGGCGCTGTCCGCCAGCCGCTCCATGGCGTCGAGATCGTGCGTGGCCACAAGAATCGTGGTGCCCGCGTCGGCTGCCTCGCAGAGCAGCCACTGCCAGATCTGCCTTTGCACGACCGGATCGAGTCCCGTGGTCGGTTCGTCGAGCAGGAGGAGGCGCGGCCGCATGGCGAGCGCGAGGGCGAGTTTGGCCTGCATGCGCATTCCCAGGGAAAAGCGGCGGATGCGCTCGTCCGTCGGCAGTTCGAGGCTTCTCACCAGCCCGCGAAACCGATGAGCGTCAAAGCGGGGGTACACGCGCGCCGCATACCGAACCCAGTCGCTCAGATGGAAGCGCGTGGGCAGCGAGACGACCGGGTCCACAAGGGCCACCTCCGCGCGCCACTCCGGCTGGTCCCAGGGGTCGATGCGAGAGCCGTTCCAAACGATTTCCCCTTCGTCCGGCCTGTACAGCCCCGCAATGACGCGCAGAAGCGTGGTCTTGCCGGACCCGTTGGCGCCCAAGACCGCGTGGACAGAGCCCTCGCCCGCCGAGAGCGTGGCGGCCGAAAGTGCCGTATTCTTCCCGATGCGCTTGGACAAATCGCGGACCGAGAGGACGGCCTCCATTCACATCTCCTCCTTTCCTTCGGCTCCGCGCGCGGCGTCACGCGCCTGGTGAAACATCTCCTCGAAGGCGTCTTCCGCGAGGCCCAGGTGGTAGGCTTCAATCCACGCGAGCCGCAGGGTGTCGCGGAGTTTTTCGATTCGCTCCTCGACGTCCGGCGGCGGCTTCTGCCCCGGGTTCGCCACGAACGTGCCTCGGCCTCGGACGACCTCGATCACGCGGCTTCGCTCGAGTTCCTGATACGCCTTCGCGACCGTGTTGTGGTTGATGGCGAGGGAGACGGCGAGATCGCGCACGGAGGGCAGGCGATCACCGGGCTTCAGCCAGCCAGCCGCCACCGCCGCCTTGATGCCGTCCACAATCTGCTGATAGACCGGCGTGGGAGACCGAGGATCCACCTGAAGCCACACGGCCATCACCCCCTCTTTCCGGGCGTTCGTGGAGCCTGCACTGTGTTCCGTGTGTACTAGTTCATATAGGACACTTACATCCTACGCGGGCTGGATGGAGATGTCAAGCGGCCGACCAGGCGGCCTCGGCCGACTTCACACGTCCCGCTTTCTCCGCGCGATCTCGTAGACCATGCCGTCGTGCGCGAGCAGGGTGTTGGGAAAAACGGCTCGGGCCTCCGCGAGGATCTCGTCCTCCTCCGCCCGCTCGTAACGGGCGCTCACGTGCGTGAGGATGAGACACTTGGCCTCTGCCTCCCGCGCGATCTCGGCCGCCTGGCGCGCCGTGCTGTGGAAGAAGGCCGAGGCGAGATGCGCGTGCCGGTCCAGGAACGTGGCTTCGTGCACGAGGCAGTCGGCGCCGCGCGCCAGTTCCACCGCGGCCTTGCACGGCCTCGTGTCGCCGAGGATGGCGATGACGCGCCCGGGTTCGGCTGGATCGACGAAATCGGCCGCGCGCAGCCGCCGTCCATCAGGAAGGGTCACGTCTTCGCCCGCCTTGAGCTGCGACCAGAGGGGGCTCGGCTGAAGTCCCTCCGCGCGGAGCCGATCCGCGTGAAGGCGGCCTGGGAACGGCGCTTCTTCAACGCGGTAGCCGTAAGAAGGAATGGCGTGATCGAGGAGCGCTGCGCGCACGGTGTACAGCCCTTCGCGGACGGGCGCTGGTTCGGGGGACGTCCACTCGTGAAATTGGATCTCGTAGCTGAGGTGCGTCTGACTCCCATCGAGGGTGGCCCGGACGAACGCCCGGATACCGGGTGGGCCGTACAGGCGCAGCGGTCCCACGTTCTCTGGGAAGGATCGCGTGCTGAGGAGGCCAGGAAGGCCGAAGATGTGATCGCCGTGGAGGTGCGTGATGAAGACGCGATCGACCCGGTTGGGGCCGAATGGCGCGTCGAACATGCGGTGCTGGGTCGCTTCGCCGCAGTCGAACAGCCACACGGTGCTGTCGTCGCGGGTCAGGCGAAGCGCGATGGCGGTCACGTTGCGGCGCCGGGAAGGGGCCCCGGCGCCCGTGCCGAGAAAGATGAGCTCCATACCGTTCATCCTCTGCCGCGTCAGTGGGCCACGTACTGGATGTGGCGCAGATGGTTTCGTCCCATCCACAGTACCATGATCGCCACGGCGACGCCTAGGCATCCGATGAAAAACGGCATGGCGGGTCCGACCGCATCGCTGAGCTTCCCCGCGAGCCAGGGGGCAACCGCGCCGCCCACGAAGCGGACGAAGCTGTATGCGGCGGATGCGGTGGGCCGCTCGACGGGAGCCGCCTGCATGACCGCGGTCGTGATGACCGTGTTGTTGACGCCGAGGAAGGCGCCGGCGAGGATGATGCAGATGACGAGTGTCAGCCGCGAGTGCACGCTGAGGCCCATGACCAAGAGGTCCAGCGCGAACAGCGCGAGCATGGTGTACATCACCGGCAGGATGCCGAACTTCTCTGCCAGCCACGGAGCGACGAAGACCGACGTGAAGGCGAGCAGGATACCCCATCCGAAATACGTGTAGCCAATGCCGATGGCGGACATGTGCAGCGGATACGGGCCGTAGCCGAGCAGCGTGAAGAAGCCGAAGTTGTAAAACAGGCTCGTCAGGCCGAGCGTCAGCAGGCTGAGATGCCCGAGCGCTCGAAACGGCGCCGTGATGGACGCGCGGTGCGCGGGCTTTGGCACGCCGCGGAGAAAGAGCAGCACGGCGACAAATCCGATGGCCATGAGCGTCGCCACGCCGTAGAACGGATAGCGCCAGCTGTGCTCGCCGAGCGTGCCGCCGAGGAGCGGCCCGACGGAAATGCCGAGCCCGAGGGCGGCCTCGTACAGGATGATGGCGCTCGCTGCCGTGCCTCTTGCGGCCGACACGATGACGGAGAGCGCCGTCGCGATAAACATGGCATTGCCGAGCCCCCACCCTCCGCGGAAGCCGACAATTTGGCCGACGCTGTGCGATCGGCCGGCGAGGAAGGAGAACACGATGATGAGCGCGAGGCCGGAGAGCAGGGTGTACTTCGGGCCGATGCGAGTCGAAATGAAACCGGTGAACACCATCATGCACCCGGTGACAAGCATATAGCTCGTAAATAAGAGTTCCGTCTGAGCCTTCGTGGCGTGGAGTTGCGCCGAGATCGCGGGTAAAATTGGATCAACCAATCCAAGCCCCATGAAGGCGACCACGCAGGCAAACGCGACCGCCCAGACGGGCGCGGGTTGGCGCAGGATGTTCGACTCGGCGTGATCGAACTCTTGTGCGACATCGGGTTGCGCGGACACGAAAAGTTCCTCCTTCCGTCGGATACCAAGTGCCAACTACCAGTCCCGAATTGTTCAGGGACACGAGAAATGAAGTCTACACAACTATTGTATTATACAACTATCACGCTGAAAATGCACCCAAAGGA
Source organism: Alicyclobacillus acidocaldarius subsp. acidocaldarius DSM 446 (assembly GCF_000024285.1). GTDB lineage: Bacteria > Bacillota > Bacilli > Alicyclobacillales > Alicyclobacillaceae > Alicyclobacillus > Alicyclobacillus acidocaldarius. The sequence continues at coordinate 697,830 of NC_013205.1, forward strand.
GGCCGACATGGATCAGGCCAACATGGACTCGTTCGAAGCGCTGGAGCGCGAGATGGCCATCTTCGCGCGCCGGCTCGAGGGCGCGCGCCAGTCGTGGCGCAAGCATCGGGAGATCGACCGCTCGGCGTATCTGATTCTGCTCGCGCTGCGCGAGGAGGGGGAGCTCACCGCCGGGCAGCTCGCCGCGCGGTTTTTGCTCGACATTTCGACTATCAGCCGGCAGATTACGCCCCTCGTTGAGGCGGGTTGGATTGCCAAGGAGCGAGATGAGGACGACAAGCGTCAGCTTCGCCTGTCCATCACCGAGGCGGGGGTGGAGGCGCTCGAGGCCACGCGCGCATCCCGCATCGAGCTGTATCGAGAGCTTGTGGGGGATTGGACAGAAGAGGAGCGAAGGACGTTCCTTGGCCTTTTGCGCCGTCTCAACGAGCGAATTCGCGCGAGGCAGCAGGCGGAGCGCACATGAGCGTGGTCAGTGTCGTGAGCGTCGTGGTGGCGGTGGTGCTCCTCTCGGGCGTCTTCATCGCGAGCGCCCACAGCCGGATAGGTCTCCCGGCGATGGTGGGCTTCGTCGCGCTCGGCTGCGCCATCGCCGCGCTCGATCCGGATCTGCTCACCGCCATTTCCCCGGGTGTGGCAACGAACATCAGTTCGTTTGCGCTCGCGATGATTCTCTTCGACGGAGGGCTGCACACGACGCCCCAGCGCGTTCGCCGGGCGTTCTGGCCGGCCATGTCCTTGGCCACGCTCGGCGTCCTCGCGCAGAGCGCCATCATGACCGCGTTGGCGCATGCGGTTCTGCGCCTGCCGTGGCTCTCGTCGGCGATGCTCGGCGTGGCCGCGAGTTCCACGGATGCCGCGAGCGTGTTCAGCGCGCTCGGCAACACGTCCCTCAAGGCGCGGTTGGCCGACGTGCTCGAGGTGGAGTCGGGCACCAACGATCCGATGACGTTCTTTTTAATGACGGTCCTCATCGATCTCGCCCGCGCAGGTGGGCATGGGCTGCATCCGCTCGAGGTGGCCGCTCTCTTCGTGGCGCAGATGGGCATCGGGCTCGGCGTGGGACTCGCCGCCGGGTATCTCGGCCGGAAGCTTCTCGCCGCGGCGCGGCTCGACACACCGGGCCTCTATCCTGCCGTGACGTTGGGGATGGCGCTCCTGTCGTTCGGCGTCGCGCAGTTGTTGTCCGGAAGCGGTTTTCTCGCCGTCTACCTGACCGGCGTCGCCATGGCGGGCGCGCGCATGAGCGAGCGCGTGGCGGTGCTCCGCTTCCACGAAGGGCTTGCCTGGATTGTGCAGATTGTGATGTTCGTCGTACTCGGATTTTTCCTTGTGCCGCGCGATTTTGCCGACGTGGCTGTGCCTGGGCTTCTCCTCGCCTGCGGCGCCATCTTTGTGGCCCGCCCGGCCGCCGTGTGGCTGTCGACGCTGTTCTTCAGGATGAGCGCAGAGGAGCGCTGGTTCATCGCCTGGGCCGGGCTCCGCGGCGCGGCGCCCATCGTCCTCATCTTGTTTGCCGTCGAGGCGCACGTGCAGGGATATATCGCGCTCGTGGAGGTCGTGTTTTTCGTCGTGCTCGTCTCCGCACTCGTCCAGGGGATGACGGTCGAGTGGCTCGCCGAGAAATTCGAGCTCGTCCAGGCGACGCCGCCTGAGTCGATGTGCGAACTGCTCGCCATCGCGCGCGAAGCTGCGGTGATGGTTCCCATCGAGGTGGTGCCGGGATCGCCCAGTGCGGGGAAAAGGCTGCGCGATCTCGCCTTTCCGCCCGACACGCTCTGCTACGCGGTGGTGCGCGGCGGCAAGGCCATCGTCCCGCGCGGAAGCACGCGCATCCGAGCAGGCGATCACCTGCTCGTCCTCGCCCACGAAGGCGCCGTCGGCGAGATCGAGCGGTTGTTTCACGAGGACCAGGTGGGGCATGCGGAGGCGCTGCCGTGAGGGCTGCATGTGGGCGATGACGCGCTGACCTGCGGGTTACGGGCGCTCTTCGCCGCACGGCTTTTCGTCTTCCTCGGCTTCAGGGGATCTGAAGCCGGGTAGTTCTTCGGCCATCTCGAGCAGGACGTCGTCATCCTCCTCGTCGTCAAAGTGGGGTCGAAACCATAACGGTTTAGTGCGAACCCGCATTGCACGTCCCTCGCCTTCTGCCTGCGGGTCGATGGATATCCCCATGATAACGCATTCGGGCGCCGCGCGCATTCCGCGCATCACCGGCGTGTGACATTTGTCACATCCCGCCGATGACGAGACTCACTGGTCGCCGAATCTTGGACCAGGTAGGATGAACATCAGTATAGATCCTGGAGGCGATCTCCGTTGGTGTCAGCCGCCATTTCGGTGGAGCACGTGTCGAAACGGTTTGGAGCGGTTCACGCGGTGGACGACGTCACGTTCGATGTCGAACCCGGCACCATCGTGGCCCTGCTTGGGCCGAACGGGGCCGGCAAGACCACGCTCATCTCCATGATTCTCGGGCTCTCCCAGCCGACCCATGGTTCGGTGCGGGTCTTTGGCCACCGCCCGCGCGATCGCGCCGCGCGAGAGCGGCTCGGGGTGATGTTGCAGCACGTGACCCTGCCGCAGAGCGTGAAGGTGAAGGAGCTTTTGGCGTGGTTCCGCAGCTTCTACCCGCATCCGTTGCCGACGGACCATCTGCTTCAGATGGCCGGGATCGAGCATCTCGCGGAGCGGGAGGCCGTGAGACTGTCCGGCGGCGAGCAGCGGCGGCTCCAGTTCGCCCTCGCCATGGCGGGCGATCCGGCGCTGCTCGTGCTGGACGAGCCGACGACGGGCATGGACGTCGAGTCGCGGCGCGCGTTCTGGAACAGCCTGCGAAGCTTCGTGCACGACGGCCGGCGCACGCTTCTTTTGACCACGCATCACTTGGAGGAGGCCGAGTCCGTCGCCGATCGCGTCATCTTGCTCAAGGGCGGCCGGGTGATCGCGGACGGGAGCCTTTCCAAGATCAAGGCCCAGGCCGGGAATCGGTACGTGAGCTTTATCGCGGGGCCGCGGTGCACGAAGGAAGAGATCGAACAGCTTCCGTACGTCCGGAGCGTGCGGTACAGCGGACGCCACGTGCGAATTCAGACAGACCGCCCGGACGACGTGCTTCGCGCCATCATCCTGCGCGATCTCGACGCCTCGTCGTTTGAAGTCTCGCAGGGCGCGCTGGAGGATGCGTTCGTCGCGCTGACGGAGTTGGATGACCGTCTCGAGGAGAGGGGCGTGACCCGATGAATTCGTGGCTTCTGGAGTGGCGCATCGAGGTCCTTCGGAACGTGCGCAATCGCCGATTTTTCATCTTCACCCTTCTGTTTCCTGTAGGATTCTACCTCTTGTACGTGAATCTGTACGGCCGGCACGCGCAGGTGGGTGGGATGGAGTGGTCGAAGTATTTTCTCATCTCCATGTCCGTGTTTGGCGTCGTGGGCACGGGGTTGAACGGCAACGCGGTGCGGGTGGCCATCGAGCGGACGCAGGGATGGACGAGCTGGATGCTGACGACGCCTCGCCCGGCCGCCCAGGCGGTGACGACGAAGATTGCGGCCAACGTGGTGGTGAACGCCATCGCCATCGGCATCATGTTCTTGGTCGGAGCGTTGGTCGAACACGTGCAGATGCCCGCCGGGGAGTGGCTGGCGTGCGGCGCGGCGACGGTGTTCGGCGCGCTCGTGTTCACGGCGCTCGGCATTTTGAGCGGGCACGTGGGCGGGCGGGAAGCCGCGCAGATTCTCGCGAGCATCGTGTATTTCCTGATTTCCATCGCGGGCGGGCTGTGGATTCCGATTCAGGTCCTGCCGCCGTTTTTCCAGCATCTTGCGCTCTGGATGCCGACCTACCGGCTGGCGGATATCGCCTGGTCCCTCATCGGTCAGCGCTCCATCCCGTGGAGCGACTTCGCGGTTCTGCTCGCATACTTCGTGGTCTTTGTGTCCCTGGCGGCGTGGGTGTCGACGCGGCCGCGGGAGGTTCGGACGGTCGCCTGACGCAAGCTTGGGCCGCAAGATCGGGAGGCTGTCGACATGAGGCGGAAACTCCGCCGCGGCGCCATCGAGACGATGATCTTCTTTCTGCTCCAACTGGTGTATCCCGCGTCTTTTCTGTTCGGGCTTCCGGTGCGGGCCATGGCGGCTGGCATGGGGAGCCTGGCCGCCTTTGGAGCGCTTTACGCCGTGGCCTTTCTCACAACTCGCAACAGTCCTTGGCGGATGGCGGCGTTCTTCGGGCAGTTGGCCATCCTCTTGACCCTGATGGCGGCATTCAGCCTGAACTACGTGTACCTTCTCTTCTATCCCGTGGCCACCGTCATCTACGGGCCACTTCGGCGCACCATGGCGCTCTTCGCCGTGCTGTGCGCGAGCGTCGGCGCGCTCGTGGCCGTCGAGCGGGCCCATCACGTCCCGTTCCCGCAGGGTTTCCATTACCTCTTGGTCGGCGCGCTGTTCGGCGGGGGCATCCTCATCTACATGATGCGCGCCTGGACGGCGCTCGAGCAGACCAACGCGCGGCTTCAGGCGGCGCAGAGCGAGATTGCGCGGCTCAGCCAGGCCGAGGAACGGGCGCGTATCGGCCGCGATCTGCACGATCTCCTGGGTCATCAACTGTCGCTCATTACGCTGAAGGCGCAGGTGGCCGGGCGCATCCTGGAGCGCACCGGGGACGTGCGGCGAGCGCGCGACGAGATCGAACAGATTGAGCGGGTGAGCCGCGCGACGCTTGAATCGGTGCGCGCGTACGTGGCCGACATGCGCGCGACGGACTGGCAGGACGCCTGGCGCGCTGCGGAAGAGGTGCTCGCGGCCGCAGGCATCGAGGCGCGGATGGCGTGCGAGATCGACACGCTGCCGAAAGAGGTGGAGCATGCGTACGCCATGTGCCTGCGCGAGGCGGTGACGAACGTCGTCCGACACAGCGGCGCCAGGCGATGCGCGGTCCGCCTCTGGCGGGACGGACCGCTCGTGGTGCTCGCCGTCGCGGACGACGGCGAGGGGGCGGCGGAACCAGCGACGATCCCGGCTTGCGGCGGAAGCGGGATCTCCGGCATGCGCGCCCGGATGGCGCAAATCGGTGGGGAGTGCGAGCGGTTGGGGCGGGAAGACTGGCGCCGACGAGCCCTCGGATGGCCCGAGTTCGAGCCGGGGTGGGTCGTGGTGCTGAAGGCCCCCGTTCCCATCGAGTGACGGGAGGGTCTGCCGTGATACGCGTGTTGTTGGCAGAAGATCAAGGTCTGGTCTCCGATGCGCTTGCGACGCTCCTCGCCCTGGAGGGCGACTTTGACGTGGTCGCCACCGCGGGCGATGGCGAGGAGGCGGTGGTCAAAGCTGTCGCCTTGCGGCCGGATCTCGCGCTGTTGGATATCGAGATGCCGAAAATGAGCGGGCTCGACGCCGCGGCGCGCATCTTGAGGGACGTGCCCGGCGTGCGCGTGGTTCTACTCACCACGTTCGCGCGGCCTGGCTACCTCAGGCGCGCCCTGCAGGCCGGGGTGCACGGCTATCTGTTGAAGGACGGCAAAGTTGAGCAGCTGGCGGCTCACCTGCGTTCCATCATGACGGGCCAGCGCGTGTTCGATCCCGCCCTGATGATGGCGGCCATGGAGACGGACAACCCGCTGTCCGCGCGCGAGATCGACGTCCTGCGGCTCGCCAAGCGCGGGCTCACCACGCGGCAGATGGCCAAGGAACTGTTTCTCTCCGAGGGCACGGTCCGCAATTACCTTTCTGGCGCCTTGGCCAAGCTGGGGTGCGCCACACGCCAGGAGGCCATCCGCAAGGCGGATGACATGGGGTGGCTGTGATCCGCCGCCGTGATCGCCCGGATGGAAACGCGTACAATGGACGTGACCACGATGGGAAGGGGAGTGTCGATGCGGCTCGCGTTTTTCTCGGACGTGCACGGAAACGAGCTGGCGCTCGATGCGGTCATCGCCGATCTGCGGCAAGTGGGATGCGATGGCGTCTATGTGCTCGGCGATCTTGCGTTTCGGGGATATGCGCCGAAGGCGTGCGTGGAGAAGGTCGCCGAGGTGGCGGACAAGGTCATCCGCGGCAACGCCGACGAATGGGTGGTGCGCGGGGTGCGGCCCGGCGAGGTGCCGGACGAGCGGCGCGCCGGCATGGACGAGGAGGCAGCGTTCGCAAGGGGGTTGCTCGCGCGAGAGGAACTCGAATACCTCGCCAACTTGCCGCTGCTGCTCCAGGAGGAGTCGCCGTTTGGGCGCTGGCTCGCCTTTCACGCCACGCCGCTCGATCCGTTTCCGGTGGTCGCGGCGGACGCGCCAGATGACGACATCGAGTCGCGTATCGTCGCGGGGCAGGACGCGCGGCTGTACCTGTACGGTCACATTCACGTGCCGTATGTCCGCGATATCCGTGGGAGAACGGTCGTCAACCTCGGCAGCGTCGGCATGCCGTTCGACGGCGTGCCCCAGGCGTCGTACGTCATCCTGCACGTGGATGAGGACGTGTTCCGCGTGGAACATCGCCGGGTTCCCTACGACGTGGAGGCCGCGTGCAGGCGGTACGACGAGATCGGCTATCCGGCGGCCGAGATGATGAAGCGCGTGTTACGCACCGCGCGACCCGTCTGATTCGAGCTGGACGGCGAGCTCCGCGCCGGCCAGGCCTACGGCCTCCACGACGCGCTCCACGGCCTTGGCGTACTGCGCGCGATCCCAGCTGTTGTACGACGGGTGTGGAACGCCGTCGATCACGGCCCACTTGTCATCCGCCACGTCGGCCAGCGCGAAGAACTTCTGCGCAAACCGCCCACAGGGAACCAGGGTGATGGCGCGGCCCCGGTAGGCCTCAAGCTTTCTGCGCAAGTCGTTTGCAAGATAGGACTGAATGTCCTGTTGGCGCGGGTCGGCGAATGACCATTTCTGGTTCTGCGTGCGGACGGCATTCATCGCCTCGAACCAGTCGGCGTACCGAACCTGAATGTCGCGCGGATACGCAGCCGCCTGCAGGGGGATGTTGCAGACGTTGATGAGACCAATCGCGGAGAGGCGCGGCCGTTTCGCGCCCGTCTCCGCATTTTTCTTCACCATCCGGCCGAGCGGAACGTGGCCATATTCCGGGCCAAAGATGTGTCGCGACATGGTGGCCCCGGACGATCCCGCCACCGGCGCGCCGTGGCGGAGTTCCTGGATGTGCGGAGATTCCAGAATGAAAAGCACCGTGGACGTGTCGAACACGATGTCCGGCACTCGGTAGTCTTTGGAAAGGATATCCACGAGGTCTGCAAACGTCGTCACGAACTCCATTGAATATCCCGCCTTTGCAAGGGTTCAGGGACGCGTGCGCGCCATGGCGGTGCAGCAACGCGACACGTCCATTGTAACATGGTTTAAATTGCCTACCCACAAGCAATACTAGGTTGCGGGATTTGTGGCGCCGCGGCAGGAGGCGGGGGTCCAAGAGGCCCGCGCCTTATCGCCTAGAGCATGCTTTGCTTATTGAACGTTTTTCAAAATCGTCATATTGTCAAGCGCGCCGTTCCGCGAAATATGTCGGGCCAAGTGGTATCATCAACTTGGCGATGGAGCGCGCTGCGATGGCCCGCAGACTGCGATGCGTGCAATCTTTTCGGTCGGATGGTTTCGTTGTCGATCGTCGTCTGCAAACGGGGGGCGCCGCGGAAGTTTCGCAACAGACAGGACAGAAGGGAGACGAAAGCGACGATGAAGCCAAAAGGGCGTCGAGTGGGAGGACTGATTGCGCTCATTGGTTTTACGGTACTCGCACTCACGGGATGCGACAGCCCGACGTATTGGCCGGTTCTGAGCCCGCAGGGGCCAGTGGCTCGGAGCGAGTATTACCTCATCATTTATTCGTTCATCTTGATGCTGCTTGTCGTCCTGGCCGTGTTCATCCTGTTTTTCTGGGTGATCATCAAGTACCGGGCGCGGCCTGACAACGCGGATTACGTGCCTCCGGAGATCGAGGGCAACGCGAAGCTCGAGACCCTGTGGACCGTCATCCCGATTCTGGTCGTGATCGCGCTCGCGATTCCGACGGTCGCCGTGACGTACAAGCTGGTGTATCCGCCGAAGGTGGAGGCGGCGACAGCAAAGATTGTGGGCAAGTCCATCACCATCGACGTCATCTCCGAGCAGTGGAAGTGGGTGTTCAAGTACCCGGCTCAGAACATCGAGACGGTCAACTACGTGAACATCCCTGCGGGCGTCCCGGTGGACTTTGAGCTCACATCGAGCGGGCCCATGAACACGTTCTGGGTGCCTGCGCTCGGCGGCATGGAGTTCACGATGCCGAACATGAATCTGAAGCTTTGGCTCGAAGCCGACCACCCAGGCAGCTATCTCGGGCGCGGCGCGCAGTATTCCGGACGCGGTTTCGCGCACATGACGTTCACCGTCAACGCGCTCTCGCCGACGGACTTTGAGAACTGGGTCAAGAGCGTGCAGCAGACCGCGCCGAAGTTGACGAAGCAAGCCGAGGCGCAGATCAATCGACCGGGTCTCATCGGCAAGCTGACCTTCTCGTCGACGACGCCAGAGTAAGCTCGTTCGCAGACGCGAATTCAGGGATGAAAGGGGAAGCGAGCATGCACGGAGTGGTCAACTGGGCCGTACATTTCTTCATGCTCGACGAAGGTCCGCTCATTTGGCTGTCCGACTTCTTGATCATTTGTGCGTCGCTCGGCATCGTGGTGGTCCTCACCAAGTTCCGCTTGTGGAAGTGGCTCTGGGACGAGTGGCTCACGACGGTCGATCACAAGAAGATCGGCATCATGTACATGATCGCGGCCATCCTGATGCTGTTCCGCGGAGGCACGGACGGCCTCCTGATGCGCGCGCAGCTGGCGTGGCCGAACATGCACTTCCTGAGTGCGGATCACTATGATCAGATCTTCACCACGCACGGCACCATCATGATTCTGTTCATGGCGATGCCGGCGATTATCGGTTTCTTCAACGTGGCGGTTCCGCTCCAGATTGGTTGTCGAGACGTCGCGTTCCCGTACCTGAACGCCATTTCGTTCTGGCTGTTCTTCTTCGCGGCGCTGCTCTTCAACCTGTCCTTCGTCGTCGGCGGTTCGCCGGACGGCGGCTGGACCAGCTATCCGCCCTATGTCGAGAACCAGTTCGATCCGGGCCCCGGTGAGAACTACTACCTGGTGGCGCTGTCCATCACCGGTATCGGCACCATCGCGACCGGGATCAACTTCCTGGTGACGATTCTGCGGATGCGCGCGCCGGGCATGACGTTCATGCGCATGCCGATGTTCACCTGGTCCGTCTTCGTGACCTCCGTGATCATCCTGTTCGCGTTCCCGGTCCTCGCCGTGGCGCTGGCGCTGTTGCTCATCGATCGCGACTTTGGATCGCACTTCTTCACCGTGGACGGCGGCGGCGCGTCGATGCAGTACGTGAACCTGTTCTGGTTCTGGGGTCACCCGGAGGTGTACATCGTCATCCTGCCCATTTTCGGGCTCATGTCCGAGGTCATCAGCACGTTCTCGCACAAGCGGATTTTCGGGTATTCCGCCATGGTGGTGTCCATGGTGGCCATCGCCATCCTGAGCTTCGTGACCTGGGTGCACCACTTCTTCACCATGGGCGCAGGTCCGGGCGTCAACTCGTTCTTCGGCGTGTCGACGATGGCCATCGCCATTCCTACGGGCGTCAAGGTGTTCAACTGGATTTTCACCATGCACAAAGGGCGGCTGGAGTTTAAGACCGCGATGCTGTGGAGCCTGGGTGTCATTCCGAACTTCCTCATCGGCGGTCTCACGGGTGTGATGCTGGCCGTGCCGCCTGCAGACTACCAGTATCACAACTCGTACTTCCTGATCGCGCACTTCCACTACACGCTCATCGGCGGTACGGTGTTCGGCGTGTTCTCGGGCCTGTACTACTGGTGGCCGAAGATGTTTGGCGTGTTGCTCAACGAGAAGTTGGGGCGTTGGCATTTCTGGACGTTCATGATTGGGTTCAACATCTGCTTCTTCCCGCAGTTCTTCCTCGGCTTCATGGGGATGACGCGGCGGATGTACACGTATCCGGCTGGGTACGGCTGGGGCGTCGTGAACCTGATCTCGACCATCGGCGCCTTCCTGATGGGCGTGGCGTTCATCATCTTCGTCTACAACATCCTGTGGAGCGCGCGCTATGGCGAGCGCGACACGACGGGCGATCCGTGGGACGGCCGCACGCTCGAGTGGGCGACCACCTCGCCTGCGCCGCACTATAACTTCGCCATCATTCCGACGGTCAAGGGCCGCGACGCTTGGTGGCTGATGAAACAAAACGGCGAGTCCATCAACGGGCCGAAGGGCGTGCCGTTCCGCCCGATTCACATGCCGAACAACTCGGGCCGTCCGTTCATCATGAGCGCCCTGTTCTTCATCATGGGTGCGGGGTTCGTGTTCCAGTGGTGGATCTTGGCCATCATCGGCTTCGTGGGCGTGCTCATCTGCATGGCGCAGCGCTCGTTCGAGTATGACGACTCGCACTACATCCCGGTCGAGGAGATCGAAAAGACCGAGGCCGCGGCGGGGAGGTTGTAACGCATGTCGAATGCGAACACGGCGGTTCACGGGGAACATCACCCCGTGGACCCCAACGTTCCGCTCGAGTATCACGAGGAAGAAAACAGCCTGCGCATCACCGGCTTCTGGCTCTTCCTTGGCCAGGATATGATCCTGTTCTCGAGCCTGTTTGCGACGTACATCGTGATGCACGGGCGCGTCGCCGGCGGGCCCACGTCTCAGCAGCTGTTTGACGTCACAGGTTTCACGATTGAGACCATCGCCCTGTTGTTCTCGTCGTTCACCTGCGGTCTTGCCACGTATGAGATGCGGCGGGGTCATCGCAACGCCGTCATTGGCTGGATTCTCGTGACGATGGCGCTCGGACTTGTGTTCCTCGGCTTCGAGGTGACCGAGTTCATTCACGACGTCGGGATTGGGGCCACCCTTCAGCGCAGCGGATTTCTGTCCGCGTTCTACATCCTGGTGGGTACGCACGGAAGCCACGTGACCGTCGGTCTACTCTGGGTGACGTTGCTCATTTTCCAGCTGTTGCGCCGCGGCATCACGCCGGTGACAGCGCGCAAGGTGTTCTTGTGGAGCATTTACTGGCACTTCCTCGACGCCGTCTGGATTTTCATCTTTACGGTCGTATACCTCACCGGGAAGGTGATCTGACGTGGAAGCCAAGGAGCACAAGTTCCACCGCGAGGAGGGCTTCCCCTGGAAGCACATCCTCGGGCTGTTTTTGTCCCTGTTGCTGACGGCCATCGCATTCTGGCTGGCGCTTGCGACGCATCAGCCGCCGGCGCTCGTCATCACCATCATCGTCATCCTCGGCGTCGGGCAGCTCTTGGTTCAGCTGTACATGTTCATGCACTTCACCGAGAGTGACGATCGCGCCTGGCAGGTGCCGGCCATCTACTTCGGCCTGTTCATCGTGTTCTGCGTCGTCGGAGGATCCATCTGGATCATGACCTTCAAATCCATCGTGGCGTGATGTTCGGAGGGCCCGCGAGGGGGGTGAGAAGATGATCAGGAGCCGCGGTTTCGGCGTGTTTGTGTTCGTCGTCGCCATCCTGTCGGCGGTGCAGAACTTCATCGTGAACGGCATCGGCTTCCTCGACGCGTACACGGGCTCGGCGTTCGGATGCGGGCATGAGTGGTTCCTGTGCAATGGTCAGGTTCTGCCGAGCCTTCAGGCCCTCGAGAAGTCGCTCAGCATGTTTATCGAGTTCATGCACCGCGTGGGCGTGCCCATCCTCACGATTCTGCTGCTCGTGTCTGCGGTGGGGGCGTTGCTCCGGTATCGAGGATGGCGCGAGATCCAGCTTTTCGTGAGCCTGAGCATCTTCTTCGTCCTCCTCGAGGCGGTCCTCGGCGGGCTCGCAGTGGTGTACAATGAGCCGGCTTCGGTCATCGCGACGCATTTCGGCGTGTCGCTTTTGGCGTTTGCCTGCACCGTGCTCCTGGCCATCTATGTGCGCCGGGCCGAGCGCGTGTACGGCGAGTACCTGGCCACGGGCGTCAAGCTGCCACTGCGCGATCCGGCGCCGAGTGTCGGCTTTCGCTGGTTCGCCTGGCTTGGCGTTCCGATTCTCTATCTCGATATGTACATCGGCGCGTACATCTCGTCGAGCGGCGCAGGCGATGCGTTTCGCGGTCTGCCGTTTCCGACCGAGTCGGGGCTTTACAATTTCCATCACGCGCTGCTCCTCGATTGGGTGCATCGATCCTTCGCGCTGTTCCTGGTGCTCTGGATGATCGCGCTCGTGGCATGGACGAATCGGCTCAAGGGCGAGCGCCCGGACTTGTTCCGCGGCGCGGTGTTTGCCTTGGTGTTCGTCGTGCTGCAGGCGTTCTCGGGCGTATATCTCATTGCTTCGCACGTGAGCATCCAGGCGTTCATGTTGCACGTGTCCATTGTGTCCGGCCTGTTTGTGTCGCTCCTTTATGTGGCGTTTCAGTCCGTCCCTCCGTTTGTTCCGGCCGCAACCCGCGAAACGGTAGATGCGGGCCGGGAGCGAACGGCGCATTGAATTGCGTTTTGCAGAGCCTGCTGGTCGCCGTTTGGCGCCGGCGGGCTCTTTTTGACTTCGCGTTGGTCAAATGCGGCACTAGCCAAACGTGCAATGCAACCTCTAAACTAGGGGATTAGAGCGCGCGTGACACGCGGTGCATGTGTATGAAAGCCGGTTCTGGAGGTGGCTCGGTCGCATGACATCTCGTCTCATCCGCCTTGGATGCGCCGCGCTGGCTGCGGCCGCGTCGCTGGCCGTGTACCAGCCCGCGGTGCGAGCGGAACGCTCGACGTCGCCTCCGGTTGCGACCGAGTCGCTGATTCCTCGCGAAGACGTGTTGAATGTCCAGTCCGGTCCCATTCCCTACGTCGTCGGAGAAGACGCCTCCTCATGGCCTTCCATCGTGTCGCAGGCGGCCGTGGTGATGGACATGGACACGGGCGCCGTGGTCTACGCCAAACACTCCACCGCGCCTCACTATCCCGCCAGCATCACGAAGATCATGACGGCCCTCCTCGCCCTGCGGCTCGGGCATCTGACCGACGTGCTGACGGCGTCTACCGACGCGGTCCGCCAGCCGCCGGACAAGCTGTACATGCGCGCAGGCGAGAAGGCGACGCTGAAGGATCTGCTCTATGGCCTGCTGATTGATTCCGCCAACGATGCCGCGGTCGAGATCGCCGAGCGGTACGGCGGCAGCGTGGCCCATTTCGCGGACATGATGAACGCGGAAGCGCGGGCCCTCGGGGCGACCCATACGCATTTCGTGAACCCCAGCGGGCTGCCGGATCCGCGCCACGTCACCACCGCGTACGACATGGCCGTGATCGCGCGCGCGGCGATGCAGATCCCGGAGTTTCGCACCATTGTCGACACGCGTTCATTCGATTGGAAGGGAACGGCGTGGCAAGCAACGCTCACCAACTTAAACCGCATGCTGTTCACGTACCCCGGTGCCATCGGCGTCAAGACGGGATTTACGAGTGTAGCGCATGAGACGCTCGTCGTGGCCGCCACGCGCGGTGGCACGACGTTTCTGGCGGTGTTGATGGACTGCCCCACCGATGCGGAAATCCGCCAGGATGCCACGAACTTGCTGAATTACGCGTTTTTGCACGATGAGACCCAGCGCATTCTGCCCGCCGGGTACCGGGCGGGCTTTGTCTTGGCGCGCGACGGGGAGGATCCCGTCGTCACGTCGGAGCCGGTCCTCGCGACGGTGCCCATCGGCCACCCGCTGGACGTGATCGAGCGGGTGCGTGTGAGCGCGCCGCTCGATCGCGCCCCAAAGGGAGCCGCGGCGGGAGAGCTGGATCTTGTCGACGCCGCCACGGGAAGGAAGCTTGGTTCCGTGCCGCTGGTCCTGGCGGCGCCGTTCGAGCCGGTTCCGAAGCCCATTCCGTGGCCTCGGCTCGCCGCGCCGGCCGCCGCGGTGATCTTGATGGCGGCGCTCGTCCTTGGCTGGAGACGGCGAAGGCGATCCCGCATGGCACCGCGGGCTCGCGTCGTGCGCGTCCAGCCGTGGCAGGAGTCCTGGCAGAGCGCGCGGCGGGGCCGCAGGTAGGGGGCTCGTCACAGCAGGACGCGCGCGATGGCCACGCCGTCAAACATCGGCAGGAGCGTGCTCACGAGCCGCGGGTCCTCGAACAATCTGCGGTGAAGTTCCCTGAGCGCGACGGGCGTGGGGCTTTGGGCCGACGGATCGAAGACGCGATCTCGCCCGAACGCGTTGTCAAAGACGATGAGGCCGCCCGGGTACAGGAGATCGAGCACAAGGTCGAGATAGCGCGGATAGCTCGGCTTGTCGGCATCGACAAAGGCGAGATCGAATCTCTGCCCTTCCGCGCGCAGGCGAGCCAGCGTCTCTGCGGCGTTGCCCAGCGCGATCTCGACGCGATCGCCCAGTCCCGCGGCTTCGATGTGGTGCCTGGCGAGATCGGCATGCTCGGGGCGAGACTCGAGCGTGATGAGCCGCGCGCCGGGGCGGAGGCCGCGCGCGATGCAGATGGCGCTGTAGCCGGCGTATGTGCCGATCTCGAGCGCGGCGCCCGCGCTCATGGCGAGTTGCGTGAGGAATCGGCCGAGCGCCTGCGAGACGCACATGTCCGGCCACCCGCGCTGCAAGAGCGCGCGCCGGATGGCGTCGCGGGCGGGATCGGGAGGCAGGATGGTTTCGATGTACTGCTCGCGATAGCGAGCTTCGGACAAGGTGATTCCCTCCTTCGCATACGATGCGAGTGTACGCGCTTCGAATGCCACTGTCACGTCGGAGCGAACGCGCACCGTCCCTCGCGCGTCTATCAGTTGGTGCGGATGCGCTTTCGGATTAGAATGTTGTTGATTGCGCGGTGGGCGCGGCCGAGGCCGCTGCCCAATCACAGGCCTTTCCAGGCCGAAATGGGTGAAAACGCAGAATGGACGAGCGTAGACCAACGCGCACACGTCGGGAGAAGCAGCCGAAGGGCCCAAGTCCGCGCAAGCCGCGCCGGGGCCTGCGCGCGCTCCTGTACGTGGCGTTTACCCTGGTGTTTGGTTACGTGTCCACAGTGCTGTGGATCTTCGAGGGTCCGTTTACGAATTTGAAGAAGTACATCATCGAGAGCGTGGATCAGACCCGTCACGCGTATTTGCTGCGGCCCATGTCGCTCTTCTTGGTGTCGGAGGCGACCATCAAGAAGTACGCGCTGCCGGACAACCTGAGCGGGCCGACCATCCCCATCCAGGACATCCAGCGGCGCGACTTCAGCCACATCAACGATCCGACCGTGCAGATGATCACGCTGCACGAGCCGACGTTCAACGCCTTCATCCTCTTGGTCAAAGACCCGAAGCGCATCCGCGTGGTGGCGACCAAATACTTGCACGTGCGCGGCGAGACCGTCATGCAGATGGTGCAGGATTCTGGCGCCATCGCGGGGATCAACGCCGGCGGCTTTGTCGACACCAACTGGCAGGGTACCGGCGCGTATCCGCAGGGGATCACCATCACGGACGGGAAGCTCGTCTCCATGACGGGATCGCCCAGTCAGCCGCAGCCGGTGATTGCCTTCACCAAGGAGGGCCAGATGATTGCGGGGACGTACTCGCTCAACCAGCTGCGCTCGCTCGACGTGTGGCAGTGCGTCGGGTTTGGGCCAGTGCTCGTGGAAAACGGCAAGCCGACGGTGTCGGCAGAGAACTACGCGGTGAATCCCCGCACGGCCATTGGGCAGACGAAGGACGGCACCGTCATCCTGCTCGTGACGGACGGGCGGTATGCCACGGGGCCGAACGACGTCGGCGCGAGCTTTGCGGATGTCGCGCGAATCATGCTGCAGTTCCACGCGGATATCGCCGCAAATCTGGACGGCGGATCGTCCGCCACGTTCGTCTACAAAGGGCGCATGTGGAACCGGCCCGTCGACATCCTCGGCGCCCGCGCGGTGGCCACGTCCATCGTGGTGATGCCGGAAGGCGGTGGCAAGCGTGGCTAACCGCGTGTGGCCGAAACTTGTGGGCATCGCAGCCGTGATCACGGCGCTGCAGTTGCCCCTCTTCTACCACTACAATCGCCTGCTCGGATCGAGCGCCAATGCGGTGGACAACATCACCGTGTCGCCGGCGCAGGAGCAGGCGGAACAGAAGGAGATCTCGGCGCTCAAACAGCAGTATCGGTTTGTCACCGTGTCGGCGGACGGCCAGTACGTGGCGTATCTGGACTCAAAAAACGTGCTGCACGTCATGGACCTGGCGAGCCAACAGGCACTGTGCGCGGCGAATAACCCTTACACCGTCCAGTACGTCGAATGGATCGAGGACGAGCGGCTGTTTGTCGGCGAAGAGGTTCAGCCGGGCGATCTCGAGCTGAAGACGGTCGACGTGCCGAGCGGCGTGCAGACCATCGTCACGCGCTTCGAAGGGCTGCCGGCGGACGCCTCGTTCACGAAGATCACCTTCAGCACGTACACGAACGACATCTACATCCTCATCAACAGCGGCACGTCGAGCTCGCTCTATCATATCGGCACGATGAGCAACGTCTCGCTCGTGCCGACGGGCGGGCGGTATATTAAAAACATCGCCATCACGCAGACCGGGAGCAAGCTATACTTCGAGGATTACGCGGACGGAAGCTTCAACGTCCTGTCGCTTGACGATCAGGGCACGATTCGCCTCATCAAGCGCGACGCGGCGCTCGTCGCGGTGGTGGGGAACACGCTCTACTACGGCGACATCAACAGCCAGGGCCTGGTCACGGCCGTCTACCGGTACAATGCCGCCACGGGCGCCTCCACGCTCGTCAAGACGCTGGCGGCGCCGACCTTGGCGGCGAACATCGAGGTCACCGACAGCGGCGCCGTCCAGGTGAATGCGCCCACCTGACGCATCGAGCGAAGCGTCAGGCGGGGCGATGTTCGGTGTACACCTTGGCCGGGTACGCCTCCCGCAGCCGCGCCATCTGCGCGTCCGTGAGCGGCGGAAGCGCGCCCGCCTCCGCGTTTTCGCGCAGCTGCTCCATCCGCGATGCGCCGGGGATGGCGCAGCACACGGCGCGGGGCGCCACGGAAAACTGGATGGCCGTCTGGGCCGGCGTTCGATCCGGCGCAACCTCCCGCAAGATTTCCGGCGCGCGGGCGAGATCGGCCGCCCCGTAGCCGAGATACTGGTCATCCGGTTTCGGCGCCTTCTTGCCGGTGAGCCACCCGCTCGCCACGGGCCCTCGCGCAATGACGCCCACGCCCTTCGCCTCGATCTCCGGAAACCACTCCTCCGGCCGCCGGTCCAACAGGCTGTACTGCATCATGATGGTCGCGATGTTGGAGCCATTCAGGTAGCGGCGGATGACGTTCGGCCGGATCGACGAGATGCCGTAGGCGCGGATGACGCCCTTCTCGACGAACCGCTCCATCAGCGCGACGATCTCGTCGAACGGATCGTCCATCGTGCCGCCGTGCAACTGGTACAAGTCGATGTAGTCCGTGCGCAGGCGGCGCAGGCTGGCCTCAATCGCCCGCTCGATGTAGGCGGGCGACGGATCCCAGGTCCACCCGGGCTTGCCGGGCTCAAACCGGTTTCCGACCTTGGTGGCGATGACGACGCGCTGGCGCACGGGCGCAAGCGCCTCGCCGACCACCTCCTCGTTCATCCCCTGCCCGTACAGATCCGCGGTGTCGAACAAGGTGATGCCGCGATCGACGGCCTCGCGGATGATGCGAACGGCCTCGGCCCTGTCGGTCGGCAGGGTCATGCAGCCGAGGCCCACTTCGCTGATGGCGATGCCGCTCCGTCCAAGTACGGCTGTACGCATGTCAAATCCCCCCTCACACGCGCATCTCGTCAGTCTGCATAGGCCATCTCGAGCACCGCGCGGTAGTCGCTCACCGCCATCGGGCGCGGATTGCTCGGCGTCGAGGTGTTCTCGTACGCGAGCTCCGCCAACCGGTCGAAGTCCGACGGCCTCACGCCCGGCAGATCCCGCAGTTTCGGGATGTCGAGGCTCTCGAGCCAAGTCCGAAGCCCCGCAAGGAGCGCTTCCGCCGCGCGCTCGGCGCCATCTTCCTCGCGCGCCAGCCCCATGGCCCGCGCGATCCAGGCGTACGGCTCCACCGCGCAGGGGAGGTTGTAACGAAGCGTCGGCAAAAGCATCACCGCGTTCGCCAACCCGTGCGGCGTTTCGTACAGACTGCCCAGGGCCTCGGCCAAGCAGTGCACGGAGGCCACATCCGTCGATCCGAACGCGAGACCCGCGAGCAGGCTGCCGAGCAGCATGTCGTGCCGCGAGGCCGGATCGCCTGCCTTGATGGCCTTCGGGAGGGCGCGGTAGATGAGGCCGAGCGCCTCCCGCGCGTAGGCCCGCGCGATGGGGTGCGCTCCCTTGCACGTCGACCCTTCAATGGCGTGCACGAGCGCGTCGACGCCGGTGTGAGCCGTCACGTCGGGCGGGAGGCTTGCGGTCAGGGTCGGATCGCACACAGCGAGGGGTGGGCGCAGGTACTCGTGCTTCAGGGTGAGCTTTCGGTGTGTCCCGCGTTCCGTGATGACGGCCGATCTCGTCACCTCCGATCCCGTCCCAGCGGTGGTGGGCACGGCGCAGACGGGCGCAGGCGGACCGTATGGCCGTCTGTTGAGCGCGTAGTCGCTCGGCGTGCCGCCCTGGCGCGCGAGGAGCGCGATGGCCTTGCCCGCGTCCAGGCTGCTGCCGCCGCCCACGGCCACGACGCCGTCTGCGCGGTGCTCGAAGAAGGCGCCTCGACCTGCGAGGCAGACGGTTTCGTCCGGATTGGGTCGAACCTCGGCGAACACCCGGGGCACAAAGCCCGCGCGAGAGAGAAGGCCCGCGATGCGATCCGCCACACCGGCCCGCACCAGCCCCGGATCCGTCACGATGAGCAGCCGCCGCCCAAACCCTCGCGCCACGAGGTGCTCGGGAAGGTGTTCGACGGCACCGTCGCCAAATTCGATGTGCGTCTGAATGGAGTAGGAGAACATCAGGCTCGTCCCTTCGTCATTCCGCATAGATCATTTTGATGGTCATGCCGCCGTCCACCACGAAGTTTTGACCGGTGATGAACGAGGCGCCATCCGAGGCCAGGAACCGGCACACTTCCGTGATGTCCTCGGGTCGGCCGACGCGCCCCACCGGGTGCTGGGCGTGATCGATGGGGCGCAGATCGGGCACCGTGCGGAGCGAAGACTTCTTCCACTCGGACACCTCGATCCACCCAGGAGAGATGGCGTTGACGCGCACCTCCGGTCCGAGGCTCACGGCCAGGGCGTGCGTGAGTGCCAACACGCCGCCTTTGGAGGCGGAATACGGCTCCGTGTTGGGCTCCGACATCAGCGCCCGCGTGGAGGCGATGTTGACGATGCTCCCGCGCGTCTTGCGAAGGAGCGGCGCGGCGTGCTTGGCCATGAGAAACGGCCCGCGCAGGTTGACCGCGAGGATGCGATCCCACACTTCGACAGGGAGTTCCTCCACGGGAACGCCCGGGAAGCCGAGTCCCGCGTTGTTGACGACGAGATCGAGCCGCGAAAATGCCTCCTCGACCTCGCGAATGAGCGACTGCACCGACGATTCGTCCGCCACATCGGTCTGCACGAACCGGGTCGGCGCCCTGCCTTCGCCGCCGGCCAGTTCCGCTTCCGCCTCGCGGCCAGCTTCCTCGTCCACCTCCGCGATGACGACCTGCCAGCCGTCCTCCCAGAAGGCTTTCGCGATGGCGCGGCCGATGCCCTGGCCGCCGCCTGTCACAATGGCCACACGCGTGTCCACAACGTTCACCTTCTTTGCGAACTCGGTTTCTCTTTCACCATAGCGCAGAACGAGGCGCGTTCAAAGAGATGGGGATGGGGCGGGGAGTGGCCGGGGACAAAAACATCCTCCTGACGCGACTCGTCAGGAGGATGCGGGTGGCGGGCGGCGGGCGGAGGACGTGCGTCCCGTCAACGCCCGAGATACGAATACAGCAGGCCCGCCGCTTGACCCGGGGTGTACACGATGTAGAGCAGGATGAACACCACAAGGCCGGTGGCTGCGGTCACGAACCATGTCAAGAGTGTCCAGGGCGCGATTTTGCGGTGACGCGAGAAGCGCGCGCGCGATGCGTACACGAGCGTGATGATCCCGAGGATGGCCGCCACCGTCGCGAGTACGGAGTGAACCTGGAGAAAGCCGTAGTAGAACGGGCGCACGGACTTCGGCCCGCCGAACTCGTTGTCGCCCAAAAGCACCGTCTTCAGCGCGTAGATGATGAAAAAGAGCGCCGCAAACACAACGCCTCGGAGCATCCACCGCCGATGCACCCGGACGCGGTGATGCCGGATGTGGACCCAACCCACGATGAAACAGGCCACGCTGATCAAAATGCAGGCCTCATTGATGTACGAAAACACGATGGCCAGCACGCGTCTCACCTCGCCATTCTGCGCGTATTGTAGCACGCCGGACTTGGACGCGCATCTTCGCGCCGACACGCGCCTTGGAGGACGCGAACATGTGTCAGCGTTCGTTCGGAATCCAACGGGAGGGTCGAAGCTCGTGTTCTGCATAGAAGAATTTACGTGAGAGCACCTGCTGTACCACGGTGACAAGACGAAGCGCCTGGCGCATAATCAATTCAGGAAGTTCACCAACACAAAGGGCGGTCTGTCAGATGTATGTGGTGCATTCGACGATTCAGGTTCCGATGGAGTGGATTGACGACGTGATTGCATTGTACAGGCAGCGTTCTCGCCTGGTGGACCATTGGCCTGGCTTTGTGTCTTTTGCGTTACTGCAGAATGAGCATCGGACGGGCGAGCTGACCATACAGTTGGTGTGGCAGTCAAAGGCTCACTATCTGGCGTGGGTGCAGAGCGACGACTTTCGCCGCGTGCATGAGAGGGAGGAAGCGCTCGTTGCACAAGGATTTCCCCACCCTCGCCCCCTTGTCCGCAAGTACGAGGTGGTGGCGACGTGATCGACCCGGAGGTTTTGCGCTGGGCCGAGTCCGTCGTCGAGGCCATGTATGCGGATCATGCTTGGCTCTACGAGCGATATGGACCTCGCGGGCGCGACAAGTGCCTGGAGGACAATTTGCATCACATTCGTCACTTGCGCACGTGTTATGAACTGAGAGATACGCAGTTTTTTACAGATTATACGCTGTGGTTGGACGGGATTTTGCGGGCGCGCGGAATGGAAACCGAGCATCTGCTGGACAACTTTCTGCGGATGCTCGATGCGCTTGGCTCGTTTCAGTCGCTTGACGCCGAAGAACGTCAATGGTATGCGTCCTGCCTTCAGAAAGGCATTGAGAGGCTTCGTGCCAGACAGGAGGGGTAGGAGTGTCGCAGCCTCACGATTTGATGCGTGTACCACTATACGTCGTCGGGATTGGCGCGTCAGCCGGCGGGCTCGAAGCGCTGACGAACCTGTTTGACAAACTGGCGCCCGATACCGGCATGGCTTTTGTGGTCATTCAACATCTGTCTCCCAACTATCGCAGCTTTATGGCGGAATTGCTGGGGGCTCACACGTCGATGCCCGTGCTCCAGGCGGAGGACGGGATGCCGCTTGAGCCAAATAGGGTGTATCTGAATCCGCCGCGCAAAAATGTCTTTGTCGATGCCGGACGGCTAGTGGTTCAGGATCACCTCACAGTCAAGGGGGAACTGCATCTTCCGATTGATGGCTGTCTGCAATCCATCGCGGAGTACGCAGGGGACCGGGCCGTGGCGGTCATTCTTTCCGGCACGGGGAGCGATGGCTCGCGCGGAATCGTGCGTGTAAAACAGCGGGGAGGTCGTGTGTTCGTCCAAGACGAAACGGCGAAGTTTGACGGCATGCCGAAAAGCGCTGTCGCCACCGGTACCGTGGACGCTGTCCTCTCCCCGGACGCCATCGCCAAAGAACTGGAACGCATCGCGCGCGGAGAACAGTCCGTTTCGACTTTCTCCCCCCCGTCCGTGACTATCGAGGATGACGGCCACGAAGAGTTGGATGACGCGCGGTACCAGGAGCTTCTTGAAATCCTGAAATCCTCCACAGGCATTGACTACACCGTGTACAAGCGAGACGGCGTCATCCGGCGGCTGCGTAGACGCATGGGCATTGAAAATATTTCGGATGTAAATCACTATTTTGAGGCTCTGCGCCAAAATCCGGATGCCGTCGAGGCGCTGCACAAGGATCTACTCATCGGTGTGACGCGATTTTTCCGAGATCCGCAGGCGTTTCAGGTCATTTACCAGGACGTGCTGCCCCAAATCTTCGCCAATCGTCAAACAGAGCGGGAGGTGAGGGTGTGGGTCGCAGGATGCTCGACTGGAGAAGAGGCGTATTCCCTCGCGATTCTCATCCAAGAATTCATGGAATCGATTGGGCAGATCTACAACGTCAAAATCTTTGCCACTGACCTCGATCGCGACGCCGTTGCCTTTGCCTCCAATGGTGTCTACGGAACCGAGATTCAGAACGATGTCAGCGCTGAGCGTCTGCGCAAGTTCTTCGTGCCCTGTGAGCGGGGCTACCGCGTGAAGCCGGATATTCGCAAGATGATCATCTTCGCGCCGCACAATATCACCAAGGATCCGCCTTTCATCAACACGGATCTCATCTCGTGTCGCAACATGATCATCTACCTGCGGCGAGAGATTCAGGAGAAGGTCCTAAGTCTCTTTCACTTTGCGCTGCACCCGAAGGGATTCCTATTCTTGGGCCCAAGTGAGAGCATTGGGAGAATGTCAAATTCGTTTGTACCGATAAATACAAAATGGAATATCTATCAACACCAGGGGGCGTCTTGCGCGAACCGGCGGCCGATCATTCCGCCGGTCACGGTTCCCGTCAAGTCTGCCAGCCTACCGGCTTCTCACATGGTGGAGCGGCGGGTGGATGCAGACTCTTGGGCTTCGTCCCGACAGGCGGACCCTCATACGGACGAGCTTTACCGCGTGTTCGTGGAGGAACATTTTCCGCCTTGTATCGTTCTCGATGAAAAGAACGACGTGGTGTCGATGCACGGTGACGTCAACCGGTATCTCTCGCTCGCGAGTGGTCGGCCCAGCAACCATATTCACAAGATGTTTCCACCCTCCATTTCGGTCGCCATTGCCACCGGTGTGAGCAAGCTGAAGAAGGGCAGCCGCGAAGTGATTTACGATCGCGTCAAGGTGAACGACTCGCCCGACTCCGCAACCGTGACGCTCGTCATCCGGCAGCTCTCGGACAGGCTTAATCGCTTCCGATCGCACGCCCTTGTCATGTTTCGAGAGCCGGAGCCGCTTGAGGCTGTCGTTTACGCTGGGGACGACGTGTCTTCGACTGTGAGCCAACGCGTCATCGAGTTGGAGCGGGAGCTCCAGATGTACCAGGAGAAGTTGCAGGTGACCGTGGAGGAACTCGAGACCTCAAATGAAGAGCTCCAGGCCACCAACGAAGAGATTGTCGCGGCGAATGAAGAACTTCAGTCGACCAACGAAGAGCTCCATTCGGTGAATGAAGAACTCTTGACCATTAACGCGGAATATCAGTTGAACATCCAACAGCTGACCGAGCTGACAAACGATCTCGACAATTTTCTCGCGAGCACGGAAATCGGCACGCTGTTCCTGGAACGGGAACTGAAGGTCAAGCGGTTTACGCCTGCCTTGACGAAGGAGTTTCATTTGCTCGACATCGACGTGGGGCGGCCCATCACACATATTTCGCATCGGCTCGAGTATGACGAGATGATCGACGATGCCAAGAGCGTTCTCGCCAACGGGGAGCCCATCGAGCGAGAGGTCCATTCGAAGTCCGGGGCCTGGTATGCGGTGCGTGTTCTGCCGTACCACACACCCGAGCAGGCGGTGAAGGGCGTCGTATTCACCTTCGTGGACATCACCAAGATCAAGAAGATGAATGAAGAGCTTCGTAAGCTTTCCTATGCGGTGGAACAGAGCCCGTCGATTGTCGTCATTACGGATACGGAGGGCCGGATCGAGTACGTGAATCCCAAGTTCTGCGCGTGCACTGGTTCTTCGGTCGAGGAAGCGCTCGGCAGGCATCTGCGCGACCTCAACGAATGGGCGGAGCAGAATCTATCGTTTGACGACGTGTGGTCGAATTTGCAGGCGGGCGAAAGGTGGACAGGAGAGGTCCCGAGTCGGCGCAAGGACGGAACCCTTTACTGGGAGCAACTTTCCATTGTCCCCATTCTGGATGAAACGGGACGCATCATTCATTACTTGAAGGTGGCGGAGGATGTGACCGAGTTTCGATACACGGAGGAGTTGCTCCGCAAGTCGGAAATGCTGTCCGCGGTCGGAGAGCTGGCTGCTGGAATTGCCCATGAGATTCGGAATCCGTTGACCGCGCTGAAGGGATTCACGAAGCTCATTCTGAGCGGTTCGCACAGCGACTCGTACTTGGAAATCATGCGAGGCGAGTTGGATCGAATTGAGACCATTGTAAACGAGCTTCTGGTGTTGTCAAAGCCGCAGGCGGTGCACATTCAGCGTCGCAATTTCGCCGATATCCTGCGTGATGTGGTGATGTTACTCGAGACACAGGCGTTGTTAACACACGTCGATATCGAACTCCGCATACCCGACGAGCCTATTGAAATCCTGTGTGTGGAGAATCAGCTGAAACAGGTGTTCATCAACCTGTTGAAAAATGCCATCGAGGCCATGCCCAACGGGGGCACCATCGAGGTCACGGTGGAGCGGGACGGTGATCACGTCGTCATCCGGGTACGGGACGAGGGCGTTGGGATCCCGCAGGATAAAATGAAAAAACTGGGTGAACCATTCTACACTACAAAGGACAAAGGCACAGGGCTCGGCCTGATGGTCAGCTTTAAAATTGTAGAGCAGCACGGCGGGATAATTCGTTATGAGAGCAAAGAGGGCGAGGGCACGACCGTCACCGTTCGATTGCCGCTGGACATGAATTCGAAGGCGCGGGGCCTTACACCGGGGGACTTGAACCCAGGGACCGTTTACGCTTGACAATCCGGGCAGGGGGCATCGGACGCCGCCCTGCCTGCCGGATGACTCAGGGGCGCTGGTGCAGCAAGTGAACTGTGCCGGAGGAGCGTTTCTGTTCCTGCGCCACGAGTGTGCGCAGGCTGTCAAGCTCTTTCAGCACGAGTTCCGCATAGACGCCTCGTCCGCGTTCAATCAGATCAGCGTGCAAGAGCCCGACGAGCTCTTCAATGGTGTGGATGGAGTGGGTCACGTGCTCCCAGACGGTAGGCCTGGAACGGGAGATATCCGCCACGTTTGCTCCCGGTTTTGTTTCTAGGCGCCTTTCGAGTCGCGAAACAGACTCCAACACCTCGTTCAAGTCCGACTGACGGGGGACACACACGATGTAGCCTAGCATGTCTTGGCCCTGACCGCGCCAGCGCTGAAACACGTCGAACAGGCCAATGCCATTCGGCGTCAGAAAATTGAGTTCAACTTTCATGCCGGACATTGCCGGTCGCACGAAGCGTCTGAGCTTATCCTGACTGCCGACATCAACCATGTCGAGAAGGTTTGCCTTCTTTGCGAAGGCTGAGCGTGCGGTCTCAGAGGCTTCAATCACAGCGTACTGTTCCGTGATGGCGAATGTGGGAATCGGAAGGTGGTCCAGTGCGTTCATCGGTCTTTGGCTCCCCAGTGCGACGATGATGGCATCGCGCGCTGCTGGTTCATCCACGCTTGCAGTTGCATGATGTCTGTGATGATGAAGGTCTTCGGCCCCACGTACGGACGGAGGTCGTAGGACTGGGCGAGTCGTCCTCCGACGAGGATCTGTGGCCTGTGTGCAAGGGACTCCAGCGCATGAATATACGATCTCAACTTCGGCAAATGGTAGACCATCGTGACAGAGATGCCAACGATGTCAGGATGCCATCGGAGCGCGGCAAGCCGCGCGTATTCTAGGGAGAGATTCCTGCCGTACAGTCGAGTTTCGTAGCCGGCCTCTTCAAAGGCGGCTGCCACCATCTTCAGGCCGAGATCATGCGCTTCGCCTTCTACGCAAAACAGCATCACCCTGCTGCGCCGCGAGGGCGTATCAGGCTTCTGCAAGTGCGTGTCGCGGTATCGCGCAACCAGCCGCTCGCAAATTGTGGATGCAAGATGCTCGTCCGCCACGGAAATTGCGTTTATTTCCCAAAGAGTTCCAATATGAACCATCGCATTGCGCAGCAGAACATCGAAGACATAGGTGCTGTTCGCACCGCTTTGGATATACGCTTGAATCACACCCCACGCCCGCTCCTCGTCTCCATCGAGAAGGGATTCGACGAGCTTGAGAATTTGATACATCAAGCTGTCCACCTTTCCTCCTCTCGGCGAGCGAGCGCAATCCGCCTTGGGGACAAGCAACTGGCATAAGCATACGTCCGCGGAGGATCGCAGATCAATAGCGCATTTTGTCGAAATCGCCACGTGCGTTCAGCGATGCTTCAGATTGGGCTGCGGTAAGGCCACCGTGAACGTCTAGGCATGGCGCTGGGCCGCGGCCGCAGCGAGGCGGCCCAGCAGATTGATTTCCATCTTTTGTATAGGGTGGCCGCGAGGTCAAGCTCGCGGTGGCGGACAACGGCGTCGGCATTCCCAAGGTGCATCATCCCCACGTGTTTGAGCGATTCTATCGCGTCGACGAGGCGCGATCGCGCGCGAAAGGCGGCGCGGGCCTCGGGCTCGCCATCTGCAAGGCGATTGTGGAGGCGCACGGCGGTCGCATGGAGTGGGAGAGCGAGCCCGGCGAAGGTGCCGTATTCACGGTGACGTTACCCGTCGCGGGGCCGGATGGAGATGGAGCATAGGAGGGGTGGGCATGGAAGTCCAGGTGACGGATGCGGCGAAATCGCGGCTGGTGGCCATGGGCGTGCCGGAAGGCAGTCGGCTTCGGCTGAAGGCCGACATCGAGGCGCACGTGAGTTGTGCTTGCCAGATGGATATTCACATGATTGCCGACGGGGCGCCGCCGCTCGCCGTGTCGCTGGAGTATGACGTGCGCGTGGACGAGGAGGCGCAACAGCTGTTGGGCGATGAACAGCCGCTCGTGCTCGACTACGTCCCCTTGAGCGGCCTGGTGCTGCGCTCGCCGCACGAGACGCTCGCGCACAACATCCAGGTGGAGGCGTGAACGGCGGGGCGCTGGCGAGGCGCCCCGCCCGATGTCAATACGCCGTCCAGCCCGCGTCGGCGATCACGACGGCGTGTTTCGAAGCCGTGTACGCCGCCCCGGCGCGGGAGCCAAACAGGCCGCCGACCGATGCGATGTTCACGATGGCGCCGCGCCCTTTGTCCATCATGAGGGGCAGGGCCTTGCGAATGGCGCGCATCGGCCCCGTGACATTGACCGCAAAGACGCGTTCCCACAACTCGTCCGTGACCTCATGAGCTGCTTTCATGCCGTCCATAATGCCCGCGTTGTTGACGAGGATGTCGATCCCGCCGAACACGTCCACGGCGCGCTGAATCATGCCGTCCACATCGTCCGCCGACGCCACGTTGGCGACACAGGTCTCGACGCGGCCACCTGCGCTGCGGATTTCGTCGGCGACCGATGCCAGACCTTCGGCGGCGATGTCGGCCGCGAGCACGCGCGCGCCCTCCTTCGCAAACAGGACGGCCATCGCGCGGCCCATACCTGACGCCGCGCCGGTGATGACAGCGACGCGACTTTCTAGGCGCAAGAAGAAGACCTCCTTTATGCATGAAAAATGTTTATCCTTGAAAACATTCGCAGTCGCGCGAGGGAATCCTGCGAGAGAAGGAGCAGCGGTGCGCGACAGCATGGCCAGGAAGCAGTTACCGCGCGTGAACACGAAAAAATCCGCGCAAGGGTGCGCGGATTTTTGGGCTTGAGTGGTCGGAATGACAGGACTCGAACCTGCGACCTCACGGTCCCGAACCGTGCGCTCTACCACCTGAGCTACATTCCGTCGCCTTGACGCCTCAAAGCGGACAGGATTGAATATAGCAGAGGGCACATTCATCGTCAAGGACTTTTTGTGGAAATTCGACGTCTGAGATGCCTTCCATCAGACAAGCTCCCCAAATGCGTATACGCTGTTGGCGAGTGAGCCGTATTGCCAATCGCGATGCAAAAGCTTTCCTCGTGGCGGATCTCCACCAGCACCCATCGCGTAAAATAGCGGGATCAAGTGCTCCACGCCCCACGACGGCGCGGCCCAATCCGCATACGGCGCCTCTTCGCGGTAGGCAAACAGCGCATCGATGTCCCCTTCGGAGATGCGCGATTCGAGCCAGCGCTCGAACGCCTCCGCCCAGCCTTCCGGCTGGCCGTCCTCCCGGTTCCAGTGAAGCATACGCAGGTTGTGCACCGTCGCACCGCTTCCAATGATCAAAACGCTCTCTTGTCGCAGGGGCGCGAGCGCTCGGCCAATTTGGAACTGATGTTCCGGGCGAAGCGCCGGATCGACGGACATCGAGACGACGGGGATGGACACATCCGGGAAGACGCGAGACAGAATCGTCCAGACGCCGTGGTCGAAACCGCGGGCCGGGTCCAGGCGCGCTTCGATCCCGGCGCTCACGAGAAGTTCTTGGATTCGAATGGCCAGCGCTGGGTCTCCTGGGGCCGGATATCGGATCTGGTACAGCGCCTCTGGGAAGCCGTAGAAGTCGTGGATTGTGTCGGGTTGAGGCGATGCCGAGATGGTCTGACATCCTTCGGTCCAGTGGGCGCTGAACACGACGATAGAGCGCGGAACAGGGAGATCGCGCGACAACTGATCCAGGTAACGTCCGTAGACACTGTCCTCGATCGCCACCATCGGGGAACCGTGGGCGATAAACAGGCTTGGCATTTCGCGCGTCATAAGGCTACTTCTCTCCTTGTGGGAGGAATTTTTCCTCTCCGTTCAGAATGGAATGCAGATACGCCTGATTGCCATGGGAGGGGACGATGTTTTACCAGACGATTGACGATGATTTGAGGCTTCGGCTGTTGGAACCCAGAGATGCCGACGCCTTGTTCCGACTGCTGGACGAGTCGCGCGCCTACCTGCGCGAGTGGTTGCCGTTTCTGGATGCCAACCAGAGTTCGGAGGAGACGCGAGCCTTTATTCTGTCGGGCCTCCAACGATATGCGGCGCAGAACGGCGCAGAGATTGGCCTGTGGTACCGTGGCGAGATCGCCGGTGTGCTCGGGTTGCACTACATCGATTGGGCCAATCGATCGACGAGCCTCGGCTATTGGCTGGGCGAGCGATATCAGGGCAAAGGCATCATGACCCGAGCTTGCAGGGCCGTGATCGACATTCTGTTTCGCGAATACGGCCTGAACCGCGTGGAGATCCGCGCCGCCACAGGCAACCACAAGAGCCGGGCCGTCGCGGAAAGGCTCGGTTTCCAGTACGAAGGCTGCAAACGACAAGCCGAGTGGCTGTACGATCACTACGTCGATCACGCCGTGTACAGCATGCTCGCGGGAGAATGGCCAAGCTTGCAAGCCCGGTGACGCCAGGCGCCTACCAAACCTTCCGCATCTCGATCTCGTCGTGCAGCGGAATGCCATCGAGGCCGAGGCGCGGAATCGACGGCTTTCGCTTCCGCGCCTTGGGAGGGTGAGTCAGGGAAGGCTCCATGAGGTTCATCACTCCTCGTCACCGGCCTCTGATGCGAACACGTGATCGCGTTCGTTGGACAGACCTGCTATACTGATCAATAACACAACGGTGCGTGCAAAGGGTGATGGATGGTGGCCACGGCGGGAGCGAGCGACATCCTGAAGGGGCTCAACGAAAAGCAGCGGGAGGCGGTCACAGCGACCGACGGGCCGGTGCTCGTCATCGCCGGCGCGGGTAGCGGCAAGACGAGCGTGCTGACGCGGCGAATTGCGTACCTCATCGCCGAGCGCCGCGTGCCGCCGTGGGCCATTCTCGCCATCACGTTCACGAACAAGGCGGCGCGGGAGATGGAAGAGCGGATTGAACGCCTAGTGGGGCCTGTCGCCTCCGACATCTGGACGTCGACCTTTCACGCCATGTGCGCGCGCATTCTGCGGCGCGACATTCATCACCTGGGGTACACGTCGGCGTTCACCGTGCTCGACGCCGCGGATCAGGTCTCTCTCGTCCGCCGCCTGATGCAGGAGATGAACATCGACGTGCGGAAGTTCGAGCCGCGAGCCGTGCTGCACGCCATCAGCCAGCACAAGAACGAGCTGCGTTCGGCCGAGAAGGCGCTCGATCTTGCCGGATCGCCGTACGACAAGATGGTGGGCGACGTGTACCTGGCGTATGAGAGGCGGCTGCGCGAAAATCAGGCGCTCGATTTCGACGACCTCCTCGTGAAGACGGTCGAGCTCTTCCGCAAGGTGCCGGATGTCCTCGCGTATTATCAGCATCGGTTCAGCCATATCCATGTCGATGAGTACCAGGACACCAACCACGCCCAATACGTCCTGGTCAAGCTGCTCGCCGAGCGGCGCCGCAACCTGTGCGTCGTCGGCGATTCGGATCAGTCCATCTACGGCTGGCGGGGAGCCGACATCCGCAACATCCTCGAGTTCCAGAGGGATTACCCGGATGCGCGCGTCATCCGGCTCGAGCAAAACTACCGCTCCACCGGGCGCATCCTCCGCATCGCGAACCAGGTCATCCAGCACAATCAGATGCGGCTCGAGAAGAACCTCTGGACGGATCGGGGCGAAGGCGAGAAGGCGAAGCTGTTCGTCGCGCCGGACGAGCGCGTGGAGGCCGATTGGGTGGCGGACGAAATTGCGCGGATGGTGGCCAATGGGCGAGAGTATCGCGACGTGGCCATCCTGTACCGCACCAATGCCCAGTCCCGCGTGCTGGAAGAGGCGTTTCTGCAGCGCGGGATTCCGTACCGCATTTACGGAGGCCTTCGGTTTTACGAGCGGCGCGAGGTGAAGGACGTGATCGCCTATTTGCGCCTCATCGCCAATCCGAACGACGATGTGTCGTTCCTTCGCGTGGTCAACGTGCCGAAGCGCGGCATCGGCGACACGACGCTCGAGAAGTTGGCGGAATACGCGCGGCATCGCGGCACCTCACTTTTTGAGGCGGCGCTCCACGCCCTCGAAGCGGGCATTTCGAAGAAGGCGGCGTCCGCGCTTCAGTCGTTCGTGGAGCTGATTCAGACCCTCCAGCTCCAGCGCGCCTTTCTGCCGCTGACGGATCTCACGGACGAGCTTTTGGATCGGTCGGGCTATCGCGAAGCCCTTCGCGCCGAGCGGAGCCTGGAGGCCGAGAACCGTCTGGAGAATCTCGACGAGTTTCTGTCCCTGACGCGCGAGTTTGACGAAGACGGCGTGCCGGACGGCGAGATGGGCGCGCTGGAACAGTTCCTCACGCATGTGGCGCTCGTGTCGGACGCGGATCTCCCCGGCGGGCGGCCAGGCCGTCGCGAGGATCTGGACGAAGTGTCCATGATGACGCTTCACGCCGCAAAGGGGCTCGAGTTTCCGGTGGTGTTCCTCGTGGGCCTGGAGGAGGGCGTGTTCCCGCACCGGCGGGCGCTCGACGGTGGCGAGGAACTCGAGGAGGAGCGCAGGCTCTGCTACGTCGGTATCACGCGCGCAATGGAGCGGCTGTACCTGACCACGTGCCGATCCCGCATGTTGTTCGGCGAGCGGCGCTCGTTCACCCCATCCCGCTTTTTATCTGAGATGCCGGCGTCGGACATCGAGCGCGCGGGCGAGGAGGACGCGATGTTCGGGTGGGGCTGGCGCGACGCGCGCGCGGGGGTGCGCGCGCCGGCCCACGCGGTGGCCGATGCGGCGTCCGGGCCGCGGATGAGCGTGCCGAGATCGTTTGGCGCGGACCTCTCCGTGCCGTACGAGCCGGGCGATCTCGTCGAGCACCGCAAGTGGGGGCGCGGCGTGATCGTCGCCAAGTCGGGCGAGGGCGAATCGCTGGAACTCGTCGTGCGCTTCGAAGACCCCATCGGCGAGAAGCGGCTGTTTGCCAAGTTCGCGCCGATTCACAAGGTGGATCCCTAAGCGGATTCAAGCATCCCATGCAGTGCGTGATCAGGAGTGTGATGCGTGTCGTGGACGCCAAATCGGCCCTGTCCCTGGAAGAAGCGCGTGCGCGCGCCAAAGTGCTCCGGGAACAAATCGAATATCACAATCGAAAGTACTACCTGGAGGACAATCCGGAGATCTCCGACGCGGAGTGGGACGCGCTGATGCGGGATCTCATCGAGCTTGAGCGCAAGTACCCAGAGCTCGTCGATCCGGCCTCGCCCACGCAGCGTGTGGGCGCCCCGGCGCTCGAGGGATTCGCCAAGGTCGTGCACGAGGTGCCCATGCTGTCGCTCGCAAACGCGTATTCGACGGAGGATCTGCTCGACTGGGATCGCCGCGTGCGACAGGCGGTGGGCGACGACGTCCGCTACGTGTGCGAGCTCAAGGTCGACGGCTTGGCCGTGGCGCTTCGCTACCAGGACGGCCGGCTCGTGCTCGGTGCAACGCGCGGCGACGGATCGGTCGGGGAGGACATCACGGCCAACATTCGCACCATTCGCAACGTGCCGCTTGAACTTTCGGAACCCGTGTCGCTCGAGGTGCGAGGCGAGGCGTACATGCCAAAGCGCGAGTTCATGCGGCTCAACGAGCTTCGCGAGCAGCAGGGCGAGCCGCTTTTCGCCAATCCGCGCAACGCGGCCGCCGGATCGCTGCGCCAGCTCGATCCGGCCGTGGCCGCGAGCCGGAGGCTCGGCGTGATCGTGTACCAGTTGGTGCGCGCCGAGGCGCACGGGTGTGAGACGCACAGCCAGGCGCTGGATTACGTGGCCCGCCTCGGCCTGCCCGCGCATCGCGAGCGGCACGTGTGCGCGAACATCGAGGACGTGATCGCGTACATCGAGGCGTGGGCGGACAAGCGGCACGAACTGCCGTACGCGACGGACGGCATGGTGGTGAAGGTCGACTCCCTCGCGCTGCAGGCGCGCCTCGGCGCCACCGCAAAGAGCCCGCGCTGGGCCATTGCGTACAAATACGCGGCGGAGCAGGCGGAGACCACGCTTCGCGCCATCGAGTTGAACGTCGGCCGCACGGGTGTAGTCACACCGACGGCTGTGTTCGATCCCGTCCAGCTCGCGGGCACCACGGTCTCGAGGGCGTCGCTGCACAACGAGGACTTGGTGCGCGAGAAGGACATCCGCGTGGGCGACGTCATTGTTGTGCAGAAGGCGGGGGACATCATTCCCGAGGTCATTCGATCGCTGCCCGAGCGGCGCACCGAGCCGCTGCCCGAATTTCGCATGCCGGAGACGTGCCCGCAGTGCGGATCGCGGCTCGTGCGGCTCGACGGCGAGGTGGCGTGGCGCTGCATCAACCCCGACTGCCCGGCTCTCCTGCGCGAGGGGCTCATCCACTTCTGTTCGCGCGACGCGATGAACATCGAGGGCCTCGGCGAGCAGTGGATCACGGTGCTTCTGGACCGCGGGTTGGTACGGACGCACGCGGATTTGTATCGCCTCCGAAAGGCCGATCTCGTCCAACTGGACCGGATGGGGGATAAGCTCGCGGATAAACTGTTGCACAACATCCAGGAGAGCAAGCGGAACTCGCTCGAGCGCCTCTTGTTTGGACTCGGCATCCGGCACGTGGGCGAGAAGGCGGCGAAGACGTTGGCGGAACACTTCGTCACCATCGACGCGCTGATGTCCGCGAGCGAGGAGGACTTGATGGCGGTCCCCGACATCGGCCCCAAAGTCGCGCAGAGCATCCGCCAGTACTTCGATACGCCACGGGTGAGGCAGCTGATTCAGGAGTTGAAAGACCTGGGCGTGAACATGACCTACCTCGGCCCGCAGAAGGTGTCGGACGGCCCACTCGCCGGAAAGACGGTGGTATTGACCGGCGTGCTTCAGGCGGCGGATCGAAAGCAGGCGACGGCGTGGATCGAGCAGATGGGTGGCAAGGTCGCCTCGAGTGTCAGCGCGAAGACGGACGTGCTCATCGCGGGGGACAAGGCGGGATCGAAGCTCGCCAAGGCGCAGGAGATCCTGCGGAATCACCCGGACGCAAAGCTCGAGATCTGGGATGAGGCGGCGTTTCTGCGCCTGGTGGACGAGGCGGGGTTGCGCTGACTCCGGGGAGCGAAAAAGTGGGCTGGCAGGTTGCCAGCCCGAGGTTGAGGATGGGTTGCGGTGTTCGTCCCCGACATGCTGCCTTTCGCCGCGCCTCGGCCATCCGTTCTCCCGCCGCATCGGTGGCCACGCGATGGAGGCGCCTGCCTCGACGCCGCGGACAACCGCCGTGTGCGGAGGCGGTTCACCGATGGGGGCCGCCGCGGACATCGGTGAAGTCGCCCCGGCGCGCACGCTTGTGCTAAACGCGTCCTGCGATTGCCCCGGCACCTTGATCATGCCTCGAAGTATGCGATAAGGGAAATACGTGTTTTGTATATCATTGATAAACGATTTCTTATCATATCTGTCATCTTCCTGTAACCAAGTGGCGGTATACTCTCCTTGCACACCGCGGACATCGTGACATCCCGGTATAGCCCGCAAAATTGCATATTGACGATTCAGGTTTTCCGTTGCCACAATCATAGCAGCGAAGGCAGATTTGGTTGTCAATCGCTTACATAGGTTGATACATCGTGAACTCGACAGGGTGATCAGGGCATGCGGAGTCGGTGGATGGGCGGCTTGTTGGCCGCAAGTCTCGTTGGACTCGGGGCCATCGGCGCAATTTGTGATGGGGCGGAAGGGCCCTTCGGCGTGCATCGGCAGGCGGCTTCGGTTGCGTATCGCGGCAAAGAGGTGAAGGCGGCGTCGGCGTCCACGTCCTCAGATGCGGATGGCGTTCATTTCTCGCTTCCGTTTTTCTTCGGGCCGCCGGTGAAAATCGTGACCTTTGGCTCGGGCATTCCTTCTTCTCAGGTCACGCACATCCAAAATCTTCTCAATCGTGTGAATTCCATTCAGCGCATTCGCGACTTTCTCGGGGTCCGCATGAACCACACGGCGACCATCGTGCTCGTGAAAAACGCCGCGGACTACCAGGCGGAACTGCGCCAGCTCGGCGTGTCGGCCGGGGACGCGTCCAGTCTCTCCGAGGACTCCAACGGCTTCACGCTCGGCAGCACGGTCGTCATTCCGCTGTTCCAGAACCCGACGGATGTGGACTTGGCCAATGTGTTGACGCACGAGCTGACGCACGTCGATATCAACCAGCACATTTCGAACATTCCCAGCTGGATGAACGAAGGCATGGCGGTCTACATGGGGATGAACGGGCAGAAAGCCATCGAAAATCCCGTTGATTTCGCGAGCGATGAGAAGCAGGATGCCGAGGACATTCTGCAGGTCGTCCAATCCAATCAACTGGTCCCTCTGACGGGCAGCGAGGCCGCCATCCTGTCCGGCCAAGAGACGTATGACTACGAATTGCAGGACTGGCTCGCCGTCTGCTACCTCATCGCGCACTACGGCAAGTCGTCCATTCAGACGCTGGTTCGCCATCTCGAATCGGAGAATCCAAACCAGGCGTTTTACGACACCTATGGCGAGACGGTTTCAGCGTTCAACGCGCAATTCACCAAGGCTCTCAAGCAGTCCGCCAGCGTGGCCAGCGCCGGCGCGTCGCTCGAGATCAGCATTTCTCCGTCCTATCACGGCGAGATTTTCGTGCAACCGCCCAACCAGGCCGTCGGCCACGGATTCAAGGCCGAGCCGGGGACGCACCACGTGACTGTGACCGCCTCCGGGCAAGTGCAGGCCGATCTGCCGCCGGTCGGAACGAAGAAGAGCAAGATCCCGGCCACGCCCGGGACCATGTACGTGTCGCTCTTGCCACAGCGGTTTGGGAGCGTGGACGGCCAGAAGTTGCTCGACGCCGAGATGGAAATTCAGATTCAAAACGGCCTCTACACGTTCGAGAATGCGTGGGAGGAACTCGAAAATAACCCGATGTACGATCCGTCCTATCTGCCGGAGGTGCTCGGGGTCACCATTACGGCCATCCACGACGAGGCTCCGAACGATCCCATTCTCACGATGCTGAACGCCGAAAACGCATGAACATCAAACGAGAGGCCACCTTGCGACAGCGGGTCGCGAGGTGGCCTCGTGTTGATCGCGGCGACGCGCGCGTCATTGGCGCGATCGGAGGAACTCCTGCACCGTGAGCTTTTGCTCCGTGCGCGCGTGAAAGAACGCGATTCGGTTGGAGTAGCGGCCGGCGATGAAGGACGCCGGGATGACGACGGCGAGGGTGACGAGCAGGTCATGCATGGACAAGGTCATAGGCCCCTCCCTGAAATGTGGTCCTTCATTCGCTCTATGTCTATGAGATCTCGAGGAGGGACATGACTGAACAGGACGCGCCCGCGCGTATCAGGGGAAAATCGGCATCGATGGCCGGCCTGTGCTATAATCCCGAGAGGAACTTCGTCTGACAAGCCTCATGACCATCCGATGGCACCCTGGAGGAGGATGCTCGTTGAAAATCACCGATGAGACGGTGAGTCACGTCGCGAAACTTGCGCGGCTGTGGCTTCATCCTCAGGAACTCTCGCAACTCGTTCCCCAGTTGAACGACATTCTCGAGTACGCCGCAAAACTGCAGAGCGTCTCGTTGGACGGCGTGGAGCCGACAAGTCATCCGTTCCATGAGGTGAATGTGGTGCGCTCGGACGTGCCGCGCGAAAGCCTGTCGAGAGAGGAAGCGCTCCGCAATGCGCCGGATCAGGATCAGGGCATGGTGCGCGTTCCGGCCGTTTTGGAAGGAGGGGGCGGCGCATGAGCACGCCGACGGTGAAGGAGATCCTCCGGTCCATCGCGGCGGGGGAGACAAGGGCGCGCGACTGGGTGGAGCAGTCGCTCCGCGCGATTCGCGAGATTGACGGCCGCTTGAAGGCTTTTCTCCTCGTCGATGAGGAGCAGGCGCTCGCCGCGGCGGACCGGATCGATCGCGCCAAGATGTATCAGCATGCGCCGCTTCGCGGCGTTCCATATGCGGCAAAGGACAACATCGTCACGCGGGGCGTGCGGACCACGGCCGCGTCGCGCATCCTCGAGAATTACATACCGCCCTACAACGCGACCGTGATCGACAAGCTGCAGCAGGCCGCGGCCGTGATGGTGGGCAAGACGAACATGGACGAGTTCGCGATGGGATCGTCCACGGAGACGTCCGCGTTCCAGAAGACCGCGAACCCGTACGGCGAGGACCGCGTGCCCGGCGGATCGAGCGGCGGGTCGGCGGCGGCGGTGGCGGCCGGACTGGTGCCGTTCGCACTGGGTTCGGACACGGGTGGATCCATTCGCCAACCGGCGGCGTTCACCGGCTGCTTCGGCCTGAAGCCCACGTACGGACGGGTATCCCGGTACGGGCTCATCGCGTTTGCGTCATCGCTCGATCAGATCGGCCCGTTCACGCGGACGGCGGAGGACGCGGCGCTCGTGCTGAACGCCATCTGCGGCCACGATCCGCTGGATTCCACCTCGAGCCGCCAGCCGGTGCCCAATTTCGCGGACGGGATCGACAGGGGTGTCAAGGGCGTGCGCGTGGGCATCGTGCGCCACCTGCCGGAAGAGGGGCTTGAGCCGGGCGTGAAGGCGGCGGTCGATCGCGCCATCCAACAGCTTGAGGCGGAGGGTGCCGAGATCGTGGAGATCGATTTGCCGCACATGGAGTACGCGGTGGCGACGTACTATCTCATCGCGCCGGCGGAGGCGTCGTCGAACCTCGCTCGCTACGACGGCGTGCGGTACGGGCGGCGCGCGGAAGCGTCGAGCCTCCTCGAGATGTACGAGCGGTCGCGCAGCGAGGGCTTCGGCATGGAGGTCAAGCGCCGGATCATCATCGGCACCTACGCCTTGTCCTCCGGCTATTACGACGCGTACTACAAGCGGGCGCAGCAGATGCGGACGCTCATCCGCCAAGACTATGAGCGGGCGTTTGAGGCGTGCGACGTGATCGCCATGCCGACGGCGCCGACGACGGCGTTCAGGCTCGGCGAGAAGCTGGACAACCCGCTGCAGATGTACCTGAACGACATCTACACCATCCCGGCCAATCTCGCGGGCCTGCCGGGCGCGAGCGTGCCGTGCGGATTTGTGGATGGGCTTCCCGTGGGGCTGCAGCTCATCGGCAGGCCGTTCGACGAGGCGACGATTCTGCGCGTGGCGCACGCGTACGAGCAGGTGCGCGACTTCGCGTGGCCGAAACCGGTGCTGGGGGTGGCAGAATGAACTACGAGACGATCATCGGCCTCGAGGTGCACGTCGAGCTGAAGACGGACACCAAGATCTTCTGCGGCTGCCGCAACGACAGCAAGTCGGAGCCCAACACGAACGTGTGCCCGGTCTGCCTCGGCCACCCCGGCACCCTGCCGGTGTTGAACGAGCGGGCGCTGGAGCTTGCGGTCAAGGCGGCGCTCGCGCTCCACTGCAAGATCAACCAGAAGTCGAAGTTCGACAGAAAAAACTATTTTTACCCTGACCTTCCGAAGGGGTATCAGATCTCGCAGTACGACAAGCCCATCGGCGAACACGGGTACATCGAGATCGAGGTGAACGGCGAGACGAAGCGCATTGGCATCACGCGCCTGCACTTGGAGGAGGACGCGGGCAAGTCGATGCACGCCGCGGACGGATCGCACACGCTCGTCGACTACAACCGCACCGGCGTGCCGCTCATCGAAATTGTGTCGGAGCCGGACATCCGCTCGCCGGAAGAGGCGCGGTTATACCTCGAGGCGCTGAAGAGCATCATGGAGTACTGCGACGTGTCCGACTGCAAGATGGAGGAGGGGTCGCTGCGCTGCGACGCCAACATCTCCCTCCGCCCGGTGGGACAGACGGCGTTTGGCAACAAGGTCGAGTTGAAGAACATGAACTCGTTCCGGTTCGTGCAGCGCGCGCTGGAGTACGAGGTCGAGCGGCAGCGCGAGCGGTACGAGAGCGGTGAGCCCGTGATCCAGGAGACCCGCCGCTTCGACGAGGCGACCCAGACGACGGTGTCGATGCGCACGAAGGAAGAGGCGCACGATTACCGCTACTTCCCCGAGCCGGACCTGGTTGATCTCGACATCGACGACGCGTGGCTCGAGCGGATCCGGGCCTCGCTGCCTGAGTTGCCGTCGGCCAAGCGCCGCCGGTATGTAGAGGAACTGGGCCTGCCCCCGTACGACGCGGGCGTGCTCACCTCCGATCCGAAGATGGCCGCGTACTACGAGGCCGTGATCGCGGCCGGCGCCGACGCGAAACAGGCTTCGAACTGGGTGATGAGCGACGTCTCCGGCGCGTTGAACGCCGAGGGCAAGACGTTTGCGGATTGCCCCATTCCGCCTGAGCATCTGGCGGGGCTCATCGGCGAGGTCGCGAGCGGCAAGATCTCGTCGAAGCAGGCGCGCGAGGTGTTCAAGCTGATGTGGGAGACTGGCAAGAGCGCGGCCGAGATCATCAAGGAGAAGGGCTTCGAGCAGATCAGCGATCCGGCCCAGTTGCAGCCCATCATCGACGAGGTCGTGGCGAACAATCCGAAGTCGGTGGCGGACTACAAGGGCGGCAAGGAGCGCGCGCTGGCGGCACTCGTCGGCCAGGTGATGAAGGCGACGCGCGGCAAGGCCAACCCGACGCTGGTGAACGAGATGTTGATCGAGAAGATCAAGAGCCTCTGACGGAGGGATGTTTGGATGGCGAACACCCAATCGCCGCCCGTCGCGGCGGGCGAGGAATACGAGGTCGAGGCGATCCGCCAGAACGACGACGGCGATGGTGTGGCCGCGATCGGCGGGATGACCGTGTTCATCCCGTTTTTGTTGCCCGGTGAACGCGCGCGCGTGAGAATTGAGCAGGTGGAGAAGCGGTTCGCACGCGCACG
The DNA here is from genome assembly GCF_000024285.1 of Alicyclobacillus acidocaldarius subsp. acidocaldarius DSM 446. Classification (GTDB taxonomy): domain Bacteria; phylum Bacillota; class Bacilli; order Alicyclobacillales; family Alicyclobacillaceae; genus Alicyclobacillus; species Alicyclobacillus acidocaldarius. The sequence goes on from NC_013205.1 coordinate 737,631, forward strand.
CCTGTTGGCGCGCGCGAACGACGCGCCGGACCGCGTGGAGCCGCGGTGCCCGGTGTTTGCGCGGTGCGGCGGCTGCCAGGTGCAACACATGGCGTACGCGGCGCAGGCAGCGTGGAAGGAGGCCCGGATTCGGCGGATGGCGGAGCGGCTGGGGCTCGAGGCGGGCGTGGTTCGGCCCATCGAGACCTCGCACACGCCTTACCGCTACCGAAATCAGGTCCAGATGCCCGTGCGCTGGAACGCGACCGCGCAGCGCGTGGAGATGGGCTTCTTCGAGCTCGGCTCCCACGACATGGCCGTGACGGAGACGTGCCTCCTCGTTCCCGAGGCGATGGACGACGTCCTCCGCCGCGCTCGCTGGTTTCTCACGTCGCTCGGGTCGACGGCGCAGTTTGTCCACCACGTCATTGTGCGCCAGTCGCACGCGACGGGCGACATGGCGGTGGTGTTCGCACTGGCGACGGACGATCCGTCTGTCAAGCGATCCGTCGGCCGCTTCCACGCCCCGCAAGTCGTGCAGGTCGCGGTGACCGTCCAGCCGCGCGCCCACGGCCCCGTGTGGGGAGATGGCGCCGAGGTGATGAAAGGGGGGAGCCACCTCGAGGAGAACCTCTGCGGGCTTCGCGTGCGGTGGTCGCCGCGCTCGTTTCTGCAGGTGCAGGCGGACATGGCGGAGCGCATGTACCATCACGTCGTCCGCGCTGTCGAGGTCCGGGAGACGGACGTCGTGATCGACGCGTACTGCGGCATTGGCGCGATGACCCTGCTTCTGGCGAGCCATGCGGCCAGGGCGGTGGGCGTCGAAGAGGTCGAAGACGCCATCGCCGACGCGCGCGCCAACGCCAAGCTGAACAGGGTGCGGAACGCGGAGTTTGTCGTCGATCGCGTGGAGCGCTGGCTGCCGCGCTTCGTGGAAGCAGGGAACCGAGCCGATGTGCTGGTGTTCGACCCGCCGCGAAAGGGCGTGGACAGGGCCGCGATTGAGGCGGCCGCTGAGGCGAACGTCGAGCGGCTGGTCTACGTGTCCTGCAACCCCGCCACGCTGGAGCGCGATCTCCGCCTGCTTGCCGCGCGCGGGTTCTATGTGACGGACATTCAGCCGTTTGACATGTTCCCACAGACGTCGCACGTGGAGTGCGTGGTGACCATGCGGCGAGGGTAGCAGTTGTGCCGGCCCGCCATTCGGCGGGCTCGCTTCCGCGCGTTCTCGAATGGCCCCATCTCACAAAACGACATACCCTCACGTTCGATGGCTGGCGTCTGCTTCTGTGCGAACCGCGTGAATCCAATCGGCGATGTCTTCGATGACCTGTGGATGCACGTGTTGTGGCACCCGGTACTCCCGTTTCGCCTTTCGGATCTCGCCGTAGACAGCTGGCATCAACAGGTGGTTGAGGTTCGGATAGAGCTTGAACGTGGCGTTCGGCCTGCCGCCGAGCAACTGGCGGTACCCGTTGAAATCGTTCTCAACGGACACGTGAAAATCCTTCTCGCCCTGCAGGAGGAGAATGGGCTTCGTCAAATCCCGCAGGTAGCGCTCGGCAGGGTGTTCTCCCATCTCCTTGAAGTAGTAGGCCGAGACGCGCCGGCCTAAGAGTTTCGTCGCCTTGGCCTCTTCATCGCTCAGTTCGTAGAGATGGGCAAATTGCGCAGTCAACTTGGCGATCTGGCGCTCGGCGATTCGTTTCACAAATCGATTGCGCAGGCCGTTGAGGACTGACATATTTTGGTCGATCAGAATCTCCTCAAGTCTCCGAGGCGATCCCGCCATGATGATGAGGCCAGCAAAATCCCCACCCGCCGCGTCGATCCGCGGCGCCAGCATGCCACCCAAGCTGTGACCGATAAGAAAGATCTGGTTCTGGGCCACGCGCGGGTGGTTGCGAAGGAGAGTAGCCGCACGCAAAGCGTCTTCGATGGTCTCCTCCCAGACGGTGATATAGGGGAGGCGGCGCATCTGGTTGCGGTAGACGTAGGTCCGCTTGTCGTAACGAAGTACGGCGATGCCTCGGGCCGTCAGGCCCTCGGCGAGATCGCGAAACGGCGCGTTGTTGCCGACGCGTTCGTCTCGGTCGTTCGGCCCAGAGCCGTGGACCAAGAGCGCGGCTGGCAAGTCGCGCTTTTCCCCGTCCGGTAGGGACAGACGGCCGGGGAGCGGATGGTCCGTTTCCGAGCCGACGATCACCTCTTCCTCGAGCATGAGACCGTCCTCCTCGCCGCGGTGTGTCATACGGAACGAGCTCGACGAAGCCTGAGAATTTCGGAATCGTGTTCCAGTGCGCGCACCGCCAAGGTCTCGAGCATGCGATGGTGCTGCGCTTGCGTGCCTCGCACGTCCACCATGTCCGAACGAAGTCCAGCGTACATCGTGTTGGTGGCAGCCACCATGGAAATCAATTGGGTCAGATGGTGTTCATGGCGTGTCAAGGTGAGGGACTGTTCGTCCAGCAGGCGCCCATGCTCGCGGAGCAGGTTCGTGTGCTCATCCAGCGTCTCGGTGTGGCGCCGTAGGGTCTCGGCTTGCGTCACCAACTGATGCTCGACCGCTGAGAGGCGGGTTTCGACGCGATCCAACCGGGCTTCGACACGGTCGAGGCGTTCTTCGACACGGTCGAGCCGTTCTTCGACGCGGTCAAGCCGCTCCTCGACGCGGTCAAGCCGCTCTTCGACGCGACCGAGCCGCTCTTCGACGCGACCGAGCCGTTCTTCGACACGGTCAAGCCGCTCCTCGACGCGGTCAAGCCTGACTTCGATGCGATCCAACCGCTGCCCGATGTCCTGCTGCAGTCCCGCGACAAGACCCTGAAGTCCCTCGAGAGCCGTCAGAATGGCCTCCGACTGATCCGCCATAGATGATCCACTCCTTTCCTTATTCAAGACGAGCGATGGGGAAACGACGACCGACGTGAATCGATAGAGCGATGATAACCTTGTTCAGAAAGAGGATCAAGAGGATTGGACTTATAATTTTGTAAACTAAATCTACAGGTGGCGAAGTATCGCTTTGCGCCTGTGTGTACATCGTCGGGGCTTACGCTGGGGTCATCATTCACGCTGCCATGTCGAAATGGATACGTTACTATGAATCTATCACATGGATGACGTCGGGTCACCAGAGGTGGACGACGTTTGCCTGGGAGACGCGATGTTCGCAGGGTGGATTGAATTTACGGAGGTATGCATGTGCTGAGAGCGGTCAACACGCCTCACCGCCTGGGCATTGAGGTGAGCGGGGATGCCGAAGATCTTCAAATGTTGTATCAAGCGCTTTCGGAACTGGCCGGGGATGAAGACGAGTGGCCTCAGTTGGAGGAGGCCCGCATTCGTATCCTCGCGGTGTGCTACGATCTTCGCCATGCTCTACAAGGGCACCGCGACGTAGAAGCATACGACAACGGGTTGACGCCCGAGATGATGCGAGCCTGGGGCCGGCTTGGGCCTCGAGAGAACGTTCGTTTCGCCTTTAAGATCCTGTATCCTGAGGCGCTGTTCGTCACGGCGGCTCTGAACGATTTCCTGTTCATCTACACGGGCCCCCATGGCGAAGCCATCACATCTCGAGAACACGCCGATCAGATGGATCTCAACATCGTGTACGGGCGGTATTTCCAGACGCTCGTGCTCCGCTGCGCGGAGGAGATCACCAGTAAAAGCGGCTTCAAGCGCCTGCGCAAGGCGCTGAACACCAAGTTTCCATGGACGTACCAGTACTTCAGTCAATACCTTGACTACCTCGACGAGGAGTTCGTGCGGAAGCGCCCCGAGCGGCGCGGCGTCATCTTACCTACGCTGGTCGAACGAATGACTTCCAAGGGACCCGAATACCAGGAGATGGTGAACGCGATTCGGGCATTTGCAGACGAGCACGGTTGTGAACCGGAGTCGGTCCGGTTCCGTGACGAGATCGACTGGGAGCACCTCGAGTGGTGAGGGCATCCATCTCTATGAGCCGGAACGACTTTCGCAGAAGGTAGCCAGCCCATTGCGCCGTTCCATTCGCGGTGCCTGAATCACGTGACCGCCAGCTCGGCATTGCACGCTGCGGACAGCTTCACGCGGGACGAGGTGGCGTACACGCTGTTTTGCCGCTTGCTCAGCCTCGAGATCATATCGCCCGAGGAATTGGCCTGGCTCCTCGAGCAACTGGTGAGTGACCATCACCTGTTTGCGGGCATCGGGGAAGTCGGAGACGACACTGTCTTCGGACGATCGTTCAGCGTCCTGGTGGCGGGTCACGTCCTCGATGTGGACGCGGCGCATCGCTTGCTCGACGTCGATCTCGTCCACGGCACGATTGCGCGCATCTTGCGGTACGCGGTCGCTGAACGCGATAGGCGTGGCTTCGTGCCCGGCAAGGGCTGGGCGCACAGCGCCGCCCGTACCGCCGACGCGCTCGGCGCCTGCGCGAGGCATCCGGCCGCATTCGAAGCCCATTGGCAGGCCGTCCTTGTCGCGATCGCCAGCGTTGCCGATACCGATGAACCCCTCATCTATCTGGAGGACGAGCGCCTGGCCCTCGCCGAGCGATCCGTCTTTCAAAGGGCCGGTTGGCGTCCGGAACTGTGGAATCCGTGGATCGCCCGCTTTGACCGGCCAAGCGAGTGGACGCCGGAAGTTACAGTTCGACATGCCAACCGCGTGCACCTGCTGCATGCGGCGAGATGCTGTCTCGTTCGCAAAGTGGGGCCGAGCCTCTGGTGCGCGCCATCGATGCGCGGCTCATGGAGATTTGTGTGGATCGAGGGTGAGAAGGGGGAGCGGTCTGAACGACATGCAGGGGTTCCCGGATACACGCGGTTGTTATCCAGGCTCTGTACGCGGACGAGAACGACGGGGATGACCAGGAACGCGACGGCTTTACCACGCCGACGTACGGCGATACACATAGCCACCTTGGCGCAGTCCCTGTATCAACGCCGCAGCGGGGCCCAGTTTGCGACGGAGGCGTGATACGAGTTTGGCGATGCCCTTCGGATTGACGTGCCCCTGCCAAAGGGTTTGGGCAATTTCGTCGCGACTCACGACTTCATCCTCTCGGCTGATGAGGAGATCCAGTAATTTTGCCTCCATCTCGGACAGCGGCACCAAGCGGCGTTCGATGAGCAAACAGCGTTCGCTCTGCTTGTAGCGGACGCCGAGTCCGAGATTGACGGATGCAAGGGGGAGGGAGGGCAGGCCGTCCGGCACACTGAATCGCTTGAGAAATGTCTGCGCATCGCCGCCGATGAAGGTGCGAATGGCGGAGAGCGGGTCGGTCAAAAATCCGGACAGGCCGAGATCCCGGGCGCGTTGCCAGTCGCGCTCGGTCAGCGCCGACCGGACCAAAACGTAATGCCGTCGGTGTCGCGGGGACGACTGCAACATCTCCCAGAATGCATCGCTCAAGTTGAGCGCTCCATCGATGAAGATGTCCTCCGAATCTGCCGCGCCGAGCGCGGTGATGCGCTCGTAGGTCCTGCACGTCCGCAGATCACATCCTTCCAACACGACGGCAAGCATGCGCGCTAGACACAATTCGTCTGTGCACAGGATGATGCGCATGGGTTCACGCTCCTGACCATCCACGCAAACTGCTTCTTCTCAAGTCTACACATTCTTGTGCAATATCCCATGTCCGGAACTGCTATTGCTAGCAAAATGCTAGCGAAATTCCTTTCGTCGATCACGTAGACTACTCTCAGAATCTATCAAAGCAAATTTAGGAGGTTGAAGCGGTGAAACTCGAGTGGATGGTACGCATGTTCGTCGTGGCAGGATTAGGTCTAGTCGCTGTGTGTCCAGTCGTGGCTGCTGATGACAACAGCTCTCTCCAACCATTGGGAACTTACGTTCCACATACGAATACGTCTCAGACTCTAACTCTACCGGGAGGCGAAGGGACGCTTACAGCGAACGTATGGCGCTCGTTCTATGCGTCTCAAACAGGTAATGCGCTAACTTGGGAGTGGCAGGTGTCTGCGGTTTACGCCGGATCGCGCAGTGTGGAATGGATTCGGACGCAGTGGTATAGCCAAGCAGACCTGAGAAACGGCGCATCCATTTCGATGGGGGTTTCTGGTGATTCCGCAAGTGCATCGTATTCGTCTTCGTGGCAAACTGTGAGAACTCCGACGAAATACTGGACCAACAATAATGGGGCCAAGGAATCGGATTACCGAGGCAACCTTGTCATCGGTCCAGCAGTCGATTATCGGCAAGGTTCGATTGTGACGGTCAACACGGCCAGCGTGAAACTTGCCGGTGATCCGAAGACCTACACGATCAGCGCTGGAGTGTGATCCATGAAGCGTGTCCGAAGATGGGAGACCCGCACGTCTGTCTCGCTCGCTGTTTTCGGAGCATTGCTCATCATGACGGCCTGCGGGTCTCAGCCTGCCTATCAGAACTCCGTCGTCATTCCAAGGCCGTCGAATGATCACGAAAACGTGATCGAGGATCCGGTTGATCAGCGGTTCGTCCTCTACGACGAGGAGAACAAAGCCGCCGTAAGTTGGACCAACGTGCCCAACGAGTTTGTTTACAATTTCGCGACGCCCTCTGACGTCTACACCGTCGGCAACAGTCTGACGAATCACTTTTCCATCGTGCGGTTGGTGAACGGAAAGGTGCAGACATTGGATGTGCTTCCCGATCAAGCACACGAGGCAGTGTTTCCCCTTGCCACGAACGGCCGGATGATGTTCTTTCTCTTGGTTCATTATCGCGACGACGGCACCGAAGTGTGGCGCCACATTGTGCGCTGGGACGATCATTCGAAGGCGCTGTCTCCCTTCGAATACGTGGACGGCGCCATCGAGCAAGGCGCACTTGTAGGGACTGACCTCTACTACACCGTCATCCGGCCGGATCGAAGCGTCTGGCTGTATCGTGTGGACGGGACGCGTCTCGACGCTCGCCCTACTCTGGTGTCGACGCGATGGGCTGAGGGGCCGCTGCTTTCGTGCGAAGGGGACCTGCTCACGGTGAAAGGCCATCGCCTGATGTTCGGCTCACACTCATTGCCTGTGAGAGCGGTGAATCTGGTGACACCGAACGGGATACTCGTCCAATTCGATGAAGACGAGAACTCGTTGACCACGCGCGCAGATGTGTATGAGCTGAGGGACGGCCGACGAATTGGCGGTGCCATCAACGTAGAGGGGTTTCAATGGGTACAAAACGGTATTCAATTGGACTGTAAGGGCCATATCGAGACCGTTTTCTGGAGTGAAACAGGCGGGATCGGAGAGATTCACGGATGATCGTCTTACAGGAGGTCCGCAAACGATATGGCGAACGCGAAATCTTGAGCGGTATCACGGTCACGTTGGAAACGGGGCGGGTCTATGCCATCGCAGGGCCAAGTGGCTCCGGAAAGACGACACTTCTTCAAATTTTGGCTGGCTACGAACACCCAACCTCCGGGACGGTACAAGCGCGGAAGACCTTGCGCCTTGAGTACGCTCCTCAAGATTTTCTTCTCTTTTCCAATCTGACGGTTTGGAATCACCTGCGTCTCAAAGCGGCAGCCAGGCGGCTGCAAGAGAGATGGGAGGAGCGTGCGCACCGACTTTTGGCTGACCTCGGAATCGCGAACCATTGCCGTGCGCCGGTCGGTACGCTTTCAGGCGGAGAGCGACGGCGACTTCAACTTGCTATCGCACTGCTGCCCCCTTCCAATGTGCTTTTATTGGACGAACCGACCTCGAATCTCGATGCGATTGCGTCGGAGCAAGTGTGGGAGACGTTGGCGCGGGAAGGTGCGGGCAAGACGATGGTCATCTGTAGTCACGCGCCGATACCGGCGCGATTGGAGCCTGTACGCTGGCAACTGCGGGGAGGCGTGCTTGATGTGGAGTGATGGCAAGATCTTGCGCAGCGCGGCCCGAATGATGCGAGCCAAAGCGCCGATCCAGTTTCGCCTTGCCGCCGCTACCTTGTTCGTCGCCGCCTTTGCGCTATCAACTATGGGCTTATTTGCATGGCGCGTCGTTCAGGATGCCAAGCGCCAATTCGTAACGAACACCGCCGTTCACGTGATCCTTGTAACCTCCAGGTCTTTAGGCGAGCAGGATCTCCCGCGTCCCGTCCAGTGGCAAGATCGGCAGCGTATCCAAGAAATCCTCGACCAATCGCTGTCCGACGCGGGTGCCCGGGCCTGGAATGTCTATCAGATCAATTTCGGCATCACCGATTCCGAAGGGCGCGCAGATTGGGTGGAATCTGTGGATCCGGGTGCCGCATCGCTCCTTGGTCTTGCGCAGATGCGCGATGACACCGCCTATACCACGTCGTCTAAGGCTTCTCGCTTGATTCTCTACGTTCCCGTCGTGCGCCAAACGCAGGGTGGCTATGAAAGTGATCGGCGTATTCCCATGACCCTTACACGGGTCGAACAGATTCCGAGGCAAGCTCCGCTCATGGCGCTGTCTTCCGCATTGAATGCGGACAGTCCCAACGGTCGCCCACTATTTGTATCGTATGACGCGTATCGTACGATTTTGGAACGAGCGTTCGGCCAGCCCTTTCCGGGCGTGATCCGCGCACTTGAGCGAGGCCAGGACTTCGGTATTGAGCCCGTTGCATCCGTCGCGGTGTATATACCCCACTTGACGGATGTCGACCAAGTGGCGCGCATTCTGACGGCTCACCATTACAATGTCGCGTACGCACTGGGGGCGTTTCAGCAACTGTCGTCCACCTGGCGCACCGCGGCTCGAATGGCCTTCGGCTTCATCCTGGTGACGGTCGTGGCCATGTACCTTGGCGCATGGCTTGCCTTTCGCAGCGATCTCCGCCGTTCCCGAAAGGACCTCGGGATCCTTCGTCATTTTGGCTTCTCCGCTCAAGAAGTGGCTCGAATCTATCATTTAAAGTTTCGCGGCATGTTTCTTACCTGTGCGGGAAGCACGGCCCTATATACGCTGGTCGCGGGTGCCTTGGTGTTTCGCCTTCCTTGGTATGCCTGCGTCGTGCTTGCGTGCGCTGTCGCCGCCTGCGTAGGTCTGATGTCGATGGCAAATGCATCGGCTGCACGGAAAACAGCCGCGCTCCATCTCCCGCAGTTGCTCCGATTCTCCAAAGAGATGGAGTGAACGTAGTTCATCCGTTCGGTCGACCTGACAGTCGGCGATTGAGTGCGATCAAGAGCGGCAGGTAGACGAAGCTCAGAACTGTCGTCACCGCCACCACCATCGACGTCCATTCCTCCGCCATCTCGTAACGGCTCGCGAGCGCGACGGTGTTGACGGCAGCCGGCCTGCTCGCTTCGACGAACAAGACGGACGCGAGCAGGCCCCGGATGCCGAGCGCCATGAGCAACAGTTTCGCCGCCACCGGTAGTTGTTCGAGTTGCTGAAGATGGTCGTCAGCATGAGCGCGCGCGAGGTCGGTTGATCCAGCCGAAATAGGCGGCCCACCGTCCATGCCGCCAACCAGCAAAACGCGGTCATCGCCGCAGTGAATGCCACAATTTGGACGACGGGATCAACGCGCAGATTGGCGTTGGGCAGCGCCGACAGGATGAAGGCCGGGGCCAACAGGTACAGGGCGACGGTGGAAAGCGATCTCGTTTCGACCTCCTGATACCGCGCCACAAACGCGTCTGCGGCGCAGACCACGACAATCGGCACGGTGATGGTCCACAGAAGGTGCACAAAGCTCATTTCACAAACCCCATATTTCGGCGATCTCGACCATGAAGTTTCGGCCACGTCACTCGTTCTCGCCGACACCGGAATTCTCCCGCCCATCCGTTGACGAAGCCGCGGCCTTCGGGTATAAAGGAAGTGCACTCCCGGGCGAAGCGTCTGCTCGGTGAAAATCGAATCGCGCGGTAAAATGGGTGGAGTCTGTCAAACGGCAGGCTCCTTTTCATGTTTGGAGGTGCTCGATGGCGTCGAACGCCCTGCAAGTTGCGGAATCGTACCTATTCGCGCTCTTTGTCATGCTCGCGTCCGGCACCTTCGCCGCCCGGGTGGCCGAGCGGCTGCGACTGCCCGACATCGTGCTGTACGTGATCGCAGGCTTCCTGCTCGGGCCCACGGTGCTCGGCGTGCTGCGCATCCCCGAAGGCGGGGCGTTTCACGACGCCGTCCTGTCGCTCGGCGCAGCTTGGATTGTGTTTCAGGGCGGGCTCGAAATGCGGTTTCAGGTCCTGCGCCGCATCTGGCTGTCCGTGTTCCTGCTCGCCACCCTCGGCCTGGCGATCACGGCCGCCATTGTCGGCGCCGCCGCACATTTCGCTTTGGGGCTGCCGATCATGTCGGCGCTCCTCCTCGGATCGCTGCTCGCGTCGACCGATCCCGCCTCGCTCGTGCCCATCTTTCAGCGCCTCTCCATCCGCGCGCGGGTGGCGCAGGCCGTGATCGCAGAGTCTGCGTTCACGGACGCCACGGGCGCCATGTTGACTGCGCTGGTGCTGAGCCGCGTCATGGCGTCAGGCGGTGCGCACGCGAGTGCGGGCGATCTCGCCGAGCAAGTGATGCGCCTCGCGCTCGGCGGAGCCGCGATCGGCATGGCGCTTGGGCTTGCGGCCGCGTGGCTCGTGAGCAGGCACGCGCCTCCGACGCCGGGGGGGCGGTCGCTGTACCTCGTCCTCGCGGCGCTCGGCAGCTACGCGGTCGCGAGCGAACTCGGGGCCAGCGGCTTCATGGCGAGCTTCGTGGCCGGGATGGCTCTCGTTCATGCGCCCAAGCGATGGCCGAGGGTGGAAGAGCCGGCGCGCGTTGCGCTCGAGGGATTCGTCGACGCGATGTCGCTGCAGTTTCGGATGCTCATCTTCGTGTCACTCGGCAGCCAGATGAACCTGCGGCTGATGGCGCATCACCTCGGACTCGCGCTTCTCGTGGTGGCCGTGTTCATGCTTGTGGCGCGCCCCTTGACTGTGCTCGCGAGCCTGGTGCCGGATCGGCGGGCGAAGTGGACCTGGCGGGAAATTGTGTTTTTCTTCTGGGTCCGCGAGACGGGGACCATCGCCATCGCGCTCGCCGGCCTCGTGCAGGGCGCGGGGGTCTCCGGCGCACAGGTGTTCACCCAAGTGGCGGCGACGGCCGTGATCGCCACGCTCTTGCTGCAGGCGAGCACCACGCCGCTTCTCGCGCGCTGGCTCGGCTTGGTGGAGCGTTGAACGGTCATTTGGGTTCTTGGACAGGTTTGGGTATACTGGACCCAAGCCCATTCCATTGGAGGTGTCCTATGGCTACGAACGTCTCCCATCTGAAACACACGCGCATCGATCTCGCCGAAGACGTGAAGAAGCGCATGATCGAACTGCTCAACACGCACGTCGTGCATCTCACGGATCTTTGGAACCAGACGAAGCTGGCGCACTGGAACGTCCGCGGACCCCATTTCTTGTCTTATCACAAGATGTTGGACGATCTCGCGGCACACCTGGTGGAAACCATCGACGAGGTGGCGGAGCGCGCGACGGCACTTGGCGGTGTGGCGGGGCTGCCGATTCAGGACCTCGCAGCGCAGACGAAGCTGCCGAAGTGGGACCTGTCCGTCACGAAGGACGTGGACGTGCTGAAGGCGCTGGCGGATCGCTGGGCCGTCGTCGCGAACGAGGCGCGAAAGTTCATTGAGGAGTCGGGAGAGCACGATCCGGACACCGCAGATCTGTTCACCGAGGTTTCAAGGCAATTGGATCAGGACCTGTGGTTCCTGGAAGCACACATTGAGCAGTGATACCTCTCGCTTGCGGAGCCCCGCTATCATCGCGGGGCTTTTTCGCGTCGTTGTGCCCCAAATTCGTCCCAGTCGTGAGACGCGGATGGCCCCTTTTCGACCATGCTAGCGAGCCGCCCACATCCCGTGAAAGTCCATGACCTATGACGAGTCTATTTTTCGGTCAAAAACAAAAATAAAACAACACAAAACAGATTTGTTCGTGTATAATCGCTCTTGTGAGAACCCTTTCATGAGTGTGCGGGGGTGAGTCGAGTGCTTCATGTCGCTGCGGTCGATCTCGGCGCATCCAGCGGCCGCGTCATGCACGGCATGTTCGACGGATCGCGCCTTGAACTGGAGGAGCGCCACCGATTTTCGACTCGCCCCGCAAAGCGCGACGGCCACCTGGTCGTCGACGTCGACCATCTGTATCGCGGCATCCAAACAGGGCTCGGACGCATCGCTTGTGCGAATCCGATCGCGTCGGTGGGGATTGACTCGTGGGCCGTGGACTTCGGCCTGATTGACGAAGCGGGACGGCTTGTTCAGCCACCGCGTCACTACCGGGACGGCGCCCACGAGGCGGGCGTCCGCCGCGCGGTGCAGCGAATCTCGCTCGAGGACCTGTTTCGCGAGACGGGCATTCAGCTTCTCCCGTTCAACACCGTCTATCAATTAATGGCGTTGCAAGAAGAGAACGAATCGCTTTTGTCGAGGAGCCGTTTGCTTCTGCTTCTGCCTGATCTCTTGAATTTCATGTTGACGGGCGTCGCTCACGCGGAGTGGACGAACGCCACCACGACGCAGCTCGTGTCGGTGCGCACGAAAGGATGGGCCACGGAGGTCTTGGAGCGGCTAGGGTTGCCCGCAACTCTCTTCCCGGAGATCCGGAGCCCCGGCACTTTACTCGGCCCGGCTCGCCACCTTGTGGAGATTGGACAGCCGCAGGTGGTGCACGTCGCATCCCACGACACGGCCTCCGCGGTCGTCGCCGTGCCGGCGATGCGCCAGCCGTATCTCTACATCAGCTCGGGGACCTGGTCACTCGTCGGAACCGTGGTGCCAGAGCCCATCACGTCGGATGATGCGCTTCGGTGGAACTTTTCGAACGAGGGCGGCGTGGGCCACTACCGATTGCTCAAGAACGTGATGGGCCTCTGGCTTCTCCAGGAGCTCGAGCGCGAATGGGCGGCGACGGGCGAGTCGGTATCGCTGCCCCAGATGTTGCAGGAAGCCCAGCTTGCCGAACCGTTTGCTCATCTTTTCGATCCCGACCACCCTCGGTTCCTCCACCCGTCGTCCATGACGGAGGCCATAAAGCAGGCCGTGATGGAATGGGGTGGCCATCCGCCGGAGCAGCGAGGCGAGATGGTTCGAGCGGTCCTCGAGTCGTTGGCGCTCAAGTACCGCGTCGTGGTGGAAGAAGTGAAAGCTCTCACAGGGTTTCATTTCGAGGCCGTCCACGTGGTCGGCGGTGGCTCGCAAAATCCCCTTTTGTCCCAGTGGACGGCGGATTGCTTAGGTCTTCCGGTGATTGCTGGTCCTTCAGAGGCGAGCGCGTGGGGAAACGCACTGATGCAGCTCGTGGCTCTCGGCGAGATATCCGATTTGGAAGAAGCAAGATCGCTTTCGCGTTCGTCCGTCGCGCTTCGCACGTACGAGCCGGCGAATACGGCTTCATGGGAAGACGCGTACGCGCGTTTTCGCGAGCGACTGAGCCACCATCCGACACTGGCGAACTCGTGATTTAAGGAGGAAACTGCCGTGATCGTCACACAGGAAATAACCGCTCTCCAGCAACTTGTCGACCGATCTCGCCGCCTCGGCGCGGATCGCAGCATATGCAATTGGGGTGGGGGAAACACGTCCGCCAAGACCACCATGCTCGATCACATGGGCCGCGAGATCCGCGTCATGTGGGTGAAAGGCAGCGGCTCCGACCTCGCCGAGGCGACGGAGAAGAGCTTCACCGCGCTGCGTCTGGATGAGGTGCTGCCGCTCATGGAGCGCGACGCGATGACGGACGAGGAGATGGTCGACTACCTCGCGCACTGCATGGTAGAGGCCAAGCATCCGCGATCGTCCATCGAGACACTGCTCCACGCCTTCATCCCGCACACGCATGTGGATCACACGCACCCGGACAGCATCATCGCCATCTGCACGAGCACAAACGGGCGCGAGGTGGCGAAGGAGATCTTCGGCGATCGCGCCGTGTGGGTCCCGTATCTGCGGCCGGGGTTCGCGCTGTCCAAGCTGGTCGCGGAGGCCGTGCGGGCGAACCCCCAATGCGAGTGCGTGCTGATGGAGAAGCATGGTCTCATCACCTGGGGCGAAACGTCCGAAGCATGCTACGCCAACACCGTGCGCATCATTGGTGAAGCTGCGGAGTACCTCGAAGCGAAACAACGGGGACGCGTGGCCTTCGGCGGTGTGAAACATCCCGCGCTGCCACAGGAAGAACGGCGCCGCATCGCCGTGCAGATCCTGCCGTTCGTCCGAGGCATCGTGAGCGAGCGACAAGGTGCCATTCTCTCCTTCGATGACAGCCCCGAGTTTCTCGAGTTCGCCGGCAGCCACGACGCGCCGTCGCTTTCGCAGGTCGGTGCCGCCTGTCCGGATCACCTCGTTCATACCAAGCGCCGGCCGCTGTTTGTGGATTGGTCCCCTTCCGAAGGCGTCGACGCGTTGAAAGAAAAGCTGAAGGCGGGGCTTACGGCGTATCGCGACGACTACACGGCCTATTACGAACGGAACGTCGACCTCGACGTGCCCATGCACGATCCATTTCCACGCATCCTCCTCATTCCGGGGCTCGGCGTGATTGGCACAGGCAAGAACAAGAAGATGGCGAACATCGCGCTCGATCTGTACCGCAGAGCCATCGAGGTCATGCGCGGTGCGACGGCCATCGGCGAGTTTGTGTCGCTCGACGAGAAGGAGTCCTTCGACGTCGAATATTGGCCGCTCGAGCTCTATAAGCTCACACTTGCGCCGCCGGAGAAGGAATTGTCGCGAAAGGTGGCGTACATCACCGGCGGGGCCGGCGGCATCGGCAGCGCGACCGCCCGCCGTCTGGCGGAGGAGGGGGCGCACGTCGTGATCGCCGATCTCGCTGCGGACGCCGCCCGGCGCCTGGCGGAGGAGCTGTGTGCCGATCACGGCCCCGGTACGGCCATCGGCGTCGCGCTCGACGTGACGCAGGAAGATGCGGTCGTTCGTTCCATCGAGGAGGCCATCCTGGCTTACGGCGGGATCGATCTCTTCGTCTCAAACGCGGGCCTCGCGAGCTCGGCGCCTGTCACCGAGACCTCGCTCGCCGAGTGGAACAAGAACGTCGCAGTGCTCGGTACGGGTTACTTCCTGACGTCGCGAGAGGCGTTCCGCGTGATGGTGGAGCAGGGGCGCGGCGGCGCGGTGGTCTTTGTGACGTCCAAAAACGCGGTTTACGCAGGGAAGGATGCATCGGCGTACAGCGCCGCGAAGGCGATGGAGAACCACCTCGCGCGCTGCTTGGCCGTCGAAGGCGGGCCTCACGGCATTCGGGTGAACATCGTCATGCCGGACGCGGTTCTCCAAGGATCGAACATTTGGAATTCGGCCTGGCGCGAGGAGCGCGCACGCGCGTACGGCATTGCGCCGGAGGAGCTTGAAGACTACTACCGCAGGCGCACCATTCTCGGCGTCAACATCCTACCAGAAGACATTGCGGAGGCCATCCTGTTCTTCTGCTCGCCGAGATCGGCCAAAACGACCGGGTGCATGCTCACGGTGGATGGAGGCGTCGCCGCCGCGTTTCCGCGGTGAGGCGCGAACTGGGAGAGGAGTCGTGAACGCATGAGTCGCATGGATCAGGCGTACGCCCTGCTCGAGGCGGAATGTCGGGATCGCGGCGTGGATCTGGACGCCGCTGCCCGCCGCCTCGCGGCGCTGGAAGTGGAAACACCTTCTTGGGGCTATGGAGATTCGGGCACGCGCTTCAAAGTGTTCCGCCAACCCGGCGTGCCGAGAAACGCGTTTGAGAAAATTGACGACGCGGCCGTGGTGCACCGACTCACGGGCGCGTGCCCATCCGTTGCGATTCACATTCCGTGGGACAGGGTCGACGATTACCGCGCCCTCGCCGATCACGCCCACAACCAGGGACTGCGCATCGGCGCGGTGAATCCGAACTTGTTCCAAGACGATGACTACATGCTGGGCAGCATCACGAACGTCAAACCCGAGATTCGGCGGAAAGCCATTCAGCACATTCTCGAGTGTGTCGACGTCATGCGCGAGGTCCGTTCAAATGTGCTGAGCCTCTGGGTGCCCGACGGGACCAACTACCCGGGCCAAGGTGACATTCGCCGGCGTAAGCGGTGGCTCGAGGAGGCGCTGCGCGAGATCTACGACGCGCTCGATCCCGATATGCGTCTTTTGATTGAGTACAAGTTCTTTGAGCCCGCGTTCTACCACACGGACCTCGCCGATTGGGGAATGGCCTATCTTGCGGCGGAGAAGCTCGGCCCGCAGGCTCAGGTCCTCGTCGACACGGGGCATCACCCGCAGGGGACCAATGTCGAGCACATCGTCGCGGTGCTGTTGGATGAAGGACGCCTCGGGGGCTTCCATTTCAACAGCCGCAAATACGCCGATGACGATCTCATCGTGGGTGCCATCCAGCCGTATGAGCTGTTCCTGATCTTTTGCCAAATTCTCGAGGCTGAACGTTCTGACGACGAGCGCGTGGCTGCCACCGCAAGGGCCATTGCGTACATGATTGACCAGAGCCATGCGGTTGAACCGAAGATTCCGGCGATGATTCGTTCTGTTTGCAACATCCAAACGCAATTTGCCAAGGCGCTTCTGATCCCTTGGGATTTGTTGCGCGAAAGGCAGAAACAAAACGACGTGCTCGGCGCGGAGGAGGTGGTGCGGGTGACGTTTGAGATGGATGTGAGGCCACTTTTGTGGCGCGTTCGCGAGGAGCGAGGGTTGCCTATCGATCCGATGAAGGCGTTTGAGGAGAGTGGGTACAGGGAGGCTGTTGCATCCAGAGGCGTCGGTGGGAGCGGGTGGAGTTGAGGATGTGCAGCTCTGATTCGGAGAGGTTGGTATTCGATAGAGGCCGTTGACTCGGGAGGGGTGACGGTGTTCCGCTGGTTGATCGCAGATGGATTCATTCCCTCTACAAGCCAAGGACAGCTCGAAAGTCACGAGTCGCTGTGCATCGTCAATCCACACTCGAATGATGCATCTGTTCAGATTAAGGTGTTCTTCGAAGATCGAGATCCTATCGAAGGGATCGCGGTTGTGTGTCCTTCGGGAAGAACTCGACATATCCGAGTGGACACCCTAACCGGATCGGACGGACGAACGGTACCACGCGGAGTGCCTTATGCCATGGAGCTTACCTGTCCATTGGAAGTAGGCGTTCAACTATCGAGGCTCGATTCGACGCAGTCCCAACTTGCTTTGATGACCGTTTCTGGAGTGCGTGTCAGTACGTGACCATGTGAACATGTGAATGCGCCTTCCGCACACCACGAGGAGATAGGTTTGATGATCTGTTTTTCTGTTTATGTTGAGTATTTGTTATTTTATTTTTGAATGCGCATTTACTTTTTGTTTATGTGTGTGTATTATTCTTTCTGTAAGCGTCTTCAGTTACCTGTGCGACAGATGATGCGGTAGCGAAAGAGGGTTGTACGGACCGTGGTCAACGCATCACCGGTATTGCAAGTCAAGAATCTTGTGAAGAGTTTTTCGGGTGTCAGGGTGGTGAAGGGGGTCGATATGACACTCGTTCGCGGTCGAGCGGTGGCCCTTGTCGGAGAAAACGGAGCGGGTAAGTCCACGGTCATCAAAGTCATCGCAGGTGTTCATCAGCCGGATGAGGGAGATATCTTATTTGAAGGAGAACGTATCCGCATCCCGACTCCGAATTTTGCCCACAGGTTGGGCATCTTCACCGTACACCAAGAACCTTCCTTGATGCCGGAATTGTCGGTGGCGGAAAACGTGTTCATGGGTTTTCATCCACATCGTAAGATGGGCCCAGTTCGCTGGCTGAATCGGCGTGAAATGTATTCACGTGCGGCGGAAGTCTTCGAACGGTTAAACATACCTATCGACGTTCGGAGTGCTGCTCACCAGCTTCCCATTGCACAACAACAGATGGTTGAAATCGCCAAGGCGCTCATTCACGACGCTCGAGTACTGATCCTCGACGAGCCCACAGCGACGCTATCTCAACGCGAGGTCCAAACGCTGTTTCGCGTGGTCCGTGAGTTGATGGAGCGTGGAGCAGCTGTGCTCTTTGTATCCCATCGGCTTCAGGAGGTTTTTGAGCTTTGCTCAGAAGTCTCGGTGATGCGAGATGGACACTTGGTCGGGCACTTCGCCGTGGATGAGTTGACACCGGATAGGCTTGTGAGCCTGATGGTTGGTCGTGAAATCCAGCTGCAACGTCGATCGTATGAGCGCCATACAGATGTTCCTAAATTGGAAGTCCGCGACCTTTCAAAAAAGGGAGTGTTCCATCACATCAGTTTGAAAGTGTACCCGGGTGAGATTGTCGGGCTTGCGGGTCTGGTCGGATCTCGTCGGACAGATGTTGCGGAAGCGCTCTTCGGTATTGCGCCGGCAGAGGAAGGCGAAATCTGGATCGATGGTCGTAAGGCATCTGTGAGATCGGTCCGCGATGCGCTGAATCATGGTTTGGTTTACGTGCCAGAGGACCGGCACAAGCATGGCGTGGCCTTGAATATGAGCATCGCCTGGAATCTCGCCATACCGAATAGGGCCGCGGTGTACACATATGGGATTGCTCGGAGGGTCGATGAATGGCAATTGACCGAGAGGATGAAATCCCAACTTCAAATTAAGTCGCGCTCACCGGAGCAACCTGTGGCGGAACTCTCCGGAGGAAACCAGCAAAAGGTCGTATTTGGGAAGTGGGTTGCAAGACAGCCGAGCATCATGATCCTTGATGAACCGACCCGCGGCGTTGACGTGGGGGCGAAAAGTGAGATCTACAGAGTGATCTTTAACTTGGCCGAGGCAGGGGTAGCTGTCCTCGTAATTTCCTCTGATTTGCCGGAGATTCTCACCTTATGCGATAGAATCCTCGTGATGCGCGAAGGAGAACTCATGGGAGAGATTGACGGGAAACATGCCTCCGAGGAGGCTGTCATGCGCCTTGCGACAGGAGTCGGCGCGGGCAGGGACAACAACGGAGACGGAGGCCCGAGATCATGAGTGGATTACTGAAAAGGCGCGAGTTTTCACTCGTTGTGTTCATCCTGATTTTTCTACTCGTTATGTTGTTCGTTACTCCGCGTTTTCTTCAACTGGGGAATCTTATCAATATACTACTTAACATATCGACGGTTGGAATTTTGGCAATGGGTCAGTGCTTGGTCATCATCACGAA
This sequence comes from Alicyclobacillus acidocaldarius subsp. acidocaldarius DSM 446, assembly GCF_000024285.1. GTDB lineage: Bacteria > Bacillota > Bacilli > Alicyclobacillales > Alicyclobacillaceae > Alicyclobacillus > Alicyclobacillus acidocaldarius. The sequence goes on from NC_013205.1 coordinate 756,700, forward strand.
GGGGATTGATCTGTCGGTTGGGGCAAATATGGGGCTTGTGACGCTCGTGGTTGGCACCCTGTTACTGAACGGTGTGCCGACCTGGTTGAGCATCGCGATCGGTGTGGCTACGGGGCTTGTGTGTGGCGGGCTGAATGCAGTGTTGATTAGCCTTCTAAGGCTACCACCTATCATCGTGACACTAGGAACTCTCAGTTTGTTCTCGGGTTTGATGTACATGGTCACCAATGGGCAATGGATTCAAAATCTACCTTCATCATTTCTTGCCATAGGAAATTCGAAAGTTGTAGGCATACCTGGTCCAGTGATTGTGCTTGTGATCGTCTTGATTGTGCTGTCCGTCTTCATGGAACAAACAGTCCTTGGTCGGTACATCTACGCCGTTGGCAACAACCCAAACGCTGCTCGTCTGGCAGGCCTATCGACGAATCGTACCATCATCGTCCCTTACGTCCTGATGGGTTTGCTGGCCGGCATTGCAGGGGTTTTGTACCTGTCATATAACGGCTTCTCTACCCCAACTACCGGCGCCGATTTAAATTTGGAGTCTATCGCGGCGGCCGTGATCGGTGGAACCAATGTCTTTGGCGGACGCGGTACCGCATTGGGGTCGGTTCTAGGTGCGGTTCTGCTTGGGGTGATTACCGAGGCACTGGTGTTCTTTCATCTCCCAGCAGTCTGGAACGACGCAGTCGAAGGTCTGATCATCCTGATTGCGGTCATCGCGGATAGCGGATTGCGGCGTTCGCAAAGGGTAGCGGGGTGAGAGGTGTGGCCGAGAACAGAATTTGGTCACTAGCTATTGCGGGTCTGTTAATCCTCGAGATTGGGTTCTTCGGTGTGTTGAGCCCGGACTTCGTAAGTCCGCAAAATTTGCTGGCCTCAACAGAGAACTTTCTTCCGGTTGGTTTCATGGCTCTCAGTATGACGCTGGTCATCATTACAGGCGGCATCGACCTGTCCGTTGGTTCCATGATGAGTCTTTGTGGTGTCGTTATGGGACTGCTGTGGCAGCACGGAGTGAATATTTGGTTGGCTGCGCTTTTATCTATCCTTCTTGGCGCACTCCTAGGATTCATCAACGGCCAACTCATTGTTCGGACGGGCATTCAACCGCTCATTGCCACGCTGGCAACGCTATTCATTTACGGGTCTTTAGCCATGGTGCTTGTAGGTCAAGGTGAGGGTTCTATTTATGGATTTCCACAATCCTACCTGAGTCTGGGGACCGGCACGGTTTTGAAATGGATCCCCATCCAGCTCATTTTCTACGGAGTCGTTGCTTGTCTATTCGGGTTCCTGCTGAAATACACGAGCTACGGCAGGCAGGTTTACTTCGTTGGAAACAATGAGGGAGCAGCGCTGTACTCCGGTCTCCAAGTAAACCGCGTCAAGACGATTACGTATGTGCTGTCTGGATGCATGTCTGGCGTAGCCGCGGTGTTCATGGGTGCATACTTCGCATCAGTTCGGGGCGACATGGGTACCAATTACGAACTTTCGGTGATCACGTCGTGCCTCGTGGGCGGAGTAAATGTATTTGGAGGATCAGGTACCATTTTAGGGGCGTTCCTTGGAACGTTTCTCCTTGGAGTTCTGCAACAAGGGCTCAACATGCTCAATGTCTCATCCGTAGAACAATCCGTCGTAACGGGCGCGATGCTGATTGCGGCTGTGGGTCTGCAACAACTGAGTGGTCTATTCTCGCGCAGGCGTCGTGTCTCACGTCAGGACAGCTCGTCGGCGGTTGAGACAACAACCAGTGCGCGAGATTAGCCTATATATCCAAATTGGCCATTGGCCATAGGAGGGGGTACATTTCATGAAGCTCCGCACGAAAAAGGCGAAACACAAGGCTCTGGGTGGATTGGCAGCCGCAGCGCTCGTGGCCACTGTGACGGGGTGTGGTACTGTCGCGACCACCGCGTCCACGCCCAATTCGAATGCCGGGAGCGCAGCAGCCTCGTCGTCCAAACCGATCAAGGTTGCCTTTATCCCGAAGGAAATCGGCATACCGTACTTCACAGGCGCGGATCAAGGGGCCCAATCTGTTGCACCGAAGCTTCACATTCAACTCACGTATAACGGGCCGACGCAGGCAAGCGCAGCTGATCAGGTTTCGATGATCAACAGCTACGTTGCCCAAGGTTACAACGTCATTGCTGTGTCCGCGAATGATCCCACTTCTTTGGCCCCAGCGTTGGAATCTGCAATGCGCAGGGGCGTGAAGGTCATTACGTGGGACTCTGATGTCATCCCGTCGGCGCGCCAGTTCTTTGTCGACCAGGCGACAGCGCAAGGCATTGGCACCACTCTTGTACAGATCACGGCGGAACATTTTAAGAGCCAGAAGAATGTCGAGGTTGGCATTCTGTCGTCCACCCCGACAAATCCGAATCAGAACGCCTGGATCGCGGTCATGAAACAGGCGATTCAGAGCAAGTACAAGAACTTGCATATCGTAACCATTCAGTACGATCAGGAGCAACCTGACGTGGGATTGACGGCCGCTGAAAACATGTTGCGAGCCTATCCACAGATGAAGGCGATAATATCTCCGGATTCTGTTGGAGTCCCTGCTGCAGCAGAAGCCGTCGAAAAACTGGGCCTTAAGGGTAAAGTGTTCGTTACCGGACTCGCGGATCCAATTCAAATGAAGCAATATGTGAATGACGGGACTGTCCAGGAATTCGTGCTGTGGGACGTGCCGAAACTGGGTGCTCTCACCATGTATGTCGCTCGGGCCGTGGTAGATGGTACAATGCCTGTAAACGGCACGTTCAAGTGTGCGTTGGGTTCGTTCAAGGTGCAAAATAGAGTTGTACTTTTGGGCAATCCAACAATATTTAACAAATCGAACATCAACAATGCGAATTACTGAGAACGGATCGTTTGGTTCTAGAGTGTGCTCTTGATTGAGGAAGTGAACCGTGCGAATGCTCCCAGCCGAACGACAGCGAGCCATCCTGCAATACCTGAACGAACGCGGCAGCATCCGCGTGAAAGAACTCAGTCGCATGTTCTCCGTGACCGAGGAGACCGTGCGGAGAGACCTGCACATCCTTGAGATGGAGGGCAAACTGCGCCGCAGTCACGGCGGCGCAGTTCGCATTGACGACGACACGCCTGCAGAGACGTCGTACCTGGTGCGCGAGTCGGAGCATGTGCCGGAGAAGATGGCCATCGCGAGAACCGCCATCACGTACGTGGAACCGGGCGACAGCATCATCCTGGACGCCAGCAGCACGGCGCTGCACGTGGCCAACGCGCTGCCCAACATGCCGCTCACGGTGTTGACGAATTCAGTGAAGATCGCCATGGAGCTCGCGCCCAAGGACAAAATCGAAGTGATTTCGACAGGTGGGATTCTTCGGGCGAGCTCGTTGTCGTACGTCGGCCCGATGGCGGAAGAGGCTATCGCGCGGTTTCACGTGAACAAGGCGTTTTTGTCGTGCAAGGGCGTGCACGTCGATCACGGCTTTACCGAATCGAACGCGCTCCAGGCGCTCGTGAAGCGCAAGATGGTGGAGATCTCGGACACGTTATTCCTCCTGGCGGATCATAGCAAGATCCAGGTGCGCGACTTCACCAAGGTGGGCGATGTGGACGAGATCGACGTGCTCATCACGGATGCGGACACGCCGGACGACGATTTGCGGCGGTTCGAAGCGTTGGGTGTGAAAGTCGTGAAGGCGGAAAAAGAATGAAGGATAGGCGTCCCGTGTGCGGTGGTGCGAGGGACGCCCTTTTTTCGCGCGTGACGAGCCCGGCGTGCGGCCGGCCGTTCACGCGCCTTCTGTGCCATCCTGCAGAAGGAAGCAGATCACGCGCGCGGGGCCGTGCACGCCGATGGTCTGATCGTTCTCGATGTCGGACGATCGGCTTGGGCCGCTGATGAAGTGCACGTATGCAGGGATGCGCCCGCTTGGGGCGACCTCTCGCAGGCGGGCCATGGCGTCGCCCAGGCTCTGCACAATTTGGATCTCGCGCATCACCACGAGGTGCACGAGCGGGACCTGGTGCACGGTGCGGCCTGCGACGCCTCCCGTCGTCACCACCAGGGTCCCCGTATCCGCGACGCCGCAGACCGCGCCGGTGATGCCGACGTCGATGTCCAGCCCACATTTCGCGCCCGTTTTTCGGGCTTGTGTTCATTTTCGACAGGAATTTTGATTCCACACGTGGAATTGGATAGCCCGTCGTATCTTCGTGCGGGAGGCTTTCCAGTTGTTCGGTCCAGTTCGCTCGTATGTCATGGGGCCTGCGCCCGTTTTAGCCAGACTGATCGACGAGTTGAAGTGGGTAGAGATTATCGACGAGTTCGTGCCACGTCCGGATAGCAAACTGTCCGTCGGGCTGCGTACCAAGGCGTTGCTGGTTAATATCGGCACGAATCGCGAAGCCCTCTACCGGGTGGAGGAGTTCTACGCGCAACGGGATGTGGAAGTCCTGCTTGGAAGCGGCGTCTCCGCAGACGATCTCCATGATGACGCTTTGGCCCGGGCTCTGGATGCCTTGTACGACGCAGGTCTCGAGGCATTATACGCGCGTATCGCCCTCCACACGCTACGCAGACTCCGGGTGCTCAGCGATTCCAACGAACTCATCCCCATCCATGCGGATACCACGTCGCTCTCTATGACAGGCGAGTACCTGGACCAAACAGCGTTTCGCATTGACCGGGGATTCTCCAAGGACCACCGGCCTGATCTCAAGCAAATTGTGTTTGGACTTTGCACCGTCCATGGTCTGGGGCTATGCGCGAACGTCAACCCTGGGAACTTGGACGATCACACATGGAATTTCGAGAACATCCAGCAACTCCTGAGCCAGCTCGATGAGGAGACGCGAAAGAGAAGCGTCTACGTCGCGGACGCGGCGTTGGTGACGAAGGACAACCTTGAGCTTTTGGCGGAGGAAGACTTCCATTTCATCTCACGACTGCCGGGGACGTATAAGCTGTCCGAGGACCTGAAGAGAGCGGCATGGGAGAAAGAAAACAGCTGGAAAGAAGTCGGTCGGCTCGCTGAGGCGGAAGACAGCGCCCATTACAGGATCCAGGCCTTCCGTCGCACGCTGTACGGGCGAACGTATCGATTCGTCGTGGTGCGCTCCTCCAGCCTGGATACCCGGAAGGAGCGTAAGCTCAAAGAGGTGCTCAAGCGTGAGAAGGCTGCGCTGGAGAAAGCGGCCAAGGCGATGAGCCAAAACGTCTACAGTTGTGAACAAGATGCGCAGATGGCCATGCAGACCTTCATGCACGAACACCGTGCCACTTTGCATCCCATCTCCGCCCGCATATGTGCCGAGCAGGTGCAGGCAAAACGCGCGCGCCGCGGTCGCCCGCGCAAAGATGACCCGCCACCGCCGGTGCATACACAGTACCGTGTGGAAGTGGCGATCTTACCGCCTTCTGAGGAGCGGGTTCAGCAGTGGCGAGAGAAGGAAGCGACGTTTGTGCTCATCACCGACATCCGCGATGATCAGCGTGTGTCAGATGAACAGATCCTCCGCCTGTATAAGGAACAACACGAGGTGGAGGCGCGTTTTCGGTATCTGAAAAGCCCGTATCACGTGGGTCCCATCTACCTGCATAAGCCGACACGGGTGAAAGCGTTCGGTTTCGTCATGCTGTTATCCCTGCTCTTGTATAGCGTATTGGAATATCTCATCCGAGAGAAGATGAAGCGGGAAACGGAACCGCTCATGCTGCCAGGCAATCGAAAGAGTTTTCGTCCAACAGGGTTGGCCATCCTCGAGATGCTGGATGGAGTGACGACCGTGCACATGCAGGTCGGCGACACGTGGCAGCGAGTACCTGCAACGCCTCATAATCCTCAGATCATGAGGGTTCTTAAGCTGCTGAACATGGACCTGAGCATCTACACGGAAGCGCAAAAAACGGCTTGATCAACGTTTGGGTCCGTGTGCACAGGGTTTCCAAAACTGAACATTTCTCAAAAAGATCGCGCTTTCGATAGCCCACACCCTTCCAGTCCCACAGTCGTCGGACGCTCAGATGGCTACCTCGCTCGAGTTTCCAGCTAAGTTTCTGTCGCGCGGCGCGAAATGTGGGGTCCAGCACCGACTGCTCGCCAAAGCGCCGCGCCCCCCATTTGTCCAGGACCTCTTCCACGTCCACGGGCCAGGGTGCGTCTTTACCCCAGGCGCCGACGGATCGCGGGTTGAGCGCCTTGAGCGCCTCGTCGAGCGCCGCGCGCAGGGCCGCCTCATCTTCGCACTGCACGATCTCGCCCGCAAGCGCCTGGAACCTGGCGCAGAACGTCGCCACGCGCTCCTCGTGGCTCGTCCTGCGATGCGCCCAGAAATCCGGCACGCCGACGGCGTCGCGGGGGGCGGGCGCCGACCCGGGCGCTCTGCCGAGCCGCGCTGCGATGTTCGCCAAAAAACCCGCCTTATCCACGCCTCGTCCCTCGCTTCCTCGCCATCCACCACTCGCGAAACGTCTGGCTGCCAAGGGCAGGGAAATCGCGCCGATCCGTCCAGCCCGCGAGCGGGCCAATCTTCGCGCGGATCACGCCGCCTTTCGCGAACCCGCCCTGGAGGCGCCTCGCCAGGCGGATGGCGCCGAGATAGCGCCGATGATCCGCAAACGTGACTCGGTACGCCGCGAACGCCGCCTTTTCGCCCGTTTTGCCGCCGGTTTTGGCCACGAACCGCTGTCGCTCCTTGACCAGCATGTCGTGGAGGGGAATCTTGACCGGACACGCCTCGTAGCACGCGCCGCACAGGCTCGAGGCGTACGGCAGATCCTGATACGCTTCACCGCCCTCAAGCAGGGGGGAGAGCACGGCGCCAATGGGCCCGGGATACACCGATCCGTACGCGTGGCCGCCAATTTGCCGATACACCGGGCAGACGTTGAGGCACGCGCCGCATCGGATACAGTGGAGCACGGCCTGAAAGTCGGGATCGCCGAGCTGGCGCGAGCGGCCGTTGTCGAGGATGACGACGTGCATTTCTTCGGGGCCGTCGCCATCGCCCGCGCGGCGCGGGCCGGTGATGAGCGACAGGTAGGTGATGGTGTTCTGCCCGGTCGCGCTTTTCGGCAAAAGGTGCGCGAACACCTCCAGATCGTCGAGCGTTGGGAGGATGCGCTCCATGCCCATGAAGACGATGTGCGTCTTTGGCAGGTTGGCGACGAGGTCGGCGTTGCCCTCGTTGGTGAAAAGGGCAATCGAGCCGGTCTCGGCGATCCCGAAGTTGCAGCCGGTGATGCCGATGTCCGCCGTCAGGTACATCTCGCGCAGGCGGCGGCGGGCGAACGCGACGAGATCGCGCGTCTCCGTGGTGAGGTTTTCGCCACCGTCCGCCTCGAACAGCGCCTTGATCTGCTCGCGCGTCTTGTGGATGGCCGGAATGATGATGTGCGATGGGGTTTCGCGCGCGAGCTGCACGATGTATTCGCCGAGATCGGTCTCGATGACCTCGACGCCGAGTTGCTCGAGGTGGTGGTTGAGGTGGACCTCCTCGGTCACCATCGACTTCGACTTGACCACGCGCCTCGCGGCCTTGGCGCGCACGATTTGCGCAACCGCGTCGAGCGCCTCGCGCGCATCGGCGCAGAAGTGGACGTGGGCGCCGAGCCGCTCGAGGTTGTCCGCGAACTGCGCGAGGTAGTGATCCAGGTTTTCGATGGTGTGCCGCCGAATGGCTTCACCGCGATCGCGCCAGGTTTCCCAGTGGCCGAAGTCTTCGGTCACAGCCTGCTTGCGGTTGCGCAGCCTGTCGGTCGTGAAGTGCACGGCGCCGCGCAGGAAGTCGTCGCGCAGGGCCACCTTGGCGCGGTGGCGCACGGAGGAATGGGCGGTCATGCGGTCACCTCCTCGGTCAAGCCTGCGGCTTCAGCCAGAAGCTCGGCGAGATGCATTACGCGGATATGGGCGCCGCGGCGGGAGAGGGTACCGCCGATGTTCATGAGGCAGCCCATGTCGGTGGACACGAGCACCTCGGCGCCGCTCGCGAGCACGTTGTCCGCCTTCTCGTCCGCCATGGCGCTTGAAATTTCGCTCATCTTGACGGAGAACGTGCCGCCGAAGCCGCAGCAGTCGCGGGCGTAGGGGAGATCGACGAGCTCGAGATCCCGCACGTGGCGCAGGAGCTCGAGGGGTTCCTCGCGCACGCCGAGGAGGCGCGATCCGTGGCAGGACGGGTGGAACGCGACGCGGTGCGGAAAGCGGCCGCCGAAGTCCACCTTCTGCAGGCTGCGGACGAGAAACTGAGAGAGTTCATACGTTTTGTCGGCGAGTCGCTGGGCCTCGTGCGCGAGGGCCGGATCGCCCGCGAAGAGGCTGGGGTAGTAGTGCCGAAGCATGCCGACGCACGATCCCGACGGGCTCACGACCGCGTCGGCGTCGGCAAACGCCTCGAGCAGCGTGCGCGCGACGTGGCGGGCCTCGTCGGCGTATCCGCTGTTGAAGGCGGGCTGGCCGCAGCAGGTCTGGCCGATGGGGAAATCGACCTCGCAGCCGCTCGCCTCGAGAAGGCGCGTGGTGGCGATCCCGACGCGCGGGAAGACGGCGTCGACGATGCAGGTGATAAACAGGCTGACTCTCATGGCGCAGACCTCCATGACCGCGACCGGACGAGCGTGATCGGTCACTGTACACAAGCTGTCGTCTCCAGTGTAACGCTTACAGGCATGGCGCGCACCGATGGCCGCGGCAAATTTCGTAGCAACGTTCATTATAGCAAAACAAACAGAAACAAATAAACGAAAATAGATAGAAAGCCACATTCCGGGGTCTTCCCGGGATTTCCAACCTCATCGATGTATACGGGTAGCCTTCGATCGGAGACATTACGGTACAGATTGGGGGGTGAAACCTGTGACCATCGCGCAGCAGGTGAAGACGACGCTCGCGAACCTGAAGAGCGCGCAGGCGAACCTCGAATCGTTTGCGCTCGCCACCGACAATCAGCAGGCCAAGCAGCTGTACACGCAAGCGGCGCAGCAGACGCAGCAGGTGGTGCAGCAGCTGCAGGCTCGCGTCGCCGAGATCGAGCAAGAGGAGCCTCAGTACAAGGGCTTCTAATCCACAACGGCGCCAGGGAGGGTGCTCCCTGGCTCGCTTCACGTCGATGGAGGTGAGCGGGTGGCGGAGTGGCTGACCATCCTGATCCGATCGCTCATCGCGTTTACTGCCATGTTTCTGTTCGCGAAGCTCATTGGCAAGCGGCAGCTTTCACAGATCACCTTCTTTGAATACATCGTCGGGATCGCCATCGGCGACATGGCGGCCATCATCCCGGATCAACTGCAGGCGCCGCTGTATCACGGGCTCCTGCCCATGGCCGTGTACACGGCGCTGCCGATTTTGCTCAGCTTCATCGCGCTCAAAAGCAAGAAGGCGCGCGACATCCTCGAGGGCAAGGCGCGGGTTCTCATCCAGAATGGGAAGATTCTCGAGGATAACTTGCGCAAAGAGCGCATGTCCACCGATGAATTGCTGGAGCATCTGCGGGCCAAAAACGTGTTTCAGGTGGCCGATGTGGAATTCGCCATCATGGAATCGAATGGTTCCGTCAACGTGATGTTGAAGCCGGAGGCGGAGCCGGTGACGCCGAAGCGCCTTGGTCTCAAGGTGCCGACCGAGTCGCAGCCTCAGGTCGTGATCATGGACGGGAAGATCATGGACGAGGGGCTCGCCACCCTGGGGTTCAATCGCAGATGGCTGAAGGGAGAACTGGACAAGCTCGGGGTGGCCGTGGAGAACGTGTATCTCGCGCAGGTGAACGCGGCCGGGGAGTTGTACGTGGATCTGTACGACGACCGGATTCAGGTGCCCGAGCCGAAGGCGCGCGAGCTGACGCACATCCTGCTGAAGAAGGCCCGGGCGGATCTCGAATTGTTCGCGCTCGCCACGGAGGATGAGGCGGCCAAGCGGGATTACGCCGCCATGGCGAAGCGGATGGAGCGCGTTCTGAACGAGACGGAGCCGTACTTGCGGCACTAGGGAGGGGACGCGAGATGCCGAAGGCACAACTCAAGAAGGCAACGCCCGTGATGCAGGCGTATCAGGCGTTCGCATCGGCGCGTGAGCCTGCCCGCCCCATGGCGAGAAACCTCGTCATCGCGTTTGTGGCGGGCGGCTTGGTGTGTGTCGTGGGCCAGGCGGTGAGCGACTTCTTCGTGCACGTGTGCGGATTCAGCCGCAAAGACGCGGGCAATCCGACCGTTGCGGTGCTCATCGCTCTCACGTGTCTGCTTACGGGGCTCGGCGTGTTCGACAAAATCGCGCGGTTCACGGGCGCGGGCACGGCCATTCCGGTGACGGGGTTTGCGAATGCGATGGCCTCGGCCGCCCTCGAGTCGAAGACGGAGGGATGGGTGCTCGGCGTGGGCGCCAATATGTTCAAGCTGGCCGGGGCCGTGATCGTCTGGGGCGTCGTGGCGGCCTTTTTCATCGGACTCCTTCACACGCTCGTCGCGCCAGGGAGGTAGAGCATGCTCAGGGGACACCAGAGCTGGGAGTTTGAGCACCAACCGATGATCCTGTCGACGGCGGCCATCGGCGGGCCGATGGAGGCCAAGGGACCGCTCGCCGACGACTTCGATCTGCTGCACGCGGACATCCGCATGGAACAGAAAAGCTGGGAGCAGGCCGAGCGCACGCTCTTGGACGAGGCGTGTCAGAAGGCCATCGAGAAGGCGGGCATCACCAAGGACGCGGTCTCCTTTCTTATCGCGGGGGATCTCATGAATCAGATCATCTCGTCCTCGTTCGCCGCGCGGACGCTCGCCATGCCCTATCTTGGGATCTTTGGCGCGTGCTCCACGTCCATGGAGGGGCTCGCCTTGGCGTCGCTGCTCGTGAACACCGGCTCGGCCCGCTACGTTCTCGCGGCTACGGTGAGCCACAACGCCGCCGCGGAGAAGCACTACCGGTATCCGACGGAGTATGGCGCGCAGAAGCCGCCCACCGCGCAGTGGACGGTGACGGCCGGTGCGGCCGCGATCGTCGCGCCGAACGACGGGAAGGGTGAACATCCAGTGGTCACCAGGGCCACCATCGGGCGCGTGGTGGATATGGGGCTCACCGATCCGTTCAACATGGGCGCGGCCATGGCGCCCGCGGCGCTCGACACCCTCATCAGCCACTTCCGGGACTTTGACCTCCCGTACGACTATTACGATCTCGTCCTCACGGGCGATCTCGGCCGCGTCGGATCGCGCATCCTCCGCGATCTCATGATCGAACACCATGTGGACATCCCGCAGGACCGCTATGGCGACGCCGGCGTCCTCATCTACGGCGACTTGCCGGAGGTGTTGGCTGGGGGCAGCGGCTGCGGGTGCTCGGCGTCCGTGGCGTACGGCCATGTGCAGCGGAGGCTTCGGGACGGCGAACTCCGCCGCGTGCTCGTGGTGGCGACGGGGGCGCTTTTGTCCCCCATCTCGTATCAGCAGAAGGAGACCATTCCGTGCATCGCGCACGCCGTCGCCATGGAGTGGCCGAGCGCGGCCTGTCAGGCAGGGGGGAGTGCGCCGTGATGTATCTTTGGGCGTTCCTCGTCGGCGGCGCCATCTGCCTCATCGGCCAGTTTCTCATGGACGCGCTTCGCCTTCAGCCCGCGCAGGTGGTGTCCATCCTCGTGGTGGCCGGCGCCGTGCTCGGCGGACTCGGCCTCTACGATCCCATCGTGCGCTTCGCGGGCGCCGGCGCCACCGTGCCCATCACGTCCTTCGGCAACGCGCTCGTGCAGGGCGCCATCGCGGAGGGCAAGGCCCACGGGCTCGTCGGCGTCATCACGGGCATCTTCGAGCTCACGAGCGCGGGCATTTCCTCGGCCATCGTGTTCGCCTTCCTGACGGCGGTCTTCTTCCGGCCCAAGGGGTAACCACGTCTCCTGTCGCATCCTGTCGATCTCGCCTCTTCCTCGGCGCATTCGCATCGGCAAATTTCCATGAAACACAACGCCCAGTTGCTTCGTCACCTAGATATAATCGAAACGGGGAATTTCGACACGGATTGCGCCGACGGGAGGAGTTACAGACAATGCCAAAGCCGATAGGCGGGCATGGCCGGTACATGCCAGGACTGGACGGATTGCGAGCGCTTGCGGTGCTCGCCGTGATCGCGTATCACGTCAATTGGGGCGGAGCTCCCGGAGGCCTGCTCGGCGTTCAGGTGTTCTTCGTGCTCTCCGGCTACCTGATCACGGATCTCCTCGTGTCGGAGTGGCGAAACACAGGGCGCATCGACTTCAAGCAGTTTTGGCTGCGGCGCGCGAGGCGGCTCTTACCTGCGCTCGTGGTGATGCTCGTCGCCGTCATGATCTGGGTTTACCTGGCGGATCGCGCGCAATTTGCGCAGTTTTTTCAGGACGCCGTCGCGTCGTTCTTCTACGTGAGCAACTGGTGGTTCATCTTTCATAAGGTTTCCTACTTCCAAAGCTTCGGGCGACAGACGCCGCTCGGCCACCTGTGGTCGCTGGCTGTGGAGGAGCAGTTCTACCTCATCTGGCCGCTCCTGCTCCTGTTCGCGCTGAAGCTTTTGAAGCGGCGCGGGCGGATCCTCGCCTTCACGGGCCTGCTGGCGCTCGCCTCGGCCGTATGGATGGCGGTGCTGTATCAACCGGGCATGGACCCGACGCGCGTCTACGACGGGACGGACACGCGCGCGTTCGGGCTCCTCATCGGCGCGATGCTCGCGTTCGTATGGCCGTCGAGCGCGTTCAATCGCCCGCTCGCGCCTCGCCGCCGCCTGCTGCTCGATCTCGTCGGCCTCTTGAATCTCTTCGCGATCCTTTGGATGATCTGGCAGACGAACGAGTACGAGCCGTTCTTGTATCGCGGCGGCCTTGTGATTCTCTCGATCGCCACCGCAGGGTTGGTAGCATGTCTGGCGCATCCCAGCACGCTGTTGGGCCGCGCGTTCGGATCCCAGCCCTGGCGCTGGATCGGTGTGCGGTCGTATGGCATCTACCTCTGGCACTTTCCCATCATCGCGCTGACGACGCCGCTCATCGACGCGAACGACTTCAGCCCGCTTCGCGCGGCATGGCAGGTGGCGCTGGCAGTGGCGATTGCCGCGCTTTCCTGGCGGATCGTCGAAGAGCCCATTCGGCGCCTTGGCAAGCGCCGGAGGGCGGAGGGCGCCATCGTTCGAGATGTGTACCGCACGCGACGCGTTCGCAGCGGGCGGCGCCGCGTGATGTATGGCACGGGCGTCGTGGCCGGGATCGCCATCCTCTTCTGCGCGGGCATGACCGCGTATCCGGTGGTGGCGTCACTCGGCAAGGTCCACGCGAAGCCTGTGATGGCGGGCGGATCGGGCGACAAGCCGTCTGCGCCGGACGCGCATGCCACCTCGGGCGGTGGAGAGACTACGAAGGGTTCGCCAACTGGGCCTCATCCAACCTCGGCGTCTAACCCTTCGCGGACCGCGAACGTGCGGACCATCGCAGATCCCAAGCCGAAGAAGGCGTCGGGTGTCGGCGTGACGGCGATCGGGGACTCGGTCATGATCGACGTGGAGGCGGATCTCGAGAAGCTCCTGCCGGGCATCGTGTGCGACGGGCAGGTGGGCCGCCAGATGGACCAGGCGCCGCAGGTGGTACAGGCCCTGAAGGCGAAAGGAGAATTGGGCCACATCGTCATCCTCGAACTCGGCACCAACGGGCCCTTCAGCAAACAACAGCTGGTCTCCGTCCTCCAATCGCTCGGGCCTGTCAAGAAAATCGTCCTGGTCAACACGCGCGTGCCTCGACCGTGGCAGAACGCGGTCAATCAGACGCTGGCCCAGGTGGCCGCCACGTATCCGCACGTGGTGCTCGTGAACTGGTATCAGGCGAGCGCAGGGCATCCGGAGTATTTCTGGCCGGACGGCGTGCACTTAAACCCCACGGGGGCCATGGTGTACGCCAAGCTGGTGGCGCAGGCGGTGGAGCAGTGAGGCGGAGACATCGGGGAGTGGGAAGAGGTTGCAGAGGCTCGTCGCGCCCGCGTCGCTGCAAGCTTTTGCGCGCGCTTGCTTCGCCGCAGCAGGTGTGGCGAAGCGCGACGCGGATTGGTCCGCCACCGCGCTTGTCGAATCGGATCTCCGCGGAATCTCGAGCCACGGCGTCATGCGTCTGCCGTGGTATCTGCACGGATTGAAAAGTGGCAAAGTCAACCCGAACCCGCGATTGGTTTGGAGGCGCACCGGACCTGTCACCGCCGTGCTGGATGCGGACGACGCCCTTGGCTTCGTGAGCGCCAAGGAGGCGGCCGCTCACGCGGTGGAGTTGGCTCGCGAGGCGGGGCTCGGCGCGGTTGCGGTGCGCCGGGCGAATCATTGTGGCGCCCTGTTTTTGTACGCCGAGTGGGCGACGCTGTATGGCATGGTGGGTTTCTGCTGTGCCAACACGCATCCCGCGCTGGCGCCCCCGGGCGGCCGAAAGCCCGTCATCGGGACGAACCCCATCGCGTTCGCGGCGCCGACGCCGCTCGATTATCCTCTGTCCATCGATCTGTCGACAAGCGCCATCTCGCGCGGCGCCGTGATCGAGCGCGCCCGGCGCGGCGAATCCCTTCCCGACGGCGTTGCGGTCGATGAAGACGGCGCGCCGACGAAAGAGCCGCATCGCGCCCTGTCGGGGGCGCTTCTGCCGATAGGCGGCGCCAAAGGGTACGCCCTCGCGCTCATGGTCGAAGTGTTGGCGGGCGTCCTCGCCGGCGCGCAGGTTGCGGGCGACGTCGGGTTCATGTTTGCGGACGACGGCAAGCCGCCAGGCAACGGATTCTTTTATCTTGCGTTGCATCCGGATTTCTTTGTGGGCCAGGAGGCGTTTCTGCAGCGAATGGCGTCGCTTGTCGCGGAGATCCACGACGCGCCTTCCGCACAGGGCCAGCCGCCCATCTCGGTGCCGGGCGAACGGCGGCATCGGGAGCGGGTGAGCCGCAGCCGCCGAGGGATTCCCATCTCCGACGAGGTGTGGGCCGATCTCGCCGAGCTGTCGGATCGACACGGCATTCCGCTGCCCGAGGTGTGGGGATTTGAGTGAGCTTAGGCGCGGCGGATTGCGCACAGGCTGGCGCCGGTGCTCATCCTGAGCTCGGTTTGGCGCTGCCGGCAGGCACGAGTGTGCCCTGCAGATCCTGGGCCAAAAGCGATCCCGCCAATTCATGGCCGAGCGTGTTGGGGTGCCAGTCGTCCGCGCTGTACATCTGGATGGACTGGCGATGGGCGGCGAGGTAGCGCTTCATCTGGTTAAACAAATCGACGACGATCACCTCCGGGGTCTTGAATTGTTTTGCCACGCGAATTTCGTCCGCGACGAGTTGGCTTTCGGACGCTTGATCGTGCCCGTAGGATGCACCGGTGGGCGGCGGTGTGACGACGACCACGTCCGCGTGCGCGGCAAGCGCCTGTCGAATTTCAGATTGAACGGCTTGTTCAAACGCGGCGATGGGCGTCTTGTTGGCGATGTCATCCAACATGCCCCACGAGATGACCACGACCTGGGGATGGATTTCGCTGAGAAACTCGGCGTATTTGGCCGCCATCTGCGTGGGGCCGTAACCTTCGATGGATTTGTTGATGAACTGAAAGGATATGGGGCCGGTCTTCGTCAGTTTCTGAAACGCTCGCACGAGATAGCCTCCGCCGGTCTTGTCATCCCATCCGTGTGCGACGGAGCCGCCGACACCCATCGCGACGACCGGCTGCGCCGACGGGTGAGCAATGAGCGGATAGGGACTCGCCTGTCGCGCCGCCGACTGCGCGCTTTCGGGCGCCGTGGGCGCGCTGTCCGCCGCGTTGGTCCCGCAGGCGCTGACGGCGCAGACGACCGCGCAGGCGCCAAGCCACACCGTGAAGCGACGCCTTCTCATGTCCATGGCCATGCCGCGAACCTCGTTTCTCGTGGCGTTGTGTCCCTTATTATACCGTTTCCTCGCCGACAGAAATGGTCCCGTCCGGTCCTCAGTCCTGGGGAGATTCCATCTTGTCGCAGTAGATGTGAATCGCCTGCCGCAGCGTGAGGGTCAATCCATTTAGGTTTCGAATGTAGGTTCGTCGCAGGGATTGCGACCATAAAAAAAGCGCCCGCATCAGGCGCTTTGCTTTCAAAATCCCTTCAGGATGCCGATCCGCCCTCGGTATGGCCCGACGAGGTGGATGGTCCCGCCTTGAATACGGGTGCGGTGACAGGGAATTTCGCGAGGATGTCCTTCACCAAAAGCTCGGCCGCGAGCGCATGGCCTCTCGCATTGGGATGCCAGCTGTCGTGCATCAGCGGCTGGATGCTTTCGTGGTGAGCCTGGAGATACGCCTTCATCTGGTCAAACAGGTTGAAGACGTACACATTCGGGTTGTGGAAGCTGTCCGCCACCTGAATCTCGCTCTCCATGAGCGCCTGTTGCGCCGCCCGGTACGTGGTGTACGACGCCTTGGACACGGGCGTCGTCACAAGCATGACGATGGCGCGATGATCAAGCGCCTCCTGGATTTGCCATCGCACCTGTTCGTCGTACACGCGAAACGGCGTGTGTTGATACAGGTCATCCAGGCCGCCCCACGCGATGCACACAATCTGCGGCTGGTACGTTTCCAGCCACTTCACGTACGTATCTCGAATGCTGAGCACGCCCTTGCCCGGCTCTGCCTTGTCGATCACGTCATACGTGATGGGCGTCAGCGCGGAGAGGGCCGAAAACGTCCGATGCAGATAGCCCCCGCCCTTGGGATCCTTCCAGCCGCGCGCGACGGACGAGCCGATGACGAGCACCCGCACGACGCGGTCCTGCGCAGGAGCGTTCGGCGCGTTGGTTCCCTCGCTCGAATTGGCATCCGTTCCGCTCCCCGCCGGGTTGCCGGGCGCGGGCACCGGATTCGGCGCCACGCCTGAGCCCGTCGGCGAGGCGTCCGTGGATGTGGAGTTTGCGTCCACAGATGCGGAGATGGTCTGCGGTCCGGATGATTCATGCCCATCCAACCCACTCGACGCTGCTCGCGCGGTGAGCGACGTGGGCAGCCACAACGCGCTTACGACGAGGGCAAACGCCAAGAACCCCATTTGCCAGCGCCGTTTCATCGCCACGACCCCCCAGGATGTCTTTTCCTTCATCTTGTCATTTTCATCTCAAATCGCCCTTAAAATCGTAGTTTTTGGTCGATCTCTTTCGAACCCCGATGACTTCGCGCCCACCTTGGCGCACCATGGTGACAGCCGCCTTTGGCAAAGATGGCGGATGCGTGTTAAGGTGACATTGAGGCTTTGATAAACTTTTGATGTTTTTCAACGAAGCTTCAAGCTCGTTCCCGTAAGCTATGCGGTGTTCAAGGCAAGTGAGGAGGGGTCGAGGTGAGCCAGGCCCAGGCGAAGAAACCGCATCTTCACGAGGTCGATCTGATGCGGGCCTGCATCATCTTGGGCGTCATCTGTGTGCATGTCCTGTCGAGTTTCAACGTTCGCACGCCGGACGGATCGTGGATGGACGTGTCCTCTGGCATTCTGATGATGACGTTCCATTTCACGCGCGAAGCGTTCATGTTCATCACCGGCCTCGTTCTCTTCTACACCTATTACGATCGCCCATTCACCGCCACGTCGTTTTGGAAGAAGCGGTTTCTGCTCATCGCCATTCCGTACATTGCGTGGACGGCCATTTACATTCTGTTTCAAGGGACGTTTCTCAAGGGGTTCGAGTGGACCGCGTCTTATCTCGTCCACACGTTCCTCACGAGCCTGGCCACCGCGAATCAATATTTCCTGTATTTTCTTCTCGTCTCCATGCAACTATACGTCGTGTTTCCGCTGATGGTGCGCTGGCTCAAGCGCTCGGAGCGGCATCATCGGGCGATTGTCGCGGCCGCCTTTTTCGTCGAGATCGGCATCATGATCTGGAATCAGGCCTCGCTGCAGTTCGTGAACGTATATCAGTTGCCTGAGTGGCTCCGCATCCTCGTGCGATATCGGGATCGCGACATCTTCACGTACGAGTTCTGGTTCATCGCGGGCGCGATGTTCGCCATCTATTATCCGCGCGTCAAGGCGTGGGCCATGTCGCACGCGCGTACGCTCTTCTGGACGTGGCTTGGCATGTGGTGCCTGCTCTTTGGCATCTACTTTCTCAATCGAGATGGGTTCCACCTCACGGGAGGGGAGATTGTCGACACGCTGCAGCCTGTCATGGTGCCCTACAGCCTGGCGGTGGCGCTTGTGCTGTGGCGCATCGGGCTTGGCTGGCAAGCTCGGCGAGCCCGGGGGCTCATGCCGCGCGCGAGCCGCGTCATCCGCTTTTTTGGCGGCGTGAGCTTCGGCATCTTTCTCATTCACCCCATTGCGCTTCGCTTCGTCGAGCTCCTGGCGGACCAGATTCATGTCTCGCTCCCTGTGCAGTACGCCATGCTGCCCATCTGGATTGCGTTGACCTACGTGTCCTCCGGCATCGCCGCGTACCTCATCGGAAAGATTCCGTTCGTCGGATACATCGTCGGCGAAAAGGCGGGCCTGCCGAAGTCCATGGCGCGCAAGACCGCCTCCAGTGTGGCGGGATGAGACGTTCCACACGGATTCGAATCTCGGAATCGAGGTGTTTCGCATGTCCAATCTAAACGACGCGTTGTCGCGCGCGCTCGCCGATCCGTCGCGATCCGTCGTCTGGGACGGCCGCTGGTACACGTGCGGCGAGGTCCGCGCACACGTTGAGGAGATCCGGTCTCAGCTCTCCGCCCTCGGCGTGCGTCCCGGGCATCGTGTGATGGTGGCCCTGCCGAACTCGTACGCGTTTGTGGTGAGCTATCTCGCGTGTCTGGACCACGGCGCCATCTGCGTGCCCGCCAACAGCGAAATGCCGACGGGCGAGCTCGAACGAGCGCTTGCCCGCTACCGGGCGGATTACGGCATCGTTGCGCCTGCGGCCGGCGAACGGTGGGGCGACTTGCTTCGTGCGCACCGCTTCACCCGCGGGCCCTCTGTGGACGCCGAACGCGGGCAGGTGGTTCAAATCTGGCAACGCTCCTCTGGGTCTGCGCCCGAGGCGCGGCAAGGCACCTCAGAACAGCAGCCGGCCGTGCTCATGTTCACGTCCGGCACGACGGGCGAGCCCAAAGGTGTGCTTCTGACGCACGGACACCTTTTTGCAGCCGTGCAGAACGTGATGCGGAGCCATGAGCTCACTGCGTCGGACGTCGCATACTGCATCTTGCCGCTCTTTCACATCAACGGCCAGGTGATTGTCCTCCTGTCGACGCTCGTGTCGGGCGGCCGGATCGTCATGCGCGACAAGTTCCACGCCTCCTTGTTCTGGGACGACATCCGCCACCACGGCGTCACCTGGGTCTCCTGCGTCCCGACGATTTTGTCCATCGTCGCCAAGCGCCCGGTGCCCAAGGAGGCGCTCGGCACGCTCCGTTTTCTGCGATCCGCCTCCGCGCCGCTCACGCCGGCGGTGGCCGCGCGGATGGAAGCGGCTTGCGGCGTGCCGGTCATTGAGGCGTACGGCATGACGGAGGCTGCGGGGCAGATCTGCACCAATCCGCTGCCGCCGGGCGCGCGGAAGCCGGGATCGGTCGGCAAGCCGGTCGGGATGTCCCTTCTCATTGTCGACGCGGAGCGCAAGCCTGTCGCGCCTTATGAACTCGGTGAAATTGCCATCCGCGGCGCCAATGTCATCGAGCACTACGAGGGCATGGAGCCTGCGCCCGACTACGGCTACGGCCCGGGTTGGATTTACACGGGCGATCTCGGCTACATGGATGAGGATGGCTACGTGTACATCACCGGGCGCGCGAAGGAGATGATCAATCGCGCGGGCGAGAAGATTTCGCCGCGGGAAATTGAGGACGTGCTGAACGCGCACGAGGCGGTGGCGCGCTCCGCCGTGGTGGGGCTCCCGGACCCGCTCTACGGGGAGCGGGCCGTGGCGTGGGTGGTGCCGGAGGAACCGGATGCCATCGACGCGGACGCCTTGCGGGCCGAGCTGGAGTCGCTCTGCGCGGCGCATCTCGCCAGGCCCAAGCGGCCGTCCCAGATCGTCATCGCGCGATCCCTGCCGGTGAACGCGACGGGCAAGGTGCAGAAACACGTGTTGCGCAACTTGGAGCCGCGTGATAGGCTTGCTTGAACTGGGGTGTGCGACCCAGGGTGCGGAAAGACTGAAGGAGGATGGCATTGAAGAAGGAACGGTGGATTTCCGGGTTCGTCGGCGCGGCCGCGGGGGCGCTGGTCGTGGGCGGCGTGTGGTTTGGCACGTATGCGGCACACGGGGGCGGCTCGGTGGTGGCGATGGTGGGCAAGACCCCCATCACGAGACAGGAGCTCGCGCAGCAGTCGGAGGCCTATGCCGGATCGGCCATGCTGGAGGAGCTCATCGCCAATGCCCTGATTGAGCAGGCGGCGGCCAAACAGCACGTCACGGCGACGAATGCGGAGATCAATCAGCAACTCACCGCCATCGAGATGCAGAACGGCATCACGTCGGATGCGCAGTTGAATTCGCTGCTTGCCCAGAACCACATGACGAAGGCGCAGTTTCTGAATCAAATTCGCGACAACATCCTCGCTTCGAAGCTCGCTGAGGCGCAGGTTCACGTGACGGACAAGCAGATTGCGTCGTACTACAAGCAGAACGCGTCCATGTTCACGGTGCCCGAGACGCGCAAGATCGCCATCATCGCGGTAAAGACGAAGGCAGATGCGGAGAAGGCCCTCACGGAAATCCAGTCGGGGACGCCCTTCGCTTCCGTGGCGAAGTCCGTCTCTATCGACGCGGCCACCCGCTCCAAAGGCGGCCTGCTCGGAACCTTCAGCCTTGATGAACTGAAGGCGGGCGATCCCGCCATTGCATCCACGGCCTTCGCCCTCAAGGCCGGCGCGGTGAGCGACCCGGTCAAGGTGCAGGGCGGATACGACATCGTGCAGTGCCAAGCCATCACGCCGCAGCACGTGGAGCCGCTGTCCGCCGTTCGCTCGCAGATTATCCAGGCCATCAAGCAGCAGAATGCCGAAAGCGAGACGAAGCTTGTGGCGCAGCTCGCGAAGTCGGCCGATATTCGAATCCTCGACCCGTCGTACGAGGCGGTGCTCACGGCCATCAAGAACCCGACATCGACTTGACTGTCGGGCCCGCGGTGGGTGGCCCTTGCGGCGGCCGCCCGCGGCGGATGTCCAAAGATTGACGCTCGCCTTGCGTTCATCTTAAATTTCGTGTATCGTAACATATACATCGACTGTTGCATCGCGATACAAGCGGCAGCGCTGAATTCCTCCTGCGGAGGAAACGGGGGACCCAACTCTCGGGGTGAAACGACATCCGTCGTGGGGCGCCTTTCCGCCCTAACCCGTCAGCTAACCTCGTAAGCGCACGGAAAGGGGACGATGCCATGTATCGCCGCTTTCTTCTCCTCGCTTTTTCTACCGGTGAGCCTCGTTGGTGCACCTCCTCTGCCGATCCCCCTCGCGCGATATCGCAGCTGCCTGTGTGTCTTTACGCAGGCGGCGCAGTTGAGATCGCCAAACCTTGAGGGGGGAGACCATGGATCTGCAAGCGACAAGGCCGGCCAATCCCGTCGAAGACGCGAAGTGGAGTCCGTTTCACCTGAAGCTCACCATCTATTCGTCTGGCGGGCCGTTTCTCGACGGGTACATCCTGAGCATCGTCGCCGTGGCGCTCACGCAGTTGACGCCTGAACTGCACCTCAACGCCATGTGGAGCGGGCTCGTTGGTGCATCGGCACTCATCGGCATCTTCATCGGCGGACTGCTCGGATACGTGACGGATCGGTTTGGGCGTCAGCTCATGTACACCATCGATTTCGTGTTGCTCATCGTGGCCTCGATTTTGCAGTTCTTTGTGCACAGTGCCTGGGAGCTCTTCGCCTTGCGCGTGGTGCTCGGCATCGCAGTCGGCGCGGATTATCCCATCGCGACGTCGCTTCTGACCGAGTTCGCGCCGCGCAAACATCGCGGCATGATGCTCGGCGTGACGGTCATCGCGTGGTACGTGGGCGCCACGGTCGCGTATCTGGTGGGGCAGTGGCTTTTGCCCATCGGGCCGGACGCATGGCGGTACATGCTGGCGTCGAGCGCGGTGCCGGGCATCGCGCTCGTGATTCTGCGGCTCGGGACGCCGGAGTCACCCCGTTGGCTGCTGCAGCAGGGCCGGGCGCGCGAAGCGCTGAAGGTGCTTCGCGACATCTACGGGCCGGGAGCCAGCCTGAAGCACATCGCGGTGCCGGATGAGAAACGCACGCGCACCAGCTACCTGACGCTGTTCAATCGCACGTATTGGAAGCGAACGCTGTACGTGAGTGGATTTTTCACGGCCGCGGTCGCGCCGCTCTTCGCGATGCTGACGTTTGGCCCGACGCTCCTCGACGAGTACCACGTGCTCAGCGGATCGTCCGGGTACGGTTCGGCGCTCATCAGCGTGCTGTTCATCGTGGGGTGTGTGCCCGCGCTATGGTTTCTGAATCGCCTCGGGCGCAGGGCGACGATGATCGCCTCGTTTGCCGTCATGACCGTCGGCATGTTGCTCCTGGGACTGTTCCCGAAGGGGCCGCTTTGGGTCATCGGCCTCGGTTTTCTGCTGTACGCGCTGTTTTCCGGCGGGCCGAACATCATGGAGTGGCTTGCGCCGAACGAGTTGTTTCCTACGGAGGTGCGCGGCACCGCGGTTGGCGTGACGACCTGCATCAGCAGGCTGGGGGCCGTGGCCGGCACGTACCTCCTGCCGTGGGCTTTGGCTCGCTATGGCGTGGGTCCGACGATGTTGGTGGGGGCGCTCGTGACGTTCGGCGGATTCTTAATCTGCCTCTTCCTGGCGCCGGAGACGCGCGGCCTCACCCTGAACGCGGCGAGCGTCGGGGAGGACGTCGAGATGGAAAGTGCCTGGCGCTCCTCCGAACGCCGCCTGCGCGTCGGCCGCTGAGCCCTTCGCGATGGACGGAGAAGCCCTGGCTCCTCGTCGGGTTGCCAGGGCTTCTTCTCATTTCACGGCACACACGGTTTCACGTTCTCACGGCCTGACTCTTCACCAGGACGGCCACCAGTTGCCAGAGGGCGCCGAGCCCGACGAGCGCGTACACGAACTGCGAGAGCCAGGTTGCGCCGAAGATGGCACCCACGAGGTTGTAGTTGGCGAATCCAATCAGGCCCCAGTTGATGCCCCCAATGACGATGAGCGCCCAGGCGATCCAGTCCACGGGGTTCCAGCGCACGGTCTCACCTCCAAACCGAATCTGTCGCTAGGGTGTTCTGGCTTTTACCGCGCTATGCACCGGGCTTAACGCAATTTGCCGTTGCCCACGTCGATGGCGCACGTATATACTTGTGTCTGAATCTTTATTCAGGTCCTGTACACAGGTCGTGTCGCCGCGCGTCATGCAAGAGAGAGACGATAGGAGTGGACGGAGTGAAATCAGAGCACCTGTTGGACGTGAGGCCGAGGGTGGACGCGCATTTTCCGCGAGACGAAAAGGGTCATCTTCTCATCGGCGGGGTGAGCGCGGTCGATCTCGTGGCACAGTTCGGCACGCCGCTCATCGCGTACGACGAGGGGCTGATTCGCGATACCATCCGCGCGTTTCACCGCGTGTTTCAAGACGAAGGCGTGCCCTATCAGATTTCTTACGCCAGCAAGGCCTTCTGCACCATGGCCATCTGCCAACTCGCGCACGAGGAGGGCTTGGGCATCGACGTGGTGTCCGGCGGCGAGTTGTACACCGCGCTCGCGGCCGGCGTGCCGGCGAGCAAGCTCCACATGCATGGCAACAACAAAACGCCGGAGGAACTCGAATACGCCATTGAGAGCGGCATCGGGGCCGTGATCGTGGACAATTTCGACGAGATCGATCTCCTGGCCGATATCCTTCAAGAAACCGGGCGCACGGTCGATGTCCTGGTGCGGGTGGCGCCAGGTGTCGAGGCGCACACGCACGACTACATCTCCACCGGGCAGCAGGACTCCAAGTTTGGCTTCGATCTCGCCAGCCACCAGGTGGAGGAGGCCTTTTCGCGGCTCAAAGAGGTGGAACGCGCGCGGGTCATCGGCGTGCATGCGCACATCGGATCGCAGATCTTCGATGTGGAGGGCTTTCGACTGCTCGCCGATCGAATGGCGGGCGTGTACGAAGACGGCCTGCGCCGGTTCGGCCTGCCCTTTTCCGTGCTCAACCTGGGTGGCGGGTTTGGCATCCCGTACACGGATGAGGATGCGCCGCCGGTGGCCGATCTCGTCCGGGGTGTGATCCGCGCCGCCAAGGCGGCCTTTGCGGCGCGAGGCATGGACGTGCCGGTGCTCTGGATTGAACCCGGCCGAAGCATCGTCGGGCCCGCGGGCGTGACGCTGTACCGCGTGGGCAGTCGCAAGGTCATTCCGGGCGTGCGGAATTACGTCGCCATCGACGGGGGCATGACGGACAACCCGCGCCTGGCGCTCTATGGCGCGAAGTACCACGCGTGTTACGCAAATCGGGCGGCGGATCCGCCGGATCGCCCGTGGTCGGTGGCGGGCAAGTGCTGCGAGAGCGGGGACATGCTCATCTGGGATCTCCCGCTTCCGGATCCGCAGCCGGGGGATCTCCTCGCCGTCTTCGCGACCGGCGCGTACACGTATGCGATGGCGAGCCACTACAACCGCATTCCCAAGCCCGCCGTCGTGTTTTGCCGCGATGGCGAGGCGCGCCTCGTGGCGCGGCGCGAGACGTGGGCGGACGTGGCGCGGCTCGATGTGCCGCTTCGGTGATGGGGCCTAGAGGGCCCCTTTTTTCGTGGGCCGGCGGCGGTGACGGCCCGCAATTCCGGCTTCGGAGGCGGCAAGTGATATACTGAAAGGGGGCCACCAGGCACGCGCTGTGAAAGGGGTAGTGGCAAGTGGCGACGAAAGCGTTTGATAGTCTACTGGAACTCATCACGGAGACCTCCACGAATCTGCCGCCCGACGTGCGCCGGTCCATCAAGCGGGCGCAGCTTCAGGAGGAATTGGGCAGCCGCGCATCCATCGCCCTGAACACCATCATCGACAACATCATCTCCGCAGAGGAGGACGTGCAGCCCATCTGCCAGGACACGGGCATGCCGACCTTCATTGTCCATTGTCCGGTCGGTTTCAACCAAATCGAGTTCGAGAAAGAGATTCGTCGGGCCGTGGCCGAAGCGACGCGCCTTGGCAAGTTGCGGCCGAACTCGGTCGATCCGCTCACCGGCAAGAACACCGGCGACAATCTCGGCGAGGGCACGCCCATCGTGCACTTCCACCAGTGGGAGAAAGACGAGGTCGAGGTGAAACTGATTCTGAAGGGCGGGGGCTGCGAGAACAAGAACATCCAGTACGCGCTTCCCACTGAGCTTCCCGGCCTCGGCCGCGCGGGGCGCGATCTCGACGGCGTCCGCAAGTGCATCCTGCACGCGGTCTACCAGGCGCAGGGCCAAGGGTGCAGCGCGGGCTTCATCGGCGTTTGTATCGGCGGCGACCGCACGAGCGGCTACGAGGCGGCGAAGGAGCAATTGTTCCGGCCTCTGGACGACGTCAACCCGAATCCGCAGCTGGCAGAACTTGAGCAGTACATCATGGAGAAGGCGAATCAGCTCGACATCGGCACCATGGGCTTCGGGGGTCGGGTGACGCTCCTAGGGTGCAAGATTGGCGTGCGCAACCGGATTCCTGCGAGCTTCTTCGTCTCTGTGGCGTACAACTGCTGGGCCTTCCGGCGCCTGGGCGTGGTGCTCGATCCCGAGACGGGCGAAATCCGGCGCTGGCTGTACAAGGACGGCGAGGGCCAGCTCGAGCGGCCGAAACAGGCCTTTTCGACGGAGAACGCGATTGTCCTTCAGGCGCCCATCAGCGAGGAGCAGATCCGCAAGCTGAAGGTGGGTGACGTGGTGCTCATCCGGGGCGAGATCCACACGGGCCGCGACGAGCTCCACAAGTACCTCATGCACCACGATTCGCCCGTGGATCTCCGCGGCGGCATCCTGTATCACTGCGGGCCGGTCATGCTGAAGGACGAGAACGGCGAGTGGCATGTCAAAGCCGCGGGGCCGACGACGAGTTCGCGCGAGGAGCCTTACCAGGCCGACATCATCGAGAAATTCGGCATTCGCGCGGTCATCGGCAAGGGCGGCATGGGCGAGAAGACGCTGCAGGGTCTCAAGAAGTCGGGCGCTGTGTACCTGAACGCCATCGGCGGCGCGGCGCAATTCTACGCGCGGTGCGTGACGAAGGTGAAAGGCGTGGACTTCCTCGAGCAGTTCGGCATTCCCGAGGCGATGTGGCATCTCGAGGTGGACAACTTCCCAGCCATCGTCACGATGGACGCGCACGGGAACAGCTTGCACAAGGAAGTCGCCGAGGAGTCCATGGTCAAGCTTGAGGACCTCAAGGATCCTGTGTTTGTGTGATTGCGTGGAAAACACGTTTTTCGGAGGCTGCCCTGTATCCGTTGGCGAAGCGGTGAACGGGCAGCCTTTTTTTGTGTGTGGAGTACCGTCGGTTCCCCTTGTTCAATTCCTGCTCTCACTTGGCAGGACTCCGGACGATTTGCGAGAGCGACTGGACGGGGCGGCAGGTATGGTATGCTGACTGCGGTAGAACACGGTGTTGTCTAGCTGAACGCTATGTACAGGGGAGGAATCCATGTACGATGTCGATTGCTCGGATCGTCCCATACCTGAGTTTCCAGGGGAACGCGGAAGAAGCCCTGCACTTTTATGCAGAAGTGTTTGGGGGCGACGTGGTGGAGTTGCGCCGTTATGAAGACATGCCTGGTGCACAGATTCCTGAACACTATCGGACGAAGGTCTTGCATGCGCGGCTCAAATTGGGCGATGCGTGGTTGTTCATTTCGGACGTTTTTCCGAGGGACGGGGTACTCCCAGAGCGCAGTGCGGTCAGTTTGATGGTCGAGTTTTCGGCCGAATCGGAGATGGATGCCGTCTATACCCGTTTGGTGAAAGAAGCCAAAGTTCATATGCCGCTGCAGAAGACGTTTTGGGGTGCGAAATACGCGAAACTGACAGATCAATTCGGAATCACGTGGGACTTGAACTGTCAGCTGTGAAAGGGCCAATATACGGCGAAGGAATATTCGGTGGCTCAGACGATGCGCTGCTAAGTCTTACTCACGTCCAGTTCCTCGATTCACCGCGTGCGGGATGGCCCGCACCGTCTTATGAGGGGGCAAGCTGCCCCCTCCTTCCCCCCTGCTAGGAGGCTTTCCTGACGCTCACCGGGACCCCGCCACTCCATGCCGTGCACTTTCCCCCGACCAAAAATTTTGCCTTTGGCCAAATGTGCAGGTCACAAATTGCCGAGACCGGCGTATAATAGGGTCAGAAAGTTTCCTTGGGCTAAAAATCTTACCCGAATACAACTCATGTCCGGGGCCCCGATGGCGGGGCAGTTCCCGGCGGAGGGGGCGATGAGGTGAGTGTGACGACCACGAGCTTGCAGACGTCTGACGCAAAGGCTGTGCGAGCGGCCAGGGCCGCCTTGGATCATCGGCGCAGGGGGTTGCGCGCGCTGCTCCCGTTTCTCGGCCCGGCGTTTGTCGCCTGTGTGGCGTACATTGACCCGGGCAATTACGCGACCAACATCCAGAGCGGTTCAGAGTTCGGCTATCGCCTGCTGTGGGTGGTGGTGCTCGCCAATCTGATGGCGATGCTCATTCAGCACCTGTCCGCAAAACTTGGCATCGCCACGGGCAAAAGCCTGCCGGAGATATGCCGAGATCACTTTCCCAAGTGGCTGACCTACGTGATGTGGGCGTTCTCCGAAGTCGCGGCCATGGCCACCGATATCGCGGAGTTTTTGGGCGCAACCGTGGGCTTGAATCTGTTGCTCCACATCCCTATGCTGTGGGGAACGCTCGTCACGGGCGTCGTGACGTATCTCATTCTGACCTTGGACCGCCTGGGATTCCGGCCGCTCGAGAAGTTCATCACGGCGTTCGTCCTGATCATCGCCCTGTGCTACGTCGTGGAGACGGTTTTTTCGAAGCCCAATTGGGGCCAGGTGGCCTATCACAGCGTGGTGCCGTGGCTGGGGAACCAGGCGGCGGTGCTGCTCGCCGTCGGCGTGATCGGTGCGACGGTCATGCCGCACGTGGTGTACTTGCATTCGAGCCTGACGCAAAACCGCATTCAGCCGCGCGATGAAGAAGACAAGGTGAAAATCGCGCGCTTCAGCGCAAAAGAGGTCGCCATCGCCATGTCGCTCGCTGGGCTCGTGAACCTGTCGATGATGTTCATGGCCGCGTCGGTGTTCCACAACACAGGTCACACGGGCGTCGCCGACATCTCCACCGCGTACAAGACCCTGACACCGCTCCTTGGCCCGGCGAGCGCCGCGGTATTTCTCATCTCGCTGCTCGCCTCCGGCTTTTCGAGTTCAGCGGTGGGCACGATGGCCGGGCAGGTCATCATGCAGGGGTTCGTCGGCTTCACCATTCCGCTCTGGCTTCGGCGCGTCATCACGATGATCCCGACGGTCATCATCGTCGCTCTCGGGCTCAATCCGACCGAGACGCTCGTGCTGAGCCAGGTGGTGCTGAGCATCGTCCTGCCGATGCCGGTGGTGGCCCTGATCTACTTCACGCGCCGGCCGGACATCATGGGGCGATTGGTCAATCGGCGGCTGACCACCTGGGTGGCGAGCTTCTGCGCGAGCGTGATCGTCGTCTTGAACATGATCCTTCTGTACCTGTCCTTCGGCGGCAGCTTCTGAGGTCGCTCGTGTGCCCGGCGCGTGCCGGGCCTTTTTTATGCCGTCCGGGCCAAACGCGCGCGAACTTTGTGGACGAGATCGAGATACGGCGCGAGATCGCCGCGCGTCACGCGCCACAGCGCCCTGCTGTCGCGCCCGGAAGCCCGCCGATACCAGGTGACGTACAGGGCGAGTTCCAGCACGTACGAGAGCGTTGAGGCGATGGACGCGCCGTACATCCCGGCGAGCGGAATGAGTCCCAGGCACATGAGGGCGTTGGCGGCGATCACGGCCAGGTTCACCCACGTGAGCGCCGTGGGGCGCCCGAGCGCGTTGGTGAAGTACTGCGCAATCACATTGGCCGTGGCCTTGAGCACGAGGCCCGGGAGGAGCACGTAGAACGGGCCGAGGCTTCCGCCGTACTTGTGCCAGCTGTAGATGAGCACGATGAGCGGCATGCCCAGGGCCAGGGCGCAGGCGGCGAAGATGGACGTGACGAGCGTCTGCCGCGAGGCGTTTTCCGTGATGGCGCCGGCGTCGTCCACGCTCGCCGCCGTCACGCGGTGAAAGACCATGGTCGCGATGGTTTGCGTGAGGGTGTTGAGGATTTCCGCCGCGGCGACCGCCACGCCGTAGATGGAGAGCGTAGTGGCGCTGTGCAACAGCGCGAGCATCCAGAAGTCCGTCCGATAGTTGACGTACCCGGTGACAATGGCGAGCGAAGAAGCTGTGCCATACCGGTAGAGCCCTCGCCATTCTGCCCGGTGGAATCGCCACTTGAGCGTCTCTCCGAACCCGAGCTTCTGATACGTGACAGCGAGCGTCAGCGCGACGCAAAGGGCCCAGGAGATGAGCCAAATGCGAAACGTCCACACGAGACGGGGCCCGGGAGCCATGTGCCAGTGAAACGCGATGAAGGCGAGGTACAGGACGAGAAACGCCACAGCTTGCGCGATGTTCACGCGGTTCAGCCACGAGATCTCCCCGAGCGAGTTGAGGAGCTTCGAGCCGTATCCGAACAGAAACGTGAAGGGAATCCCGACCATCGCATAGGCGATGGAGAGGGGTGGGTGCCAAATCCAAATGGCGGCGAGGGCGCACAGCCAGACGGCGATGCTGAACAGATACATGACGAAGTTCCCCATCTGCACAATCTGCGCCTTGTCGTGTGGCCTGCGGGGCAGCGCGTAGGAAAAATAATTCGTGTATCCGCCCGAAAATGACTGACCCAGGGTGGCCACGGTCGTGGAGAGCTGAAATTCGCCGCGGCTCGCCGTCGGAAGGTAACGCGCGGCAATGGCGCTGTTGGCGAAGGTGAGAAACGAGGACAGTCCCCGGTATGCAAAGCTGTACAGCGTGAGCTTTCGTCCCATCACGATGGTTCGTCTCCATTTCCGGCCGAGCCGAGAATCGCGCGCAAATCTGCCACGTATCACTTTACTGGAGTCTGTCCCATCCGTGAAGGGGCGTCGCACAGCCCATTCCGCGCTGTGGTACCATGGACGCGAAGGAGCTCGAGACGAGAGGGTGGCTTTGCATGCGAGCGGTGGACGTGATCGACAAGAAGCGAAGAGGGGAGGCTTTGGCGGAGGAGGAGCTTCGGTTTCTCATCGAGGGGTACGTGGCTGGGAGAATCCCGGACTACCAGATGAGCGCCTTTCTCATGGCGGTGGTCTGGCGAGGCATGACCCGCGAGGAAACGCTTGCGCTCACGCGGCTCTTGGCCGATTCCGGCGAACGGCTGGATCTCTCGGGCATCCCGGGCGTGAAGGTCGACAAGCACAGCACCGGCGGCGTGGGAGACAAGGCGACGCTCGTCGTGTTGCCGCTCGTCGCGTCCATCGGCGTGCCGGTCATCAAGATGTCCGGGCGGGGGCTTGGTCACACGGGAGGGACCATCGACAAGCTCGAGTCCATCCCGGGATTTCGCACAAATCTGAGCGTGGCGGAACTCGTGGCGCAGGTGAGGCAGGTGGGCATCGCGCTGGGAGGACAGACCGCGGATCTGGCGCCGGCGGACAAGAAGCTGTACGCGCTCCGGGACGTCACGGGAACGGTGGAGTCGTTGCCCCTCATCGCGAGTTCCGTGATGAGCAAGAAGCTGGCGGGCGGCGCCGACGCCATCGTGCTCGACGTCAAGGTGGGCGACGGTGCGTTTATGAAGTCGCGCTCGGACGCGCGCAGGCTCGCGAGGCTGATGGTCGAAATCGGCGAGGCGGCGGGCAGGCGGACGGTTGCCGTTCTCAGCAACATGGACCAGCCGCTCGGGTGCGCCATTGGGAACGCGCTCGAGGTGGCCGAGGCCATCCGCGTGCTGTCCGGCGAGGGACCGTTCGATCTCGCCGAGATCGCGCTCGCCCTGGCGGAGGAGATGACCGTGCTGGCGGGGGTCGCCGCGACGCGCGAGGAGGCGCGCCGCATGTTACGCCAATCGGTCGCCGAAGGCCGGGCGCTCGAGACACTCCGGCGGTGGATTGCGGCGCAGGGCGGCGATCCGGCCGTCGTCGACGATCCAAGCCGTCTCCCGCAGGCGCCGGTCCAAATGCCCTATCTGCCGAAGAAGGCCGGGTTTGTCGCCAAGCTGCCCGCGCTCGCGTTCGGGCTCGCGGCGATGCGGCTTGGCGCGGGCCGGGAGACGAAGGACGCGGCCATCGATCCGTCCGTCGGGATCGTGCTGCATGCGAAGGTGGGCGACCGCGTCCAGACCCACCGCCCGATGTTCACCGTGCACGCGCGCACGGAGGAGGACGCCCTCCGCTGCATTCGGGAGATCGAGGAAGTCATGGAGATTTCGGACGATCCCGTCGAGGCGCCGCCGCTCATCCTCGCCCGGATCGACCGAAGCGAGGCTCTGCCCCACGCCGATCTGATGGAGGCCGCGCGAGAGGCGCGCGAGCGCGCGTATGTGCCGTACTCCGGCTTCGCCGTGGGCGCGGCGCTTGAGCTTGCGGACGGGCGCATGGTGACCGGCGCCAATGTCGAGAATGCGTCGTATGGGCTCACCAACTGCGCGGAGCGGTCCGCGGTGTTTCGCGCCGTCGCCGAGAGTGCGCCAGGCGCGAGGCCCGAGATTCGCGCGGTGGCCGTCATTGCGGACAGCCCGGAGCCGGTCTCTCCCTGCGGCGCGTGCCGGCAGGTGTTGGCCGAATTCTGCCCGCCCGACACGCCGGTCTACCTCGGGAATCTCCGGGGCGATGTGGTGGAGATGACCGTCGGCCAGCTTCTCCCGGGCGCGTTCACGGACGCGCAGATGGCAAACGTCAGGCGGCAAGACAAGGAGGCGTGAAGCGTGGCATCACAGGTGATTTGGGCGCGCGACGTGCGCGGCAAGGCGAGGCAGGAGATCGATCCCGAGTTTCGCTGGAACCTCGAAGACATCTACCCGGACCAAGAGGCGTGGCGCAAGGACGCCGATCGCGTCCGCGCGCTTGCGGAAGCGTTCGTTCAGTTTCGCGGGCGGTTGAACACGTCCGGCGAGACGCTCCTCCATGCGCTGCGAGCGCACGACGAACTTAGCCAAATCCTCTGGAAGCTCTTCGTCTACGCCAAGATGAAGCTCGACGAGGACACGACGGAGAGCTGGCGGCAGGCGCTCTTTGCGGAGGCCCAGCGGCTCGCCGCCGAAATCCAGGCGACGACGTCGTTTTTCTACCCTGAACTCGTTCAGCTCTCCCCGGAGCAGGTCGAAGGCTGGCTCGAAACGGTCGAAGGGCTCGGCTTGTACCACTTCTTCCTCGAGGAAACGCTCCGCCAGCGCGATCACGTCCTGACCCCGGAGCAGGAGGAGCTTTTGGCGCAGTTCAGCGAGGTGCTGCACGCGCCGTCCGAGATCTTCGAGATGTACAACAACGCGGACACGGTCTTCCCGGTCATCCGCGACGAAAACGGGGAAGACGTGCAGGTGACGCACGCGCTGTACCACGAGCTGTTGGAGCGGCGCGATCGCGGCGTGCGCGAGCGGGCGTTCCACGCGGTGTACGACACGTACAAGAAGCATCGCAACACCATTGCGGCGCTGTATGCGGCGAGTGTCAAGCGGAACGCAGTCAACGCGCGCGTGCGGCGATATCCGTCCGCGCTCGACGCGGCGCTCGACGCGGATCGCATCCCGCGCTCGGTGTACGAAAACCTGATCCGCGCGGTGCGGGAGTCCCTTCCGGCGCTTCAGTCGTATCTCGCGCTGCGCAAGCGCGCGCTCGGGCTCGACGAACTGCGCATGTGGGATTTGTACGTGCCGCTCGTTGGCGAGATCGACTGGAAGGTCCCTTACGCAGAGGCGCGAGAGACCGTGCTGAAGGCCGTGCAAGTGTTTGGCGACACGTACGCGAGCGCCGCGCGCGAGGGGCTCTACGGCCGCTGGGTGGACGTGTACGAGACGCGGGGCAAGCGCTCGGGCGGCTACTCGTGGGGTACGTACGGCACGCATCCGTACATCCTTCTCAACTACACGGATTCCGTGCAGGACATGTTCACCCTGGCGCACGAGCTGGGTCATTCGATGCACAGCTATTTTTCGCGGAAGACGCAGCCGTACATCTACAGCGATTACACCATCTTCGTGGCCGAGGTGGCGTCGACGGTGAACGAGGCGATTTTGTACGACGACCTGCTCGGGCGAGAACAGGACCCGCTCCGTCGCGCGTACCTGCTCAACCGGCAGGTGGAGACCATTCGCACGACGCTCGTCGCGCAGACGCTTTACGCGGAGTTTGAGAAGCGCACGCATGAGCGCATCGAATCGGGCGGCGCCATCACGGCGGATTGGCTGGACGAGGTGTTTTACGACTTGAACCGAGCCTATTACGCGCCGGAGGTGGCGGTGGACGACGACATCGCCCACGGCTGGATGCGCATTCCGCACTTTTACTCCGCGTTTTACGTGTACAAATACGCGACCGGGATCTCGGCCGCGCTCGCCTTGGTGGAAAAGATCCGGCGCGAGGGGGATGAGGCGGTGGCGCGGTATCTCCAATTTCTGTCCTCGGGGAGCTCGAACACGTCGATTGAGCTCCTTCGGATGGCGGGCGTGGACATGACGAGCGACGCTCCGGTTCGCCAGGCGCTCGAGCGGTTCGCGCGGCTGACGGCGGAACTTGACGAGCTTTTGGCGGCGCGCTGACTAGGCGCGCCGCGAGGCGCATTTCGGGATCTCCACGGTGACCGTCGTGCCCGCACCGACCTGCGAGCGGACCGAGATGGACCCCCCGTGCGACTCGATGATGTGTTTGCACACGAAGAGGCCGAGCCCGGTGCCCGTGGACTTCGTGGTGTAGAACGGTCGGAAAATGCGATCCATGTGTTCGATCCCGCAGCCGTTGTCCACCACCTGCACGAGCACGCGGTCCTCCTTCTCTGCCACGTCCAGCCTCACCACGGCATGTGCCTGGCCGCGACATGCCTGAAGCGCATTCTGTACCAAATTGATGAGAACCTGCTTGATCTGAGCGGGACGCACGGCGGCCGGGATGGGATGCGCGGGGACGTTCAGTTCGAACGCAATATCGCAGAGGCTCGCCTCGGGGACGAGAAACCGATGGACGGATCGCGCAATTTCAACCATGTCGACCTCGGCCGCCTCCTCTCGGTCCGGTCGGCACAGGCCCATGAAATCCTCCAACAGTTCCCGTATGCGATCCAGCTCGCTGATGGTGAGCTCGAGGTAGCCGCGGTCCTTGTCGTCGCAGCGCTCCGCGAAGAGCTGCAGAAATCCACGCGCCGTCGTGAGCGGGTTTCGGATCTCGTGCGCGATCCCGGCACACAATTGGGCCAATGCGGACACTTTCTCGAATTCCTGCAATTTCTTTCGCATGCGTTCGATCACGCATTGACTTCTCCGCACGAGCGTGCGCTCGCAGCTTGTCCACGCCTGGGTCGCCGCGTGCGCGAGGTGGAGCGCGAGGCGCCCGAGGCTGCGAGGGTCCTCGTCCGATGCGCGCCGGATCACGGCGAGATGGCGGGCTCGTCCAACGGCCATAGGTAACCGCGTCCACGCCGTGTGCCATCCATCGGTGCGCAGAAGGGCGACCGCCGATAGGCCGAACTCGGTTCGCGGCGACATGCTCGTCTCTTGGGCGGCCACGGCAGGGAATTCGCGCGAGGCTGCGCTCAGGCACGCGGCCATTTCGTCCTTCTCCCATTCGCCGTGTGCCGCGCTCGTCATGACGCCGCCCTCGGCGTCGAGCACCAGGCACAGGAACGGATCGGGATCGGGGTGCGTGGCGGCGAGATCGCGCACGAACTCGAAAAAGGACATTTCGCGCGCGCTCGCGCGCACAAGGAGGTACGGCGCTCTGAGGCGGGGCGGAGAGGTCGCGCCCGAGACCTCATCAGGCCTGCAGAAGTCGTTGTCTTTCGAAGCCATGGGTGCGTATGCAGAGCCCAACGTGACAACCACCTTTGACGGCATCGCGAACAAATTTCTACACTTGTATCCATTATGCGACTCGGGCGAGCGTCGCACAAGACGATGAATTCCAGTTCACGCCCTTTCGACAAAGCTTCTAAAAATTCGAGATGAGGGGGCGATGGCCTCGGCGTGTGCATCGGGGCCTCAGCCGCCAGGAGGCGACTCCGGCTGATGGCCGTGCGCAAAGCGAGCGGTGCGGCGGTGGAGATGGGCGAACATGTCTTCGGCGCCGGCGAAGGCTTCGAGCCCGGCTTCCGTCACGCCGCCGGGCACGCAGACGGCGTCCACCACCTCGGCGAAGGACCAACCCGCCTCGAGCAGGCGGGCAAACCCGACGGCCGTGTCGCGGATGAGTTCGGCCGCTTCCGTCGAATCCAGAGCGCCGGTGGCAGCCGCGGCATTCGACCACGCGAGGCAGAGGCGCGCCCAAAAGGCCGGTCCGCAGCTGGTGAGATCCGACGCCACGCGCACTTGCTCGTCCGCGATGGAAAACGGGCGGCCGATGGGGCGGAGAAGATCCTCGACTCGCCGCTTGGTGCTTTGGTCTGCGGTCTCTGGATAGATGACGAGGATGACGCCCGATTTCGCCCACTGCGTGAGGCTCGGCACCATCTTGACAGGGATGGCGGGGGTGAGGCGCTGCCAAGCGGCGAGATCGGCTGTCGAAATCGTCGTGAGCAGGAGGCTCTTGGGCAAAAGCCGCGGGCCGATGTCGCGGATCACCTGTTCTCCGTTCGCGGCGCGCGTGCAGATGACCACCGTGTCGCACGCCTCGGCGATCTCGCAAAGGCCCCTGGCCACGGCGATGTGAGGGTGACGTTCGGCCACGAGGGCAGCCTTTTCCGGCGTACGGTTGAACACGAGGATGCGCTCGCCCGAGGTCTCCGCGAGCGTGGCGGCCAGCATGCCGCCCATGTGTCCGGTCCCAATGATGCCGATGGTCATGGTGGGCCACCCCCGATGCGATCTCGCTCTTGCCATGTATATGTCTTCCCTTGCCCCTTTAGACGCGCGCGGGAGGGTCTGGTACAATACAAGCGGAACAGCACCCCGAGATCAGAAGACGCTTGGAGATGGGAGGATTTTTGTGCCTAAGAAGACCGTGGAAGATGTGGCGTGGCAGGGCAAGCGCGCCCTCGTGCGCGTGGACTTCAACGTGCCCATGGACGACGCGCGCCAGATCACGGATGACACGCGCATTCGCGCGGCGCTGCCGACGATTACATATCTGTCGGACCGCGGCGCTCGCGTGATTCTCATGAGCCACCTCGGCCGGCCGAAGGGCGAACCGAATCCGAAGTACTCTCTTCGGCCGGTCGCGGATCACCTGGCGTCGCTCATTCCCGATAAGCGGGTGTCGTTTTGCCCGGAGGCCGTCGGTGAAGAGGCGCAGAAGGCGGTGTCGGCGCTTGCGGACGGCGACATTCTGCTTTTGGAGAACGTCCGCTTCTATCCCGGCGAGGAGAAGAACGACCCCGCGTTCGCCCGGCAACTGGCCGATCTCGGCGACGTCTTCGTGAACGACGCGTTCGGCTCGGCGCATCGCGCGCACGCGTCCACGGCCGGGATCGCGCAGTACCTGCCCTGCGTGGCGGGCTTCCTCATGGAGAGGGAAGTCGGCATCATGGGCAAGGCGCTCGCGAATCCGGAGCGCCCGTTCGTCGCGATCATCGGGGGCGCCAAGGTGTCGGACAAGATCAAGGTGATAGAAAATCTGCTGCCCAAGGTGGACGCGCTCATCATCGGCGGCGGCATGGCGAACACGTTTTTGGCGGTCGAGGGCCACGACATGGCGAAGTCGCTCGTCGAGGAGGACGCCAAGGAGACGGCGCGCCGCCTGCTCGATCTCGCCCGCACGTCGAACCGGAAGCTCCTGCTCCCCGTGGACGTGGTGGCGGCCAAGGCGTTTGCGCCGGACGCGGAGCATACGGTGAGGCTCGTGAGCGAGCTTCAACCGGACGAAATGGCGCTCGACGTCGGCCCTGCGAGCGTGGAGATGTTCCGGAACGAGATCCTCGGCGCGAAGACGGTCATCTGGAACGGGCCGATGGGCGTGTTTGAGATGCCTGCGTTCGCGAAGGGCACATTCGCCATCGCGCAGGCCATGGCGGAGGCGGATGCCACCACCATTGTGGGCGGCGGCGACTCGGTGGCTGCCGTGGAACAGGCGGGCGTGGCCGACAAGATGACCCATGTCTCCACGGGCGGCGGCGCTTCGCTGGAGTTTTTGGAGGGCAGAACCCTGCCCGGCGTGGCCGTGATCGAAGACAAGTGAGGAGGTCTTTTGGATGGCGAGGACGCCCCTTCTCATGGGCAACTGGAAGATGTACAAGACGGTGGCGGAGGCCCGGGCGTTTGCGGAGGCCCTCGGGCAGCAGTCGCAGAAGCTCGACAGCCGGATCGAGTACGCCATTTGCGCGCCGTACACGTGCCTGCACGTCCTGCGCGTGATGTTGCCGGCGCAGGTGCGGCTAGGTGCCCAGAACGTGTTTCCAGAAAAGGAAGGTGCGTATACAGGCGAGATTGCGCCGGGCATGCTTGCCGAGTTCGGGACGAAATACGTCCTGGCTGGACACTCAGAGCGCCGCATGCTGTTCGGCGAGTCCGATCAGTTCATCAATCAAAAGATAAAGGCCATCGTGGCGAACGGCATGACGCCGGTTCTGTGCGTCGGGGAGAACTCGTCGCAGAAGGAGGACGGCGTGACCAAGGAGGTGGTCACGGGCCAGGTGTTGCAGGGGCTCGACGGCCTCACCGCGGATGAGGTGGGGCGCGCGGTCGTCGCGTACGAGCCGGTCTGGGCCATCGGGTCCGGCAAGACGGCGACCCCCGACGACGCTGAGGAAGTCGCGCGGGCCATTCGCGCGGCCGTGGCAGAGACCTGGTCGCCCGAGGCGGCGGAGGGTCTGCGTATTCTGTACGGAGGGAGCGTCAAGCCCGACAATGTGGCGTCGTTCGTCCGCGAGCCCGATCTCGACGGCGCGCTCGTGGGCGGCGCCAGCCTGGATCCCACGTCG
The DNA here is from genome assembly GCF_000024285.1 of Alicyclobacillus acidocaldarius subsp. acidocaldarius DSM 446. Taxonomy (GTDB): domain Bacteria; phylum Bacillota; class Bacilli; order Alicyclobacillales; family Alicyclobacillaceae; genus Alicyclobacillus; species Alicyclobacillus acidocaldarius. The sequence continues at coordinate 794,774 of NC_013205.1, forward strand.
TTCGCGGCCATGGCGGAAGCCATCAAGGGGGTGCTCGAATGAGCGAGTTTGTGCGAAAACCGCGCCCGAACGGCAAAGGTCCCGTCGCGCTCATCATCCTCGACGGCTTCGGCTTAAGCCCGCACCACGAAGGGAACGCGGTGTACCTGGCCAAGACCCCGAACTTCGATCACTACTGGGAGACGTATCCGCACACGACGCTTCAGGCGTCCGGTGAGGCCGTCGGCTTGCCGGACGGGCAGTTCGGCAACTCGGAGGTCGGCCACTCCAACATTGGGGCGGGGCGCGTCCTGTACCAGGATCTGACCCGGATCACCAAGGCCATCCGCGATGGAGACTTCTTCCAGAACGAGGTCTTGGTTCGAGCGATGGATCTCGCGGTGCGCCGCAAGAAGACGCTGCACATCTGCGGCCTGGTGTCGGACGGCGGGGTGCACAGCCACATCGATCACCTGTTTGCGCTGTTGCGCATGGCCGCGGGCCGCAAGGTTCCCCGCGTCGCCGTGCACGCGTTTCTCGACGGGCGCGACACGCCGCCGACGACGGGTGTCGGATACCTGAGCGAACTCCAGCAGCTCATGGACGATCTGCAGACGGGCTTCATCGCGACGGTGATGGGGCGGTATTACGCGATGGATCGCGACAGGCGCTGGGAGCGCGTCAAGCGGGCGTACGACGCGATGGTCCACGGCGAGGGCGATCGCCACGAGGACGTGATCGCCGCGGTGCAGGCGAGCTACCAGGCGGACGTGACGGACGAGTTCGTGAAGCCGGTTGTGCACGTGGACGCGGACGGCAAGCCGCTCGCGACGGTCGAGGACGGGGACAGCCTGATCTTCTTCAACTTCCGGCCCGATCGCGCCATTCAGCTGTCGCTCGCCCTCACCGATCCGGCGTTTGACGGGTTCGACCGCGGGCCCAACCCGCCCAAGGTGCACTTTGTCTCGATGACGAAGTACAGCGACGATGTGCAAAGCGAGATCGCGTATCCGCCCGACTTTCCGACCGAGACGTACGGGGAGGTCGTGTCGAAGGCGGGGCTCACGCAGCTCCGCATCGCGGAGACGGAGAAGTTCCCGCACGTGACGTTCTTCTTCTCCGGCGGGCGCGAGGAGCCGTTCCCCGGCGAGGAGCGCGTGCTCATCCCGTCGCCCAAGGTCGCGACGTACGATTTGAAGCCGGAGATGAGCGCGTACGAGGTGGCGGACGCGGCGGCCAAGCGCATTCGCTCGGGCGAGATCGACACCATGATCCTGAACTTCGCAAATCCGGACATGGTCGGGCACACCGGCTCGCTCGAGGCGGCCATTAAGGCGTGCGAGGCGGTCGACGAGTGCCTGAAGACCGTGATGGACGCCATCTTCGACATGGACGGCGTCGCCATCATCACGGCCGATCACGGCAACGCCGACATGATGATCTACCCCGACACGGGCGAGGTTTGCACGACGCACACCACAAATCCGGTGCCGTGCATTGTGACGGTTCCCGGCCTCAAGCTGCGCGAGGGCGGCGTGCTGGCCGATCTCGCCCCGACGCTGCTCGATCTGCTCGGCTTGCCCAAGCCCCAGGCCATGACGGGCAAGACCTTGATTGAACACTGAATCCACATCAAAGGAGAGGATCGCGATGTCCGAGATTTTTGACGTCCATGCGCGCGAGGTGCTCGATTCCCGCGGCAATCCCACGGTCGAAGTGGAGGTGGAGCTCGAGTCCGGCGCGAAGGGCCGCGCCATTGTGCCGTCCGGCGCGTCGACCGGCGCCCACGAGGCGGTGGAGCTCCGCGATGGCGACAAGGGCCGCTATCAGGGCAAGGGCGTGCTGAGGGCCGTCAAAAACGTGAACGAGATCATCACGCCGGAGATCATCGGCGAGGACGCGCTCGATCAGATTGCCATCGACAACCTGCTCATCTCGCTCGACGGCACGCCCAACAAGGGCAAGCTCGGGGCGAACGCCATCCTCGCCGTGTCCATCGCGGTGGCGAAGGCCGCGGCGGCGGAGGTGGGCCTGCCGCTGTACCGCTACCTCGGCGGGACGTACGCGCACACGCTGCCGACGCCGATGATGAACATCCTGAACGGCGGCAAGCACGCGGACAACACGGTCGACATCCAGGAGTTCATGGTCGTGCCGCACGGCGCGCCGACGTTCCGCGAGGCGCTGCGCATGGGCGCGGAGATCTTCCACAGCCTGAAAAAGGTGCTCGCGGATAAGGGTCTGTCGACGACCGTCGGGGACGAAGGCGGGTTTGCGCCCAACCTGAAGACCAACGAGGAAGCGATTCAGGTCATCGTCGAGGCCATCGAAAAGGCCGGGTACAAGCCGGGCGAGCAGGCGTCCATCGCGCTCGACATCGCCTCGACGGAACTTTACAAGGACGGCCAGTATCATTTTGAGGGCGAGGGCGTGACGCGATCGGCCGACGATCTCATCCATTATTACGAGGGGCTCCTCGCCAAGTACCCCATCCTGTCCATCGAGGACGGGCTCGCGGAGGACGACTGGGATGGGTGGAAGAACCTCACCGCGGCCCTCGGCGGCAAGGTGCAGCTGGTTGGGGACGACCTGTTTGTGACGAACGTGGAGCGGTTGAAGATGGGGATCGATCGCGGCGTGGGCAACTCCATCCTCGTGAAGGTCAATCAGATCGGCACGCTGACGGAGACGTTTGCCGCGGTCGAGCTCGCCAAGAAGAACCGCTACACGGCCATCATCTCGCACAGATCGGGCGAGAGCGAGGACACGACCATCGCGGATATCGCCGTGGCGCTCAACACCGGCCAGATCAAGACCGGCGCGCCGAGCCGGACGGATCGCGTGGCGAAGTACAACCAGCTGTTGCGCATCGAGGAGGAGCTGGGTGCGGCGGCGTCGTACGCGGGGCGCGGCGCGTTTGTCCAAGGTTGACAGCCGTGCTAGACTAAGTTTGGGATTTGGGGAGCGGAGGTGACAAGACCATGATGCTGGCGGCCAAGATTGCCCTCGTGGCGCTCTGTGCCTTGCTCGTGCTTGTCATCCTGCTCCAGTCGGGGAGAAGCGCGGGCCTGTCGGGCGTCATCACGGGCGGCGCCAACCAGTTTTCCAACCGCCGCCCGAAAGGGATGGATTCCCTGCTGGCCCGCGTGACCGTGGTGCTCGCCGTGCTCTTGTTCCTGGTGACGGGGCTCATCGCGGTGATGTACCACTACAACGTGCACTAGACGTGCGACACACAAAAAAGATGAGGCGGGGCTCGGGTGCTCTTCTGCGGTGCAGAAGGGCTCCTTTTTTGCGCTCCGAGAAATGGAGGACATGGGGATGGGAAAGGCGCTCTGGCTCTTGGTGGTGGCGGTGTTCGTGGTGTCACTGGACCTCAGGCCGCCCATCACGTCCATCGGTCCGCTGGTGCTCACCATCCAGCGCTCGCTCCACATGAACGCCGCGGAGGTCAGCCTGCTCACGTCCATTCCCGTGTTTTGCATGGGCGCCTTCGCGCCGCTCACGGGCGCGGTGGCGGCGAGACTTGGCATGAATCGGGCCATTTTCGCGTGTGTCGGGCTCGTGGGCCTCGCGACGCTCGTCCGGTTCTTCGCACACGCGTCATGGCTGCTCTTGGCATCCGCGTTTGCGGCCGGCGTGGGCATCGCCATCTGCGGGCCGCTTCTCTCCGGTTTCATCAAACATCACTTCGGCCGGCGCGCGCCTGCCGTGATCGGCCTGTACTCGGTGGGCATTGGGCTCGGCGCGTTGGCGAGCGCCGCGCTGTCCATTCCTCTGGCGCAAGCGCTCGGGTCGTGGCAGGCATCGCTCGGCATGTGGACGGGACTCGCGGTGTTGGGGCTTGTCGCGTGGTGGCCGGTGCTCCGCGCGGCGCCGCGGGGCGACGAGAGCGACGCAGGCGGATTGCGCGCTGGCGGGTTGGCGTCGCCATCGCCCTGGCGCACGGGCAGAGCGTGGCTGTTGCTCGCCGCGTTCGGGCTGCAGTCGGGCATCTACTACTCGACGACGACGTGGCTCGCGCCGCGCGCAGAGGAGACGGGGTATTCAGCCAGTGGCGCGGGCGTGGTGCTGACGGTTTTCGCACTCATTCAGATGTTTGCGAGCCTGGTTATGCCCCTGGCGATGAGCCGCACGAGGAACCGGGCGCCCTGGCTCGTCGCATCCGCGTCCTTGACGCTCATGGGGCTCGTCGTCTGCGCCCTTTCCCTCCCCGCGTGGAGCGCCTGGTTGGCGGATGCGCTCCTTGGCGTCGGGCTCGGGGGCCTGTTTCCCATCCTGCTCATCCTGCCGCTGGACGAGACGAAAAGCGGCGACGACGCGAGCCGCTGGACGGCCATGATGCAATGCGGCGGCTACCTCATCTCGGGCGTGGTGCCCATCCTGGCAGGGGCCATCAAAGACGCGACCGGGAACTTTCTGGACTCGTTCTGGCTGCTTGTCGCGCTCGCCGCCGGGCTGGTCGTCTGTTCGCTCTTCCTTCACAAGCGCCCGAGCCAGAAGGTGGCCTGACTCCGCCTCCCGTTTGCCGCGCCGCGCAAATTTCTTCTTCCTTTTGTGGCGATCTCGTCCGTTTGGGTTCATACTAGTAGCAACGCACGCGGCAGAATCCGGTGCACTCGGCTGATGGACGATGGAGTGAAGCCTTCTTGTGGAAAGAGCGATTGCTTGAATACATGCGTTCGGAGGAGTACAGGCCGAGCACGGTCCAGGAACTGTGTGAGCGGCTCGGCGTGACGAGCGCGGCGGACTTTCGCGCATTTGTCCGCCTTCTGAACGAGATGGAGGACGCGGGGGATCTCGTTCGCACCAAGAACAACCGATACGCGCTGCCGGAGCAGATGAACTTCATTGCGGGCAGGTTGCAGCTCAAGGCGCGGGGTTACGGCTTTGTCATCCCTGAAAACGAGGCGGAGGCGGACATCTATATTCTGCAGACCGCGCTCAACGGCGCGATGAGCGGAGACCGGGTGCTCGTGCGACTCCGCGAGGAGCGCGGCAAGGGGGCGCAGGCCCACCGCGAGGGTGAGATCGTCAAGATCCTGGAGCGCGGGAACGACCGCATCGTGGGCCAGATTGCCATTTACGCGCATCACGCCTTCGTCACGCCGCTCGACAAGCGGTTCCCGGAGGACGTGTTTGTCCCGAAGGACGCGGTCGGGAACGCGCACGACGGGCAGGTGGTGGTGGTCGAGCTGACGTCGTACCCCACGGCCACACACGGGCCGGTGGGACGGGTGGTGGAAGTCCTCGGCTATCCGGACGAGCCCGGCGTCGACATCCTGGCCATTGTGCGGAAGTACAACCTCCCGGAGGCGTTTCCCGAGGATGTGCTCGCCGACGCCGAGCGGATCCCGCTGGAGATCGATCCCGCCGAGATCGCGCGGAGAAAGGACTTCCGAGGCGAGACCATCGTGACCATCGACGGGGACGATGCCAAAGACCTCGACGACGCCGTACACGTGAAACGCCTGCCCAACGGCCACTACGAGCTCGGCGTGCACATCGCCGACGTGGGCTACTACGTCAAGGAGAACAGCCCGCTCGACAAAGAGGCCTTTCGGCGCGGGACAAGCGTGTACTTGGTGGATCGCGTCATCCCGATGCTGCCGCCGCGCTTGTCGAACAACATCTGCTCGCTGAACCCCAAGGTGGATCGCCTCACGATGTCGTGCGTGATGGAGATCGACGGGCAGGGGCGCGTCGTCTCCCACGAGATTGTGCCGAGCGTGATTCGGACGGCGGAGCGCATGACCTACAACGACGTGCGCAAGATCCTCGAGGACGAAGACGAGGAGCTCCGGGCGCGCTACGCGCCGCTCGTGCCCATGTTCGAACGGATGCGCGAACTGGCGCTCATTCTGCGGGACAAGCGCATGCGGCGGGGGGCCATCGACTTCGACTTTGACGAGATCAAGGTGCGGGTGAACGATCTCGGCGAGCCCACCTCCATCGAGCCGCGCCCGCGTTCCATCGCGGAGCGGATCATCGAGGAGTTCATGCTCGCCGCCAACGAAACCGTCGCCGAGCACTTTCACTGGCTCGGCGTGCCGTTCATCTACCGCGTGCACGACGAGCCCGATCCGGACAAGATCATCCACCTCAATCTGTTCCTTCACAATTTCGGTTACCATGTGAAGGGGTCGGCCGGGGGCAAGGTCCATCCCCGCGCGCTGCAGGAAGTCCTGAATGAGGTCGAGGGCAAGCGCGAGGCGCGGATGATCTCGATGGTGATGTTGCGGTCGATGCAGCAGGCGAAGTATCGCCCGGAGTGCACGGGGCACTTCGGGCTCGCGGCGGAATATTACACGCACTTCACGTCGCCCATCCGCCGATATCCAGACCTGGCCATCCACCGCATCATTCGCGAGGTGCTGACGCGCGGATCACTGTCTCCGCAGCGCGAGGCGCATCTGCGCGAGTTTGTCGCCGAGGCGAGCCGGCAGTCGAGCGAACGGGAGCGGATCGCCCAGGAGGCGGAGCGCGAAGTCGATCAGTTGAAGATGGTCGAGTACATGCAGGCGCACATCGACGAGGAGTTTGACGGCATCATCTCGGGCGTCGTCCCGTTTGGCCTGTTTGTGCAACTGGACAACGGTGTCGAGGGCCTGATCCACATCAGCGAACTGTCGGACGATTACTACGTGCTGCACGAGCGCCAGATGGCGCTCATCGGCGAGCGCACCCGGCGCGTGTTTCGCATTGGCGATCCCGTCCGCGTCGTGGTGATACGGGCGGTCAAAGAGGATTTGCGGATCGACTTCGGACTCGTGGAGCATCTGCGCGAAGCGACGTACGTCGGCGGTGAAGGCCCGGGCGCGATCGTGTATGATGAGGATCTGACGCCGAAGGAACGGCGGGAAACCGAGCGCCGCAGGCGCGAGGCGGCTTCCCGCGCCAGCGGCCGGAGGGAGCGCGACGACAAGCGCCATCGCGCGCGGCGAGATCGAAAAGGGGAGGCGCGCGCGGGCGTCCGCCTGTCCGACTGGAACGACGGGGAAGAAGAGCGATCGGCGGCTTTGGGCGACATGTTGCCGCACGAACTTCCGTACGACGCCTGGGACGAGGAGTATCCGGATCCGCGTGCCCAGCGCGGGCGGAAGCGAGGTGGCCGCGGCAGGGAAGATGAAGCACGGCCGTCGGCAGATGGCCGGATTGCGGGTGGCCGCTTCGAGGCGGCGTCCACTCGGCGCGGCGGCTACCGCACTTGGCCGACTTGGGAGGCGGACGGAGGCAGCGGCCGAGGTGCAAGAACAAGCGGGAATGGGCGATCGCGGCCGGGGGAGAAACCGGCCGGGAAACGGAAGTCGGAGGCAGGGAAATCGGGCAAGCGCGGTTCGCGCAAGAAGCGGAAACGGTGACCCGGATGTGCCGCGCCGTGCGGCAGGGCGGCGACACGGTGCCCGGGCACGGCTGCGAATCGCGCGCCCGTTGGAGCATCGGAGTGACGTGAGATGGCGAGATCGCAGGGGATTCGGTTGATTGCGCAAAATCGGAAGGCGTATCACGACTACTTCATCGAGGAGACGTACGAGGCGGGCCTCGTGCTGACGGGCACGGAAATCAAGTCGATTCGGAAAGGGTCCGTCAGCCTGCGAGACGCGTATGCGCGCGTGGACGACGGCGAAGTGTACATCTACAACATGCACATCGCGCCGTACGAGCAGGGGAATCGATTTAATCACGATCCCCTGCGGCCGCGCAAGTGTCTGTTGCACAAGAAGGAGATCAACCACCTGTACGGCGCGGTCCGGCAGCGCGGGGTCACCTTGGTGCCTACCAAAATCTATATCAAGGATGGGTGGGCCAAGGTGGAATTGGCGCTCGCGAAGGGCAAGAAGCTGTATGACAAGCGCGAAGCCGCCAAGGAGCGCGACGCAAACCGGGAGATTCAACGCGCCCTCCGAGCGCGCATGCGCGGCGAATGACGACCGTTGCAACGCGCGGAGGGTTCATGGGTCGCATCATCGACAGGTACATGATGGAAATGGGTTGATCGGTCTTCGGAATGGAGTATAATAAGGAGTGCTGTTGAAGGATAGGCGATTCGCTTGAGACATGCCGAACGGCTGTCGCCAAAACGCGGGGGCGTTTTGGATTCGACGGGGACTGTTCGAGCATGTACGGCGGGCCGTGGGGCTGCGACCACGTGATGCACGCAGGTCTAAATTTAACTGGCAAAGCGAATCGCTTTACCACTCAAAACAAGCTCGCTCTCGCTGCCTAATCCAGCGGGACCGTTGCGTGATGCGTCGCCTGCGCGCGTCGCGTAACGTCATCTGAGCAGGCTGGCGGCTTCCCTCGTTCGCGGGGATGCCGCGAGAAAACAGCGAACTTGCCTGTGCACCAGCGTGATCGTCCGCGGGTCACAGGGACTTCAGTAGACGATCTACGCCCGTAGATGTACATGCGGCGAGGTCTTCGGACGCGGGTTCGATTCCCGTCGCCTCCACCATGCATGGCTGGAATGGAACGTCAGAAAACCGTTCGCCGGTTCCGTCTGCGAAAGGACGGGGCCGGCGAATTTGGTTTTTGGGCGTTTCGCTTGCGGGACGAGGCGCCCACCGCACACGCTGGTGTTCCGTATGGCGGGAAGGCGCTCTTGTCTTATGATGAAAGCGCTTTTACGATGGCCTTCGAAACCAGCGCCGCGCTAGCCGTGTCGGCGGGAAACGGAGGCCAACATGCTCGATCTCAGACAGCTCTCACGTCAATATATCGCCGGTGAGTGGCGCGACGGACGCAGTTCCCGCGTGCACCGAGATCTGAATCCGTTCGACGGCTCGACGGTCGCCGAAATTCGCCTTGCCACGGTGGAAGACATCGACCAGGCGTACCGCGCCGCCGCGGAGGCGCAGAAGGTCTGGGCGCAGGTGAATCCGTTTGAACGCCAGGCGGTCATGGAGCGAGCCCTCCAGATTTGGGAGGGCTATCGAGATGAGGTGATCTCGCTCGTCGCGGACGAGATCGGAGGTACATTCATCAAGGCGGCCATTGAGTTCGAACTGGTGAAGAACTTCCTGCGCGAGGCGGCGACGTACCCTCTGCGCATGGAGGGGCGGCTGTTGCCGGCGACCATTCCCGGGAAAGAAAATCGCCTGCTGCGCCTGCCTGCCGGGGTGGTGGGGATCCTGAGCCCGTTTAACTTCCCGATGTGCTTGTCGATGCGCGCTTTGGCGCCTGCCATCGCGTGTGGCAACGGCGTTGTCCTGAAGCCGCATGAAGAAGCCGCCATCACGGGTGGCGCGCTGCTTGCGAAGGTGTTCGAGGAGGCGGGGGTGCCGAAGGGGCTCGTCAACATCGTCGTGGCTGACGTCGCGGAGATCGGCGATGCGTTCTTGGAGCACCCGATTCCAAGAATCATCTCGTTCACCGGCTCCACAGCGGTCGGGCGGCATATCGCGGAGGTGGCGGGCCGGCACCTGAAGCGGGTGACGCTCGAACTGGGCGGCAACAGCGCGCTCATCGTGCTCGACGATGCCGATCTCGACCTCGCCGTCGACGCCGCGGTATTCAGCCGTTTCACGCATCAGGGCCAGATTTGCATGTGCGCCAATCGCGTGATCGCCGTGAAGGATGTGTACGAGCGATTTCTCGGGAAATTTGTCGAGCGCGTGTCGAAACTGAAGATGGGCAGTCCTCGAGATCCCGAGACGGTCATCGGGCCGCTCATCAACCGCCGCCAGGTCGAGCGGCTGCTCGCCGTCGTCGATGCGAGCATCGAGCAGGGCGCTCGGGTCGCCTATCGGGGACCCGTGGACGGAAACGTGGTGGGGCCGGTGGTGCTGGCCGACGTGGGGCCGGAGATGGCGTGCGCCAAAGAGGAAATGTTCGGCCCCGTGGTGGCGGTCATGCCCGTCGAGGACGAGGAAGAGGCGGTGCGCGCGGCCAACGACAGCGAGTACGGTCTGACGGGGGCCGTGATCACGCGCGACGTGGAGCGCGGCGTGCGGATCGCCATGCAGGTGGAGACGGGCATGTTTCACGTAAACGACGGCACGGTGAACGACGAGCCTCTCGTGGCGTTTGGCGGCGAGAAGGGTTCGGGCGTCGGGCGGTACAACGGACAGTGGGGTATCGACGAGTTCACCACGCTCAAATGGATCTCCATTCAGCGCGAGCGGCGCCAGTACCCCATCTGACCCATCTGTCAAGAGCTTCATTGGAATTGTGGGCCCGAGGATATCTCCGGGCCCTCGGCCATTTTCCCCTTGTCGCCATGCACATCCCCTTGTTACAATATTCACTGATGTCCAGCACGAGGCCGTGCAGCGATCGCGGATAGAGGGAGAGACACATGGCGGCATCCAAGCTGAAAGGCTGCATCGAGGCTGACATCTCGAACGCCCTGACGAAGTGGGAAAAGGACTATCTCGGGCGCGGCTCGGTCTCGGTCAAGACGGATATCCTGCGGGATATGATCATCGTTTCGCTGCATGGCATTCTTTCGTCCGCGGAGTATGCGCTTTGCGAGACGTATGAGGGCATGTTGTCCGTGAAGCGGACGCGCACCAGCTTGGTGGAATCCGGTGTCGAGGATCTGAAAGAAATCATACGCCGGATCACGGGCGAGGAAGTGAAGAGCTTTTTCACGGATCTGAGCACGCGGACCGGCGAACGGATCATGGTGTTTCGATTGCATTCGGATCTCGAGCGGAAACTGGAATCCGGCGAGTTCGAAGGCGGCCGCGAAGTCGTGGACGCGGGGCGAGATGCGTAACCTTCGCTGCCGTGCGGTCATGTCCAGACGGATCGCGGCGTAAAGTGAATCGAGCAATGTCACCTATCGATATCGGTGCGGCGAGCGCAGCGTGCAGCCTCTGGAAAAGGGGTTGGCGAGGCGGTCCCGTATCGCGAACATGACCGGGTGTTTGTTCAACTGGCGTGAGTTGACGAAAAACCGGCGTGACTCGAAGGACGGAGTTTGAAACCTCTCCTTCCGTCGAGCGCGCCGGTTTTTTGTGTGTCAATGTCGAATCGCGCGGCTTTGGAGCCGCCATGGGCAGGAGGGCGCACATGGATTTCGCGGCTGTTCACCAAGCAGTATCGCTTGTTTGGATGTTGGCCTGGATCGTCGCCAGTATGACGGGCGCCTTGCTCTGGCCTCTGCGGGAGCCTTCGCGGCGCATCCGTATGCACCTCGCGAGCCTCTGCCTCGTGAGCCTCGTGTCGATGCTCGGCCTTGTGACGGGCGCGATCGGCGTGCGGTTGGGGCCGCTTCACCCAACCGGCCTCGGCTGGGCGATCTCGTCCTACATCAGCGCGCTCGGGCTCGTCGTGCAGACATTCTCCGCACGTCACCTGGCCGGAGACGAGCGGTACGGCTCCTATTTTGCGTGGATGACGTGGACCTTGTTTTTTGCCAGCGCCGCCTGGATGGCGGGCGATGCGTGGTTTTTCGCCGCGTGTTGGGTGGGGATGGATGCCGGCCTCATTCGGCTGATTGCGATGCAGCGGCGAAGCCGAGCCGCTCAAGCGGTGGCGCGGATGACCTGGGCCAGGCTCGCACCGAGCATGGCGGGCGTGCTTCTTCTGTGCGGTATGGCGGCGTGGGCTGGTCGATCTCCGTCGCTCGATACGGGGATCCGCGCACTGGCCGCGCACCCACACGCAAGCCTGGTGGCTGGCCTTCTTCTCGGCACCGTGGCGCTCGCTCAGGCGGGCAACTGGCCATTCGGGCGCTGGCTGCTCGACTCCGCGGTCACGCCGACGCCCGTTTCAGCTTTGATGCACGCCGGATTGGTGAACGCGGGCGGCCTGCTTCTCGCCAAGTTTGCGCCCGTCCTCGCGGCGGCGGGACCCTTTCCGCGCGCCTTGCTACTCGCCTTCGCGTGGCTCAGCGTGGTCACCGGCACCGGCGCCATCCTGGTGCAGGCGGACTACAAGCGCCAGCTCGTCGCGTCCACCATGGCGCAGATGGGCCTGATGCTCATGGAGTGCGCCATGGGCGCGTACGCGGTGGCCATCGTGCACCTTGTCCTGCACGGCATCTTCAAGGCGAGCCTGTTCCTCAAATCCGGATATGCGGTCCCCGCGCCGGAGGACGCCCTCGTTCCTCCTTCTCCGCAGCCCAAGCGCAGCTTATGGCCGGCCGTGGCAGGGACTCTCTTCCTCTTGGCCTATGTGGCGCCTCACCCGGCCGATGGCATGCGGCTTTTGTCCGGGCTTCTGTTGGCGGCAGGATGCGCAATCGCGGTGCGGCTCGCCGCAGATCTGCAGGCCGGGCGGTGGCTGGGTCTCGCCGCCGTCGCGGCGGCGGCGGGCGCCGCGGAAGGTGTTCGCGCGGCGCTCGTCCGAGCCATCGCTTCCCTCGGCGCCTCCAACGCTCACCCAGACTGGGCGTTCGCCGTTTTGGCGGCCGCGCTCGTCGCCCTCCAGGCGTTCGCCTTCGCATGGTGGCGATGGCGTCCCGACACGAACGGGGCCATGCTCGCCTACGCGTGGCTCGTTCATCTCTCCGATCCGCGCCCCGCATCCGTTGAGGCGCAGCCCACGTCCCTGAAACAACTGGTGAAGGAGGCGATTTTGAAGTGACGCGCTCCCGTCTCGCTCCCGCTGGAACCACGTGGACGGCGTCGTCCGCGGTGTCCGCCGCTCGGCTTGCGCTCGACGTCACGGCCGTCCAGTGGCCCATTTCGGTGTTTATCGCCCGGCACCCCTGGCCAGCGCTCGAAGACCTGCCGTTTGCGGCCGCGATGCGCAAACTGCAGGCGCTCGGCGGCGCCCATCTCTATCCTTCCATGCGCCTCCTGCGCGACGCGCTCCATCGCGGCGAGATTGATCCAAATCGTCTGCGCCATCGTATGGATCAGTACCTGGAAGATGACGTGCCGGCGCATCTCCGCGGGGCGTTCGCATCCGTGCAAGAGGCGCTCACGCATGAAGCGGGCGATCCGTCCGACGCCTCTCCCGAAGCCATGGCGCTCGCCGCGAAGGCCGCAGCGGCGCCCGATCTGCCCGACGAGGCCCTGCACTTTCCGCTCCCGTCCGACGGCGAGCGAGCCAGAGTCGACGCGCTCTCCATCCGATATCTGAAGCTCTTTCTGGACCGCGGCCAGGCCGCATGGTCGATGCCGCTTCGCCGCGAGGGGCTGTTTCGGGCGGCGCGCGCACTCGCCGGACGCGATCCGTCCCTAAGCCGCGCGGAAAAGCGGCGCCTGGGTGAATTGCCGGATGCCTCGGATGAGGTGCTCGCCTTTGGCCTGGAGCGCTTTGACGTCTCTCCGCGCTTCGCGGCGGACTACTTCCGCGTGCATTACCTTAGGCTTCCGGGCTTCGTCGGCGCGCTGCGCTTCCTCGGACGGGAGCAGGGACTGGAAGATCGGTGGATGCTCGACTACCTGGCGATGCGCATCATGATCGAGTGGGCCTTGGCTGGCGATGCGGGCCGAACGTTTTTGCCCCACCCGGACCTCGCTGGCCTCGCCACGAGCGCGGCTCGCCTGCTTGAAGCCGCCCGGGGCCCCGCGAGTGTCGATTTGCTCCTCCTCGCCCATCGCTACCGCGTGGCGGATCGGTACGCGGTGTGGCTCGACGCCTGGGAGGAGACGCACGAGGCGCGCGTCGTCCGGCGGGGGCTCGCTCTGTCGCGCGAGAACACGGTGCCAAAGGCGCAGTTCCTGTTTTGCATCGACGTGCGGTCCGAGCCGTTGCGCCGCCACCTCGAGGCGGAGGGGCCCTACGAGACGTTCGGGTGCGCTGGATTTTTCAATTTGCCGGTCTGGACGAGATCGCTCGACAGTTCGTACGCGCACCCGAGCTGTCCTGCCATCGTGCGGCCGGTGGCGGAGGTGTGCGAGGAGGCCGTGGACGAGGCGGGCCTCGCCCGATCCCGGCGCCTCATGGGCGCGTGGAGAACTCTCGCGCAGAGCTTCAAGAAGGTCAAGCAGAGCGGCGCCGCCTCTCTCGCCCTCCCGGAGCTTTCCGGCCCATGGCTGGCACTCGACGCGGTGGCGCGGACGGTTCCGCCCCTGCGCGCATTCGCGGCACGCGTGGCGCGCGCGACTCTGCCCCAGGCGGAGACGAGGCTCGCCTTGGATCGCCGCGAAGGTCCGGCCGGTGTCCCCCTGGGGCTTTCGAGCGAGGAGATGGCGAAGTTCGCGGCGGACCTGATTCGGTCCATCGGGCTGACTCACTTTGCTCCGTTCGTCGTGGTGTGCGGACACGAGGCGCGGGTGGAAAACAACGCGCACCGCGCGGCGCTTGACTGCGGCGCCTGCGGCGGTCGATCCGGCCGCACGAACGCGCGGGCTCTCGCTGCCGTGTTGAACCGCGCGGACGTGCGGCGCCGCCTGGCGGCCGAACATGGCATCTTCATTCCCGGATCGACCCGGTTTCTGGCCGCCGTGCACGTGACCACAACGGACGAGATCGAGTGGCTGGACGTGCCGCCTCTTGTCGGCGAGGCGCGTGTCCAGTTTGAGGCGCTGTCCGCCGCGGTGCGGCGCGCTGGCGAAAAGGCCGCGTCCGAGCGGGCGCAAGCTCTGCCAGGCGCCAAAAGGGCTCGCCCGACGCTGGAAGTCAGGCGGCGCGCGAGCGACTGGGCGGAGGTGAGGCCGGAGTGGGGGTTGGCGCGGAACCGCGCGTTTTGGATCGGGCGCCTGGCGTTGGATTCGGGGCCTGTTGCGGGCGAGGCGTTCCTGCACAGCTACGACTGGCGGCTGGATCCCGACATTCGCGGGCTCAAGTCAATTGTGGCAGGTCCCGTGACGGTGGCCCAGTGGATCAACCTTCAGTATTATGCTTCGACCGTGGCGCCTCACGCGCATGGCGCGGGCAGCAAGCCGACCCAGACGGCGACGAGCGGCATCGGCGTGATGCAGGGCAACGCAAGCGATCTGTTGCCGGGATTGCCGTGGCAGTCGGTGGCGAGCGACGACGCACACCTCTACCATCGTCCCATCCGGCTGCTGGTCATCATCGAGGCGCCGCGGCGCATGGTGGAGCGGCTCCTGCGCGAAGACGAGGGGTTTCGCCGCAAGGTGGAGAATGGTTGGCTGCGCCTTTTGATCTTCGATCCCGAACGGGGCGCGTGGGCGCGCGGCGAAGCGGTGATTCGGACGTCGGCTCGTGGATGACCGGACCGCGTCGGTCACAGAGGGTTCACGATTGCGGAGGATACACCTGTTGTGGCGCGGCGCAGGGTTCCGTATAATGACCCGAGGTATATCGATTTGTGTCCCAATCAATTGCAAGATACAAGTGTGAGGCGCGAGGTGAGCGCGTGATCCATCGAGCACCGAGCTTCCATCAGGGGATGGAGCTGTATGCAATGGGCGAATACAACGAGGCGCTTCGGGTCTTTCTCGAGGAAGCGAAGTCCCTCGAAGGTGAGGTGCCCCAGCGCGCCGGCATCGCGTACCGACAGGCGGCGCTCTGCGCACGTCATCTCGGCCGCATGGACGAATTCGATCACTACATGCGGCTCGCGGGCCGGGAGTTTCTCCGCGCGAGCGAGTTGCCGGATCAGCCGGCGCAGCACATTCGCGAGTATTCGCTTCTGGCGGCGCAATGCTTCTTGGCCGTCGAGAATCTGGATTTGTCGTCGAAGAGCGTGAGCCGCGCGAAGACGGTGGATGTGGCGCTTCAGGAGCCTGTCGCGGAGGCGTTCGAGGCGCCGGCGTCCGAGGAGCGGGATGCCATCTTGCAGGCCGAGCGCCAAGCAACGCAAGCAGCGCGCGTTCCCGCCGAGGAGCCCGTGAACGATTCCGAAGAAGAGGAGCGCCCGAACCGCGGCCAAGGACGGGAAGCTGGGGACCTCGACGCGGCGCTCGCGGCGGTGGAAGCGCGGTGGCTCGGCGCGTCGAGTTCGCTGGCAAGAGCGGCATCGGACGGGGCACGTTCGTCCACATCTTCAGAGCCTACGCGCGGGAGCGGCGAGCGTGTGCGAGCGGACGTGGCGTGGGCGTCCGACATCCTCGAGGAGATGGACGAGATGCATGCGCTCCTCGTGGATCTGCAGAAACGCATGCTGGAGCTTGAACGGCGCCTGCATCGGGTGATTCGCCAAGGCGAGACGGAGGGGCGAAGGTGAGACATGCAACGGTTCCCGTCTCGGATGTGCTTTTGGCCACGGAGGGGACGTACCCGTACACGCTCGGCGGCGTGAGCGCCTGGGCGGATCGGCTGATCCGCGGGCTGCCGGATCGAACGTTCACGGTGTATGCGGTGGTCGCGAACCCTGGCGCGAGTCAGCGATATGAGCTTCCGACGAACGTGCATCGCCTGCTCATGGTTCCCTTGTGGGGGACGGATCGCCACGAGGAATTTTCCTGGAACGCGCCTGCAGGGCGCCTCTTTGGCGCCAGGCGGGCTTTTCGGCGCGACTTTTTGCCGGCCTACGAGGCCTGGATCACGGCCTGCCTGCGGCCGGCCGAAACGAAGCTCGCGGACGCGCGGGAAGCCTTGTGGGTCTTCGCGCGATTTGCGGAGGAAGGGTTGATGAAATACGCGCTTCGTCATCCCAAGACGTGGGAGGTGTTGCGCGCCCGCCTCGCCGAGCACCCCGTGTTCCGGCACCTCAACCTGTTCGAGGCCATCGACATCGGCAAACTGCTGTACCGCTACCTGGCGCCGCTTGCGTTTCCCGCGCCCGAGGCTCGCGTGTATCACGCGTCCGCCGCAGCGTTCTGCGCGCTGCCGCTCGTGATTGCGAAGGAGCGATACGGCCGGCCGCTCCTCATCACGGAGCACGGCGTGTATTACCGCGAACGGCTCCTCAACCTGGCCCGTATCGAACGCGCGGCGCCGTACCGCTATTTTCTGTCGAGTCTCTATAGCCTGGTGGTTCGGCTGGCGTATCAGGCCGCGGACAGCGTGGCTCCGGTGGCCAGGTTCAACGCGGTGTGGGAAGAGCGCCTCGGCGTGCCGCGGGAGAAAATTCATCCCATCCCGAATGGCGTGGATCCCCGCGCCTTTCACATCGTGCGGGAGGCGGGCTCGGGCGACGAGCCGCTGCGCCTGGTCATGGTGGCGCGCATCGATCCGCTGAAGGACATCCACACCGCCATTCGCGCGATGCGAAGCCTCCGGGATGTGTACGGCAACCGCCCGGAACTCGAAGGCGTCACGCTCACCATCTACGGGCCCGCGCCGGATCCGGCGTATGAAGCGTCTTGCCGTGATCTCGTTCGCCAGTACGGACTTGAACAGATGGTCCATTTCGCGGGTCCGACGGACGACGTGAACCAAGCGCTGAACTCGGGCGATCTCGCCGTCATGTCCAGCTCTTCGGAAGGATTTCCGTATGCGGCGGTCGAGGCGGTCATGGCGGGCCGGCCCATCGTGGCGACGGACGTCGGAGGAATGCGCGAGATTGTCCGCCATCCCTATGGCATGCTCGTTCCGCCGCGCCGGCCGCGCGATCTCGCCGACGCCATCGCGCGCTTTGCGGCGATGCGCGATCGCCTGGCGGAGCTTGGCCGCATCGGGCGGGATCGCATGCTGGCGGAATACACCCTCGAACGGTTCGTCGCGCGCTACCGAGCGTGGTACGACGACTGGACGGACGAAGGAGACCGGACGCATGAGCGCAAAGTCTCGGTATGAGATGGTGGCGCCGGAGGCGTGGGCGCAGGAGCTGCACGCGCTGGCGTACATGGTGGTGAGCCGGCAGCCGCATCCGCGCAATCCGCTCGAGGTGGCCGTGCATCTCGAGGACTGCGGGTACGGGGGGGACGTGGCGCGACGGCTCGGCTTCCGCGACGTGTTTGAACTTGCGGAAGAGGTGTGGGCGCGGATTCCCCTGTATCAGACGCCCGAGGAACTGACGCGGCCGAGCCCGCTTGGGTGGTTTCGCCGCGCGGCGGAGCAGTATTTTCGCGGCGTGGGTTACACGGCGCCCTGGATGATGAGCGTCCTGATGCTGTTCATCACGCGCATCGCGCTCTGGTCGTCGCTCTCCGCCTCCCAGGAGGTCGCGACGGCCGTCAGCCTGGCGTTCTTTGTCGCCACCATGTGCGCGGGCGCGGTCTCCCAGGTGTTCGCCGTGCGCGCCCTGTTTTACCTCGGGCAGGGGAATTGGATCCTGTTCCGCTGGATCGCCACCCGCGCCATCGTGCACGGGTCGGCGGCGTCCGCGCTCGTCATTGCGCTCGTGTTCCGGTTCGCCATCGCGCCCACGTACGGCCCGGCGTACGGAAATCTGTTCCTTGAATACGCGCTCGCCATCTACATCTTTCAAATTGCGCTCGCGCCCCTGTACCTTCTTCGCCGCATCCTGGGCCTCGCCATGACGACCGGCGCCGCGCTCATCATCACGTGGTTCGCCATCTGGACCATCGAGCGCGTCAACGCGGGCGAGTACGTCGCCGAGGCCGTGCAGCAGGCGCAGGTGCTCGGGCTGCTCATCGCGGGGGTCGGCGCGCTCATCGGCGTGTACTCGTATGCGGTCATGCGATCGCGTCGGCAGTTGCGCCGACTTTTGCCCGAGGAACTCGGAGACGGCCCGCACGATCGGGGGAACGAGCCGCAGGCCAGGGCGCGCGTGCAAATTCCCCGCTTCTGGCCTGTCTGGCGCCAGCTTTGGCCGTACGCCATCTACGGAACCGGGTACTTCGCCATGCTGTTCGTCGATCGTATCGTGGCCGGGGTGCACTTCGGCGCACTGCAGGGTGTGCATCACTACGTGTATCCGCCCACGTACGAGTTGACGACGGATCTCGCCACGCTCGAGCTGTTTCCGATGATGGGGCTCGTGTTCTACTTCATGACGGAGCTGTCCGATCGCTTCCTCGGTTGGATGATGAAATATCGCGTCACGGAGCATCGGGCGCTGCACCGCACCTTGGCCGCGTTTTTTGCAACGCGGGTGGCCGTGCTCGCGGCCGCCGGGCTTCTGATTGGCGCCTTTGCGCCCCGTGTGTTGCTGAGCCTGCCCGCGACACTGATTGCCCCGATTTTGGTGGCGGGCCCTGCGTATCAGATGGCGCTGCACGTGGCGGCGCTTGTTTACGGAATTTTGCCGGTGGGGCTCTTCGCAAGCCAGTTTCTGTTTTTCTGGGGCGTGCGGTTCGCGTCCGCGCTTAGCGTCTGGGCCGGGACAGCTGCGGGCGGTCTCGTGGCCTTGCTGTGGGTGGAGCGAGGGGACGCCTACGCGGTGTACGGCATGGCCACCGCCATCGGTCTCTTCACCGTGGCCACGGTCGTCGCCGGCCTGCGGACAGCGATGAGAGGAGATTATCAGCTGTATGCCAGCCATTGAAACGTCGAGATCGGGCCGGTTGCGCTATCGTCCGTGGGAACGCGCCTTTCTCGCGGGAGTGCTCGCCCTGGCTCTGCTCATGGTGATGTGGGGCGCGTGGATCGAGCGCGGGAAGCAGGTGCTTCAGCCTCTGCTGACGGGCCCCGCCGGCGCCATCGCCGTCGAGTCGGCGCCAATGGTCACCGCCTTCAACCAGCCTTCAGGAACTCCGCATGCGCTGCAAGGCTCGACCTCGCTCCTCCTGCCGCCGTATTACCAGTGGGAGGCCAACGGAAGCGCTGGGCAAAAGCTCGGGTTTGTTCGCGCGCGGGGAGGCTATCTGACGGTGGGGGTTCGACAGGCGACGCCTGTGTTTCGAGGCTACTTCCTGACGACGCGCAATCCGTTCCCTGCGGGCTGGTACGCGCACGCGTGGGCGGTGTCTCCGCCGGCCGTCGCGCAGGGAATCGGCGAGCTCGTCTTCGCGGTGCAGACGGCCACCACAGATCAGACCGGGCTCATCAACTACGTGTTCGTATCCCTGGTGACGACGAGGGTGCATGGCAAGCTTCGCTCTACCTGGGAAATTGGCTACGCGTACGGGTACGAGCAGAACGCCCACAGCGTGATCCTGGAGAAGTTCCCGGAGAGCGCCATCTCGCCGGTGAACGGCGAGTATCACGTGGTGATTTGGACGGACGGAAAGACGAGCTACCGCGCATGGGTCAATGGACACGAAGTGTACGCGTCCAACCGGCTTCACATGCAGATTGCGCCGCCCTTCGACGCGTATCTCGAAGTGCAGGAGAAGAACACGGCCTATGCGGTCCAGTATCGCCAGTTTGCAGCGCTCGCGGGCGACGGCGTGACCGTGAACGGGTTGCCGGATGGCGCTCGAATCGTCTGGCGAGGTCGCGCGTATCCGGCCCATGCCGGGGTTGTGGTGCTGCCCCTTCCCGCGAACGTTGGGGAGGAATCGGGCACGCTCACCGTGCAGATGGGCGGAAAGGCGACCACGGGTCAAGTGCACCTGTGGGCGGGCGAGACGCTTCAGTACGAGCGGGCGTGAGGCGAGCGCCCGCCACGCGCTCAGGAGGCATCTCCGGGAGTTGAACCGTGCGTCGGATGGGGTCCATCCTCGGAGGCCGTGCGCTCGGCGACCGGCAGGCGCAGGGATTGTTCCAGTTCCGCGATCTTGCGGCGATGCGCTCGGATCTCGCTCCGCAGCCTCCAGGCGTGAATCGACCACAAAATGGCCATGAGGATCATGCCGAGCAACACGGACAACAGGATGACGAGGACGAGATTCACGCGGGCCTGGGTGAACACGAAATTGACCGAGACCTGGGCCGAGTTGGCGAGGGTGAAGATGACGATGAGGACGGCGAAGATGACCGCGCCAAGGACTTTCCAGCGCATGGGCGCACCTCCCTGTTGGATATCCGCAGTATACCATGCCGGGCATCGGGGCATGTAGAACTTGACAACCCGCGCCACAAGCGCGAGGCTTGAATCAAGGTTTCAAGCTGGAACGCGTGAAGATGCGGACGCCATCGCGCGAGGAGGATGATCATGCCCCACGTCTTTCGACCGGAACACGCCATGCGCCTGATCGCTGTGGAACGGGCGCGCCTGTTGCCCGCCGATCGCGTCCTGGATGCGCTCGACGTCCAAACGCACCACGACGTGATCGACATCGGGGCGGGGCCGGGGTATTTCGCGCTGCCGCTCGCTCGCCGCACGCGCGGCAAGGTCCACGCCGTCGATCTCTCTCCGGAGATGCTCCAGATGTTGTCGGAACGCGCGAGGGAAGCCGGCGTGTCCATCGAGGCGCATCAGGCGTCCGCGGAGCATCTGCCGCTCGAGGACGCCTCCGTCGATCGCGCCCTGATGGCTTTTGTGCTGCACGAAGTGCCGGATCGGCAAGCGGCCGTCCGCGAGGTTCGCCGGGTCTTGCGGGAGAAAGGGCGCTTTCTTCTCCTGGAGTGGGACAAGCGGCCGATGGACATGGGCCCGCCCGTGGAGGAGCGGCTCTCTGTGGATGAGTGCGAGGCGCTGCTTACGGGAGAGGGATTTCGCATCTTGCACCGCATTTATCCGAACGACGTCCACTACGGCCTGGTGGCGGAACGGGGCGAATGAGCGCCACGGAGGCCGGGGTGCGGTGCATGTCCCTCAGAGGGCGCGCTTCGCATGCTCCGCGTTCGGCGTTGAGCAAATACCCAAATTTTCATGGAATTACACAACTTTGCGCTGGCACGTGGTATACTGAGGAGAGCGAAGCCTGAAGCCCTGCATGCCCATCCGGATAGGAGAATGGAGTGGAAGGCGATGAGCGACATGGAAAAGCCGTGGAAGGAAGGCGAGGAGAAGCGCGAGGTCCTCGCGGGACACGCTCGCGCGCAGGCGCCGCAGGCCGTGGACAAGGGACCCGTGACTGGGGACCAGCGGATTTCCGTCACGGTCGTGCTGCGCCGCCAGCGCGCCGACGAACTCGAGGCGCATGTGGAACGCCAGGCCGCACTTGCCCCTCACGCGCGAGTGCATCTGGAGCGCGAGGCGTTCGCCGCTTCGCACGGCGCTTCGCTCGACGATTTTGCGGAGCTCCGAAAGTTCGCGGACGCGCACGGTCTCACGCTCGATCGCGCCAACGTGGCTGCGGGCACCGCGGTGATGAGCGGGCCGGTGGATGCCGTCAACCGAGCGTTTGGCGTGGAGTTGCGGCACTTTGATCACCCGGACGGATCCTACCGAAGCTACCTCGGCGAGGTGAGCGTGCCGGCGTCCATCGCGCCGATCATTGAAGCGGTGCTTGGGCTGGACACCCGCCCTGTGGCGCGGCCCCACTTTCGGCTGCAGAGGCGCGCCGAGGGAGAGTTTGAGGTGAGATCGCAGGCCGCGGCGCCGACAGCGTACACGCCACTCGACGTCGCGCAGGCGTACCAATTTCCCGAGGGGCTCGACGGACAGGGACAGTGCATCGCCATCATCGAATTGGGCGGCGGCTACGACGAGCAGTCTCTGGTGCAGTACTTCGCGTCGCTTGGCGTGCCCGCGCCGCAGGTGGTGAGCGTCTCGGTGGACGGCGCCACCAATCAGCCCACGGGCGATCCGAACGGCCCGGACGGCGAGGTCGAGCTCGACATCGAAGTGGCGGGGGCGCTCGCCCCGGGCGCGAAGATTGCCGTGTACTTCGCGCCGAACACGGACGCCGGCTTCCTCGATGCCATCACGACCGCCGTTCATGATCCGACCCACAAGCCGTCCATCGTGTCCATCAGCTGGGGTGGCCCTGAGGACAGTTGGGCGTCGGCGTCGATTGCGGCGATGAATCGCGCGTTCCTGGACGCGGCCGCGCTGGGCGTGACCGTCCTCGCCGCGGCGGGCGACAGCGGATCGACGGACGGCGAGCAGGACGGCCTGTACCACGTCGATTTTCCCGCGGCGTCGCCGTACGTGCTGGCCTGCGGCGGTACGCGGCTTGTGGCAAGCGGGGGCCGCATCGAGCAAGAGACCGTCTGGAACGACGGCCCGGACGGCGGATCGACGGGCGGCGGCGTGAGCCGCATCTTTCCGCTGCCCTCGTGGCAGGAGCGCGCGAACGTGCCTCCTTCGGCGAATCCGGGCGCTGGCAGCGGCCGCGGTGTCCCGGACTTGGCGGGCGATGCCGATCCGGCCACGGGTTACGAGGTCGTGATCGACGGTGAGACCACGGTCATCGGCGGGACGAGCGCCGTGGCGCCGCTTTTCGCCGCGCTGGTAGCCCGCATCAACCAGAAGCTCGGCAAGCCGGTGGGCTATGTGAATCCGACGCTGTACCAGTTGCCAGCGGACGTATTTCACGACATCACAGAGGGCAACAACGACATCGCGAACCGGGCGAGGATCTACCAGGCGGGGCCGGGATGGGATCCGTGCACCGGGCTCGGGAGCCCCATTGGGATCAAACTGCTGCAGGCGCTGCTGCCGAGCGCCTCACCGCCCCAGCCGTAACGCGCGACCTCGCTTCAGGCAAGGAATACAATTGCGAAAGTTTGCAAGCGATGCTATAGTAGCGCCACGTACAGATGGCGTCGGCACATGGCGACGCCCGGACGCGCATCCGGGCGCCGCTTGTGTGTGTCAGGGGCTGTTGCCGAACACGTCGCCAGTTTGATTCTGCGAAGGAGGAGAGAACAACTTGGCCATCACCGCCTCAATCGGATTTCCCCGCATGGGGCCTCGCCGCGAGCTCAAGCGGATGGTGGAGCAGTTTTGGCAAGGCAAAATTGGGGAGGACGAGCTCACCGCCCGGGCTGCGGAACTCCGCAAGCTGCGCTGGCAGGTGCAGAGGGACCGCGGCGTCGAGTGGATCGTCGCGAACGACTTTTCCTTCTACGATCACGTCCTGGACGCCGCTTGCCTGTTTCAGGCCGTTCCCGAGCGGTTCCGCGCATTGCCGTCGGGATCGCTCCAACAATATTTCGCCATGGCGCGCGGCACGCAGGATGCCACTGCGCTCGAGATGACGAAGTGGTTCGATACGAACTATCACTACCTGGTGCCGGAGCTCGAGCCTAAGCAGGTGTTCACCCTCGGCGTGAACAAGCCGCTCAATGAGTATCTGGAGGCGAAGGCGCTCGGATTCGACACGGTGCCACAGCTCGTGGGCCCCATCACCTTCCTCAAGCTCTCCAAGGTGGTGGGCGGGGATGTCGACCCGCTGTCGCTTCTCCCCAACCTGATCCCGGCGTATGAGGCGTGGTTCGCGTCGCTCCGCGAGGCGGGGGCCGCGTGGGTGCAGCTGGACGAGCCCGCGCTCGTGCTGGACCTCACGGACGCGGAGCGCCAGGCGTTCGTGGACGCATACGCCGCGCTGGCGAAGGTATCTCGCCCGAACATCCTCGTGGCGACGTATTTCGGCTCGCTCGGGGACAACCTGGCCACGGCGCTCGAGCTCCCCGTCGAGGGCCTGCACCTGGATCTCGTCCGTGGTCCAGACGCGCTTCAACAGGTTCATGCGCTCGGGTGGCCGAAGGGGCGCCGCCTGTCGCTCGGCGTGATCGACGGGCGCAACGTCTGGCGGGCCGATCTCGACACCGCCTTCGCGCATCTCGAGCAGGGGGTGCACCTGACTGGCGCGGAGCACGTGATGATCGCGCCCTCGTGTTCGCTCCTGCACGTGCCGTGGGACGTGGAACTCGAGAGCGACATGGATCCGGAGATCAAGTCGTGGCTCGCGTTTGCGCTGCAGAAGTTGGACGAGATCGCGCTATTGAAGCGGGCGCTCGACGAAGGGCGGGCGGCCGTCGAGGCGCAACTGGAGGCCAATCGCGCGCTGCTCGCGTCCAGGCGGGCGTCGGCGCGGTTGAACCGCGAGGACGTGCGCGCGCGGCTCGACGAGGTCAAGACGTGGAAGCTCGACCGCCAATCGCCGCACGCGGTGAGGAAGGAAAAGCAGGCGTCGCGGTTCAAGCTCCCGCTCCTGCCCACCACGACCATCGGCTCGTTTCCGCAGACGCAGGCGGTGCGAGACGCTCGCGCAAAGTGGCGCAAGGGCGAGTGGACGACGGACGAGTACGAGGCGTACCTGCGGAGCGAAATCCGGCGGTGGATCGACATTCAGGAAGAGATCGGGCTCGACGTGCTCGTGCATGGGGAGTTCGAGCGGACGGACATGGTTGAGTACTTCGGCGAGATGCTCGACGGCTTCGTGTTCACGAAGCACGGGTGGGTGCAGAGCTACGGTTCTCGCTGTGTGAAGCCGCCCATCATCTACGGCGACGTGGCGCGGCCCGCGCCCATGACGGTCCGCTGGAGCACGTATGCGCAGTCGCTCACCGAAAAGCCCGTGAAGGGCATGCTGACGGGCCCGGTGACCATCTTGCAGTGGTCGTTTGTGCGCGACGACATTCCGCGTGCGGAGACGTGCAGGCAGATCGCGCTCGCCATTCGGGACGAGGTGCTGGATCTGGAGGCGGCGGGCATCGGCATGATCCAGATCGACGAGCCCGCTCTGCGCGAGGGGCTGCCGCTCCGGCGCGCCGATTGGGAGGCGTATCTCGGCTGGGCCGTGGAGTGCTTCCGCATCGCATCCTCCGGCGTGCGCGACGAGACGCAGATCCACACGCATATGTGCTACGCGGAGTTCAACGACATCATGCCCGCCATCCAGGCCATGGACGCGGACGTCATTTCCATCGAGACGTCGCGATCGCACATGGAGCTCTTGAAGGCGTTCGAGCACTTCCGGTATGAGAACGACATCGGCCCGGGCGTGTACGACATCCACAGCCCGCGCGTGCCATCGGTGGACGAGATGGTGGAACTGTTGCGCAAGGCGGCGAGCGTGATTCGCCCCGAGCAGCTGTGGGTGAATCCGGACTGCGGTTTGAAGACGCGCGGTGAGCCGGAGACCGTGGCTGCGCTTCGGAACATGGTGGACGCGGCGCAGCGCATGCGCGCAAGCCTGTCGCAGCCCGTCAGCTGACGGCCGTTTCGGTAGGGCCTGCCTCCGGGGGTATAATGGCGTTGGGCTGATTGCGCCCGCCTGGAACCGGGAGGAGGCCTGCTCAATGGACTGGGGCTTGACCAAGGGCGAGACGGCGCTGTCCGTGCTGGATCTCGTCCCTATCACGGAAGGAAGCACCCCTGCGGAGGCGTTCCGAAGGAGCGCGGAACTGGCGCAGCACGCGGAGAGGCTCGGCTATCGGCGATTCTGGGTGGCGGAGCATCATAGCATGCCGGGCATCGCGAGTTCCGCCACGGCCGTCGTGATTGCGTATCTGGCGCAGCACACGCGGACGATTCGCGTCGGCTCGGGCGGGGTGATGCTCCCGAACCACGCGCCCCTCGTGGTGGCGGAGCAGTTCGGGACGCTCGCGTCGATGTTTCCCGACCGGATCGACCTCGGCCTCGGCCGGGCGCCCGGCACGGACGCCCCCACCATCCGCGCGCTCGGCGGCGATCCGGACCGTCACGGACACGATTTCCCCGAGCGGCTGGCGGAGCTTTTGCGGTATTTCCATCCGCCAGAGGACGAGGTGCGCCGGGTGCACGCCGTGCCGGGCGAAGGGATGGACATCCCCATCTGGCTTTTAGGCTCGAGCGACTTCAGCGCGCGGCTCGCGGCGGAACTCGGCCTGCCGTTCGCGTACGCGAGCCACTTCGCGCCGGACTATTTGATGATTGCCCTCGAGACGTACCGGGCGAACTTCCGCCCTTCGCAGTGGTTGAAGGAGCCGTACGCGATGGTCGGCGCGGCGGTGGTGGCGGCGCCGACGGACGAGGAAGCGCGCTTTCTCGCGACGTCCTCGCAGCTTCAGCAGCTCTCGCTCATCCGCGGCAAGCCGTCGCGCCTCAAGCCGCCTGTGGAGCGCGTGCAGGATCTGTGCTCGCCGTACGAGTGGCAGGTCCTTCAGACGCGCGGGCGCCTCGCCATCGTCGGAGGGCCGGACACGGTGCGGAACCGCCTCCGCGCGTTCATCGAGGCGACGAAGGCGGACGAGGTGATCATCACCTCTCAGATCTACGATCACGCCGCTCGCCTGCGGTCGTTCGAAATCGTCGCGGACGTCATGCGGGCGTGAAAAAGCCCGGGCTCCTGTTCTCAGGAGCCCGGGCATTCGCGTGTCTCCGGGCGAGCCCTCACTTGGGCCGCTCGAGCGTGAACACGCGGCCGAGCAGGCTGTAGTCGTTGCCGGCGAGCCGGGCGACGGGAGCCAGTTGATGCGGATCGATCCGCCCTTCGTGATACAGCGATTCGTCGATGTGGAAGCGGACGACGCGGCCGATGAGCAGGTCGCAGGCTGGAGAGCCTTCGCGGCCTCCCAAGGGGAGTGCCAGTTCCAGGACGCATTCCATCCGCACGCGCGCCTCGCGCACCCCTGGGACTTCGATGACTTCGCTTTCGACGGGCGTGAGCCCGGCCAGTTCCACCTCGCTCTGATCCGGCGGCAGCGTCGCCGCCGTTTGATTGATGGGTTCGGTGTACGGCTCGCTCACGATGTGGACGACGAACGCGCCTCGCTCCATGGCGTTGCGCGCCGTGTCCTTCGGCTTTCCACCTTGGCGCTGCACGGACACGGAGACCATCGGCGGATCGGGCGTGACGACGTTGAAAAAGCTGAACGGGGCCGCGTTCAGCACGCCTTCCTTCGAGAGTGTCGTCACAAACGCAATCGGCCGCGGAATGACGGTGCCAATGAGGAACTTGTAGCACTCGAGCGGCGTCATCTCCTCCGGATTGAGTGACAGCACGTCGATCACCTCTCTCCAAGCTTGCCCTCTTGCGCGGCGAAAGTCAAATACCCATACAGGTACATGTACCTAGAAAGAAAGCGGTTGCAGTTTTGTTTGTGTAAGATTCCTTAACAATTTTTCTGAAAATCTCGCCGAGTCTGTTGAACTGCCCGGCGAATCATGATATAGATAGTGACACAAGGTCTCTAGGGTTCCGCCGGCAGTCGCCGGGCCTGGTCCGAGAGAGGCCAGCTCTCGCATCGTCGAGAGCCGCACGGAGGGATAAAAGCCCGGGAGGTCCTGCGTTCTTGGGTTTTTGTCCCTTTTTTCATTCTCGGAAACGACGATTGGGTAGAAAACCTGACAAACGAGCGAGGAGGGTTCCCTGTGGAGGATTCGGTCGCCTTTGTCGAAGCCGCGCGCCTGGAGCATCTGGGCTATCGACAGCAGTTGAGCCGGAAACTCAGTCTGCGTGACGTGGTGGGGCTCGCCATCGCCAACGTGTCGCCGACGATGGCGGTCTTGCTCCTGACGTCCGGCGTGTTTTCCATCGGTGGCACCTTTGCCATCGGGGCCGACGTCATTCTGGGCGTCGTCGTGATTCTCATTTCCATGTGCCTGGCGGAATTGGGGTCCATGTTTCCGGTGGCGGGCGGCATGTACTCGCTGGTTCGTTTCGTGCTGCCAGCGCCTCTCGCCTTCGTGACCCTGTTCAATTACCTGATTCAGGGCGTTATCCTTCCGGCGAGCATCGCGCTCGGGATTGGCCAATTCGTCAAGGACCTGTTTCCTCATGTGCCACTGTCGGAGCCGATGATTGCGCTCGTCTCCGTGGCCGTCGCCGTGGCGATTGGCGTCGTTCGCGTGGAACTCGGCGCGTACGTGACCATGGCGATGGTGTTCGTGGAACTGCTCGTGCTGTCGACCGTCACCGTGGCCGCCTGGATCCACCCGCATCAGTCGCTGTTTTCCGTGACGTTTCACCCGGTGTATCTGGATGGCAGCGCACTTCGGCCCGTGACCGTCGCGATGATGGCGGCGAGCCTCGCGCCGGCCTTCAACATCATCAACGGTTATGACGCCACGCTCGGGTTTGCCGAGGAACTGGTGGGCGGGCCAAAAAAGCTCGCGCGCGCCGTCATCACCGCCGCCACGACGGCCGCCGTTGCCATTGTCGTCCCGCTCACCTCGGCCGTGGTCACCGCGCCCAACTTGAAGGCGTTCTTCGGCGCCGCGAGTCCCGTCATCTATGCGGTCGAATCGTCCCTTGGACCGAATTTCCGGATTGTTCTGGATATCGGCGTGTGCATCGCGCTGTTCAACTCCATGCTGGTCTACTTCATGTACTTCGGCCGCGTGTTTTACACCACCGGACGCGATGGCCTGTGGTGGCGATGGGCGAATCGGCGCGTCGGACAGGTGAACCGCTTCAAGGCGCCCGGGCTCTGCGTGCTCCTGCTTGGGCTGCCGACCGCCGTGTTGCTGTTCATGAGCCAACTGAATTGGCTCATCATCTTCTCCGGCACGGTCACGACCGTCGTGTACTTCTTCATCGGCCTGGCCGCCATCTGGAGCCGGGTGAAGTTCCGGCACGACCCTCGTCCCTATCGGATGCCCGCATGGCCCATCGCGCCCGTGGTGGTGACCTTGTTCACTGCCTTCGCCATCGTCACGCAGGAGGCGCAATACCTGTTCGGCGAGGCGGTGCTCGCGGCGGCGTCCCTCGCGTGTTACGCGCTGTCGCGTTGGGTTTGGCGATCGCGCCAAGCTACAGACGGCGAGGCCGACTGGCAGGAGGACGCCGTCGGCGGCTGACTCAATCCTGGGTCACCCGTCCAACCCATTTCACGAAGGAGGTCTTCTGCACATGTCCATGGCTCTCTCGTCGTTCACGCCTCTCTACACCATCTCCATCCCGTCGGGCGGCCGCTGGTCCATGCGCATCGGCCGAGGCAAGCGACTCGTGGTGCGCGCAGAAGGCCCCGGCGCGAATGCCGCGCTGTGGCTCTACCGCGCGGATCATCCCGCGGAGCGCCTGAACGTGCCCGATACGCTCAAGGCCCAGCATACGGCGAAGATCTCGCTGTACGACGTGCTGATGAGCGACGAGGGGCGCGCGATGGTGACCATCGTGCACGATACGGTCGGCTGGCACGATCCGCTCTCGGGCGTGCAGACGAGGGCGGACGTCGATCGGCGCTACGGCGAGACCAACTTCCAGCGCCATCGCAACGCCATGCTCCGTTCCGGCTACGAAAATGCCGTGAAGGAGCTCGTGCGTAACGGCTTGGACGCAGGCGATCTCGTCCCTCCCGTCAACCTGTTCTCCAAGGTGTGGTGCGACGAATCCGGCCGCATGCACTTTGTCTCGGAGTTTGCCCCGAAGGGCAGCGAGATCGGGCTGCGCATGGAGATGGACGTGATCGCCATCTTGAGCAACACGCCGCATCCGCTCGACCCGCGCAGGCCGTATCCGTCCGTGCCGCTCACCCTCGCGGTCTACCAGGACGAACCGACGGACCCGCGGGATCCGCGCCTCAAGACGGACGAGGCGCGCAGAGCGATGGAAAACACCGTCTGGCAATACGCGCTCTTGCGCTGAACGAGGAGGATGTGTATGCCATCTCTTGCGTTTGATCGCAATCGGGACCTGGTCACGGCCGACACCCGTCTGGTCCTGCCCAGTGGAGAAGGGTTCATGTGCACGCTCCAGCCGGGCGATGTGCTGCGCATTGTGGATCTCGAGGGAAACCAGGCCGTCGACACGCTGTTTTTTGACGCGGACCGCCCCTACGACCACTACAGCGCTGCGAAGACCATCGCGGCGCAGGGCAACATCTACCTCACCACCGGGTCTGTGCTCCTCACCGAGTCCGGACGGCCGCTCGTGCGGATTGTCGAGGACACCTGCGGCCGACACGACACGCTGGGCGGCGCGTGCTCGGCCCAGAGCAACACCGTGCGCTACGGCCACGACAAGGTGCACATGCACAACTGCCGGGACACGTTCATGCTGCAGATCGCCATGCACGAGCCGCGCCTCGCGAAGCGCGATCTCGCCCCGAACGTCAACTTCTTCATGAACGTCCCGGTGACGCCCGACGGCGGGCTGGAATTCGCGGACGGCATCTCGGGCCCCGGCCGCTACGTGGAGATGGAAGCGATGAGCCGGGTCATCGTGCTCATGAGCAACTGCCCGCAGCTCAACAATCCCTGCAACGCGTACAACCCGACGCCTGTCGAGATCGTCATCTGGCGGCGCGGGGTCTGAGTGGGGTCGATTTCGTCAGCGAGGGGGATGCCGATGTTTCGCAAAGTGTTGATCGCCAACCGCGGCGCCATCGCGGTACGCATGATACGCACGCTGAAGAAGATGGGGATTGCTTCGGTGGCCGTGTACACCACGGCGGACGAGGACAGCCTGCACGTCGATCTCGCCGACGAGGCCGTCTGGATTGGCGAAGGGCCGGTGCACGACTCGTACGTCAACGCGGAGAAGATCCTCGACGCTGCGCGGCAGTCGGGCGCCGACGCCATTCACCCCGGCTACGGGTTTCTGAGCGAAAACGCGACCTTTGCCCGGCAGTGCGCCGAGCGCGGGCTGGTGTTCATCGGCCCGGATCCCGAGCAGATCGAGAAGTTCGGGTACAAGCACGTCGCGCGCGACGTGGCGCGGCGGGCGGGCGTCCCGCTCTTGCCGGGGACCGATCTCGTCCGCGACCTTGAAGAACTCCGCTGCGTGTGCGCCGACATTGGCTACCCGGTCATCCTGAAGAGCACGGCGGGCGGCGGAGGCATTGGCATGCGCGTGGTGGAGCGCGAAGACGCACTCGCGGACGCCTTCGAGAGCGTTCGGCGATTGGCGGGTCAGCATTTCCGCGACGACGGCGTGTTTGTGGAGAAGTACGTGCCGCGCGCCCGCCACATCGAGGTCCAGATCTTCGGCAATCGCCAGGGCGAGCTCGTGGCCATCGGCGAACGCGACTGCACGCTGCAGCGGCGCAACCAAAAGGTGGTGGAAGAGTGCCCGGCGCACGTGCTCTCCGATGAGACGCGTCGGCGCCTGCACGAGGCGGCACTGTCCGTGGCGCGCGCCGTAGGCTACCGGAGCGCCGGAACGGTGGAGTTCCTCTACGATCCGTCGTCCGCATCGTTCTACTTTCTCGAGGTCAACACCCGCCTGCAGGTCGAGCACGGCGTGACGGAAGAGGTGTACGGGATCGATCTCGTCGAGTGGATGATCCGGGAGGCGGCGGGGGAGCTCAGGGACCTGGAGGCGCGCCTCCCTGCGCCCACCGGCCACAGCATCCAGGTGCGTGTGTACGCGGAGGATCCGGGGCGCGAGTTTCGCCCATGCGTCGGCAGGGTGGACGGCGTGGTGTGGCCCGAGGGCGCGCGCGTGGAGACGTGGATCGACAAGGGGGTGACCGTCAGCCCCTATTACGATCCTCTGCTTGCCAAGATCATCGTCCGCGGACCATCACGCGCTGCGGCGGTGCAGGCGCTGCGCGACGCGCTCGCCGAGGCACGGGTGTACGGCCTGCAGAACAACCTTCGCTACTTGCGCGCCATCGCGGACTCGGAGGCGTTCGCTTCGGGCGAGGTGTACACCAAGTGGCTTGAGGGATTTGAGGCGCCGGAGCGTGCGATGGAGGTGCTGGATGGCGGCCTGCAGACAACGGTTCAAGACCTTCCAGGGCGGCTCGGCCTGTGGGACGTCGGCGTGCCCCCGTCGGGGCCGATGGACGCGCTGTCCATGCGCATCGGCAACCGCCTGCTCGGCAACCCGGAAGGCGCGCCCGCGCTCGAGTTGACGCTCCGGGGCGGATCGTACGCGTTTCGAGACGACGTCTGGATCTGCCTGACCGGCGCGGACATGGGGGCAGCGCTCGATGGCCAACCGGTGCCGCGCTATCGCCCGGTGCTCGCGCGCCGGGGACAGGTTCTGCGCTTCGGCGAGTCCGCCGCCGGGCTGCGCGCGTATCTGTGTGTGCAAGGCGGGTTCGACGTGGCGCCTGTGCTCGGCAGCGCCTCGACGTTTGCGCTCGGTGGGTTTGGCGGGCACGGAGGCCGAGCGCTCGTCGCCGGAGACGTGGTGGGCATCGCGCCCGCCTTGGGAGACGTGGCGGACGAAGGCGTGGCGCCTCCGTCGTTCGGGCGCATCTGGGAGCTGGGCGTGGTGCCGGGCCCGCACTGCACACCCGAGTTTTTGCCTCCGTCGTATCTGGAGATGCTCACGTCCACCGACTGGACGGTCCACTTCAACAGCTCGCGCACGGGCATCCGGCTGAGCGGACCGGCGCCCGTGTGGGCGCGCGAGGACGGCGGCGACGCAGGACTTCACCCGTCCAATCTGCACGACAACCCGTACGCCATCGGATCGCTCAATCTCACGGGCGATCTCGCCGTCCTGCTGGGCCAGGACGGCCCGAGTCTCGGGGGCTTTGTCTGTCCCGTCACCACGCCCGCGGCGGAGATGTGGAAAATCGGGCAGCTTCGCCCCGGCGACACGGTCCGGTTCCGCCTCTTGAGCCTGGCGCAGGCGCGGGAACTGGACGCCATGCAGGCGCAATGCCTCGAAGAACCCGCGCAATTCTGCAAGGCGTATGAACTCCCGCTTCCTGAGATGCCGTTTTCGTCCTTTGCGGAGGCAACCGAAGCCGCGTACCTCGCGCGCGAATCCGACGGGCACGCATTTCCCGTCTGCGTCCGCGCCGCAGGGGACGAATACGTGCTCGTCGAATTCGGCGACATGGAACTCGATTTGCGGTATCGGTTCCAGGTGCACCTGCGCATGGAGGCCATCCGCAGCGCCGGCGACATCCCGTGGATCGACCTGACGCCAGGCATCCGATCCCTGCAGATCCACTTCGACCGCTCCCGGATGACGAGCGAAGAGGTGGCGCGCCGCGTCCTCCATCTCGACGCCCGCGTGCCGGATCTGTCGACCGCCAGGGTGCCGTCGCGCATCGTGCGCATGCCGCTTTCCTTCGACGATCCGTCCGTGCAACTCGCCATCGAGCGGTACCAGAAAAACGTCCGGCCCGACGCGCCTTGGTGCCCGAGCAACATCGAGTTCATGCGGCGCGTGAACGGGCTCGAGCGGATTGAAGACGTGCGGCGGATCGTGTTTGAGGCCAAATATCTGGTGCTGGGGCTCGGCGACGTGTACCTGGGCGCACCTGCCGCCACGCCGGTCGATCCCAGGCACCGCCTGGTGACGACCAAGTACAACCCGGCGCGCACGTGGACCCCGGAGAACGCGGTCGGTATCGGCGGATCGTACATGTGCATCTACGGCATGGAGAGCCCAGGGGGCTACCAGCTGTTTGGCCGCACGCTGCAGATCTGGAACACGTTCCGGCAGACGGGATCGTTCCGGGATGGGAAGCCGTGGCTGTTGCGCTTCTTCGATCAGGTCGAGTTCTACCCGGTCACGCCGGAGGAACTGGAGGACATGCGGAAGAAGTTCGTGCGCGGCCGCTACGACATCGAGATTCAAGAGACGGAGTTCGATCTCGGCGAGTACCTGGCGTTCCTCGAGGAGATTCGAGACGACGCGGCGGCGTTCAAGGCGCGGCAAAAACAGGCGTTTCACGAGGAGTTGGAGCGGTGGAAGGCCATGGGGCTTGCCGCGTACACGAGCGAGGCGATGGCAGAGGAGGAGGAGCCCGAGGAGGACGGCCTGACGGTGCTCCGGGCGCAGATGCCGGGAAGCGTGTGGAAGGTGCACGTCAAGCCCGGGCAGATGATCCGGCCCGGCGATACCATCGCCGTGATCGAGAGCATGAAGATGGAGTTTCCGGTGGAGGCCACCTGCGCCGGCGTCGTCCGCACGGTGCACGTGCGCCCGGGGCAGGAACTGCGGCCCGGTGGACCGATTGTGGGCATTGAGGAGGTGTCGGCTTGAGCATAACGACCGTGGAGGCGCTTCGGCGCGCCTACCGGACTGGGTGGCGGACGCCGGCGGACGTGATCGACGAACTCATTCGAGCGGCGGAGTCGCACGCCGCGTGGAACGTGTGGATCACGCCGCCCTCGTGGGAGAGGATCGAGCCGTATCTCGAGGCGCTGAGAGAAGACGAGATGGATCAAAAGCCGCTCTGGGGCATTCCGTTTGCGGTCAAGGACAACATCGATGTGGCCGGCATGCTGACCACGGCCGCCTGCCCGGCGTTTGCGTACAAGGCGCCGGCACACGCGGCGGTGGTGGAGCGGCTGGTTCGCGCGGGCGCCATTCCGGTGGGGAAGACGAACCTGGATCAATTCGCGACGGGGCTCATCGGCACGCGCAGCCCGTATGGCGAAGTGGCGAACGCGCGCAACCCCGAGTGGGTGAGCGGGGGATCGTCGAGTGGATCGGCGGTCGCCGTGGCACTCGGCATGGTGCCGTTTGCGCTCGGGACCGACACGGCGGGATCCGGGCGCGTACCGGCGGCGCTGAACGGCGTCATCGGCTACAAGCCCCGCGTCGGCGGCTGGCCGAACGAGGGCGTGGTGCCGGCGTGTCGCACGCTCGACTGCGTGAGCGTGTTCACGCGATCCGTCGCGGACGCGGCGATGGTGCAGGCGGTCATCGCGCCGGCGACCGCCGCGCAGGGCGGGCCGGATCGCGCGGTGGTGCCGAAAACGCTTGGCGCCTGGTTCGGGTCCAAGGCGGACGCGTATCGCAACGCGTGGGCCAGGGCGCTGTCGAAGCTTGAGGAGGCCGGCGTCGCCGTGGTGGAGATGGACCTGCCTGAGCTGGACGAGGCGAGCGCGATGCTGTACGAGGGCCCCTGGATTGCGGAGCGGTGGGCGAGCCTCGGGGCCTTCGTCGAGGCCCATCCAGATGATGTGCTGCCCGTGACCCGAGCCATCCTCGAGTCCGGCCGGGATCGCCTGGCGAGCGATCTCTTCCGCGCCCAGCATCGGCTTTTGGATCTGCGCCGCTCTGTGGAGGAGAAACTGCGCGGCGCTCTGCTCCTCATGCCGACCGTCGGCGGCACGTGGACGCGGGACGAGGCGCGCCACGACCCATTTGGCACCAATCGGGCGCTCGGCGCGTACACGCAGCACGCGAACCTGCTCCATTTGGCCGGCTTGTCGCTCCCGTGCGGCGAGGTGGATCGAGAGATGCCGTTTGGCGTCACGCTGTACGTCCCTGGGCAACGCGAGGCCGAGCTTCTGTCGGCTGCGCGCTGGTGGGTCGATCCCGACGAGGATGTGGCGACACGTGAGGACGAGATCGAACTGCTCGCGGTCTGCGGCCTGCACATGCGCGGCATGCCGCTCAACCACGAGTTGGTCGATCTCGGCGGAGAATTCGTCTGTGTCTCGCGCACGGCGCCCCTGTACCGCCTCTACCTGCTGGACACCGAACCGGTGAAGCCCGGACTCGTGCGCGCGGACGGCGGCGCGGAGGTGGAGTTGGAACTCTGGAAGCTGCCACGGCGCGCATGGCCAGCTTTCATGCAAAGGGTCCGGCATCCCCTGGCGCTTGGGAAGATTCTGCTTTCGGACGGGCGAGAGGTGATGGGCTTTGTCTGTGAAGCGGGTGCGCAAAGGCGCGAGGACATCACGCCCTATGGGGGTTTCCGGGCGTGGTGCGAGCGGGGCAGGATGGTCATCTCGTGAGCCACCGCGCGGGCGGGGGCGCGATCTCGGCCTCCGCCCATTCAACCGTTGATGCCGCTCGATTTGGAGAGCCCGCGCAGAATGGGTTTGCGGAACAGCACGAAGAGCGCGATCATCGGCAGTGTCGCGAACATCGCAGCGGCGGACAGGCCTTGCCAATTGGACGAATCCTGTGTCAAAAAGGTGGACAACAGCACCTCGATGGGCTGGACCCGCGGGCTCGAGGTGACCATGAGTGGCCAAATGAGGGAATTCCAGCAGCCGATGAAGATGTAGAGCGCGATGGTGAACAGGATGGGCCTCGACAAGGGCAGAACGATGCGCCACAGAAACGCGAGGTGGCCGCAGCCGTCGATCTTCGCCGCGTCGTGGTACTCACGCGGCAACGTCAGGAGATGCTGGCGCAAAAGGAACACGCCGAACACGCTTGCGCCGTACGGGATGATCTGCGCGATGCGCGTGTCCACCAGGTGCAGCTTGGCCATCGTCACGAAGTTCGGGATGAGCAGGGCCTGTTCCGGGATCATGAGCACCGCCAGGAGCGCGGTCCACACCACGGCTTTCCCTCGAAAGGGCACGTAGACGAGCGCGTACGCGCAGAGCACGGTTGTCGTCAGGGCGATGGCGATGGTCGCGAGGGCGATCACGACCGTGTTGATGTTCGCGAGCATCCACGTGTTCCCGCGCCACGTCTGCGCCCATATCGAGAAGTTCCAGTCCGGCACCAGGTGAGGCGGATAGACAAACACGTCCTGCGGCCGGTCCAACGAGGTGACGAACGCGATGTAAATCGGTAAGAGGAACGCCAGTCCGAGGCCCAAGGCGGCCGCGGCGCGCAACACGTGTCCGATGGTACGCATGTCCATCCTCCTCACGAATTACTGGTAAAACGTCAATCGGTGACCGATCCAGCGCGTCAGGGCGGTGACTGCAAAGATGCAGACCACGAGCATCGCGGCCATGGCGGCGGCGTAAGAGAACTGTCCGTTCGTGAACGCCTGTTGGTAGATGTATAAAAGCGCCGTCAGCGTGGCGTTCTCCGGTCCGCCGCTCGAAAGACTCAGTGCGTAGACCTGGGCAAAGGCCTGCAGAGAGCCGATGGTGGTGATCACGCCGATGAAAAACAGCGTGGGCGAGATGAGGGGCAGCGTGATGCGGAACAACCGAGTCCAAGGCCCCGCGCCGTCTACCCGCGCCGACTCCAACACGCCTTCTGGCACCTGAGACATGGCGGAGAGCAGGATCAGCACATCAAAGCCGATGCCGTGCCAAAGCGAATATAAGACCACGGCGGGCATCGCCCAGTGGGGCGAATTCAACCATCCGATGGGCTTCAGGCCGATGCCTCGCAAAAGCGCGTTCAAGATGCCGAAGTTGGGGTTGTACATCCAGAGCCATCCGATAGCGGTGCCGACGGCCGGCGTGATGTACGGGAGCACCACCAACGACTGCGCGAAGCGGAAGAGCCGCCGGTTCGACTGGAGCAGCGCCGCGAGTGCGACGGACAGCACCAGGGTGGAAGGCACCATCATGAGGGCGTACAACCCTGTGTTTGCCATGGAGCGCCAGAAAAGCGGATCCGACAATGCCGCATGGAAGTTGCTCAGACCGGCGTAGGTCGCCGTGCCGCCGGGGTGAAAATTGAAGAACGCGAGCGCAAAGGCGAGCACGGCCGGCGCATAGACAAACGCCACGAGAAACAGAAGGGCGGGCGCGAGAAGGCACGCCGCCAAAATTCCTTCCCGCAGGCGGGATGGGCCTGGGGAAGGTTCGGCGGCGGTCTGCGCTGTCGAGCGAAGGAACGCGTCGATTACCGACATGGTCATCAGCTCCTGCGCTCGCCGCTCAGGTATTGATTGCCGACGGTATTCATGTTCGCGATGGCCTGTTGCGGCGATTCCTGCCCGTTGAGCGCCTTCAGCAGTTCAGTCTGCATGGCGGTCAGCGCGGCGTAGTATTGCGTCGCGTTCGCGGCCGGATCCGTCAGCCATGTGGATGGATTCGTGAAGGCGGCCGCCTGGTCGGGATGGGAAGCATAGTACGGTTTCAGCTGGGCTGCTGCAGCGGGTCCGATGGGAAGGTAATTCGCCGCCTGATCCCACTGCGCGTTTTCCGCGGGGCTCGCGAGCCAGCGAATGAACGTCCACGCCGCATCCTGCTGCGCCTTGGTTCCCGTGTTCAAAATGGCGAGGCTGTCGCCGTCGACGTAGTTGTACGCGCGGCCGGACGTGCCAGCGGGCGCCGGGGACGCTTTGACCGGGAACTTGCCGCCGACCGACTGCACGTCATAGGTCCACCCTGCGGACGATTCGATGAGCAAACCGATGTTGCCCGTGCCAAAATCCAATTGATAGTCGTAGTTTTGGGTGAGGATCATGTCGCCCTGCGCGACGAGATCGCGCAAAAAGGAGAGGGTGGCGACGGCCTGCGGGTTGTTCAGGGCGAACCGCGTCTCGCTGCTGGATGCCCAAATCTTTCCGCTGTTGTCTGCGACCATCGTCAGGAATTGCTCCATGGAGGGGGTCCATGCAATGCCGTGGATGCTTCCGCCGAGCGCCGTGATCTTCCGCGCATCCGCCCTGAGCTGCTGCCACGTCTTGGGCGGCGACGAGATGCCCGCCTTCTTGAACAGATCCGCGTTGTAGAAGATTACCATATGCCCGTTTTCTTCGAACGGGAGGATGTATTGTTTGCCCGGCTCGATGGCGCGGCCGTTCCAGACAGAGGGATAGAAGAACGAGGAGAGTTGAGCCTTCGTGAAACCGCTCGGTCCGTCGATGTACGGCGTCAGGTTCACGAGGTAGCCGTCTGCCGCGAACTGCTGAGCGGCATCGAGGTGAGGCATGATCACGTTCGGCGCATCGCCAGCGGTCATTGCGGCGGTGACGGGCTGAATCTGCGCGTACTTGTCGATAACCGTGACATGGATGTGAGGATGGGTGGCGTTGAACTCGTCGACAAGGGTGTGCATCTCCTTCTTCAGCGCGCCAGAAGGATGCCCGTTCCAAAATGTGATCTGAACGACTCCGTTTGCGCTCGCCGCTTCCGCAGGCGCCACGCGAACCGCGTCGTGCGCGTGCCCGCGATCGAGTGCCACACCGGTTCCCGCGCCCGCCAAGATCACGGCGGATGCGGTGCCGAGAACCCAGCTTCGTCTCACGTGAATTCTCCCCCTTTGAATGGCCGAATATTGGGTCAAGACCATCTTGAGATGTGGGTTTAAAGGGAGGCTTGTGTTTTTGTGAAGCGGTTGTAAGAAGTCTGTATGTTTTGCGGATTGGCCATGGGCCGCCGAGTTGGATCGCTGAAGCGACGAAGGTGGGCGCGTTCTGGGCATGCTAAGCGAGCGAGGGGGGAGCAAGCGGTGAAGAAGGACATCCAGTCCACGAAAGAGCAGACACCCATTACGGAAGCTGAGAACGCCATCGCACAGGCGGAGCGCGCGGCAAAACAGGCGCTTTCTCACACCAACCGCACGAACCTCATGTCCGCCAAGGAGGCTCTGATGCAGGCTGAGCATGCCGTCGAAAGCGCGGACGGATCGTCCAATCCCCAGGCCGTGGCGGCGCTCCACGAACACCTGAGCCGCGTCCGAGCGGCGCTCGGCGAGGCGGAAGCGAAACAACCGTGAGGCTTTCGCTTCACGGTTGCTTCATTTTTCCTGCCTTCCGCACGCCGACGAGAGCTTGTTTCGTCAAGAGCGGGTGGGATTCGATGTGCCGATAGTCGGGCGTCGCGTAAAGCGCGGCGAACGCGCCGGCCACGCCCGCGCCGCAGGCGAGCAGGAGCAACTCCGGTGCCACGCCCTGCTGGAGAATCCACGAGGACAAGGCGTAGCTGATGGGCGTGAACCCGACGCTGACGAGCATCAGGACCGACATCACCCGACCGAGCTTTTCTTCGGGGATACTGCTTTGTAAAAAGGCGAGGAACGGGATGTTGACGATGCTCATGAGGATGCCCACGAGGCCGAGCGCCGCCATCCCCTGGATGGGCACCTGCCAGTAGCCGACCGTCGCCATGGCCAGGCCCATGAGCGCGCCGCACATGCCAATCCAGATGAGCTTGCCCTGAAATCCCTTGAGCAGCGCGACAATCACGCCTCCGACAATGGACCCAATTCCGAGCGCAGACTGGTATTCGCCGAGCACCGCGCCCGTCCAACCCCGGCCGCGGATCATCACCGGCACGCCGATACTAAGCGGACCGATGCAAAAGAGATTCACGACCAAGCTCAGGCACATCACGATGAGCAGAAGGCGGATCTGTGCCACAAACCGGAGGCCGTCCGCGATGTCGCGCAGAACGGCAGTCACGCCCTGCACGGGCTCGGCGAGGCCCCCGTGCGCGCGAAGACGAAGCCAGAACACCGTCACGGCCGCCACGGCAAACACGAAGGCCACCACGACGAACATCAACCGGTAGTCCCGCTGCGCCAACAGGACGGCCGCGAGAATCGGACCCACCACGGTGCTCGCCTGCTGCACGGTCTGGACGATGCTTGAGGCCTGCGCCACGTGCTCCTCCTCGACGGCGGTCTGCACGATGGACGAGGTAGCCGGGTAATAGAACGAGTCGATCACGCCGAACAACACCGCCATCAGGTCGATGGCCCAGAGCGGCGCTCGCGGGCCAAAAAGCGCGATGCGAAGCGCGAAGGCGGCCAGGACGGCTGCGCGCGCGGCGAGGGAAATGCCCATGATCCATTTGCGGCTGACGCGGTCGGCGATGGCGCCGCCGACCAGCATGAAGATGACGCGCGGCACCGAGGCGAGCGTCATGGTGGCGCCGAGCGCGAGCTGGGATCCGGTGATGGTCAGCGTGTACCAGCTCAAAATCGTGAAGTACGCATTGTCGCCGCCCACCGAAAACAGTGAGCCCAAAACAAGAATCCACAGATTGCGCTCGCGCACAAGCCGCCTGTCGAGATTCAGCAACGCTTTCGCACCACCTTGCCCGCTGGATCACTCTCCCTTCTAAATATACACATCTGCTCCGATGCATCCAACCACTTTTTGGTCATGGACAATCGGCACGCTCACCGTGATGCATCGCCTGCGGCTTTGCGCCGAAAGGTAGGGCGCGGATATGTACGACTCCCCAGCCAGGGCGGCCTGGAACCACGCCGCGCCGCGCTCGCCGCAGGGGATTCAGACCGGGAGATGAACGCGGAGCTGATGGAGGAGGTCGCGGTCGATCTCCATCCGCGCCGTCTTGAGCGGATCGACGACTTGGCAGATGCGAAGCCGACCGGCCGCGCTCAGTAACATGCAGGCGTCGGCGAGATGGAGGTGAGCGGCGGCCGCGAGCCACGTGGCGGCCCGTTTCGTCGCCAACTCGGCCGCCTCGTCCAAGGTGGCCGCGGAGGCAATGATGCTCACATCGTCCGCAGACACCACCATGGGCGCCGGACACGTCGCCCCTCGCACCACTTCCAGTCGCACCGTCACACGGCCTGCGATTTCGACGCCGGACACGCCGACTTCGCCGTCGCCCATGGCCGCGTGGAGATCGCCGAGCGCAAACAAGGCGCCCGGGGCGGAGACGGGGAGCAAGAGCACCACGCCCGCCGTGATGCGCGTGCAGTCCATGTTGCCGCCGTGATCGCCGGGCGTCCCGCAGGGGATGGCGCCGGTTGCCGGGGCCACGCCGATGACGCCGATCATCGGCCGCAGCGGCGCGCGCACGCCGCCGGGGAGGACGACCTGGTTTTGGTCGATCTCGACGAAGCGAATGGCATTCTCGCTCAGATGTGCGCCCATCACGCCCAGGTCAGGGCCGGTGGTCATGATGCCTCGGTTGGCGAGTTCGATGTCCAAGATGTGCACGGCGAGCAGGTCGCCCGGCGCCGCTCCCTCCACGTGGACGGGGCCGGTGGCGGGATTGATGCGGCTCCAGTCGAGGGTGCCGAAGTCCTGGTCTTCTCGCTCGATCTGATTCTCGAAACAGTCGCACGTCTCGATGTGCACCACCGCGCCATCTGGAACGGACAGGGCGGGCGGGTGGGACGGAGAGAGCGAATAGACGATGTGTCTGGGGTCAAGCGTGTACACCGCGGTGGACATCAAGATCCTCCTCTCGAATGCTTTGGCATGTGCCCAGGTGCTCATACATCTCTTTGACACCTGAGCCGAATTCACCTGCGGCCATTTTGGAGCGCGCGGCATACTAACGCCGAAGGGGGGATGAAGGTGTCCAACAGTCGACACGAGTCCAAACCGCTGCACAACGACGCCAACAAGACGCTGCCGACGGAAGAGCGGGAAGAGCGCATCCCGGGCGAGAAGCTTCGGGTGAAACTCGGCAAGAAGAAGTGAGCGCGGGCGCGTGGGGGCGGCGATTCCTCCACGCGCCTCGTCATGTGGGGGAGGCCGCGGCGCCGCCTGCGGGCAGGGATTGACCGCCATCCTGGCGAAATGATGCATGGTGCAATCGCGCCCAGGAAGCCGTGGGCGTTGCGAAGGTGAGCGGGCGTGATCGCAAGGAAGCGTGCGGCGGCCCTGGCCGCGGTCATGTATTTGGCGCTTGTCGCTTGTGTAGCTTCGTTTGTGTACCGGTGGAATGTGCCCAAGCCGGTCGAGCGGGACCGCGTGGTCCGCGTGGCGAGTCCGGCGCGCCCGTTGCCGCGGCTTGACGCGCCGGTCTTCGGCGCTCCGCTGTACAGACCGCCCAAACCGCCATCGGGCATGCGCCTGTCCGTGATCCACGAGCCGAACTTCACGGCGTACGTGCTTTGGGTGCGGGATCCGCGGCGCGTCGAAATCGTGGAGACGCGATATGCGGGCGACGTGGGCGAAACGGTCGAACAATTCGTGAACGACTGGCACGCGGTCGCGGGCGTCAACGGCGGATCGTTCACGGACACCAACTGGCAGGGGACGGGAGGGCTCGTGCAGGGCATCGTCATCAGCAACGGGCGGATTCTGAAGCGCGCGAGCGGTCCCGAAAGCATTGTCGGCTTCACGGCGGACGGCCGCCTCATCTCAGGCACCTACACGCTCGCCGAATTGCAGGCGATGGGCGTCACGCAGGCGCTCATGTTTGGGCCTACGCT
This sequence comes from Alicyclobacillus acidocaldarius subsp. acidocaldarius DSM 446, assembly GCF_000024285.1. GTDB lineage: Bacteria > Bacillota > Bacilli > Alicyclobacillales > Alicyclobacillaceae > Alicyclobacillus > Alicyclobacillus acidocaldarius. The sequence goes on from NC_013205.1 coordinate 837,823, forward strand.
CGTCGATCGCGGCGTGGACCAAATCCAGGGCGCGGGCGACTGGGGCTATGCGCCGCGGACGGCGATAGGGCAGACGGCGGACGGGACGGTGATTCTGATGGTGACCGACGGCCGCGAGCTCCATGGGCCCGCGGACATTGGCGCGAGCCTCGGCGACATCGCGCGCCTCATGATCTCGCTCGGCGCCGTCACGGCGGCCAATCTGGACGGCGGCTCGTCCGCGACGCTCGTCTACGATGGCTGCTTGATCAACCAGCCCACGGACATCCTGGGCGAGCGATACATCGGCACGGCCGTGATCGTCAAATAGCGCGAAAGAGGTAGGCGTGTGAAGCTGAAGCGGCTTGGCATGTACCTAACGATTCTGGCGGGGACCGCAGCCGTGCTGTGGGGAGCGCAGGAAGTTGCCCGTTCTCACCCCGCGCCCATCCGTTGGCACAGGGTGGTGGTCCGCGAGCCGCCCCCGGAACCCATTCTCCAGACTCCCCTGCGCGCGCGAGGCGCCGATTTCGAGCGCGCGCTGGCTTGGGATCCGAGCCCTTCCCGCCTCGCGGCGTTCGCCGTAGAGCCCGGAGGTCAGTTGCTTGTGTTCGACCTTCGTACGGGGAACGCATTGGCGCGCCTTCACGTCTCGTCTGGCGTGGCAAGCGCGGAGTGGGTGAGCGACAGGCTCATGCTCATCCTCACGGGCGGCGGATTGCTCGAGACGTACGACGTTTGGAACCACGTGCTGAGGTCTATCGCTTCGCTTCATCCGCCCGCGGGCATGGTCTACCGCGCCGTGGCCTGGAGCGGCTACACGAACGATCTGTACGTCATCTTCTCCAGCGTGTGGGGAAATGAGGTCTACTACTTTGACACCAATGAACACATGTACGCGGAATCGCTCGGCGACCTCTCCATCCGCCAAGCCTACGACGGTTCCACGGATCTCACCTTGTACGTCGTCGACGCTCATCATCGCCTCTGGGTCGACCGCGCGGGGCTTCTGCGCCCCGTGGCCTCTCAGGTGGCGCTGATCCGCGGCGCTGGAAATACCATCTATTGCGCGGAGCTCAACGCCCGGGGAGAGGCCGTCGCCGTCCGTGCGTTTGACGGCCGCGCGTGGACGACCCTGTGCCGGTTGCCCTCACCTGTGCCCGCCTCGTGCTTGGTGATCGATCACGCCGGTCACACGTACATCGTGAGCCGGCAATTCATTGAGGACGCCTCGGGCCGCGTGGCGCGGGCGCCCCAGGGGGCGTTTTTCTTCGCTTCGCAGAGCGCGGACGCGGTAGTGGCCGTCCGAGGAAGCGCGTACGGGGTCGTGATGGATTGAGGGTCGCATCTGTCGAGCGAAGTTCTCAATGTGAAGCCGATGTGGATGTCGTATAATGTTGGGCGACTGCCGAGGCAGCCTTCCGCGTAGCTTCGGACATGACAGAGCAGGGAAGTGGCAACGTGGAACAGCGACAACCGATGGAAGAGAGGCCGAAGCGCAACTGGTTTTCCGGCCTGTTTTTGCCCATCCTGATTGGCGTGGCCATTGCCATGGCGCTTCGGTTGTGGGTGGTGAGCCCCGCTCGGGTGCCGTCCGCTTCAATGTACCCCACCATCCCTGCGACGAGCTCCCGGAATTTCGCGTACGTGATCGTCAACAAGCTGGCGACGGAGCTTTGGCCCATTCACCGCGGGGAGGTCGTCGTGTTTCACTGGCCGGACGATCCGAGCGAGCTCTTCGTGAAGCGCGTGATCGGCTTGCCTGGGGACACGGTGACGGTGACGTCCAATGCCGTGTACATCAACGGCAAGAAGTTGGTCGAGAACAATCCGGATATTTCGAAGTACAACGGCACGGTCGTCGGGACGTGGAAGGTACCACCCGGGTGCTACTTCATGCTGGGGGACAACCGGCCCATCTCCGACGACAGTAGGCTCTGGGTGCACAAGTTCGTGCCGCGCTCCATGATTGTGGGTGAGGCGGAATTTGTGGTCTATCCGTTCAACAAAATGAGCGTCATCTCCCAACACGTGTGAGAGGAGTGAGCGCAGATGCAGTATGTGCGCCTCGGCAAGACGGGGCTCGAGGTTTCTCGCATTTGCCTCGGATGCATGAGCTATGGGGATCCGGAGCGCGGCACGCACTCGTGGGTGCTGCGGGAGGAGGAGGCGCGCCCGTTCATCCGGAAGGCGCTCGATCTCGGCATCAACTTCTTCGATACGGCAAACGTGTACTCGCTCGGCGCCAGCGAGGAGATCCTAGGCCGCGCGCTGCGCGACTTCGTCAGGCGTGACGAGGTCGTGATCGCCACCAAGGTGCACGGGCGCATGCGGCCGGGGCCGAACGGCGGCGGGCTTTCGCGCAAACATATCCTCGAGGAGATCGACAACAGCCTGCGACGCTTGGGCACGGATTACGTGGATCTGTATCAGATCCATCGGTTTGACCCGAACACGCCGGTCGAGGAGACGATGGAGGCCTTGCACGACGTCGTGAAGGCGGGCAAGGCGCGGTACATCGGTGCGTCCTCCATGTACGCGTGGCAGTTCTTGAAGCTTCAGCACGCGGCCGAATTGCACGGGTGGACGAAGTTCGTGTCGATGCAGAACTACTACAATCTCCTGTATCGCGAGGAGGAGCGGGAGATGATGCCGCTCTGCCAGGCAGACGGTATCGGCGTCATTCCGTGGAGTCCGCTCGCGCGCGGCCGGCTGACGCGGGACTGGGACACGCGCACGGCGAGATCGGAGACGGATGAATTTGGGCGAAAGCTGTACGCGCTGACGGAGGAGAGCGATCGACGTATTGTCGAACGGGTCAAGGGCGTGGCGGAACGGCGCGGCGTGCCGATGGCGCAGGTGGCGCTGGCGTGGGTGTTGTCGAAGCCGTTCGTGACGGCGCCCATCATCGGCGCGACGAAGCTCCATCACCTGGAGGACGCCGTGGCGGCGCTCGAGCTTCAGCTGACGCAGGACGAGATCGCCGAGCTCGAAGAGAACTACGTGCCGCATCCGGTCCTGGGCCACCAGTGATACGTATCGGTTCATCATGTCGGATGAAAGGGGCGCGGTGAAGGATGTCCGTGGAGTTAGAACCCAAGCAGGCGCTCCTCGACGAGGGCTCGCGCTATGCGAACCGTCGAACGTTCGCCATCATCTCGCACCCGGACGCGGGGAAGACGACGATGACCGAAAAGCTGCTTTTGTTCGGCGGCGCCATCCGCGAGGCGGGCGCGGTGAAGGGGCGGAAGGCGCGGAGGCACGCGACGAGCGACTGGATGGAGATTGAGAAGCAGCGCGGCATCTCGGTCACGTCGACCGTGCTGCAGTTCGATTACATGGGGTGTCGCCTGAACCTGCTCGACACGCCGGGGCACGAAGACTTCAGCGAGGACACGTACCGGACGCTCGCGGCGGCCGACAGCGCGGTGATGTTGATCGACGCGGCGAAGGGCGTGGAGCCGCAGACCATCAAGCTGTTCGAGGTCTGCCGGATGCGCGGCATCCCCATTTTCACGTTCATCAACAAGCTCGACCGCCACGGCAAGGATCCGTTCGAGTTGATGGAAGAGATCGAGCGCGTGCTCGGCATCCGCTCCTGTCCGGTGACCTGGCCCATTGGCATGGGACCCGATTTCCAGGGGATCTATCACCGAATGGAAGGGCGGTTTGAGCGCTTTACGAGCCGGACGGAGGAGATGACGTCCGTGCAGGTGCCGGACTTGAACGATCCGGCCCTCGCTGAGGTGCTCGGCGAAGCGCTCTGGCAAAAACTCAAAGACGACATCGAACTGCTCGATGTCGCGGGCGACCCGTTTGATGCGGATCTCGTTCGCCAGGGCAAGCTGACGCCGATGTACTTCGGCAGTGCGATTGCCAACTTCGGCGTCGCGTCGTTTCTCGAATCGTTCATTCAGCTCGCGCCCGCGCCCGGCCCGCGCGAGACCAACGCAGGCGTGGTGCGCCCGGACGATCCCGTCTTCACCGGGTTCGTCTTCAAAATTCAGGCGAACATGAATCCCGCGCACCGGGATCGCGTCGCGTTTGTCCGGATCTGCTCGGGCAAGTTTGCGCGCGGCATGACGGTGACGCACGTGCGCACGGGCAAGCGCCTTGCGCTCACGCAGCCGCAGCAGTTCTTCGGCCAGGAGCGCGAGACCGTCGACGAGGCCTACGCCGGCGACATCATCGGCATTCACGATCCCGGGCTGTTCCGCATCGGCGACACGCTCGCCGAGCGAGGCACCTTGGAATTTCCGCCGCTGCCCTCGTTTTCGCCGGAACACTTTGCGCGGGTGTCCGTGCCGAACGCGATGAAGTACAAGCAGTTCCACAAGGGAATTGCCGAGTTGTCCGAAGAGGGCGCCGTGCAGGTGTTTCGCCAGGCCAACCGCACGGAGGATCTGATCCTCGGCGCCGTTGGCCAGCTTCAGTTCGACGTGTTCGTCTACCGCATGAAGCACGAGTACGGCGTCGACGTGGAGATGATCCGCTTGCCGTACCAGTTCGCGCGGTGGCTGGCGTCCGACGAGCCCGTCGAACACCTCCAGTTCGACCGATACGCGACACTCGTGGTGCGCGATCGCGACGGGCGCACGGTGCTCTTGTTCCAGACCGAGTTCGCCATGCAGTGGCTATTGGACAAAAATCCGAATGTGCGCCTGCACAAGACGTCGTTCGAACTGGACGCGGCCCAGGAGCGCTCGGGGGAGTGAGGCGCGTGCCGACGGCAACCTACATGACCTACCCACAACTCGTCGATCGCCTGCGCCGACTCGCCGACCTGGCGCCGGATCTCGTTCGGCTTGAGGTCATCGGGAAGAGCCGGCTCGGGAGAGACCTGTTTGCCGTCACGCTGACGGATGCGGCGACGGGATCGCCCCTCGACAAGCCGGGCGTCTTGGTCGACGGCAACATTCACGCGGGCGAGGTGTGCGCGTCGAGCGCCGTCGTGCATTGGATCGAGCGCCTGGTGGAAGAGCGGGACCGCGATCCGGTCGTGCGCGAGTTGCTTCGGACGCGCACGGTGTACGCCATCCCGCGCATCGCGGTCGACGGCGCGGAGGTGTATCTCACCACGCCGGCCAGGCTTCGCTCGAGCCCGCACCTGTACCCGCACACGTCGCCACCGGACGGCTTTGTCGAGGACGACGTCAATGGCGACGGGCGGATTCTGTGGATGCGCGTGCCGGCAGAGGACGGGGCCTACGCCATCGACGAGATCGATCCGCGCGTGATGCGCCCGCGGCAGCCGGGCGAGATCGGGGGCGTGTATTACCACGTCTTCCCCGAGGGCCGCGTCATGCGGACATCGCAAGGCGGGGCGCGGCCGGCTGCATCGTCCGCGCGGGACGTGCGCCTCCACGGCATGGACTTCAACCGGAACTTTCCCATCCGCTGGGCCGGGGAGAGCGGCCAGTCGGGGGCGGGGCCGTTTCCGCTGTCGGAGCCCGAGTTGCGGGCGCTCGTCGACTTCATCCAGGCTCACCCCAACATCGCCGCGTATGCTGCCCTGCACACCTCGGGCGGCGTCATCCTGCGTCAGCCGTCGACCGGCGACGATACCGTGTTGTCTCCGCTCGATCGCGCGCTTTTCACGGAGGTCGCCCGGATGGGAGAGCGGGAGACGGGGTACTTCTCGGGCTCCAACTACGAGAAATTCGCGACGGGCCATGAGGCCGTCCTCATGCCCGGCGCGGCGGACGACTGGATGTACGATCATCTAGGCGTGCTCAGTTTCACGGTGGAACTCTGGGACCTGCGCCGGCGCGCCGGGGCGCGAGGATACGGCGAGATCGGCATGCGCAAGATGATGGCGCTGACGGTGGAGGAGCGGCTCGAGGACGAGCGCAAGGTCGTCGACTACGTGGCTCGCGAGTTTCCCGATGCCTATACGCCTTGGACGCTGTTTGATCACCCCGACTTCGGGCGCGTGGAGATCGGCGGGTTGGACCCAAAATTCGTGATTCAGAATCCGCCGCCCGCTCTGCTCGAGGAGGAGTGCGATCGCGTCGGGCGGTTCCTCACGCGGCTTGGTCTGTCGACGGCGCGGCTCGTGGTGAGTGGCATCTCCGTGGAGCCGGTCGCGGAAGGCGTGTACCGCGTGGTCGCGGAGGTGGCGAACGCGGGCTTTTTGCCGACGGCGAGCACGAAAAAGGGGCGCGATCTCGCGCTGGAGGGCATCCGCGCCGAACTGCGCGGGGCATCGGAGATCCTCGCAGGTGCGTCGCCGTGCGAGTTGGATCACCTCGATGGGTACGGGTTTCACGGCAACTGGCGCCTCCCGGCGCATCAGCGGGCGCATGTGGAATGGGTGGTGCGCGGCGCGCCGGGGGCTTTCATCGAAGTCCGTTTTTCCACGCCGCGCGCGGGGCGGGCGACGGCGAGCGTCGCGCTCCCGTGAGGGCGTTTTGCCTAGAATCTATCCTTCAACATGGGATGAAGCGGAGTGGTTTGCGACGGCATGCCGCTCCGCTTCGCTTTTCTAGTGGATATTTCCTATGGATTCTGATAAGATGGAGGAAGAGGTAGGGAGAGAACCGGTGCGCGGTTGGGCCCTACCGACAGAGTGGAGTGGGCATTGCGGGAAGCGCGGCCGTGTCAGCCGCGCGCCATGGCTGGGTAAGAGATGCAAATGTCGGGAGGTGGGAGCGGCGTTGCGAGAATTCGTCAACGGGATTACAATATTAGCAGCCGACTTCAACGAGTGCTAACAGGGTGTTGCCCTCTCGCACACCATGACGTTCCACCGCGGTGTGTCCGTCATCTGCTCTCCCTGCGCTTCCTCAACGCATATTAGCCGCAGGTACTCGCGCACAGTGACATGGTCGGAGTGAGTCGCGAAACAGAGCCAGACAGCACACAGGAGGTGGTGCGTGCATGACGTTGGAAATCGGATATGTCAGCACTTATGTCCCCCGGAAATGCGGACTTGCCACATATACACACCATTTGCGCCAGAGCGTTCGCCGGGCGGCGGGACCGTCCGCGGCCGACCAGGTCATCGCCATGTTGGCCCCGGATGAGGACGTGAAGAACTACAACCGCTCGTACTGGTTCCTTCGCCGGGATGAGCGCAGGGATTACGCGCGCATTGCACGGCGGGTGAACGACAGCCGAATTGGCGTGGTCTCCCTGCAGCACGAATTCGGCATCTTTGGCGGCGAAGCAGGGTCGTACATCCTCGACTTCATTGACGCGCTGGACAAACCGCTCGTGACGACGTTTCACACCGTCTTTCAAAAGCCCATGTCGCCTTATCGCGAAGTGCAGAAGGAGATCGCCGAGAGAAGCGACCGCATCGTCGTGATGAATCGACAGGCCATCGATTATCTCGTCGACGCATTCGGCATCTCGCCGTCGAAGATCCACTATCTCCCGCACGGCACGCCGGTGCGATCTGTGACGCCGCGGGCCGAGTTGCGGAAGCAGTTCGGTTGGCAAGACCGGGCCGTGATCGTCACCTTTGGGCTGCTCGGTCCGAGCAAGGGCATTGAGTTCATGTTGGATGCGATGCCGGACATCGTGCGCGAGGTTCCGAACGCGCTGTACGTGATCGCCGGACAGACGCACCCGGAAATTGTCAAGCGCGAGGGCGAGGCGTACCGCGAGTCGCTCATGCGGCGAATCCATGAGCTCCACTTGGACGATCACGTCGTGATGCTGAACCAGTACATGTCCGAGTCCGACATCGTGGATCTTATCACGGCGGCGGATCTCTACGTCACGCCTTATCCGAACATGGAGCAGATTACGAGCGGGACGCTGGCCTACGCGGTCGGCATGGGGCAGGTCGTGCTGACGACGCCGTACGCGTACGCGCGCGACCTTCTGAAGGACGTGCCGGAACTGCTCGTGCCCTACGGGGACACGCGCGCGTGGGCGGATCGGGCTGTGGAAATCCTGACGAACCGCGATGTGCGCGCGAAGTACGCGGAGCGGATTTCGGCGATTGGGGCAGACATGACGTGGCCGCGCGTGGGCGAGCGCCATTGGCAGTTGTTCCAGGACGTCGCCCTGCGGGCTCGCCATCGCGCATCGGGGGTGAAGGGATTTGCGGTCATCGCACACTGATGGGCTGCCGGTTTCGCTGGATCACCTGCGCCGGATGACAGACGACACAGGGCTCATTGAACACGCGATTGGCCGCATTCCTCGCCGTCAGGAAGGGTATTCCACCGACGACAACGCGCGGGCGCTCTGGCTCGCGTACGAGTGGCTCCACTACGCCCGCGAGCGGGGCCTGGAGGCGGAGGCGGCCGATCTCGCGCGGCTCATCGACATCTACTTCGCGTTTTTGGCCTGGGTCCAGAAGCCCGACGGCTGGTTCCACAACAACGTGTCGTACGATCGCCGCTTTGAGCTGGAGGTTCCGTCGGACGACTGCCAAGGGAGGTCCGTGTACGCGCTGGCGGTGGGCATGTGCGAGGAGCGCGATCCGGCCCGCCTGACGGCCTACGCGCAAGTGCTTCGCCGGGGCCTTGAGGCAGCCCTTAGGCTCACGCACGCACGCGGCGTCGCCCATGTCGTAGCGGCCGCCGCAAGGCTTTTGCGCCACGCAGAGGGGGTCGAGCTTCCCGAAGACGCGGCGCCCGAGTTCTGGGCCTTTGTCCGTCAGCGCCTGCCGGGCGTCGTGGAGCGCGGCGCTCGCGATCTCGTGTCGCGGTTCGAGGCGCACGCACGCGGCGACTGGCCTTGGTTCGAGGACCGCATGACGTACGACAACGCGGTCATGCCCTGGGCGCTCTTCGAAGCCTATGCGCTCACCGGCGAGGCCCGATGGAGAGAAGTCGCGGAAGCCTCGCTCGACGGGCTTCTCGCCCGCATGCGTGCGCCCGAGGGATGGCTTCGGCCCATTGGCAACCGCGGCTTCGCGGCGCCTGGCTTCACCGCCATTTGGGACCAGCAGCCGCTGGAAATCGCCCAGCTCGCCATTGCGTGCGAATCGGCCTGGCGCGCGACGGGTGACACGGCCTATCGGCGGCTTACGGCCGAGTGCCAGCGCTGGTTCTACGGTGAAAACGACAAAGGGGTGCCGATGGCCGATCCGGCCGACGGCAGTTGCTGCGACGGCCTGACGCCGCAGGGTCCCAACCTGAACCGCGGTGCAGAGTCGACGTGGTCGTACCTCATCACCGAGATCCACGTCGAGCGGGCATTTGCCGATGATCTGGACGCCGCGCGGGCGTTCGGCGCGTGGGTGGGCGTTCCGCGCCAGACCCTCGTGTCCGCACGGTCGAGACGGGCGCTCGGCGGCTTTCACCGGTGACCTCACACGCGCCGGCCAGCCTCACAAGGGGGCGAGGCCGGCGTTTCCGTTTTCCTTCATTCGTCGGTACCAGCCGAGAAAGGCGTTCTCGATCGCTCCTCGCATCTTCGGCTCGGAGAATTCTCCTTGATAGAGCGTTTCCTCGTCTCGCCAGTCGGCCCATAGGCCGTTTTCGTCCGGGGCCTGTGTCCAGAAATCGTCCTTCGCCCGAACGTCGAACACCCCGTTCTTGTACTTCGCCACCACTTTGAAGCGCGGGCTGTAGAAGTGCGAGTTGAGAAAGGCCACCACGAGCTCGACGGACTCGGTGGTCACAACCTTCGCCTCCAAGGCGGAATCGCCTTCATGAATGGACTTGGCGATCTCGTTGAACAGTCGAACGGCCTCTTCTTTACACTCCGTGTCGCTCATGACGACGTGCGTCTTGACGTTCATCTCGTCCCCGCGCTCGCGGATGCGCGTCATCTCATGGTGAAACGCGTCCATCCCATCGCATCCCTTCCGCACGCTCTTGAACACATCGTCTCCCACCTTCGGCGTTTCATGCGCTTCCGCGCGTCCGCAATTGGTGTACAATGAAGGCGTTGTCATGCGCTTTGCCCAAAGGGTTGCACATCATCCATGATGGGAGGTATGTCGCCATGCGCGTGGTCATCACCGGAGGAAGCGGCCTGTTGGGCCCATGGGTCATTCGCGAGTTTTTGAGCGCAGGCTACGACGTGTTGAACGTCGATACGCGCCCGCCCGCTGAGGAACTGTGTCCCACCATCCTCGCGGACCTCACGGACCTCGGAGACTGTTATCAGGTGCTTCAGGGCGCCGACGCCTTGGTCCATCTCGCCGCACTGCCGCGCGTCGGCATCCGCACGGATGCGGCCACCTTCGCGCTCAACACTGTCTCCACGTACAACGTGCTCGAGGCGGCGGGATCGCTCGGCGTCCGCAAGGCCGTCATCACGTCGAGCGAATCTTCGTATGGACTCGTGTTCGCCAAACATCCGTTTGCGCCGAAATATGTGCCTGTCGACGAGGACCATCCGCAGCTCCCCCAGGACGCCTACGGCCTGTCGAAGGTGGTCAACGAGCTGACGGCGGAGACGCTCTACCGGCACTACGGCATGCAGATTGTGTCGTTCCGGCTCGGGAACGTGATTGCGCCTCACATGTACAGAAACTTTCCTGACTTCATCAAAAAGCCGGAGGTGCGCAAGAACATCCTCTGGTCGTACATCGACGCGCGAGACGCCGCGGTGGCGTACAGGCTGGCCGTGGAGAAGGACGGCCTGGGGTGTGCCAAACTCAACATCGCCGCGGATTGGACCAGCATGGATCTGACGAACGGCGAACTTCTCGCGGCGTGCTATCCCGAGGTCACCGACATCCGCGTCGATCCGAACGGCTACGAGACGCTGCTCGCCAACCGGAAGGCAAAGGAGATGCTCGGCTGGCAGCCGATGTACCACTGGCGAGACGAAGTCGCGAAGCTCTGAGAACCTGCGGCCTTCGCGCCCGCCGGGGGGCAAAGGCCAAGCAGCGCGCCAACAGGGGCGAGCCTGTGGCGATTGGGAAAGGACGACCTTCGATGCCCATCATCTTTCACTCGGATGAGCGCCTGTTTCACCTGATGACGCCGAGATCGAGCTACGTGTTTCGCGTCGGCCATGACGGCTTATTGGAACACGTCTACTGGGGCGCCAGGTTGGAAGACGCGTCGGACCTGGTCCGCCTGGCGCGCGCTTGCCAGCGGCTCGATGCGCGGCCGGAGCACATGCGCGCCATCGACATCGGCTCGCTTCGCCTCGAGTACCCCTCATTCGGGACGGGCGACCACCGCGATCCTGCCTACGAGGTCTTGCAGCCTTCGGGCAGCCACGCGTCCCAGCTCGTGTACGAATCCCACCAGATCCGACCTGGCAAGCCGCCGCTTCCGGGCCTGCCTGCGTTTTACGTCGAATCCGATTTCGAAGCGGACACGCTCGAGATTTCGCTGGTCGATCCGGCCATCTCGCTGCGCGTGATCCTCTCCTACACCGCCTACCGCGACTTCGATCTCGTCTGCCGCCACGCGCGCTTGGAGAATGCGGGTACCGAACCGCTCGTCCTGCGCCGGGCGCTCTCCGCATCTGTCGATCTCGACCTGCGGGAGGCGGACTTCGTCCAACTCTCCGGCGCCTGGATCCGCGAGCGGTTCATCCAACGGACGCCGCTTTCGCCTGGGCGGCATGAGATCATGAGCCGCTCCGGCGCGAGCGGTCACAAGCACAACCCGTTCTTCGCCCTCGCGGCGCCGCATACGACGGAGGAAGGCGGCGAGGTGCGCGCGTTCGCTCTCGTGTACAGCGGCAATTTTCTCGGCGCCTGCGAGATGGAGCCCATGCGGCAAAACGTGCGCGCGCAGATCGGCATCCACCCTTCCGATTTCTCCTGGCGCCTCGAACCCGGCGAGCGGTTTGTCACGCCCGAGGCGGCGCTCGTCTACTCGGACGAGGGATGGGGCGGTATGTCGCGCACGTTCCACCGCGCCATTCGAAAGAGGCTGTGCCGAGGGACCTATCGCGATCGCGTCCGCCCCGTGCTCATCAACAATTGGGAAGCGACGTACTTCCATTTCGACGAGGAAGATCTCGTCGAGATCGCAGAGCAAGCCCGCGATCTCGGCGCGGAGATGTTCGTCCTCGACGACGGCTGGTTCGGCCAGCGCGACGACGATCACACGTCGCTCGGCGACTGGTGGCCGCACCCGCGCAAACTGCCGAACGGGCTGCGCCATCTCGCCGATCGCATCCACGCGCTCGGGCTTCGCTTCGGCATCTGGATGGAGCCGGAGATGGTGTCGCCGAAGAGCGAGCTGTATCGTGAGCATCCGGATTGGTGCCTGCACGTGGCGGATCGGCCGAGATCGGAGCGAAGGCATCAGCTGATGCTCGACCTCACGCGCGAGGATGTGCGCGCCTTCGTGGTGAACGCGGTGTCGCGCGTGATCGAAGAAGGGGCCGTCGATTACATCAAGTGGGACATGAATCGGCCGATGACCGAGGTCGGATCGGCCGCGCTTCCGCCTGAGCGCCAGCGCGAGGTCGCGCACCGCTACGTGCTCGGGCTGTACGAGATCCTGGAGACGCTCACGAGCCGATTCCCGAACGTGCTATTTGAAAACTGCGCCTCGGGCGGGGGCAGGTTCGAACTCGGCATGCTCCACTACATGCCGCAGACGTGGACGAGCGACAACACGGACGCCGTCTCCCGGCTGAAGATCCAGCACGGCACGAGCCTCGTCTATCCGCCAGTCGCGATGGGCGCGCACGTGTCGGCCGTTCCAAACCACCAGATGGGGCGCGTCACGCCGTTCGCCCTCCGCGCCGGCGTCGCCATGTGCGGCAACTTCGGCTTCGAGCTCGATCCGCGGCGCCTTTCGGACGCGGAGCGGCGCGAGGCGCGTCAGGCGGTGGAGCGGTACAAAGCGCTTCGACACCTCGTGCAGTTCGGCGACTTCTACCGGCTGCTGTCCCCGTTTGACGGGCCCGAGGCGGCCTGGATGTTCGCTGTCGAGGATGGCAGCGAGGCGCTCGTCGCCTATTTCTGCACGTATCCGGATCCCTTGGATCCGCCGGCGCGCGTGGTCCTGCGCGGCCTGCGGCCCGAGGCGCGCTATAGGTGTGAGGCGCTCGGCGAGAGCTTCCGCGGCGACGCACTGATGCGCCACGGCCTCGTCATTCCGCGCCAGGTGGGCGACGGGCAGGCCGTGCTCATTCATCTCAAGCAAATCGGGGAAGGTGATCGCCCGTGATTCGAGTCGGTGTGATGGGCTGTGGTGTGATCAGCGAGGTGTACCTGAAGAACCTTCGGTCATTCGGCATTCCCGTGGCCGCGGTGGCGGACCTCGACGCGGAGCGGGCCGCGGCGCGCGCCGAGCAGTTTCAGGTTCCGGCGCTCACGCCCGACGAACTCCTCGCGCATCCCGACGTCGATCTCGTCCTGAATCTCACGGTCCCGAAGGCGCACGCCGACATTGCGCGTCAGGCGCTGGCGCGAGGCAAACACGTGCACACCGAGAAACCGCTCGCGCTTCAAGCGGACGATGCAAAAGCGCTCGTCCATCTCGCCCGCTCTCGCGGGCTTCGCATCGGGGCCGCGCCAGACACCTTCCTCGGCAGTCACCTCCAGACCGCGCGGAAGCTCTTGGACGACGGCTGGATTGGCGAGCCCATTGGCGCGACAGCGTTCATGATGAGCCATGGGCCGGAGCGCTGGCATCCGAATCCGGACTTCTTCTACCAGGCCGGGGGCGGCCCGATGTTCGACATGGGCCCCTACTATCTCACGGCGCTCGTCCACCTGATGGGCCCTGTGCGCCGCGTCGCGGGCACGGCGCAGACCACCTTTTCGACGCGCGTGGTCGAATCACCAAATCGATTCGGTGAGCGCATCCCCGTGGAGATCCCGACGCACGTGCAGGCCCTGCTCGAGTTCGAGCGCGGGGCGACGGGCGTGCTCGTCACCACGTTCGACGTGTGGCACTCCGAATTGCCGCGCATCGAGATCTACGGCACCGAGGGGACGCTCGCTGTACCGGATCCCAACAATTTTGGCGGCACGGTGCGGGTGCGCCGCCGCGGCGCAGACGCGTGGTCGCCCGCGCCCGCGCTCTTCGGCTTTTCGGAGAACCGCCGCGGCCTCGCGGTGGCCGACATGGCGCTCGCCATCCGCGACGGCCGCCCGCACCGCGCGTCGGGCGATCTCGCCATGCACGTCGTCGAGGTCATGGAGGCCATCCACATCTCGGCGCGCGAGGCGCGGCACGTCGAAATTGTCTCGCGCCCCGCAAGGCCCGAGCCCTGGCCCATCGGCTACGACGAGACCGCTCTCGCGCTCGACCTGCAGGGCGAGAGGCAGCGGGATCCGTCATGAAGGCGCTCGGCGTCGATCTCGGCACGACTTCCATCGCCGCGGTCGTGTACGACACCGCGGCGAGTCGAGTGGCGTGGTGCCAGTCCCGGCCGCACGGCGCCGAGCTTCGGACGGACGATCCGCTCGCGTCGCTGCAGGACGCCGAGCGCATGCTGGCCCTCGCCGAGCGCATGGTGGAGATGGGGTTATCGGAGCATGCCGACGTGGCGGCCATCGGGGTCACCGGTCAGATGCACGGCGTGGTGTATCTGGACGCTCATCTCTCCCCGGTGAGCCCGCTCTTCACGTGGCAGGACCGGCGCGGGGGTCAAGAGGCGGCGCCGGGCGAGACGTTCGCCGAACGGCTGTCTCGACTCACGGGATGCCGGGTGCACATCGGCTATGGGCTTGCGACGCACGCCTATCTCGCGCATCACGGCCTCGTGCCCGAAGGCGCGTCGTGGCTCGCCACGCTGCCGGACGCGTTTGCGGCCCGCCTCGTCGGACTGTCGCGGCCGCGCGCACACGCGTCGCTCGCGCACAGCATGGGCGGGTTTGATCTGGATCAAGGCGCATTTGTGGCCGGAGGTCTGCCGGAGGCCGGGATCGACCTCTCGTGCCTGCCCGAGGTGGTGCCGGATCTTCACATCCTGGGCGAACACCGCGGCATTCCCGTCGCAGTGGCGCTCGGGGATCACCAGGCGAGTTTCCTCGGCGCGGTGGGCGTGGAAGAGGGCGGCGTGCTGGTGAACATCGGCACGGGCGCCCAGGTGTCGGTCTGCGTGCGGGGAAGGCCCGAGCTGTCGCCTGGCGCGGAATTGCGGCCGTTTGTGGGGGACCTGCGCCTCGCGGTCGCCGCGACGCTCGCGGGCGGAGCGGCGTACGCCCTCGTGGCCGCGTTTTTCGATCGCGTCGTCCGCATGCACGGGCTCGAGCCGACTCGTTCCACCTACGACGTTCTCGACGAGGCCATCGCGGCCTGGCGCCAATCGGGCGGCGGGCCGTTCCCGCGGGTGCGCCCGACCTTCTTTGGGTCGCGATCGAGCGATGAGGACGGCGCGCGGGTCGAACGATGGACCGCGGCAGGCATGGCGCCGGAGGCCTTCGCCTGGGGCGTGCTGTCAGGCGTGGCGGAAGAGCTGCACGAGGGCTTTTGCCGCCTTCCGCCGTGCGGGCCGGACGGCCCCCGCGCCCTCGCAGGCGCGGGCAACGCGCTGCGCGTCAACCGACACCTGCGAGACGCGGTGGAAGCGGTCTTCGGGCGGCCTGTGCAGCTCGCGCCTGATCCGGAAGAGGCGGCGCAGGGCGCCGCGCGCTGGGCGGCCATGGCCGTGACGGCGTGACGCCTCGTTCCCTCGCCCGGATGGGCGACGACGGACGCGCCAGTTCTCCATCCGTTGAGGCGCCCATTACGCATCCGCGAACGCCGAGAACACCCGCGCCACGACCGCCGCTGCCGGCTTGCCATAGATGCAGTAGCTTCCGTCCTCGGACGCCGCTTCGCGCGGATACAGCTTCCAAGGCCATTCCCACAACATATAGCCCTTGAACCACGGCTCGTCGGGCATGGCGGCGAACATGGCTTCGTAAAACCGCGCCTGCTCGTCGAGATCGATGGCGCCCGGGTGCCGATAGTCCCACGGGCAGGCGCCGGAACCGGAGCGGCTCGGACACCCCACCTCCATGAAGAAAAGCGGCTTCCCCTGCGCCTCTGCGACCTCGCGGAGCACCGGCACGCGATTTCGCCACCGGTCGATGGGGTAGTAGGCGCTCGACGAGATGAGGTCGACCGCGTCCCAAAACCGCACGTGCTCCTCGCGCCCGTGGTTGCAGTTGTACGTCACGAGGCCGTCATACTCGCTGCGCACGCGCGCGATGGCCTCGCGCCACATGCCCTCGTGCGGCTCGGCGGTCGTCATCTCGCAGCCGACGCAGAACATCTCGCAACCCGTGCGCTTCGCCAGGCGCGCGTAGTGGGCCATCATGTCGGTGTAGGACCGGAACCACGTCGCCCAGGACTCGAGGTCCGGGCCGTCTTCCTTCTCGAAGCGGATCTCGCCTCTCCACGTCCCGTCTCGACAATTGACGGTCGGCTTCAGGCACACTTTGAGACCGAGGTCGTGGGCGAGATCCACCATCGACGCGATCTCGTCGTCGCTCACGGTGACTGGCGGCCCGTACGCGATGGCGGGATCGCCCGGGTGCTCCATCAGGCCCGCGAAGGCGAGCGTCACCCAGTTGAACGGCTGTTCGGCGAGCGCCCGCATCGACGCACGCGCCTCGTCGGTGGCCCACGTCCCGTGCTGGCCGACGAAGCCAAACGTCATGCCTCGGATGAAGCCGAGATCGAATGCGCTTTCGAAACGTCCCATCGCCGCTCACCTCCAAGGCGCCTCAACGGCGGTCGTTTTCCAGCAGTTCAATCACGGCTCGCGCGGACGACGCGCCGTCGAAATACGCGTATCGCCCGCCCGTGTATTCGCCTCGCTGGACGAGCTCAAGCCCCGCCTGGGTCAGCGCCTCGGCGTGCGCGGCCATGCCCTCGACCTCAAACGCCACGTGATGCACGCCCTCGCCGTGTTCATCGAGCCAGGCGCGCCAGGTGCTCGGATGTTCGTCGGGTTCGATGAGCTCGATGTCCAGGTTTTCGAGGCGGAAAAACGCGAGTTTGGCGCGCGCTTTTGTCGGGCGTCCCTGGTATTCCGTCCGCGCCTCCTCGTACGCCTCGGTCCAATGCCACTTCGGCACGTCACAGCCGAGGAGTTTCGCCCAGGCGGCGCTCGCCGCTTCGATGTCCCGCACCACAATGCCAATTTGCGCGACGCGCCGCGTCCCCAATGGATACGCTTCCATACGCCTTCCTCCCAAAACGTTTTGACACCATCTTACCACGTCGGCTGGCGCTCGTGTCACCGCGAACCGATTTATAATCCAGACTTCAAACGGGAATGTTTACATATGCTGCCGTTTTATCTGTTCGCGTTCGGACGGGCGATCCGAGACTCACAGCGGCACGAGGAGGACCTATGGCGTTCGACACAGAGCTCGAGAGGCGCGCGCATGCATTGGCGCTGACGCAAGACATCAGTTCGACGCGCGGCGGGGGATCCGACCTGTGGCCCATCTTGCGCCGAAAGGCGGCCCGGGTGCGGAATCTCGCCACCAGGCTCGAGCGAGAGCCTGCGGCGTGTTCTGAGCCCGCGCACGAGTGGCTGATCGATCACGCCGCCTATCTCGAACTCCAGGCGATGTTGGCGGAGCGCCTGTGGCCGAACGCCGTGGTGCGGAAACTGCCGAGGATGGCCGAGACCGGGGAGCCCCGCGTGGTGACCCTCGCCGCGGCCTACCTCGATGCGACGCGCGGACACGTCGAAGCCGAGACGCTCATCCGGTTTGTCGAGGCGTACCAGGACGTCCAGGTTCTGACGACGCACGAGTGTCACCAGCTGGCCAACGGCCTGCGCGTCGCGATCCTCACGCGGCTCGCCGAAGCGAGCGATGAGATACAGCATCGGTACGAGACGTGTCGCGCGGTCGGCCGCTTGCTCGACGAGATCGAGCGGGGAGACGGGCCAGTGGCCGTGCGCCGCGCCATCGACCGCTTTTCTAAGGGACGTGGGCTTGGCGCCGTGGAGGTGGTGCATCTCGTGCATCACCTGTCCGAGTGGGAGCCGGACAGCCAGGAGCTGCGCGAGTGGCTGGCGGCGCACGTCGCCAACTCTTCCGAGAGCATCGAGCGGCTGACGACGTACGAGGCCGAGTGGCACGCCGAAATCCAGGTGCTCATCGGCAATCTGGTGCAGAGCCTGCACGCGCTGGAGCGCATGTCCTGGCAGCCCATCGCCTCGCGCATCTCCCGGGTGGAGTCCTGCCTGCGGCAAGAACCGACGGGCGACTACCTGCGGCTCGATCCGACGAGCCAGAACGTGCTCACGCAGCAGGTCAGCTGGCTCAGCGAGGCCTTCCGCCTGCCCGAGGCGATGATCGCCGAGACCGCCGTCTCGTTGGCGCGAGAGGCCTGGGAGAAGGCCGGATCGCCCACCGCCTCGAGCGACCTGCCGCGGGAGGCGTTTGTCGCGTACTATCTGTGCGATCCCGACGGGATGCACGCGCTTCACCGATCGCTCAAGGAGCGCGCGAAGCCGAGATCAGTTCCGCAGATTGCACTTCGCCGCCGTCCCCTTCGTTCGTACCTCCTTGGTGTGGCGTTTCTGTTCGCGGCCATCCTGTGGGCGGTGCTCGGGGGGTTCACGGGCGGATTTCGCGCGCCCCTTGGGGCGACGCTGGCGCTTGCCGTCCTGCTCGCGCTTCCCGTCAGCGAATGGGTCATTTCGCTCGTGCACGAGGGGATACGCCGCGCCGTTCGGCCTGTGCCTCTCCTGCGCCTCGACTTCAGCGAGGGGATTCCGGAGGACGCGCGCACCCTGATCGTGCTCCCCGTCATTTGGGCGAGCGAGGCCGACGTCGACGAGGCGTTTGACAAGATCGAGCTTCACCACCTGACGAACCGCGGGGCCCATCTCTACTTCGCGGTGCTCTCGGACCTCCGGGACGCCGACGCGCCGCACCTGCCGGAGGACGAGCCTTTGCTCGCCCGGGCGCGCGCGCGCCTGGAGGCGCTGCGGCACAAGTACGGAGCCGCTCGCTTCTTTTGGTTCCACCGCGATCGCGTCCTCAACCGCGCGGACGGCGTCTACATGGGCTGGGAGCGAAAGCGAGGCAAGCTGGTGGAGTTTGTCGAGCTGCTTCGCGGCAAGCGCGACACGACCTTCCGCGTGAAAGACGGCGATCTCGCCGTGCTGCCGACGATTCGCTACGTGTTCACCGCGGATCTCGACACCGAACTGCCCATTGGCACCGTGCAGCGCCTTGTCGGCACCATGCACCTGCCATACAACCGGCCGCGGCTCAACGCCCGTGGCACGCGGGTGGACCAGGGCTACGGCGTGCTCCAGCCGGCCGTCGCCGTCAGCCCGCGCTCGACCCAGGCCTCCCGATTCGCGCGCCTCTGGTCGGGCGAGACGGGCGTGGATCCGTACGCGTTCGCCATCTCCAACCCTTATCAGGATTGGTTCGGGCGCGGCCTGTTCGTCGGCAAGGGGCTTATCCACGTCGACGCGTTTCACACCGTGCTGTGCGATCGCATCCCGGACAACCGGGTCTTAAGCCACGACATCCTCGAAGGCGGGTTTTTGCGCGCCGGCCTCGTGGCGGACGTGGAGGTGGTCGAGAGCCAGCCGGCGACGCTGCGCGCCTACATGCGCCGCGCCCATCGGTGGGTGCGTGGAGACTGGCAGCTGACGTATTGGTTGCGCCGGGTGTGTCGCGATCGGCGCGGGGAGACGCAGCCTGTGGATTTGTGCGGCTTCACGCGCTGGAACATCGTCGATCACGTCCGGCACAGCCTGGTCAACCCCGCGCTCGTCCTGCTCATGGGCTCCGGCATGTCAGGGCTTTTGCCCGGCCCAGCGTACGCATACGGCGCCGTGCTCCTTATCACCGTGTTTTTGCCCTTTTTGCGCCAGCTTGAGTCCATCCGGCCCGGCGAATGGGACTGGAGGAGCGCCGCGACGGCGCTTGGCCAGAGCCTGGTCATGCTCGTGACGCTGCCGTTCATGGCGGTGGTCGAGGCGGACGCCAGCCTGCGCGCTCTGTATCGGATGCTCGTCAGCCGACGGCGGCTGCTCGAGTGGATCCCCTCCTCTCACGCGGACCGGTCGGACGGATCGCCCGCGCCTCTTCTCTACGAGCCGGCGGGTTACGCGGTCGCGCTGGCGTGTTCGGTGCCTGGGCTCTTCGGCACGTGGGAACAGGCGCTCTCGAGCACCCTCGCGCTCGCGGTGTGGCTGCCGGCGCACGCCGTGGCACGCTTTCTGGCGAAGCCCGCGGGAGAAGCGCGCGTCGCGGCGCCCGATCCTGCACTCTCCGCGCACCTGCGCGAGGTGGCCACGGCGATGTGGCGGTTTTACGAGCGGTACGTCGGCGAAGAAGATCATCACCTGCCGCCGGACAACGTGCAGTTTGAGCCCGTGGAGCGGATCGCGCACCGCACGTCGCCGACCAACATCGGGCTCTATCTCTTGTGCGTCGCCGCGGCGGCGGATCTCGAGATCATCCCGAAGGAAGGCGCCATCGCCCGCCTCGAGCGAACCCTGGCGACGCTCACGTCCCTGGATCGATGGCATGGGCACCTGTTCAACTGGTACGACACGCGCACGCTCAGGCCCCTCGCGCCGAGGTACGTCTCGACCGTGGACTCTGGCAATCTGGTCTGCGCGATGCTCGCCTTGGGGCAGGCCCTGCGCGAATGGGCGGCATCCGACGCGGACATCGCCCCTCGCGCGCGCCGCCTTGCGGACGCGATGGAGGGCTTCGCGCGGGAGATCGATTTTCGTCCTTTGTATCGCCCGGATCTCAGGCTTTTTTCGTTGGGCTTTCACGCGGATCGAAACGAGCTCGAGAACATCGTCTACGATCTCCTCGCCTCCGAGGCGCGCCAGGCAAGCTTCATCGCCATTGCGAGCGGCCAGGTGCCCGCGTCGCACTGGTTCGCGCTGTCCCGCACCATGACGCGCGCGGGCCGGTACCAGCCGCTTTTGTCCTGGTCCGGGACGATGTTCGAATATCTCATGCCCGCGCTCCTGATGCGCCATCTCCCTCACACGCTGTGGGAGGAGACCTACCGTGGTGTCGTGTGGAGACAGATCGCCTACGCGCGAGAGCGCGGCGTCCCGTTCGGCATCTCGGAGAGCGGCTTCTACGCGTTCGATCGCGACCTCAACTACCAATACCGGGCGTTTGGCGTGCCGGGGCTCGGGCTGGACCGCGGCCTGGAGCAACACCTCGTGGTGGCGCCGTATGCGACCATGCTGGCGCTTCCCTTCGCCCCTGAACAGGTGGCCGAGGCGCTCCGGCAATTGCGGGAACTTGGAGCGCTGGGACCGTACGGCTATTACGAGGCCGTCGACTTCACGGCGAGCCGGCTTCCGCCGGGAGACCGGTACAAGGTGGTGCAGAGCTTCATGGCGCACCACCAGGGCATGGCGTTCATCGCCATCGCCAACTACCTGAATCGCAACCTTTGGGTGGAGCGGTTCCATCGCCTGCCGCTGGTGCGCGCGGCCGAGTACATGCTGTACGAGCGTATGCCGAAGCGGCCCGCGCTGCTCCTCAAGCCGGTTCACGCCGCGCACGCGCCCAACTTCGATCGCCCGGTCTACGCGCGCCGGCGAAGTGGAGACGATGTGGCCTGGAACGCGGTCTCCAACGGCAGCCTGACGAGTTTCGCTGACGCGCGCGGCGAGGGCGGGATCGCCTGGCGCGGCATCGCGGTGACGCGCTACCGGCCGGATCGGCACCTGCCCTATCGCGGACCGGTCATGTACGTGCGAGATGTCGATCGCGGCGGCGTCTTTCGCACCACCCTGCACGGTGGCGGCGGACACGTAGAGGCGGAGTTTCGCCCGGACAAGTCGAGTTGGAAGCGCGTGGTGGACGGGATCGAGAGCGAGTGGTCGGTCCTCGTGGCCCCGGATCGAGACGTGGAGATTCGGACGTTGGTCCTTCAGAACCTCGGGGAGGACGTTCGCCGGCTCGAGGTGACCTATTTCGCCGAACTCGCGCTTGCGAAGCCGGCTGCGGACATCGCGCATCCGTCGTTTCAGCGCCTGTTCGTCGAGA
Organism: Alicyclobacillus acidocaldarius subsp. acidocaldarius DSM 446; assembly: GCF_000024285.1. Classification (GTDB taxonomy): domain Bacteria; phylum Bacillota; class Bacilli; order Alicyclobacillales; family Alicyclobacillaceae; genus Alicyclobacillus; species Alicyclobacillus acidocaldarius. The sequence continues at coordinate 859,637 of NC_013205.1, forward strand.
CGGGATGGGACGATGCGCGCCAGGTGCTGTGGGCCCAGCGCAGGCCCGAGTCGGACGATCAGCCAGACGTGTACGCGGCGTTTCACCTCGTCGCAGACGAGGAAGCGCCAGCGCCGGTGGAGTGGGACTCCCATCGGGCGCGGTTCGTCGGCCGCGGCGGCAGCCTCGCGGCGCCGCGGGGGCTCTGGCGCCGTCTGCGTGGCGAAGGGGTGGCCGATCCGGCCGCGATTCTCCGCACGGCCGTGACCCTCGCACCCGGGGAAAAGCGCGCGCTCTATGTCATCACCGCGCTCGGCGAGGCGCGGGACGAGGTCGTGGAGACGGCGTTTGAAATGCGCCAGCCTTCGGCCCGATCGCGCGCGGCGCAGCTCGCGTGGATGCGCGCGCAGATCGATCTCCGCCAGCTGCACCTTTCGCCGGACGATGTCGAGGACGCCATGGAACTTCTGTCGCGGTTCTTGTCCCGGCACGCGTTTTCGCCCGAGCGGCGGGCGGCCATTCTGCAGAACGAGCTTGGCCAATCCGGGCTCTGGGCGCACGGGATTTCCGGCGATCGACCCATCGTCGCCGTCCGGCTCGCCTCCGCGGCGGAGGTCCCGTTTGTCGCGAAGCTCGCGCGGCTCACGCAGTATCTTGCGCACATGGGCTTCGCGAGCGATCTCGTCGTGATCGACGAGACGATATCCAGCTATCGAGACGAGATGCGGGATCGGATCCGGGCGGAGATGGCGCGCCGCGGCGTGCACGACGCGGCGACCCTCGCCGTGGTGAAGGCGGATCAGCTTTCGAGCGCCGAGCGGGCGCTCATGGAATCGGTGGCTGTCGCGACGTTGCGGGCCGGTGGGCCGAGCGTCGGCGCGCAGCTCACGGGCGGACGGGTGCGGCGCGAGGAATCGGCGAGACTCGCGTCGGACCGCCTGGAGCCGGAGCCGAAACGCGCGCCGCGCGATGCGGGGCAGGTGGAGGGAGAGTTTGCGAACGGCTATGGCGCGTTCGTCGACGACGGTCGCGCGTACCGCATGCGTGTGACGCGCGCCAAGCGGCCCCCGCGGCCCTGGTCGAACGTGCTTGCCAATCCCAACTTCGGCGCGCTCGTGACTGAGCTCGGCACCGGCTACACCTGGTGGCGCAACAGCCGCGAGTTCAAGCTCACGCCCTGGCACAACGATGCCGCCTTCGACCCGCCCGGCGAGGCCGTGTACATCGCCGATCTCGACCGCGGAATCATCGCGAGCGCCACCCCTTCGCCCGCCGGCGATGAACGGACGTACGACGTGACGCATCGGCCCGGCGTCACCACGTTTGAAAGCGACGTGGAGGGCGTCCGCGTCACGCTTCATGTGTTCGTCGATTCTGCCGAGCCCGCGAAGTGGATGCGGGTGCGGCTTCGCAACCAAAGCGGGGAGGAGCGCAGAATCCGCGTGGCCCCGTATGCCGAATGGGTGCTCGGCGTGGATCCGTTCTCGAACACGCCCCTCGTCGTGGTGCGGAAGATGGGCGAAGCGGATGCCATCGCTGCGGAAAACCGGTATCAGGAGGCGTTTCGCGGCGCCTTGGGCTTTCTGGCCGTGGGCGGCGCCGGACGGACAACGGGGTGGTTGGGAGACAAGACGCGCTTCCTCGGCGACGGATCGTATGCTCGGCCCGACGCGCTGCTCGAGGACGCGTGGCGCGGGGGAGACGGCCCCACGCCGACGCCCTGCGCCGTCCTTGCGCGCGATCTCGACCTTGGGCCGCATGAGGAGGCCGAGGTGGTCATCCTCCTTGGCGCGGCGCCTGACGAACACGAGGCCGCGAGGCTCGCCCGGCTCGCCGACCCGGCCGCGGCGGATCGCGCGCTTCGCGAGGTCACTAGATTCTGGGATGATCTTCTTGGGCGTGTCCAAATCCGCACACCGGATCGCGCCTTCGACATCCTGATGAACGGCTGGCTCGTGTACCAGGCCCTCGCCTGCCGCCTCTGGGCCCGCACGGCCTTTTACCAGGCCGGCGGCGCGTTCGGCTTTCGCGATCAGCTGCAGGACGCCCTCGCGCTGATTCACGCTCGACCCGACATCCTGCGCGATCAGATCCTGCGGGCGGCGCGCCATCAGTACGTCGAGGGCGACGTGCAGCACTGGTGGCATGAGGAGTTGGGCAAAGGCATCCGCACGCGCTTTTCGGACGATTTGCTTTGGCTTCCGTACGCGGTCTCGCGTTACCTCGAGGCGACGGGCGATGCCGCGCTCCTCGATGAACGCGCGCCGTATCTCGTGAGCGCCCCGCTTGGCGACGGCGAACTCGAGCGATACGAGGACAGCGTCTGGAGCCAGGAGGAAGGCACCCTCGCGGAACACGTCGCGCGGGCTGTGGAGCGCGCGCTTCACTTCGGCGATCACGGCCTCCCGCTCATCGGCATCGGCGACTGGAACGACGGCCTGAGCCGAGTCGGCGCCAAGGGCCGGGGCGAGAGCGTGTGGCTGGCGTGGTTTTTGGCGGATGTGGTGCGGCGGGTGGCCGAGATCGACCATCCGGAGTTCGCGCAACACCGTGCGCGCTGGCTTGCGATGCGCGAGCGGGTTCTCGCGGCGGCGAACGAGTCGGCGTGGGATGGACAGTGGTACCGGCGCGCCATCACGGACGATGGGCTGTGGCTGGGATCGGCCGCCTCGCCCGCGTGCCGGGTGGACGCCATCGCGCAGTCGTGGGCGGTCATCTCGGGAGGAGCTCCGCCGGATCGGGCCGTGCGCGCCATGGAGTCGTTCGATCGGGAACTCGTGGACCGGCGGCTCGGTGTGGCTCATCTCCTCCAGCCAGCATTTCGAGATCTGCGCCCGAGTCCTGGCTACATCCAAGGCTATCCGCCGGGAATCCGCGAGAACGGTGGGCAGTACACACACGGGGTCATCTGGAGTGTCATCGCGTGGACGCGGCTTGGGAGGGCAGACGAGGCGTATGAACTGTTCTCCATGCTGAACCCGATTCATCACGCCGACACGCCGCGCGAAGTGGAGCGGTACGGGAACGAACCGTATGTGATGTCGGCGGACGTCTACACGGCGGAACCGAACGTGGGGCAGGGCGGCTGGTCCTGGTACACAGGCGCCGCCTCGTGGATGTACCAGGCGGGACTGGAGGCCATCCTCGGCATACGGAGGCATGGGACGAGGTTGCTCGTGGAGCCGTGCGTCCCCGCGCATTGGCCTGGCTTTGAGGTGGCGTATCGGTACGGTTCAACGCTGTACCGCATTCGCGTGGAGCGAGCGCCACAAGGCGCGGAGGCGCGCGACAGCGCGCTCACAGTGGAAGGCGTGGCTCCGGCCGAGATCGATCTCGTCGACGATGGTCAGGAACACCACGTGGTTGTGTGGCTCGCGGCCGAAGGGGCTGAGGTCTTAAGCGATGTTCAGACGGTGGCGGCTAGGCCGCGCGAGGGCGCCCGGCGGTACCGCATGTCGAGCGGCGCGCGCGCGTTCCCCGCGAGCGCGGCGTACCGAAAGCGCGACCCACAACCGTAAGGATAGGCGCGAGTGACAAAGCACTCGCGCCTTCGTCCGCGGCATCACACCCCGATGTTCGGCCCTTGCTCCTGCACGATCACGCGCTCGTTGACATCCTCTAGCGACCTTCCAGTCGTCTTCGGGCCAAGCGCCCCCACGTCGATCATCAAAAGCACCATGGCGCCGGCCACGACCGAGAACATCGCCGTGGCCCCGTGGGCGTGCAGCACGGGCAACAGGATGAACGGCATCAGGCCGCTCATCAGGCGGCTTAAGCTGTAAGCCGTGCCGACAGCCGTGGCCCGAACGGCGGTCGGGTAAATCTCGGCCTGAAAGATGTGGTAACCGTTGGAGAAGATGTTGCTCGACAGTGTGTAGAGAAATCCGAACAGCATGATCAATGTAGGTTGGGTCGTCATGCCGAAGAGAATGCCGAATACGGCCATGCAAAACGCGGCCCCCACGACAATCCATTTGCGCTCGATGCGTTCCACGATGGGGACCGAGAGCAGAGAGCCGATGGGATAGCCGATGAAGCTCACCGCGGCGTAGGTGAGCGACGTGGTGATGGTCAAGCCCTTGCTCGCCAAGACCAGCGGAACCAACGTGCCGAAGCCGTAGTAGCCGAAGGTTTGGAGGATTTGAAAAATCCAAAGCATGATGGTTCGCTTCGCGTACGTCGGCGTGAACAACGTGTTAAGCGGCACGCGCTTGGGTTCCACGGCGTCGGTGACAGGCGTTTCGTTCCCCGGTTCGCGCGGTGCCTCTTCCAAGAATCGAGCGAGGATTTGTTCCGCTTCCTGATGTCTGCCCACCGATTCCAGCCAGCGAGGCGATTCGGGCAGGATTCGCTGCAGCGACCACACGATGATGGCGCCGAGGGATCCAATGACAAACAGCCAGCGCCAGCCCGCCATGAGGAAGTGGGTGGTCACAAGGGCACGTGCCAAAAATCCCTCCACCGGCGTCGCACAAAACTCGAGCGTGTACGTCCAGGCCATGATCCTGCCGCGGTTGTGCGCGGGGAAAATTTCGCTCAGGTACACGTCACAAAGCGGCAACAGCGCACCGATGCCAAGTCCGGCGAGAAACCGGAAGACAATCAGAAAGGTCGCGTTGGGGCTGAAGGCCGCGATGAAGGTGAACACGGAATAGGTCGACAGGATGCCGAGAAAGGCGGCCTTGCGCCCGACGTGATCGGCCAGTGCGTTGAACCCGATGCTGCCGACGAACATGCCGAGAAATGCGGATGAGAGCAGAAGGGCCTGTTCCGACTTGGGAATGTGGAATGCGCTGGTCAGCACCGTGCCGAGCACGCCGGAGAGGTAAATGTCGAACAGGTCGAAGAACAGGCTGATGCCGACGATCACGGCGATGCGCTTGTGCCACCGCGTGAGGGGCATTTGGTTGAGGCGAGCTGCCACCATGGGTGTAGACACGATCATCCCTCGCTTTCGACGTCACTGGCCTGCCGAATTCGTTCACCTCCCTGGGCAGGTGCAAATGAAAACATTTTCGTTATTTAGTATACACGGTATTAGATTTCGTATAACGAATCACTTATATAAACTTAACGAATAGTTTCAAGTGCTGGTGCGGGCAGCGTGTAAGTGTAAGCTACGACAATGCCCATATGAGGCCCGAGAAGTGTGCGAGGGCGGAATACACGATGCCGAGACACAGAGACGACTGAAAACTACAACAAAGCGAAGTAAATAACCATGTTCAATGGAGATATTTTTGTGTATTTTTACTCGTAAAATCATACTTTCTTTAAGCCCAGTCATCTGTGTGAAAGGGGGCGGCAAGGTATTGGCTACGATGAAGGATGTTGCTGAACTCGCTCGCGTCTCAATTGCCGTGGTTTCTCGAGTGCTGAACGAAGATCGTTCCTTGTCCGTTCCTGAATCCACTCGAAAACGGGTCATAGAAGCAGCAAATCAGCTAAATTACAAAGTAAAACGGCGGCAAAATAGATCTGCTACGAGTAAGATAAAAACAATTGCAATTGTCGATTTCCATCCAGAAGAGCAAGAGCGTGATGACCCATATTTTTGGCCTATGGTGCGTGGGATCGAGTTGGAGTGTCAGGAAAAGGGGTTGATCCATCCCGTTAAGTTTTACGTAAAAACCCCCGCTGAATTCAGTCCAAGTGAGTTGTCGAACTTTGACGGGGTGCTCGTGATCGGTGCTGAGGAATGGTCTGGTTGGGACGATTTCCACCACCCCAATGTTGTATTTCTCGATCATTGTCCAAATGTGGCTCGTTATTCATCTGTACTTCTTAATTTTTCTAGTGCCGTAAAAGATGTTTTTAACCACTTTTGGAGGTTGGGTTATCGAACTTTTGCCTACATCGGTGGGACCCGCAGATTCGGCATGGATGAGCGTGAGTCCACGTTCCGCACTTGTGTCAAGTCAACGGTCGGTGCCGAACCCCCTGTGTACCACGGAGACTGGTCAACTGGCGGGGGTTATGAGGCCATGAAGCTTATGCTCCAAGAAGGCGCGCCGCTCCCAAGAGCGATTTTCGTTGCAAGCGATCCGATGGCGATTGGGGTCATACGGGCGCTAACTGAGATAGGAAAGCGGGTGCCTGAAGACGTAGCTGTGGTCGGGTTCGATGACATCGACATGGCGGCCTATGTCAACCCAGCGCTCACCACAATACGTGTGCAGCCAGAAGTCATGGGGAGGATAGGAGTGCGGATGCTAATGTGCCCTTATGATCCAAACGTACCAGTTCAGGTTGTCATGCCATATCAGCTGGTCATTCGAGAGAGTTGCGGGGCTTGTGGCAGTCTGGCCGCCGGAGGGAGGGACTTCGGCTTATGAGGCGAATTCTTACGATTCTTGCTGCTTACTTCGTCCTCGCTGTAGGTGCATTCATATCCATATTTCCGTATCTGTGGGCCGTACTTACTTCTTTGAAGCCTGAAAGCGAGGTCTTCACATCTCACTTTTTGAGTCTGCCGACTCACATCGAATGGGCCAACTATACCCATGTATTTCAACAGATTAACATGGGGCGATACTTACTGAACACCGTGATTGTGGCAGTTGCGAGCGTGCTAGGCCAGCTCATTTTCGGTTCTATGGCTGCCTATGGATTTTCGCGGTTTAACTTTAAGGGGAAGAATGTAATATTCATGCTTTATTTAAGTACGCTCATGATCCCCAACATCGTAACACTCATTCCTCTATTTATCATGATGAAATATCTGGGGTGGATCAACACCTACTATGCACTCATTGCGCCAGCTGCGCTCGGGACTCCGGTGGGCATATTTCTGTTGAGACAATTTTTCCTAACTATTCCCTCTGAGATTGAAGAAGCCGCTCGAATGGACGGAGCAGGTGTCATTCGAGTATTCGTACAAATCATCTTGCCTTTAAGCAAACCGGTTCTAGCGACTTTGGCAATCATTACGTTCGTGTCGTCATGGAACAACTTTCTATGGCCCCTCATTGTGACGAATACCGACTCTATGAAGCTTGTGAGTGTAGGCATTGCCTCGTTTCAATTTCAAGTAGGTGCAGAATGGAACTACATGATGGCTGCTTCCACAATAGCCCTGCTCCCATTGGTCATCCTATTCTTGCTGTTTCAGCGCAGGATTATCGAGTCAATTCAGCTCACTGGGTTGAAGTAGAGCAGAAGGAGGTGATGGAAGGTAGGCAATCACGCGGTCAGCCAATTGCACACTCAGATAGGTGAAGCCTAGAGGCTAACAATGAAGGGGGTTGTGGTATGAATCGTAATGGAAAGAAGGTTGTTTTTACTATTCCGGTTGTTCTGACGATGCTCCTAGTTGGATGTGGTACATCAACTGCGAATAAGCCTGGTCATCAGTTCTCAACGAGTGAAGGCAGTGCTTCTACCCAAGTTGTCACGTTACATTACATGCTCTGGGATCCGAACGAGGAAATCGGTTACAAGCAGTCCATCGCCGTCTTTGAAAAGTTACATCCGAATATCAAAGTTGTCATCGAACAGTACCCGTGGTCTCAGTATTGGCAAAAATTAGAGACTGAAATGGCGGCAGGGACAGCTCCCGACGTGTTTTGGGATCATGTTACTTATTTCCCTACTTTTGTTACGAACGGTCAACTTCTCAATTTGACGCCTTATATTAAGAGTTCCCATGTCGATTTGAGAGAATATTATCCGAACTTGCTGAAGCAGTACGAGTACAACGGAAATATTTATGGCCTGCCAAAGGACTGGGACACGATAGCCATATTTTATAACAAGAAGCTGTTCGAAAAGGATCATGTTCCATTTCCAACAAACTTGACTTGGAATCCTAGAAATGGTGGAACATTGGTCAAGGTTGCTGAAGAAATGACCGTAGATAAGAACGGAAAACACCCGGGCCAGCCAGGGTTCAATCCGAACCAAATCGTACAATACGGATTTATGTCATATAACTCAAATCAGTCATTTTATTACAACTTTTTGGCCGAAGACGGAGTGAAAATCCTAGACCATAACTTCGGGACTCAGGTGCTAATGGACACCCCGCAGGCCATTCAGACCATGCAGAATCTTATTGACATGATTTACAAGTACCATGTATCGCCTTCTGGAGCCGAGGGAGCTAACGTTGTAAATAGTGAAGGAAATGCTCAGCAATTATTTGAAGAAGGTAAGCTGGCGATGTACACCGATGGCGATTGGGTCCTGACACCTGTCGTGAAGGCAAGCAATTTCCCTGTCGGGATAGCTCCGCTACCTGTCGGGCCAATAGGTCGTGTGTCTGTCATGAACGGACTGTCGGACGCCATCTATGCGCATACGAAGTACCCAAAGCAAGCGTGGGAACTGGTTCAGTGGCTGGCGAGTCCGCAATCTGAGCGGATCCTCGCATCGGGTGGTTACGTATGGCCTGGGATCAAGTCGTTGGCACCACTGTTTGCACAGGCCTGGACCAAGAAAGGCGTCGATGTCACGCCGTTCCTCGAAGAATCGAGGGGTAAGACCATATCGTTCCCCATCACTGTGAACTGGGGGCAAGCTGAGAACGCGATCGACAAAGAATTCGATTTAATGTGGCTAGGGAAAGTGCCCCCGTCTCAGGCGCTCCAAACAGCCGTGCAGCAGGCGGATGCGGCACTGAATGGCGGTCAGTGATTCCTTTCGTGGGAAGGTACCGCTGCTCGGTGCCTTCCCGTGCCTTGAATCTGAGGACAGGATGTGAGAATTATGGGGATCGACGCCAGCGCTCGGCTGACTCGGCAAGTAGAAACAAATGCTTCATACAACATCGGCAGGCGACTGGCTCCTTACGCCTTTATATTCCCGAGTTTCATAGGAGTATTGGCGTTTCTTCTTGTACCTGCTGTCGCAGTGCTGATTATAAGCCTCTTCAATTGGAATATGTTATCACCCCCTAAATTTGTTGGGCTTCGTAACTATCTTGACATCTTTCAAGATCCCCTTGCACTCCACTCCATGCTTGTGACAGTGTATTATGTTTTGCTCAATATTCCGGTCCAAACTGTGTTGGCCATTTTGCTTGCGCTTTTGTTGAACCGCAGACTTCCGGGAATGGGGATGTTTCGAGCGTTCTTTGTCCTTCCTTGGCTGGCCATGCCGGTAGCTATCTCAGTGGTGTGGAACTTGATCTTTGATCCAACCAATGGCGTTCTCAATGACGTGTTAACTGCCGTTGGCCTGCACCCGCAGCAGTGGCTTTCATCGCCAGTAGAAGCCCTGCCTTGCGTTGCTGCAGTAAACATATGGCAATGGACCGGGTATAACATGCTCTTTTTCCTTGCGGGGCTACAAAGTATCCCGTCCCATCTTTATGAAGCAGCGAATATCGATGGGGCGGGGCGACTGCGAAAGTTCTTTTCAATCACCTTGCCACTGCTCAGGCCGACACTGTTGTTCGTGCTGATCACGAGTGTGATCGGCTCCTTTCAAGTGTTCGACACTGTCTATGTGATGACACAAGGAGGTCCCGGTACAGCGACGAACGTTTACAACTACTATATATTCCAGCAGGGATTTCAGTTTTTTCACATGGGCTATGCTGCGGCGTTGTCAGTCATTCTGTTTGTCGTGATTCTCTTGGTTACACTTATCCAATTCCGTTTTGTGGGCAAAGGAGCAACATACGACATGAGTTGATTGTGTGAAAAACGAAATCCACTTTGCCAGTACGAGACTCAGACTGTGAAGGCTAGAGAGGATGTCGTCGATGGACAAGATCGCATTCATCGGAGCGGGAAGCACAGTTTTTGCAAAAAACGTACTCGGAGACTGCATGTTGACACCGTCATTGCGGGGATTTGAGTTTGCTCTATTCGACATCGACGAGGAAAGACTAAAAGATTCTGAACGGATGCTGCTCAACCTGAAGGAGCAATTGCGTGCCGATGTTCACATTCAGGCCTACCGTGATCGGAAGCAGGCGCTTACCGGAGCGAAATACGTGATTAACGCAATTCAGGTCGGTGGCTACGAGCCGTGTACGGTCATCGACTTTGAAGTTCCCAAAAAATATGGACTCAGACAAACGATCGGAGACACAGTAGGTATAGGAGGGATTTTCCGTGCATTACGCACGATTCCTGTGATGCTTTCGATTGCAGAAGATATGCAGGAGGTTTGTCCTGACGCTTGGTTCCTAAACTACACAAACCCGATGGCTGTTCTGACGAACATCATGATTACACACGGCGGGATCAAGACGGTTGGGTTATGTCACAGCGTGCAGGTTTGCGTGCCGAATCTGTTCAGGTCGCTGAACATGGATCCTGAAGGAGTTGAATACAAGATTGCTGGGATCAACCACATGGCCTGGCTTCTAGAGGTCAAGAAGGACGGTGTAGACCTATATCCAGAAATTAAGCGCCGGGCTAGAGAGAAGCAGAAGCAAAAGCATGAAGACATGGTTCGATTTGAAATAATGGATAAATTTGGTTATTATGTGACTGAGTCGTCTGAGCACAATGCAGAATATCACCCGTACTTCATTAAGCGAACCCACCCCGAATTAATAGAAAATCTGAATATACCGTTAGACGAATACCCACGTCGATGCGTAGCTCAAATTGAGCAATGGCGTCAGATGAGAAAGTCACTAGTTGAGAATAAGAACCTGCAGCATACACGGACACATGAATACGCTTCGTATCTGTTAGAAGCTATGGAGACCAACCAGCCATACAAGCTCGGTGGCAATGTTATGAATACGGGATTAATCGAAAACTTGCCGAGAGAAGCGTGTGTTGAAGTACCTTGCTTAGTGGACGCGAGTGGAGTGACGCCAACTTACGTGGGGCGTCTGCCTGAACAATGCGCGGCTTTAAACCGTACGAATATTAACACCCAACTTATGACCATCGAAGCGGCAATAACACGGAAAAGGGAGGCGGTCTACCAGGCTGCATTCCTAGATCCCCACACTGCCTCCGAGCTCACGCTTGACGAAATTGTGGCTCTCTGCGACGATCTAATTGAGGCACACGGAAACTGGCTGCCAGAATTTCATTGAATCACTAACTCGTTGGTCCAACCTGCACAACGCACACGTTGTGCAGGTTTCTTAGTGATAGCAAGACGTCGTGAAACGCTGTAGGCTGGTTTGGGGTGCAGTAAATGTTTGAGTTGGTTGTGGTTCGAGGCCGCATCCATGTCGTAGCTTCTGGCCGCCTTCCTTAAACTTGTCTGAACACACTGTCAAACCGCCTGCCGGCCTAGTTCCTGTATAATGAGGCTATGTAACCGCTATCGAAACGGGGCGCCCTGGCTGGCTGGCTGGTTCCTAGGCGCTCGACGAGGAGGCTGTCTCATGACCGAAGCGTACAGACCCGGTTTGGAAAACGTGATCGCATGTGAGACGGAGATCTCGTTTTTGGATGTCGATCACGAAGAGATTGTCCTGCGCGGATACGACCTGATCGATCTCGCCAAGAAAGTGTCGTATATTGATATCATTGGCCTGCTCATTGACAAGCGCTTGCCTAACGAGGCGGAACGGCAGGAAATTGAGCACACGCTGAAGTCGCATCGCCAGGTGCCGTTGAACATCTGGGCCATCCTCAAGCAGCTGCCGCCGACTACGCATCCCATGGACATGTTGCGCACCGGCGTATCGGCACTCTCGGGGTTTGACCCAAATCTCGACGATCAGTCGCCTGCGGCGAACCGCGAGCGGGCGATGCGGCTCCTGGCCCAGGTTCCGCAAATCGTGGCGGCGAGCCATCACATCGCTCATGGCCGGGATCCGATTCCGCCGAAGGACGATCTCTCCTTCGTCGCAAACGGCCTGTACATGATCACCGGACGTGAGCCGAGCGCCGACGAGGTGAAGTACTTCGATCAGGTGCTCATGGTCTACTGCGAGCACGAGTTGCCGAACTCCACGTTCGCGGCGCGCGTCATCACGTCCACGCTGTCCGACATGTACGGGGCGCTGACAGGCGCGGTGGCGTCGCTGAAGGGGCCGCTGCACGGCGGGGCGAACGAGGCGGTCATGGAGATGTTGCTCGAAGCGGAGACCGTGGAGGGCTTCGAGCGGCTGATCCGCTCCAAGCTCGCGAACAAGGAGAAGATCATGGGGTTCGGCCATCGCGTGTACATGCGCAAGATGGATCCCCGCGCCCAGATGATGAAGGAAGCCCTCCAGGAGATGGCCGAATCGAATCCCGAGGCCAAGAAGTGGCTTGATATGTGCGTGGCGGGCGAGACCATCATGCGGGAGGAGAAGGGGCTGTATCCGAACCTCGACTACTACGCGGCGCCGGTCATGTACATGCTCGGAATCCCGGTTCCGCTCTTCACGCCGGTGTTCTTCGCGGCGCGCGTCGTGGGGCTTTCGGCGCACGTCATGGAGCAGTTGGCGAACAACCGCATTTTCCGCCCGCGCGTGTTGTACAAAGGGCCGCGCGGCCTGAAGGCGTAAATCGGCGAAGCAGCCGACGTTTCCATACTCGACCGTATGAGCGGGCGGCGCTGCCGCCCGGCACTTTGCTGTGTGCAGGGGGATTGACGATGAGTTCAACCGTGGATCGCCAGGGCGGACGCCCGTTTGACGACGTGATCGTGCAGATGACGGACTATGTGATGAAGCCAGAGGTCGCGAGCGACGAGGCGCTTCACATTGCGCGCCACGTGCTCATGGACACCATTGGGGTGGGGTTGCTCGCCCTCTCGTTCCCAGAATGCGCGAAGCACATCGGGCCGTACGTGCCTGGGGCCGTGATGCCGGGGGGCGTGCGGGTGCCGGGCACGAAGTACGAGCTCGATCCGGTCCAGACCGCGTTCAACATCGGCGTGATGATCCGCTGGCTCGACTACAACGACACGTGGCTGGCGATGGAATGGGGGCATCCGTCGGACAACCTGGGCGGCATCCTGGCCGTGGCGGATTACGTGAGCCGCGAGGCGCGCAGGCGGGGACAAAAACCCTTGACGGTGCGCCAATTGCTCGAGCGCATGGTGCAGGCGCACGAGATCCAGGGTGTGCTCGCGCTCGAGAACAGCTTGAACCGCCGCGGGCTCGATCACGTCCTGTTCGTGAAAGTGGCTTCGACGGCGGTCACCACCGCGATGCTCGGCGGATCGCGCGAACAGATTCAGAACGCCGTCTCCAACGCGTGGATCGACAACGCGCCGCTCCGCACGTATCGCCACGCACCGAACACGGGATCCCGCAAGTCGTGGGCGGCGGGCGACGCGACGAGCCGCGCCGTGTGGCTCGCGTTCATGGCGCTGCGCGACGAGATGGGCTACCCGAGCGCGCTCACGGCGCCTCAGTGGGGCTTTAGCGACGTGGTCATGGGCGGCAAGCCGATTGTGCTGGCGCGGCCGCTCGGCTCGTACGTGATGGAGAACGTGCTCCTGAAGATCTCCTTCCCGGCGGAGTTCCATGCCCAGACGGCGGTGGAGTGCGCGTTCCAGCTGCATCCGCTCGTGAAGGATCGCCTCGACGAGATCGAGCGCATCGTCATCACGACGCACGAGTCCGCGATTCGCATCATCGACAAAAAAGGGCCGCTTCACAATCCGGCGGATCGGGATCACTGCATCCAATACATGGTCGCGGTGGGACTCATCTACGGCGATCTGCGGGCCGAGCACTACGAGGACGAGACGGCAAGCGATCCGCGGATCGACGCGCTGCGCGAGAAGATGGAGGTCGTCGAGGATCCGCGTTACAGCAAAGATTACCTCGATCCGGACAAGCGCTCCATCGCGAACGCCGTTCAGATCTTCTTCCGCGACGGATCGCACACCGACAAGGTGGAAGTGGAGTATCCCATCGGCCATCGCCGCCGCCGCGCGGAAGGGCTGCCGAAGGTCATTGAAAAGTTCCGCGCGAACCTGTTGACGCGCTTTCCGGAGAAGCGCGCCGAACGCATCCTCGACCTGTGCCTGGACGCCGAGCGGCTGCATGAGACGCCGGTCGACGAGTTCATGGAGCTGTTTGTCATCTGAGAGGAGGCGTGAACGTTGGCGTGGCTGGTGGAAGAGCAACCGAGCCAAGAGCAGTTGGCCAAGCGGTTCCTCGAGCGCATTCAGGAGCCGCGGATCCTCAAAATCCCCGGCGCGCACGACGGGCTGACGGCGCGCATCGCGAAGCAGGCGGGATTTGAAGCCATCTACCTGTCCGGCGCGGCGTACACGGCGAGCCGCGGACTGCCCGATCTCGGCATCGTGTACTCGAACGAAGTCGCTGAGCGCGCGTCCGATCTCGTCCGGGCCTCCGGCCTGCCGGTGCTCGTCGACATCGACACCGGCTACGGCGGCGTGCTCAACGTCGCGCGCACCGCGAAGGAGATGGTCGAAGCGCGCGTGGCGGCGGTGCAGATTGAAGATCAGGTCATGCCCAAGAAGTGCGGGCATTTGAACGGCAAGAAGCTCGTCGAGCCGTCGGAGATGGTGGAGAAGATCCGCATGTTGAAGACGGTGGCGCCCACGCTCATGGTGGTGGCCCGATCCGATGCGAAAAGCGTGGAGGGACTCGAAGCGCTCGTGGAGCGCGCCAATCGGTACGTGGAGGCGGGCGCGGACGCCGTTTTCCCGGAGGCCTTGACGACGGAAGAGGAGTTCCGCTATGTTGCGGAGCGGGTTCGTGTTCCGCTGCTCGCGAACATGACGGAATTCGGGAAGACGCCCTACTACACCGCGGACCAGTTCGAGTCGTGGGGCTATCGCATGGTGATTTATCCCGTGACGAGCGTCCGCGTGGCGGCGAAGGCCATCGAGCGCGTGTTCGAAGCGATTCAGCGCGAGGGGACGCAGAAGTCGTTCCTGTCGGAGATGCAGTCGCGCGAGGAGCTGTACCAAACCATCCGCTACTTCGATTACGAGGCGCTCGACGAGCACATCGCCAAGACGGTGCTCGAGGATTCGATGAAGCGCGCGGACAGATGAGCATGGGGCGGGCCTTTCGGGCCCGCCTTCTTTAGGGAGGAAGAGGCGGTTGCAGGATCGGTCGCTACCCACCTTGGAGGATATCGAACGGGCGAGAGAGCGGATTCGAGGGAGCGCGCTGTATACGCCGCTCGACTACTCCGAGACGTTTTCGCGCCTGTCCGACAACGAGGTCTATCTCAAACTGGAGAACTTGCAGAAGACGGGATCGTTCAAGTTGCGCGGCGCGCTGAACAAGATCACGGTGCTCGCGGAGTCGGGCACCCTGACTGGCGTTGTCGCCGCGTCCGCGGGTAACCACGCGCAGGGCGTCGCCTATGCGGCGCGAGGGCGCGGGGTGCCATGCACCATCGTCATGCCGGAAGGAGCGAGCCTCGCCAAAATTATGGCCACGCAGCGGTACGGGGCGCGCGTGGTGCTCCACGGCGACGATTACGACGCCGCATACGGGCACGCGAGCGAGATCGCCATGCGCGAGGGGCTCACCTACATTCACGCGTTTGACGATCCCGACATCATCGCCGGTCAGGGAACCATTGGGCTCGAGATTGCGGAGCAGTTGCCGGACGTGAGCGCCGTCATCGTGCCGATGGGAGGTGGCGGGCTCGCGGCGGGCATCGCCATCGCGCTCAAATCCCTGCGCCCTGGCGTGAAAATCTATGGCGTTCAGGCAAAGGCCGTGCCCGCGTTCCGCCACGCGCTCGATCTCGGCGCCATCGAGACGGTGCCGGGCGAGCCGACCATCGCAGACGGCATCGCGGTGCGGCGGCCCGGTGTGCTGACGTTCGAGGCTGCGAAGCGGTACATCGACGACGTGGTCGTCGTGGAGGAGGACGAGATCGCCCGCGCGATGATCCTGCTCATGGAGCGGTCGAAGCTCGTGGTGGAGGGCGCAGCGGCCACCACCATCGCAGCCGTGCTGGGGAAAAAGGTGCCGGCGGGGCTCGGCAAGGTCGTGGCCGTGTTGTCCGGCGGCAACGTCGACGTGGTGGTGCTGTCGCGGATCATCGAACACGGGCTGGTGGAATCAGGGCGTTACCTGCGCCTCGCCGTGACGATTCAGGACCGCGTGGGCGCGCTGCGGGATCTGCTTGACATCGTCGCCCGGCTCCGCGCGAACGTGCTCACGGTGCACCATCAGCGCGTAGGATCGCACATCCACCTCGGGCAGACGGAGGTCGAGATCGACCTCGAGACGCGCGATCACGCCCACATCCGGCTGATCTGCGACACGCTGCGCCAGGCGGGGTACGAGCCGGTCATCCGGGATTGATGACCGGCTCGGCGCGAGGCCGGACCAGGTGCCCGCGGCGATGAGCGCGCTCTCTCGCATCGCGATGACCGAGCGCTTCCTTCTTGAGGACCGTCGCGTCGTCGGCGTCCCCGTTCTCGTGGTGGAGGTTCTTTCGCCTTCCACGGCGGCGCATGATACGATTCGCAAGATGTTGTTGTACGAGCGCGCGGGCGTGCCTGAATACTGGATTGTGGAGCCAGAAGAGCGAGCCGTGCACGTGTACCGCGCGAACGGCGGGGCGCTTCGTTGGCACATGTCCAACCGAGTCGGCGACCGCATGCCGCCCCAAGCATTTCCCGATCTCGCCATCGACGTCGGCGTTCTCTTTGATGAATGGGCGAGCGGAAAGCTCTCGGTAGGCATCAAAAAGAGGCCGGGTTTAGACCCAGCCCCCGCCGTTATGGTTCGGATCGTCAAACGGCGCATTGTCATCAAACGGCCCGTTCTGAAAACCGTCGTCGCGAAAGTCCACCTGGTTGTCCCAGGGCTCTGCCGAACCCCAGTCCTGCATTTGTCCCGGATCCACCGGGTTGCCGTTTGGGTCGTAGACGCCGCCGTGGTCCATCATCATCTGCTGCTGCAGCTGTTCGATCTCGTCCTGCTGAATGATGTTCTGCTGCAGAAGCGCGTCGATCATCTGTTGATCTTCCATCTGGCGGAACATGTCGTACTGCATGGCGTCGATCCGGCCTTGCTCGAAGAGCCACGACAACAGCGCACCTGCCGCCATGCCGCCGAGAAACGAACCGGCGCCGCCAAACCCAGGCCGATATCCTCCATAGGGCGGTGTCACGTCGTACGTCGGGCCGTGATTCGGGCCGTAACTGGATTGGAACGGGCCCTGATTGTACGGGGTACTCTGATACGACTGGAACGGGCCGCGGCGGTACACGGGTCCGCCTTGCGTGCGGCGCGCGAACAGGAGCACCAACAGGATGACGATCACGACGAGCAGAAGGATGACCAACAATCGGCTCACCTCGCCTGAGTGGTACCCTTATCATAGCGCGATTTTTGGTCTTCAAACCACCGCACATGCGAAAAAAGTGTTGCAATCGGCGTCCGACGTGCTATAATTGGTCAAGGAAAGACAAAGTCAGTATGTATGGCTTCTTAAGGTCAAAGTTAGTCAAAGTCATCAAGGCGGATTCGCGCGGTTTCGCGTTTCGGCGTGTCGATGTCACAAGCGTTGGAGGTGGGCGACGATGCCATTCATTCATCCAGAGTTCATCCTGGGCGGGAATTTCCCGTTCGATGATTTGTTTCGTCAGATGAGCGGCCAACCCATGGGGCAGCCCGTGCAGACGCTGCCCGGTGGTGGCAAGAACGGCGGTGTGCTTGAGCAGTTTGGCCGCAATCTCACCGAGCTGGCGAAAGCGGGGAAGATCGATCCGCTGATCGGCCGCGAGGACGAGATCGAGCGCACGCTGGAAATCCTGAATCGGCGCAACAAGAACAACCCCGTCCTCATTGGTGAGCCGGGCGTGGGCAAGACCGCTATCGTCGAAGGCATCGCCCTGCGCATCGCAGAAGGGCGGGTGCCGAAGAAGCTTTTGGGCAAGACGATCTACGCGCTCGACGTGGCTTCGCTGGTGGCGGATACCGGGATCCGGGGCCAATTCGAGAGCCGCATGAAGCAACTTATCGCCGAACTTGAGTCTCGCCAGGACGTCATTGCGTTCATCGACGAGATCCATCTGTTGGTCGGGGCCGGCGCCTCGCAGGGAGGGCTCGACGCCGGGAACATTCTCAAGCCTGCGTTGGCGCGTGGAGACATCCAGGTGATTGGGGCCACGACGCTCGACGAATACCGTCAAATTGAGAAGGATCCGGCGCTCGAGCGCAGGTTCCAGCCCGTGATGGTGGACGAGCCGTCCGTCGAGGAGGCCGTGCGCATTCTCGAAGGGCTGCGGCCGCGGTACGAGGCATATCACGGCGTTCGCTACACGGATGGAGCGATTCGCGCGTGCGTGACGCTCTCTCACCGCTACATTGGGGACCGCTTCCTCCCCGACAAGGCCATCGACTTGATGGATGAGGCCGGATCGAAGGCCAACTTGCAGTACGGAGGGGATCGCGCGAGCATCGAGGAGCGCCTCGCCGCCATCGCGAGGGAAAAAGAGGCGGCAATTCGCCAGGAGGCTTACGAGCGCGCGGCCACGTTGAAGGCCGAAGAGGAGAAGCTTCGCGCGGAACTGGCTCATGCGGCAGGCGCGTCCGACGTGCCCGTCGTCGATGAGGAGCAGATTGCGGCCATTGTCGAGGCGAAGACGGGCATCCCGGTGACGCGGATGCAGGCCGATGAGCAGGCCAAGCTCAAGAACCTGGAGGCCGATCTCGCCGCCGTCGTGATCGGCCAGGATGAGGCGGTTCGCCAAGTGGCTCGAGCCATTCGCCGCAGCCGCGTGGGGCTGCGCAGGGGCGACCGACCCATCGGCAGCTTCCTGTTCGTCGGACCGACGGGCGTGGGGAAGACCGAGATGGCCCGGAGGCTTGCGGAAATCCTGTTTGGATCGAAGGACGCGATGATCCGGCTCGACATGAGCGAGTACATGGAGAAGCACTCGGTGTCGAAGCTCATCGGCGCGCCGCCTGGGTACGTGGGATACGAGCAGGCGGGCCAGTTGACGGAGCAGGTTCGCCGTCACCCGTACAGCCTCATTCTGGTAGACGAGATCGAAAAGGCGCACCCGGACGTGCAGCATATCTTCCTCCAGATCATGGAGGACGGGCGTCTGACCGACAGCCAAGGTCGTACGGTGAGCTTCAAGGACACGCTCATCATCATGACGTCGAACGCAGGCGAGGTGGAGCGGAAGAGCCACGTCGGCTTCACCACGAAGCCCGACGAGGAAGAGCGCGTCGATGTCGATCTCGGCGATCTCTCTGCGTACTTCAAGCCGGAGTTCCTGAACCGGTTTGACGCCATTGTCCGGTTCCGCCCCCTGGGGCAGGCCGAGGTGCAGCGCATTGTCGAGCTGATGCTCGCGGAGGTGCGCGAGCTTCTCGCCGAGCGGGGCGTGACGCTTTCCTGGACCGAGGAGGCCGTGCACTGGCTGGCGAAGCGCGGCTATCACCCGGCCTTCGGCGCGCGGCCGCTCCGCCGCACCGTCCAGACGTATGTCGAAGACCCAATCGCGGACCGGTTGATCGACGAAGAGGTGCGCGAGGTGCGCTTGGATGTCGAAGGAGACGCACTGGTGGTGCAAACGTCAGAGTCCGTAACGTCTGCATGAATGAAAAATTGGCATGAACGAAAAAGCGCGGAGAACCCAGGTCTTGGGTTCCCGCGCTTTTGGTCTCTCATCACCAGAAGAAAAGCCCGAACAGGGTGTAGATGATGAGAAACGGCACGGCCCACCGCACCCACGCGCCCCCATACCCGTATTCCGGGCCAGGTGCACCGTAGGGAGGGGCGCCGTACCCTGGTCCACCCATGGGACCTGGGCCGAATCCTCCGTATGCGAGGACAGGATCCACGCCCGCCGCATCGCCATCTGTGAGAATCAGGGACGGCACGGCCTGAGAACGGGGCGACAGCACGATGACGCGGCCGTCCGACGTCACCCGCTCGATCAGACCCTGATGCTGTCCGTATGGGGTGCGAAACGTGACCCAGCGCCCGACGAGGCGCTCGCATTCAGTTTTTGTGCACATGGTTTCACCCCCCAATCTACTCGCACCTTATGCCATCGAACTCTGTGTCGTCGCGGTCGATGTCCGGGAATCCCCTCGGATGGGTTGGGAAATACTTGGTGATGAGGAAACGCTCTTCGAAGTTGAACTTTTTTCAAACACTTCAGAAAGCCTTTACATGTCCGCTGATTCGATCGAAAATAGACCTGAGGTCGCATCGGTCGCTTGCGAAGCGACTCGGTGCGTCGTATAATGACGTTAAACAAGCAAGCGCTTGCTTTCTGGTTCTGCAGGAGGGGAGACGAGGATGCCGAGGCCGAGTCAGAAAGACCAAATTCTCGCCGCGGCGAGGAGGCTGTTCAGCGAAAAGGGATATCATGGCACAACCATCCGCGAAATCGCGGTCGAGGCAGGAGTACTCTCGGGCAGCCTGTACGCGCATATTGAATCGAAAGAAGACTTACTATTCGAAATCGCCGACGAAGGGGCGGAGGCGTTTCTGCTTGCCGCTCGCGCTGTCGAATCCAAGTGGCAACATCCCGTGGATCGCTTGCGCGAGGGACTCCGGGCACACATTCGCGTTGTCGCGGACAAACAGGAGTCGGCAAAGGTGTTCTTTCACGAGTGGCGCGCGCTCTCCGATGACCGGCGGAAGGTGATTCAGTCCAAGCGGGATCGCTACGAAGCGCACTGGCGCAAATGGATTGAGGAGGGCATGGCGCAAGGCGCCGTGCGGAAAGCGGATCCGAAATTCGTGCGACTGTGCCTGCTTTCGGTTGCGAACTGGGTGTATCAGTGGTATCGGCCGGGAGGCGAGTTCACGCCAGAAGATATCGCGGAACACTTCTGGACGCTCTTGTTCAATGGAATCGGAACGGGTCAGCCCGCCGCATGCGAATTGCTGGGCGAGGCGTGACGCGAGAGGAACGAGCCGCGATCTTGACAGGGGAGGCGAACGAGATGCCCGAGGCTCGAATGGAAGAGTTCATGGCGCGAATTCAGCGCGGAGAGAAGATCGAGGCGCACGACTGGATGCCTGAAGATTATCGGCTCCTGTTGCTGCGGCTCATTCACATGCACGCCGTGAGCGAGATCATGGGCGCATATCCCGAGAAGGAGTGGGTCCCCAAGGCGCCGACGTTGCGCCGCAAGATGTCGCTCATGGCCAAGGTTCAGGACGAGATCGGCCATGGGCAGCTGCTGCTGCGGGTGGCGGAAGACCTGGCGGCGCCGCTCGGGCGGAACCGGATCGAGCTCATGGACGACGTGATCACGGGCCGCGTCAAGTTTCACAATGTGTTCCACATGGAGGCGCCGACGTGGGCGGACGCCGGCATCATCGGGTGGCTGGTGGATGGCGCGGCCATCATCACGCAGACGGCGCTGCTCGACTGCTCGTACGCGCCCTACGCGCGGGTCTTGAAGCGCATCTGCGCGGAAGAGAGCTTCCACATGCAGCACGGAGAGTCCATCATCCTGTCGCTGGCGGAGGGCGAGTCGTGGCAGCGGGAAATGCTCCAGGAAGCGCTCAACCGCTGGTGGGAGGCCATCCTTTTCTTCTTCGGGCCGCCCATTGTCACCGATGCGGCTCGGCGCATGATGGAGTATCGCATCCGATCGCGCACGAACGAAGAGTTGCGTCAGAAATTCCTCACGCGGTACGTGCCGAGGATCCGGTCGGTTGGCCTCGAGATCCCGGATTCGGCGCTTCGATTCGACGAAGAGGCAGGGCTGTGGCGCTACACGGAACCCGATTGGGAGCGGTGGTCGCGCGTGGTTCGAGACAACACGGGGCCGAAGTCGCAGGAGCGCATCGCGCTGCGCCGCATGGCTCACCAAGATCAGGCGTGGGTCCGCGAGGCGCTCGTCAGGGCGTGCACGGCGGCCGCGGTGTAGGGAGTGAACGACATGGCGATGATTCAGGTGGAGAACGATCGCATCCACGAGCATGCTGTGGACACGTCCTACGACGTCTACGAAATCTTCGTCCAGGCGTCCGATCTCGACCCGCACGTCCACGTCGGGAGCCTCCTCGCGCCGTCGCCCGAATGGGCACTCCAGCTCGCGCGAGAGAATTTCCTGCGGCGCGCGGACGCCGTCAGCGTATGGGCCGTGCGCCGTGGCGACGTCCACGCGACCCCGGACGATCCCGACTGGTTCGCGCGCGAATTTGACCGGAAGTATCGGGATGTGTCCGGTTACTCCGATAACGCGCGACGGTGGAAGCGCTTCAAGGCGCAGGCGATGAACATCGACGACGTGATCGCGGACGTGCGAAAGGAGTGAGTCCGGTGGCGAGAGAGGGTGATATGCAAGCGCTCGAAACGATCCTCGGGGAACTTGCCCTACAGCTCGGCGATGAGGAACTGTTCCTCGGCCACCGAGACTCCGAGTGGCTGGGCCTTGCACCGGAAGTGGAAGAGGACGTGGCGTTTGCGTCCATTGCGCAAGACGAGGTGCGCCATGCCACGTTCTGGTACGAGTTGGCCGAGGCGTCTGGGTGCGGTCAGGCAGACGCGCTCGCGTTCGATCGCGCCGCGCTGGAGAGGAGGCACGCAGCCCTCTGTGCGCGGCCAAACGGCGACTGGGCGCACACGGTGCTCCGCCACTACCTGTATGACGCGTGGGACGCCGTTCGCCTCGCCGCGCTGGCGGAAGCGGGGGACGCTCTGTGGGCGCAGGGCGCCCGGCGCATGCTGCGAGAAGAACACTACCACCACCTGCATATGGAGAAGTGGGTCGTCGATCTCGGCCGCGCGGGCGGCGAGGCGGCGGCCAGGCTTCGAGCCGCGTTTGAGGCGCTGCTCCCGGATCTGCCGGATCTCGCAGCCTTTGCGGTGGACCCGCAGGCGCTCGTCGATCTCGGCATCCTGTCGCGGCCCCTCGCGGAATTGCGCCGGGCGTTCGTGGCGCGCATCGTCCCGACGCTTTCGAGGGCGGGGCTGCCCGTGGATTGCGTCGAGGCCACACTGGCCGCTCACCCGCGGGAAGGCGCGCGTCCACTGGCTCGTCACGACGACGCGGCGGAACTCCTCGCGACGATGAACGGCGTGCGCAGCCTCGGCGCGGCCGTGTGGTGAGGAGGGATTCGCGTGACCATCCGCTCGAGGTCCGAGGAGGCGGTCTGGCAGGCGCTCGCCCGCGTGCCGGATCCCGAGTTGCCCGTGGTGAGCGTGATCGATCTCGGCATGGTGAAATCGGTGGCGGTGGACGATCGCGGCGCGCGGGTGGAACTTATCCCCACGTTCCTCGGCTGTCCGGCGCTGGGCTGGATTGCAGACAAGGTGCGTGCGGCCCTGGCGGAGCAAGGACTCGAGGCTGAGGTGGCGTTTGCGCTCGACGTGGTCTGGGAGCCAAGTCGCATCACGCCTGACGGGATCGAGAAGCTGCGCGAGATGGGCGTGGCGGTCCCGGCGAAGGGCGATGCCGCGCCTGTCGCGTGTCCGTACTGCGGCGCGCGAGACACGGACATTGAGAGCTTGTTTGGCCCAACGCCGTGCCGCGCCGTGTACTACTGCCGAGCTTGTCGCCAGCCGTTTGAGGCGATGAAGCCGTAAGCGCGGCAGACCAGACAGCCGTTCGCCCGGGGTGGAAGCGCTTGCATTGTGTCGGCCGCATGCGTGCCGACAGGGACAGGAGGCGAATGCAGGTGGCCATGATGTATCAGCCCGAGTTGGAGACGATGCCCCGCACAGAACTCGAGGCGCTGCAGCTCGAGCGACTGCGCCTCGTGTTGGAGCGGGTCTACGCGCGGGTGCCGTTGTATCGCGATCGCTTCGGCGAGGCGGGCGTCAAGCCGTCCGATCTGCGCACACTCGCCGATCTCACGCGCTTTCCCTTCACGCGCAAGCAGGACCTGCGCGATCACTATCCGCTGGGCCTTCTGGCCGTGGACCAACGCGAGGTGGCGCGCATCCACGGCTCGTCCGGCACAAAGGGCAAGCCGACGCTTGTCGCGTACACCAAAGGCGATCTCGACCGATGGAGCGAGATCGTCGCTCGGTCGATTGTGACGGCGGGCGGCAGGTCTGGCGACGTCTTTCACGTCATCTACGGATACGGCCTGTTCACGGGCGGGCTCGGCTTCCACTATGGCGCCGAGCGGCTGGGGATGACCGTGGTGCCCGTCTCGGGCGGCCAGACGGCTCGTCAGGCCACGCTCATGGAGGATCTGCGGCCGCGCGGGATCGCGGGCACGCCGTCGTACTGCCTGACCATCGCCGAACACATGCGGGCAGAGGGGAAGGATCCGCGTGCCATTGGGATTCAGTATGGGATCTTCGGGGCGGAGCCTTGGACGGAGGAGATGCGGCAGAAACTCGAGGACGCGTACGGACTGAAGGCGATGGACGTGTACGGGCTGTCGGAGGTGATAGGGCCTGGCGTCGGGATCGAGTGCATTGACGCGCAGGAAGGGCTTCACATCGCGGAGGATCACTTTCTCGTCGAGGTCATCCATCCAGAGACGCTCGAGCCCGTGCCTCCCGGCACGTACGGCGAGCTCGTGTTCACTACGCTTACGAAGGAGGCCATGCCTGTGGTGCGCTACCGCACGGGCGACGTGGCGGCCCTCATTCCCGAACCGTGTCGATGCGGCCGCACGCACGTGCGCATGACGCGCATCAAGGGGCGGATCGACGACATGATCATCGTGCGCGGGGTGAACGTGTTTCCCTCGGAAATTGAGGCGGTCCTGTTCGCCACGGAGGGACTTGCGCCGCATTATCAGATTGTGGTGGAGCGCGAGGGCGGTTTGGATCGGCTGACCGTGTTCGTCGAGCTGGATGTGGTGTGGGCGCGACAGGCGGGCGATCCGGCCGATTCCGGCGTCGAGCAGGCCCTGTGCGCTCGCGTCGCCTCGAGGCTGCGGGACGTCCTTGGCCTCAGCACGGACGTGCGCGCAGTGCCGGCGGGCAGCTTGCCGCGCAGCGAGGGCAAGGCCGTGCGGGTGATCGACCGCCGTCACGTATACGCGTGACGCGTGCGGAACCGCCGGGGCATCCATTTCCTATGCGAGAAAGGGAGATTTGAGGTATGATCAAACTGATTGCGCTCTACAAAAAGCCCGCGGACGTGGAGGCGTTCGAGGCGCATTATCGCGAGGTGCATCTGCCGCTGGTGCAAAAGGTGCCAGGGCTCGTGCGCGCCGAGGTGACGCGCATCAAGTCCGACGCGATGGGTGGCGAGGCGCCTTACTATCTCATGGCGGAGATGTACTTCGAGAACGAGGAGACGTTCAAGCAGGCCATGAAATCGCCGGAGAACAAGGCCGCGGCGAAGGACGTCATGAGCTTCGCGGGCGACATCGTCACGATGATGGTCGGCCAGGTCGACGAGGGGTGACGCTCGGGGCGGAGGTGAAGGCGATGCGCGAAGGGCTGGCGCCAGGTCAGCAGAAGTCGTGGGAGATCACGGTGACCGAGGACATGTGTCCTTCGTTCCTTGGAAAGCGCGTACATCCCGTGCTGTCGACGGCGACCATGATCTCGTACATGGAATGGGTGGCTCGGCGAACCATCCTCGATTACCTCGAAGACGGCGAGGAAGGCATCGGCCACAGCGTTTCGGTTCGGCATCTGGCGCCCGCGCCCGTCGGCAAGCGCGTCTCGTTTTACGCCGAGGTGACGCGGGTGGAAGGTCCGAGAGTGGACTGCCGCGTCTGGGCGGAACACGATAAGGCCCGGATCGGCGAGGGCGAGGTCGTGCAGTACATCCTGCCGAAGGCGAAGATCGAGGCGCGCATTCGGGCCATGACGTGATCGCGCGGGGCCGTTAGCAGAGAAGGGAGATCGACATGACCGACATCCAGAAGATGTACATCGGTGGGGAATGGGTGGATTCGATTTCGGGGGAATCGCTGGAGGTGAGAAATCCTGCGACCGGCGAGGTGGTGGGACGCGCGGCATTCGGGGATCATCGCGACGCGCTCCGCGCCATCGACGCGGCGCACGCGGCGTTCCCGGAATGGAGCAAACTTTTGGCGAGAGAGCGATCCCGCTACCTGTATCGCCTGTACGAGCTCGTGTATCAGCATCGGAATGAGCTTGCGGAGCTCGTGTCGGCCGAGATGGGCAAGCCCATCCGCGAGGCGAAGGGAGAGGTGGTCGGGTCGGCCGACTACTTCCTGTGGTACGCGGAAGAGGCAAAGCGCGTCTACGGGGAGACCATTCCGTCGAGTTTTCCCAACAAGCGGATCCTCGTGCATCGTCAGCCCGTGGGCGTCGTGGCGGCCATCACGCCGTGGAACTTCCCGGTGAACATGGTGGCGCGCAAAATCGCGCCGGCGCTCGCCGCGGGATGCACGGTCGTACTGAAGCCGGCCGAGGCGACGCCGCTCTCCGCCATCCGGCTGTTTGGGCTGATCCACGAGGCGGGCTTCCCACCCGGTGTGGCGAACCTCGTGATTGGGCAACCCGACAAGGTGGGAGAAGCGTTCCTCAAGAGCCCGAAGGTGGCGAAGATCGCCTTCACCGGCAGCACGCGCGTCGGCAAGCTGCTCATGGCGGGCGCGGCCGAGCACGTCAAGCGCGTGAGCCTCGAGCTCGGCGGCCACGCGCCGACCCTCGTGTTTGCCGACACCGATCTCGATCTCGCCGTGAAGGGCGTGTTCGAGAGCAAGTTCCGCAACACCGGTCAGATGTGCATCTGCACCAACCGCCTGTATGTCGAGCGGTCCGTCGCCGAGCCGTTCGTCGAGCGGCTGGTGGCGCGCGTACGAAAGGCGAAGGTCGGCGACGGCCGGAATCCGGAGGTCGAAATCGGCCCCATCATCAACGAGCGCGGCCTCGAGAAAGTGCTCAACCACATCGAAGACGCGCGCTCCAAGGGCGCAGCCGTGGTCTGCGGAGGGAAGCGTCTGACGGAGGGAGACTACGCCAAAGGTTACTTCGTCGAGCCGACCGTTCTCACCGGCGTCGAGCGCGGCATGCGCGTGCTGGAGGAGGAGACGTTCGGGCCCGTGCTCCCCGTGGCGGTCTTCGACACCGAGGACGAGGCCATCCGCCTCGCGAACGATTCGCCCTATGGGCTCGCGGCGTACGTGTACACGCGCGATCTCGGCCGGGCCGTCCGGGTCGCCGAAGCGCTGGAATTCGGCATCGTGGGCGTCAACGACGGGGCGCCAGTGCAGACGCAGGCTCCGTTCGGCGGCTTCAAGGAGAGCGGGCTCGGGCGCGAGGGCGGCCATCACGCCATGGACGAGTTCCTCGAAATCAAGCACATCTCGCTCGCCTGGTGATGCGCAATGGGTGAGAGAAGCTGCGCGGGTGTCTCGCGCAGCTTCTAGCCGCTCCGGCGGGTTTTGCGCTATGATGAAACGGAAGAGAGAAGGGAGCATCGGCGCATGCATGAAAGCGTTCGCGTGGAACACCAGGGGGCTGTGATGGTCGTCACCCTCAACCGGCCGGACAAGGTGAATGCCTTGACGCGGGACACGCTGTTCGCCCTGCGGGAGGCGTTCCAGGCCGCAGGAGAGGACGAAGGCGTTCGCTGCGTCCTTCTGACGGGTGCGGGCCGCGGCTTCTGCGCGGGTCAGGACCTGGATCTCGGCGGCGGCGACGCCGACTACGCCAAGGTCATCCGAGAGACGTACAATCCGCTCATTCTGACCATGACGCACCTCGAAAAGCCCATCGTCTGCGCCATCAACGGCGTTGCGGCCGGCGCCGGCGTCAGCCTTGCGCTCGCCTGCGATCTTCGCATTGCCTCCGAATCGGCCACCTTCATTCAGGCTTTTGTGAATATTGGTCTCATTCCGGACTCCGGAGGAACCTGGTTCTTGCCGCGCATCGTCGGGCTCGGCCGCGCCATGGAACTGGCCATGTTGGGCGATCGCGTCGACGCCTCGCGCGCCTACGAGATGGGCCTCGTCAACCGCGTCGTGCCCGCCGACAGGCTGATGGCCGAGGCCATGGCGCTCGCCGAACGGCTGGCCGCCATGCCGACCCGCGCCATCGGGCTCATCAAGCGCGCGCACTACGAGGGCATGGAGCAGACGCTCGCGCAGTCGCTCGAGCTTGAGGCTGTGCTGCAGAAAGAGGCCGGCCAGACGGCGGATCACCAGGAGGGCGTGCGGGCGTTTCTCGAAAAGCGGTCGCCGCGTTTTCAGGGCCGATAGGCTCTGACTTCGCTGTATTTCTTTGATGAAAGGGGATTTCACATGCGAAATGTGTGGATCGTCGAGTACGTGCGGACGCCCATCGGCAGACAGGGCGGGGCACTGAAGCGCGTCCGCCCGGACGATCTCGCCGCGCACGTGTTGAAGCACGTCTGCGATCGGGCCGGGATCGAACCGGGCCAGGTGGAGGAAGTGTACATGGGCTGCGCCAATCAGGCGGGCGAGGACAACCGGAACGTGGCGCGCATGGCGGTGCTCCTCGCGGGCTTTCCCGAGCACGTCCCCGGCGTCACGGTCAATCGCCTGTGCGCCTCGGGACTGGAGGCCGTGAATCAGGCGGCGAAGGCGATTGCGCTCGGCGAGATCGACATCGCCATCGCGGGCGGCGTCGAGAGTATGACGCGCGCGCCACTCGTGTTCCCGAAGCCGGAGATGGAGTACGTGCGCGGCAACCAGATCATGTGGGACACGACGCTCGGCTGGCGCATGCCGAATCCGCGCTTTCCGTATCCGCTCGAGAGCATGGGCGAGACGGCCGAGAACGTGGCGGAGCAGTTTGGCATTTCGCGCGAGGACCAGGACGCCTTTGCGTTCGCGAGCCAGCAGAAGGCCGCGAGAGCGCAGGCGGAGGGGATCTTCGCGGAGGAGATTGTGCCCGTCGTCGTGAAGGAGAAGAAGCAGGAGACGGTGGTCGATCGCGACGAGCATCCGCGGCCTGACACCACCATGGAGGCGCTCGCGAAGCTCAAGCCCGCCTTTCGCGAGGGAGGCACGGTGACGGCGGGCAACTCGTCGGGCATCAACGACGGCGCGGCGGCACTCGTGCTCGTGTCGGAGGAAAAGGGGCGGGAACTCGGCCTAAAGCCGCTCGCGCGCTGGGTGGCGAGCGCGACGGCGGGCGTCAGCCCGCGCGTGATGGGGATTGGCCCCGTGTATGCCGTGCAGAAGCTCCTCGCCAGGACGGGCGTGCAGGTGGACGAGATCGACTGGGTGGAGTTGAACGAGGCGTTTGCGGCGCAGTCGGTGGCGTGCATCCGCGAGCTGGGATTCGATCCGGCCAAGGTGAATCCGAATGGCGGCGCCATCGCGCTGGGGCATCCACTCGGCTGCTCGGGGGCGCGCCTCGCTGGGACGCTCGCGAAGCAGCTTGTGCGCACGGGGGCGCGCTACGGAATTGCCACGCTTTGCGTTGGCGTGGGGCAGGGCGTGGCGACGCTCCTCGAGCGGGTGGACGCGTGAGGTAGGACCGCGAGGCGCGCGGTTTCTCGGCGCTCGAATGGCGTCGCGCCGTGGTGTCGAACGAGGTACAATGGAGACAGCGAGGACGGCCTCCGGCCGGCGGGATAGGTCTTCCGCGCGCCGGTAGGCCGTTTGTGGCATGCGCGTAGGAGGTCGTGGTTTGCACACAATCGACATCGTTCTGCTTCTCGTGTTGTTGGGGTTTGCGGCATGGACGATTTGGCGAGTGGAGTTGACGCAGCGCAATCAACAGCGGTTGTTCGCTCAGCTCGAGGCCCACGAACGGGCGCTGCGAGACCTGCGTATGGAGATGTCCCAGGCGATTCAGTCCCAGAGCCAGGCGCTGATGAGCGCGCAGGCGGAAGCCTCGCGCAGTCTCGCGCAGACGATCTCGCTG
The DNA here is from genome assembly GCF_000024285.1 of Alicyclobacillus acidocaldarius subsp. acidocaldarius DSM 446. Classification (GTDB taxonomy): domain Bacteria; phylum Bacillota; class Bacilli; order Alicyclobacillales; family Alicyclobacillaceae; genus Alicyclobacillus; species Alicyclobacillus acidocaldarius. Next base: position 889,187 of record NC_013205.1, read on the forward strand.
CAACACCAGAACCTGCTGCACGCACTTGGCGAGTGGAACGAGAAGGATTGGGCGCAGCTTGAGTCGTTCAGCCAGCGTTTCAGCGAGTGGGCGCAGCTCACGGCCCGTCAACTCGAGGCGACGCGCGAGGCGGTGGAGCGAAGGCTTCAGTACCTTCAGGAAGAAAACCGCAAGGAACTCGAGCGCATGCGCCTGACGGTCGACGAAAAGCTTCATCAGACGCTCGAGCGCCGCCTGGGTGAGTCGTTCCAGCTCGTGAGTCAGCGCCTCGAGCAGGTTCACCAAGGTCTCGGCGAGATGCAGTCACTCGCCGCCGGCGTCGGCGATCTGAAGCGCGTCCTTTCCAACGTGAAGACGCGCGGCATCCTCGGGGAGGTTCAATTGGACGCGCTCCTCGAACAGCTCTTGAGCCCCGAGCAGTACGCGCGAAACGTCGCGGTCAAGCCGGGATCGGACGAGCGCGTCGACTTTGCCATTCGTCTGCCCGGACGGGAGGGGGACGATCCCGTCTGGCTGCCCATCGACGCCAAGTTTCCGCTTGAAGACTATCAGCGGCTTGTGGAGGCGCAGGATGCGGGCGACCAGGCTGGATTCCTGGAAGCGGCGAAGGCGCTTGAGGCGCGCATCCGCGACGAGGCAAAATCCATCCGCCAAAAGTACATCGCACCGCCTCACACCACGGAGTTCGCGCTCCTCTTCCTTCCGATGGAAGGGCTGTTCGCCGAGGTCCTGCGCCGCAGTGGTTTGTGGGAGTCGCTGTCGCGCGAGTACCGCGTGATTGTCACCGGGCCGACCACGCTCACGGCGCTCCTGAACAGCCTGCAGATGGGTTTTCGCACGCTTGCGATTCAGAAGCGCTCAAGCGAGGTCTGGCAACTGCTCGGCGCAATTCGGACGGAGTTCGGCAAGTTCGGCGAGCTGCTCGCGCGAACGCGCAAAAAGCTGGAGGAGGCGTCCAACGCCATTGATCGCGCCGCGACGCGATCGCGCCAAATCGAGCGCAAGCTCGTGGCGGTGGAGGCGCAGCCGGAGCTCCCCGACGCGTCCTGGGAAGAAGAAGCGTAAAACAGAAGGCAGCACGGGCCGCGTGCCCGCGCTGCTTTTTTTCAGTGTTTGTGGCTCGTCTTGATGCGGCGCCATTTGCGGTCGTCGTTCGTGGTCTCGGGAAACCGCTCGCCCTTGTGAAGGTACACGCGCTTCGGGTGGTGGAGATCCTCGCTGTCGGGATGCGCCCCCACCTCGATGTAGACGCCGTTGTTCGGCGCTTTGTACCCCGGCGTGAATTCGGATCGCTCGCCCACGGCCATCACCTCAGGCATAGCATGTCCGGAATGCGTGGCTTCATGACCGGGGCTTGTTGCCTGGCCTGGTCATCCAAGCGCGCTCACGAGCGCAGGCGCCAGGCCGAGCGTGATGAACGCCGCGACAATCATCGCGAGGCTCGAGCACGTGCCTTCCATGGTGCCGTATTCGAACGCGCGGGCGGTGCCAATGCCGTGCGAGCCCATGCCGAACAGCGCGCCGCGGGCCACGGGGGATTTGAGGCGCAATAGCCGCATGAGCCAAGGTCCCACGACGACGCCGGTGATGCCGGTCAAAATGACGAAGACGGCCGTCAAGGTCGGGATGCCGCCGATGGCCTGCGAAATGTCCATGGCGATGGGCGTCGTGACCGATCTCGGCGCAATGCTCGTCACCACGGCGTGGTTGAGGCGCAACATCCTGGCCAACAGGACCGAGCCCGTGATCCCGGTGGCGGATCCGAAGGTGAGACTGACCAAAAACTCTGGCCAGTGCGCTTTGAGGACGGGAAAGTGGCGGTGCAAGGGCACCGCGAAGGCCACCGTCGCCGGGCCGAGGAGCGCGGTCAGCCAGCGGGCGGAGGCGTCGTACGCCGCGTAGGAAACGTGCGCGAAGTACAGGAACAGGACGAGCGCCACGAGCGACGTGATCATGGGATTGAGGAAGACCACGTGGAAGCGGCGATACAGCGCTTTGCAAGCGGCGTAAGCAATCAGCGTGGATACGAGGCCCAGCCACATCACGACGCGTTCGCCTCCCGCGACGGGTTCTGTTCAACATGGGACGTCCGGTTGCGGGCGCGCCACACCGCTTCCGCCACGCCTCCGGTGACTGTCATCACCAGTGCGGTGCCGACGGCCACGACGGCGACGACCTTCCAGCCGTCCTGCCTCATCAGAGGCGCGTAGGCCATGACGCCGACCGACGATGGAATGAAAAACAGCAGGAGCTCTCGAATCAGAAGGTCCGCGCCTCGTTCCACCCAGCGCAGTTTCACGATGCCGGATTGAAGCAGCACAAACACCAGGGCCACGCCCAGGATGCTGCCCGGGACAGGCAGGTGCAGCCAACGCGCCGCGGCGTTGCAAAGCGCCGTGACGGCGTAGAGGCCCGCGATTTGCAGGAGCGCGATCCCGACATCTCTCAGGCGAGATGGATGAAGGAACGATCGCACGAACGACCGCACGTGGATCCCCCCAAACGGCGCATTTCTGTGCTGATTTCAGGATACGCCACGCAGAATGAGACGTCTAATATATAATTTCATCGTGGATGATATGTATAGTGAATCAAAAGTTCGAAGGGGCGGATGGATACGGAACTGCGCCAGCTCGAATACTTCGTGGCAGTGGCCGAGGAACTCCACTTCGGAAGGGCGGCCAAGCGCCTGGGTCTGACCCAGCCCCCGCTCAGTCAGCAGATTCAAAAGCTTGAGGACGAAATTGGCGTGACCCTGTTCGACAGGACGAACCGGCGCGTGCAACTGACGCACGCGGGCCGCGTGCTGCTCGAAGAAGCGCGGAAGGTGCTGGCCCACGTGCAGACGGCGGTGAAAGCGGCCCGAGACGCGGCCGCGGGCCGGGTGGGAAGGCTGTCCGTGGCGTTCGTGGGATCTGCGACGTACGGTTGGCTACCCGAGGTCATACGCGCCTACCAGGAACGGCATCCCGACGTCGAACTCGTGCTCAGGGAGATGTCCACGCCGGCGCAGATGGAGGCGCTGACGGCGGGCGAGTTGGACGTGGGGGTGCTTCGACTGCCCGCGCAGCATCCCGATCTTCACGTCCGGCTCGTCGAGCGGGACGACTGCGTCGCCGTGGTGCCGAGCGAACACCCGCTGGCGACGCGATCGTCGCTCTTCTTGGTGGAACTCGCGGAGGAGCCGTTTGTGCTGGTGTCGCGCGCCATTTGGCCGGGGCTTTACGACGGTTTCATCACGCTCGCGCGCGCACTGGGGTTTGAACCGCGGGTGCGGCTCGAGGTGACGGAAGTACAGACGGCCGTGGGGCTCGTGGCGGCGGGGCTCGGCGTCAGCATCGTCCCGAGCGCCACGGAGCGCGTGCATCGGCGGGATGTCCGCTATCTGCACATCGATGGCCAGTCACCCACGGTCGAGCTCGGCGTGGCGTGGCGCCGCCGGGACACGTCTCCGTTGGTGGCCGCGTTTTTGGCTATGGCCGAGTCGGTTCGCCCGGGGCTGTCGTAGGCCATGCCAGCCTCACTGCGGGCGCATGGCGTCGGGGACGCTCACCACCACCGCGCGTGCCTCGACGCACACCGTGTCGCCGGCGAAGACCTGGGTCTCGATCACAGCCTTTCGGTCCGACACCTCGACCACGCGGCCCATTGCGCGCAGGCTTGCCCCCATGGGCGTGGGTTTGCGGTACTCCACGTGCAGGGATGCCGTCACGCAGCGCGGCACAGGTGTGCCGTCTCCGAGTTTGCCTCCTCGGGCGCGGAGAAGCGCCAGTGCCCCGGAGCCGGTGCTGTGACAGTCGACAAGGCAGGCGAGGTAGCCACCGTACACAAAGCCCGGCACGGCTGTGTACATGGGCTCCGGTTGTGCTTCGGTCACCGTGACGTCGCCGTCCCAGCGCGTGCGAAAGTGATGTCCATGCTCGTTGAGCCGCCCGCACCCGTAGCACCAGGCGAAGTCGTCTGCATAATGGTCCTGAACGTAAGGCGATACGCACATGTCAGGAGGCTCCCTTCGGTTTGGATTCGTTCCCGTCGTCGTCGCCGAGGTGGGTAAGCTTCAGGCGCCGCATCCAAGCGGCGACAGCGCGCGAATTGGCGTCGTCCTGCGACTCAAGCGCTTCCACGACGCGCGCTCGAACCTCGAGCGGCTTGTTCTGGCTGAGTTTCGCCGCCGCCTTGATGCGCGCGATGTCGATGCGAAAGGCGACGATGCCGCGCATCAGGTTTCGATAGTACGGGCGATCGCGGTCGGCGGGCAGCGGGGACTGCGGATCGTACGTGAGGAGAAGGCGCTGCAAAAGATCCGCGACGGCTTCCTCATCTTCGATCACGCGCGCGCGGCCGTACACGTGGACGGCGATGTAGTTCCACGTCGGCACTTGATCAGCAAGTCCGTACCAGGCGGGTGAGACGTAGGCGTGCGGTCCCTGAAAGACGGCCAGGCACTGTGCCTCGTGAAGATGCTTGGCCTGGGGATTGGCCCGCGCCAGGTGTCCGAAGAGCGCCGCCTCGGCCGGATCGTAGACGAGAGGGACGTGGGTCGCCATGATGTCTTCGCCGACCGAGGTCACGAGTACCGCAAAGCTGTGCTCGCGCAGAACGGTTTCGATAAGCTGCGCATCCTTGAGTTCAAAGGATCTCGGGATATACATGAGCCACCTCCCCGCGGACAGGCCGACCGAGCCTCAAAGTCCTGTCGATCTCCAGGATAACACGGAATGGAAGATCCGCCTGCGACCTCTCTTGACATTCTCGCGGAGTCTGGTATGCTTACGATAGTCAAGCAAGCGCTTGCTTTGGTCAAACCGGAGGTGTCGTCGGTGGGGACGGGGTCCATTTCGGCGCGCGGCTCGCTTGCACACGTCGGCCGCTACGTACCCGGCAAGCCGATCGAGGAGGTTCAGCGCAAACTCGGCCTGTCAAGCGTAATCAAATTGGCTTCCAATGAAAACGCTTACGGATGTTCGCCGAAAGCCATGGCGGCCGTGGCGGAGGAAATGGCTCGAGCGGCGCTGTATCCCGAGTCATCTTCGCCCGCGCTCGCGCAAAAGCTTTCCGCGAAGCTCGGCGTGCGCGAGGATCAGTTGCTGTTTGGCAACGGCTCTGACGAGATCATCGGCCTGTTGACGCGCGCGTTTCTTGAGGCAGGCGACGAGGTGGTCATGGCCGATCCCACGTTCACGCGCTACGAACAAAACGTCGTCATTGAGGGCGGCGTGGCAGTCAAGGTGCCGTGTCGAGACGGGGTGCACGATCTCGACGCCATGCTCGGCGCCATCACGGCGAGGACCAAGCTCGTGTTTGTGTGCAACCCCAACAATCCGACGGGCACGACGGTCGGCAAAGACGCCTTGCGTCACTTCATTGAGCAGGTGCCCGACGGCGTGATGGTGGTCGTGGACGAGGCGTATTACGAGTACGTGACCTCGGATGACTACTTGCAGACGCTTCCGCTGCTCGACGCGCATCCGAATCTCGTCGTCCTGCGCACGTTCAGCAAAATCTATGGACTCGCGGGGCTCCGCATCGGTTACGCCGCGCTGCACCCGGACGTGGCCTCCGTACTACACAAGGTAAGAGGGCCTTTCAACACGAGCCGGTTGGCGCAGGTGGCCGCGCTCGCGTCCCTCGACGATCCGGACTTCGTCGCGATGTGCCGCGAGCAAAACGCCAAAGAGCGGGATCGCGTCGCGCGGGCGCTTTCCGATATGGGCCTTCGCGTGTATCCGTCGCAGACCAACTTTCTTCTGTTTGAAGTACCCGGATCGGGCGCGGCGGTCGCCGAGCGCCTGCTGCGCCAGGGCGTGATCGTCCGAGCTGGGGAAGGGCTCGGCGCCCCGGGGACGGTGCGGGTCTCGCTGGGAACGCCTGAGGAGAACGACGCATTTCTTCGCGCTTTGACACATTCAATCGAATAAGGAGGTCTTGGCATGTTGGCCGAACACGATCGGGCAGAGCGGCTCATGGAAATCGCCAAGGCGGAAGGGCTGTACGAGGAGATTCACCTCCTGAAGGAGGACGGCACGCTGGCGGGTGCGGTGGACGACATCCCGCCGGAGGTCATGGTGGCGATGTACCGCCACATGGTGTTCGCCCGCGCGTTTGACCGGAAGGCCATCGCGCTTCAGCGGCAGGGGCGGATTGGCACTTACGCGCCGTTCGAGGGCCAGGAGGCCGCGCAGGTGGCGAGCGCCATGGCGCTCGCGCCGGAGGACTTCGTGTTCCCGTCGTATCGCGATCACGCCGCCACGATGGTGCTCGGGCAGTCGCCCGCGAACGTGCTTCTCTACTGGTCGGGGCGCGTGGAGGGCATCCGGAGCCCGGAGGGCAGGCATATCCTCCCACCCAGCGTGCCGATTGCGACGCACGTGTTGCACGCCGTTGGTGCCGCCTGGGCCAGCCGGTATCGCAAGGAGAGCGCGGTCAGTATCGCGTACTTCGGCGACGGCGCGACGAGCGAAGGCGACTTTCACGAGGCGCTGAATTTCGCAGGCGTCTTCCACCTGCCGGTCCTTTTCTTCTGCCAAAATAACGGGTACGCCATCAGCGTGCCGTTCTCTCGCCAGTCCGCATCTCGCACCATCGCGCAGCGGGCGATTGCGTACGACATCGTGGGCGTGCGCGTGGACGGCAACGACGCGTTCGCGGTGTACCGCGCCGTGAAGGAGGCCAGGTCGCGCGCGCTCCACGGCCTCGGGCCGACGCTCATCGAGGCGGTGACCTTCCGCATGGGCGCCCACACCACAGCGGACGATCCGACGCGCTACCGCGATCAGAAGGCGGTCGTGGAAGCGTGGCAGAAACGGGATCCGATTGTGCGCCTGCGCCTGTACCTCGAGTCGCAAAAGCTTTGGTCGGAATCCGACGAGGCGAAGCTCCAGGATGAGGTGAAGGCGCGGGTGGAGGCGGCTGTGGAGGAGGCGCTCTCCATCGCGCCGCCCGACATGGAGATGATGTTCGATCACGTTTACGCGGAAGAGCCCTGGCACCTCGCCGCCGAGCGCGAGGAGTACCGCAGGACCCGCGAGGGGGTATCCGTATGAGCAGGATGTTGAACCTGGTCCAAGCCATCAACGAAGCGCTCGATCTCAAGCTCGCGGACGATCCGCGCGTCGTGCTCCTCGGCGAGGACATCGGGAAAAACGGCGGAGTGTTTCGCGCGACCGATGGCCTTCTCGAGAAGTACGGCGAGGAGCGCGTGATCGACACGCCGCTCGCGGAGTCGGCGATCATCGGCACCTCCATCGGGATGGCGGTCAACGGCCTCATCCCGGTGCCGGAGATTCAGTTTTTGGCGTTCATCTTCCCTGCGCTGGATCAGCTGTTCTCGCACGTAGCTCGCATGCGCTACCGGTCGCAGGGGCAGTTTCCAGTGCCGATGACCATCCGAACGCCGTACGGCGCGGGCATTCACGGTCCGGAACTCCACGCCGAGAGCGTGGAGAGTTTCTTCGCGCACACCCCGGGGCTGAAGGTGGTCGTCCCGAGCGGTCCGTACGACGCCAAAGGGCTGCTCATCTCGGCCATTGAAGATCCCGATCCGGTGGTGTTCTTGGAGCCCACCAAGCTGTACCGGGCGTTCCGCGAAGAGGTGCCCGAAGGGCTGTACCGGGTGCCCATCGGCAAGGCCAAGCGGGTGCGCGAAGGCGAGGACGTGTCGGTGTTCGCGTGGGGCTCGATGCTGCACACGGCGCTCAAGGTGGCGGAGGCCATCGAGCGCGAGCGGGGCTGGACGTGCGACGTGATCGACCTCCGCACGCTGTATCCGCTCGATCGCGACGCCATCGTGGAATCGGTGCAGAAGACCGGGCGCGCGGTGGTGGTGCACGAGGCGCACAAGACGGCGGGGCTTGGGGCCGAGATTGTGTCGCTGATCAACGAGGAGGCGCTTCTCTACCTTCGAGCGCCCATCAAGCGGATTGCTGGGTTCGATGTGCCGGTGCCGTTCTTCGCACTGGAGGACGAGTACATGCCGACCGAAGCGCGCATTCGCGCGGGGATTGAAGAGACCATCACGTTCTGAGGCGGGAGACGGATATGGAGTTTAAACTGGCAGACATCGGCGAGGGCATTCACGAGGGCGAGATTCTGCGCTGGTTGGTAAAGGAAGGCGACCAGGTGGAGCAGGATGCGCCGCTCGTGGAGGTGCAGACGGACAAGGTGACGGCGGAGCTGCCGTCTCCAGTGGCGGGCGTGATCGAGCGCATTATGGCGCGCGAGGGGCAGGTGGTGCCCGTGGGCACGGTGCTCGCGGTCATCCGAGAGGCTGGAGCCAAAGCGGCGGCTGCGGCGTCTGGTGCGCCCGGCGCGCAGGCATCCCTGCAGGAGAAGCCCGCGGCGCAGGCACACAGTGAAGCGCAGCCTGGGCGCGAGGCTGCCGCACCCCAGGCGAGCGGAGCCGCGCATAGAGGGGGCAGGCGGCGGGCGCTTGCCACGCCGCACGTGCGCGCCTTGGCTCGGAAGCTCGGGGTGGACATCGACGAGATCGACGGGACGGGCCCGGTCGGCCGGGTAACAGAGGAGGACGTGCGCCGCTTTGCGGAGGGCGGGCGCGAGCCTGCGGTGGAACCGGCCCGGGCACACGCCGAGCATGCGGCGGAAGCTCAGCCGACAGCCGCATTGCGAGTCGCAACGCCCGCGGCGTCTGGCGAGCCCGTGGAACAGGTGCCGCTGCGTGGGCTCAGGCGGCGGATCGCGGAACACATGGTGCAGGCCAAGCGCATCATCCCGCACGCGACGCACATCGACGAGGTGGAGATGGATGGCATCGAGGCGCTCCGCGAGCGGCTGCGTCCGTACGCCGAGGCGCGCGGCGTGAAACTCACGTCGCTCGCGTTCTTCGTCAAGGCGGTGGCCATCGCGCTCAAGGAGTTCCCGTACGTCAACGCGTCGGTGGACGAGGCGCAGGAGAATGTGCTTCTCAGGCGCTATTATCACATCGGCATCGCGGTCGACACGGAGCAGGGGCTCATCGTGCCCGTGGTGAAGCACGCGGATGAGAAGTCGGTCTTCGAAATCGCGCGCGAGGTGTCCGATCTCGCCCGGCGGGCGCGGGAGAACCGCCTGTCGCTCGACGAGGTGACGGGCAGCACGTTCACCATCTCGAACGCCGGCGCGCTCGGCGGGCTGTACGCGACGCCCATCATCAACTATCCCGAGTCGGCGATTCTCGGGATTCACAAGATGGAGCCGCGCCCCGTGGTGCGCAACAACGAGATTGTCATCCGCAACATTGCCCACGTGTCCCTCTCGTTCGATCACCGCATCATCGACGGCGGCATGGCCATCCGCTTCACCAACCGCGTGCGCGAACTGTTGGAGGAGCCGGATCGGCTGTGGGCGGAACTTCGGTAGGGAGGTGCTCGCGTGGCGTACCTTTCCATCCACGATGACGGCCCGGTCCGCGTCATCCGCATCGCGCGCGACGAGCGGCTGAACGCGCTCAATCTTGCGCTCGTCGACGAACTGGTGGCGGCATTGGAGGCAGCGGACGCCGAGCCGCAGGTGCGCGCCGTCGTGGTCACAGGTGGTGAAAAGGCGTTTGCGGCCGGCGCGGATATCGCGGAGATGGCGGATGCGACGGCGGTCGACATGAAGCTCCGCGATCAGTTCCGCGCCTGGGATCGGATTCTCGGCGTTCACAAGCCCGTCATCGCGGCCGTGAGAGGCTTTGCGCTGGGCGGCGGTTGCGAACTCGCCATGGCGTGCGATCTCGTCATCGCGGGCGAGAGCGCGAAGTTCGGTCAGCCCGAGGTGAAGCTGGGGCTCATGCCGGGCGCGGGCGGCACGCAGTGGCTGGCGCGTAGGCTCGGCAAGGCCCGGGCTCTTGAGCTTTTGTGGCTCGGCGAGCCCATCACCGCACAGGAGGCCATGGCGCTCGGGCTCGTGAACCGCGTCGTCCCGGATGACACGTGCGTGGCTGCGGCGGTGGAACTTGGCAAGCGCTTGGCCGAGATGCCACCCGTGGCGCTTCGCTGCATCAAGGAAGCGGTGTATCAGGCGATGGACACGACGCTCGCGGACGGCCTTGAGGCGGAGCGAAATCTCTTTTATCTGCTCTTTGCGACGGAAGATGCGCGCGAAGGGATGCGCGCGTTCATGGAACGGCGGAAGCCATCGTTTCGAGGCCGTTAACGAAGCGGAAGGTTCGGCGCACGGCCGGTCGAGGTCATACGCAAACTCGCCCGCAGGCACGCCTGCGCGCAAAAGGGGGTGCGCGCGCCGCCATCCTGCGCTATGATGAAGGGCGTTGAACGAGAGAGAAACGGAGTGGCGCGGCGGTGACGGATCGCAAAGGGCTGTGGTACGCGTTTTTGGCGTATGCGGGCTGGGGGCTCCTCCCTGCGTATTGGAACGTGTTCGAGCGGATGTCTCCTTATGAGCTCCTGTCGTATCGCATGGTGTTTTCGGCGTTGACCATCTGGATTTGGGTGGCCATCGCGCGCCGCGCGCAAAGCGTGGCGGGCGTGATGCGCGACGGACGCCGGGCGCGGCTCATGGCGCTCGGCTCACTCATGATCACGGTGAACTGGCTGACGTTCATCGTCGCGGTGAACACCGGGCATGTGGTGGAGTCGAGCCTCGGTTATTACATCAACCCCATTGTGAACGTGCTCTTGGGCTTGCTGCTCTTTCGCGAGCGGCTCGACGGGTGGCAGTGGGGGGCGCTCGTCGTCGCGATGGCGGGTGTGGGTATCATGATGGCGGCCTACGGACAGGTGCCCTGGTTGGCGCTCGCGCTCGCCGGATCGTTCGGCCTGTACGGCGTGGTGAAAAAGCGCGTGGACGCAGACGCCGTGCAAAGCCTCACGTGGGAAACGACGCTGGCCCTGCCACTCGCAGCCGCGTATCTTGCCGCGACGTTCGCCACACATCGCGTGACCGTCACTCAGCTCACAAGCTGGCAGATGGCGTTGCTTGTCCTCAGCGGCCTTTTCACGGCCGTGCCGCTGCTTCTGTTCGCCATGGCCGCCAAGCGATTGAGCCTCGCGACCCTCGGCATGGTGCAGTACATCTCCCCAACCCTGCAACTCGTCATTGGCCTCGCGGTCGATCACGAAGCCTTCACGCGGGCCGACGCGATAGGATTTGCGTGCATCTGGATGGCGCTTGCGCTCTACACCATCTCGCTGGTGCGAAACGAGCGGCGACATCGCCATCGTCCGGCGGATCGCCAAGCGGTGAGCGAGGCCGCGAAAGGGTGACATGAATCCATGCCCATGACGCTTCAAGCCGTGTTCCGCTCGGCGATGTTGGACATCACGCCGCTTCGCACGTCTCCCGCGTTTTTGCGGCTCTGGATTGGCAGCGGGATCTCGACGCTCGGGGGCACCATGACGCCCTTCGCGGTCATGCTGCAGGTGTATCGAGCCACGCACAGCACCCTCGATGTCGGGCTGACCGGCCTCGCCAGCGTGCTGCCGGGTGCGCTGTTCGTGCTCCTCGGCGGAAGCGTGGGCGATCGCGTCGATCGCCGCAAGCTCGCCCTTCTCGCCACAAGCGGGCAGATGCTCGTGTCGGCGCTCCTCGCTGTGCAGGCGCTCATCGCGTGGTCCGCGCTCTGGCTCATCTACGCGCTGTTGTGCGCGCAGTCGGTGCTCGGAGCCATCAACGCCCCAGCGCGCCGGACGTTTGTGCCGCGCCTTCTGCCCAAGGAGCAGGTCAGAGCGGGGCAGACGCTGAACACCTTGGCCATTCGCTTCGGGGAGGTCGCTGGGCCATCGCTTGCGGGCGTGATCGCCAGTTTCGCCGGGCTCGGGTGGTGTTACGCCTGCGACGCGGCGACCTTTCTCGCGGCACTCTATGCCATCTATCGTTTGCCACCCATGTTGCCAGAGGCCAATGCCAAGCAGCGGAGCATGTTGGACGGCGTGATGGAGGGACTGCGCTTCTTGGGGCGATCGCGCGCCCTTCTCGGCGCCATGTTAGCTGACCTCAGCGTCACCGTGCTTGGCGTGCCCACCGCGCTCCTGCCGGCGCTCGTGAGCGAGCGCTTTGGTGGCCGGCCGGAGACGCTCGGCCTGATGATGGGCGCCACCGGCATCGGCGGCTTGGTCATCCTTGCCCTGTCGGGCCCTGTGCGCCACATTCGGTCCGAAGGCAAAGCGATTCTGGTCGCCTGTGCTGCCTGGGCCATAGCCGCAGGGGGTCTCGGGCTCGCCCCCTTCGTCTGGCTCTGCGTGGCCCTTCTCGGGCTGATGGGCGCGGCAGACTCCATCCTCGTGGTGATGCGCTCGACGCTCATCCAGCAAGGGACGCCGGACGGCCTGCGCGGACGCATTTCCAGCGTGGATTACCTGGTGGGGACGGGCGGTCCGCAGCTCGGCAATCTCCGCGCAGGGCTCGTGGGGAGCCTGCTCCCGCCCGGAGCGTCCATCGCCGTCGGCGGACTTTCCACGCTCGCCGCCATCCTTTGCGTCGGCTGGTTCGTCCCTGAGTTGCGAAGGGCGCAGGCGGAAGAGGGTGTGGGGGCTTCAGACTAGCGGAATGGGCGGGAGGCGAGTCGTCGACTCGCCTCCGAGACGGAGGGCGATGTTCCTTGGCATGTCCTCCTCACGCGTCTGGCCACAACAGGGCCTTGATGGCGCGGCGCTCGTGCATCGCTCGATAGCCTTCCGCCACCTGTTCAAGCGGCAGTTCGAGATCGAACACTTTCCCGGGCTGAATCTTCCCCTCCCAGACCAACTGGATGAGATCCGGCAAGTATCGGCGGACCGGCGCCGGACCTCCATGCAGGTGAATCTGTTTGTAAAACAGCAGCCGTCCGTCCAAGGACACGCCGTGCGGCACGCCGACGAAGCTCATGTGCCCGCCCGGGCGCGTGCACTGGATGGCCTGCATCATGGATTCGTTTGTGCCGACGCACTCGAGCACCGACTCCGCGCCGAGGCCGTCCGTCATGTCCAGGATGCGCTTGACCCCTTCTTCGCCGCGCTCCTCGACAATGTCCGTGGCGCCAAATTCCTTCGCCAGGGCCTGTCTCTTCTCGTGCCGGCTCATCACGATGATCCGCGAGGCGCCCATCTGCTTGGCCGCGATCACGGCGCAGAGTCCCACAGCGCCGTCGCCCACAATCACCGCGGTCTTGCCCGGCCGCACCTCCGCAGCGTCCGCGGCAAACCAGCCTGTGCCCATCACGTCCGAGAGCGTGAGGAGGCTTGGAATGAGGGCGCGATCCGGCATGCCCGGGGTGGGCACGAGGGTGCCGTCTGCCCAAGGGATGCGCACGTAAGGCGCCTGCGCGCCGGGGATGCTGCGCCGATTGACGCACGAGGACGGGTATCCCGCTTGGCAGATGGGGCACGTGCCGTCGGTCGCGAAAAACGCTCCAATCACAAATTGTCCCGGCTTCACGTGGCGGACGTCCGGGCCGACCTCTTCTACGATGCCGACGTATTCATGTCCCATGGGGATGGGTTTCTCAATGGGGTTCAGGCCGCGGTACGTCCAGAGATCGGAACCACACACGCAGGTGGCGACGGTACGAATGATGGCGTCGGTGGGTTCCTCAATCCGCGGGTCTTCTCGATCTTCGTAGCGGACGTCCCACGGAGCGTGGATCACGGTACCTTTCATGCGCAAGACCTCCTTCGCAAAGGTTCACGTCTATTCTTTCACAGCGATTGTCCCAATGCCGAACCGAATGTGACTCGTTGCGAGGATTCGTGAGGATTTCTACACAGGAGGCAATATTTCGTGTAGATTGATCAACCAGGACTCTGAGAGCGTTACGCGTGCGGCTTGAAATCTGGTAGAGTATAGGGAGGCACTGCCTTGGGGGTCACTCCCTGCCCGTCTCATCAGGCGGGAGGGGGTGAGGGCATGACGGTGGCGGATGCGCTGTCACTTCTGATTCAGTTTGGATCGTTCGTGATGACGTGTCTGTCGCTGGTTGTCGCCTTGGTTCTTGCCTTGACGCGCAAGTGACCGCCCCCATAGGTTCACGGCCCTTGGGGCGGTCACTGCTCAAAGCTATTCAAGCGGATAGCGGCGGGCAGGGATCCTGCCCAGGCGTCGGTGCCTGAGCGTCGGAGCCGCGAACTCCGGCGCTCTTCTCATTGTAAGTGTACCATACTTGGAATATTCGTCAATGCGGCAGTTGTTCTGCGTCCGAGGTTCTTCGGCGTTGACGCGCTTCACCAGAAGTGATATGTTCAATTCTGACAGTCTGCACGGAAGAGAGGAGGTCGAAGCCCATGGTTCGGATGACGAAGCGACCCGTCAAGCCATTCGCGTTTCCAATTGCGGCTCGACCTCCTCGCGCAAGCGCCATCTAGGGCGCTGGCGCGAGTTGCACACGCGGCTCGCGCCGACTCATTCCACACTCGGACTGGGCATGCCGCGCGAGGCATGCCTTTTTGCGTCTAGGGGGCCTGTTTGTGTTTCAAGTGCTGTGGAAACTTCGCCATTTCTTCTGGGAGGAACGAAAGCGATACGGGATCGCCGTCGGGCTCTTGCTGTTCCTCAATGTCATCGACGTGATTCCGCCCTACCTCGTCGGCCGATCCATCGACCTCATGAGCCAGCACGGCATGACGCTCAGGGCGCTCGCCGAGCTCGTGGGCGCCTTGCTCCTGACCATTGTCGTGTCGTACGTGTGCGGCGTGACGTGGCAATATCAGCTCTATTCCGGCGCCCGGACGCTGGAGCTGTCACTGCGCCGTCGGCTCATGGAGCACTTTCTCAAGATGACGCCGCGCTTCTTTGAGCAGAACCGCACGGGCGACCTCATGGCGCGATCGACCAATGACCTGAACGCGGTCATGCAAACGGCCGGATTCGGCATCCTGACGCTCATCGACTCGACGACGTACTCGACGACCATCCTCGTCACCATGGCCGTGCTCGACGGTTGGAAGCTGACCTTGTTCTCGCTCGTGCCCATGCCGTTCATCGCGCTCGCCATGACGAAATTCGGCCAGATCCTGCACGACCGGTTCGAGCGGGCGCAGGATGCCTTCGGGGATATGAACGATCGCGTCCTGGAGACGGTCGCCGGCATTCGCGTGGTGCGCGCCTACGCGCAGGAGCAGAACGAGGAGCGCCGCTTCGCTGAGACGATGGCGGACGTGTATCGGAAGAACATTGCCGTCGCGAAGATCGACGCCCTGTTCGATCCGACCATCAGCCTCCTCGTCGGCGTGACGTACCTCATCGGCCTGGGCTACGGCACGTACCTCGTCTTCCAGAGCCAGCTCACCGTGGGTCAGCTCACGTCGTTCAACGTCTACCTGGGCATGCTGATCTGGCCTATGCTCGCGTTTGGGCAGCTCATCAACATCATGCAGCGCGGCAACGCGTCCTTGGATCGCGTGAACGAGACGCTCGCGTACGAGCCCGACGTGGTGGACGCGGACGGGGCGGCGGAGGTGGCGCGCATCGACGAGATCCGCTTCGAAGGCTACTCGTTCCGCTACCCGTCGTCCGAGCGGGACAACCTGGTGGACATCGATCTCGTCATTCGCCGCGGCCAGACCCTCGGCATCGTGGGCAGGACGGGCAGCGGCAAGTCGACGCTCGTCAAGCAACTTCTGCGCGAGTATCCCGTGGGGCATCGCGGCCGCCTGTTGGTGAACGGCCTACCCATTCAGGACGTCCGAATCGACGCGCTCCATCGGCTGATCGGCTATGTCCCGCAGAACCCGATGCTGTTCTCGCGCAGCGTGCGGGACAATGTCCGCTTTGCCAAGCACGACGCGACGGACGAAGAGGTCGTTCGCGCGCTTCATCTCGCCGGATTTGCGGAGGACATTCCGCGGCTCCCGGACGGGCTCGACACGCTCGTCGGCGAACGGGGCATTTCGCTGTCCGGCGGGCAGAAGCAGCGAATCGCGCTCGCCCGCGCGCTCATTCTGGATCCCGATCTTCTCATTCTGGACGACGCGATGTCGGCCGTGGACGCGCGAACGGAGGCGCACATCCTGCGCTCCATCCGCCGCGTGAGGCAGGGGCGCACCACGCTCATCGTCAGCCACCGCATGTCGGCCGTTCAGCACGCGGACTACATCGTGGTGCTGGATGACGGGCGGATCGCAGAAGCGGGCACGTTTCAGGACCTCATGCGGCTCGGGGGTTGGTACGCCAAGCAGTACCTGCATCAGCAGGCGTTTGGCGAAGCCTCGGACGATCTCGCCGAAGACGCGGAGGCACCTGAAGAGGGCGCGCCAGGCGCGGCGCAACCGTCACTCACCGGGGCGGATAGGGGGGATGTGCGATGAATCGCCACGCATCGGTCCGCGTCGGAAGGCGCCTCGTGCAGTATGCGGGGCACGCGCGCGGCGCCATCGTCGCGGCGCTCATTTTGCTCGTGCTCTCGGTGGCCGCGCAACTCGCGGGCCCGTTTGTCGCGAAAACCATCATCAACCGGGACATCGAGGGCGTGCAGCAGGTCTGGTATCGGGCGCCCGCGGGTGCGCCCGGCGCAGTTCGCGTGGATGGCCAGCTGTACGTGCGCGGCGACAAGCTGCCACACGGAGCGCCGAGACAACAGCCGCACACGCTCATGACGCTCGGCACCACCGCATACTTCTTGCCGGGAACCGTGGAGGCCATCGCGGCGGGGTCTCGGCCCGGGGAAATCCGCGAGGAGGTGGCGGGCCACTGGCGCACCATACCTGCGCACCCCATCAGCCGGGCGCAGATGTTCGCGTTCTACCGGCCCGAGCTGCCGAACGTCATCCGGCTCGCCCTGTTGTATTTCGCGCTGCTCGCCGCCTCCGCCGTCTTTTTGTACGGCCAGCAGTATCTGTTGCAGGTGTCTGCCAACCGCATCCTGCAGCGCATGCGGCGCGACGTCTTTCACCGCATTCACTGCCTGCCCATTTCGTACTTTGACAACACGCCGGCAGGAAAAATTGTCTCGCGCATCACGAACGACACCGAGTCGATTCGCGACTTCTACGTGAACGTGCTGGCGAACGTGCTCTCGAGCGCCGTGACGATGTTTGGCATCTATGTCGCGCTTTTCATCCTGAATGTCGATCTCGCCCTCTTGGCCTGCGCGCTTTTGCCCATCCTGTTTCTTTGGATCTGGCTGTACCGCCGGTATACCGTGCAGGTCAACCTGCGCGTGCGCGCGCTCATCTCCGAGATCAACGCCATGCTGAACGAGACCATCCAGGGCATGCCCATCATCCGCGCGTTCAACCGGGAGGCGAGGACGGCCGCCGAGTTCAACGAGATGAACCAGGCCTACTACGACGGCCAGACGAGGCTTCTGCGCATCAACTCCGCCACGGGATACAACCTCGCGGGCGTCCTGCGCAACCTGTTCTTCGCGGCCATCATCGCGTGGTTCGGATGGCGATCGCTCCATCTCGAGCCCATCGTGTCGCTCGGCGTGCTGTACGCGTTCGTCGATTACCTGAACCGCCTGTTTCAGCCGCTCACGCAGGTCGTCAACCAGCTCGCGACGCTCGAGCAGGCGCGCGCATCCGCCGCGCGCGTCTTCGAGCTCCTCGACGAACCCGGCGTGGAGCCCGAATACGGCGCCATCCCGCGCTTTCGCGGCGAGGTCGAGTTCGATCACGTCTGGTTCTCGTACGACGGCGTTCATCCCGTGCTGAGCGATATCACGTTCACCGCGCAGCCCGGGCAGACCGTCGCACTCGTCGGACACACCGGCTCGGGCAAGAGCTCCATCATGAACCTCCTGTTCCGGTTCTACGATCCGGATCGCGGCGCCATTCGGATCGACGGGCGGGACATCCGCGAGATTCCGCCGCAACAACTGCGGCAGCACATGGCCATCGTGCTTCAGGATCCGTACCTGTTCACGGGAACCATCGCGTGGAACGTCGGCCTCGGGGACCCTCGCGTGAGCCGCGAGCGCATCGAAAAGGCGCTCCGGGACGTGGGGGCGGATCGGCTGCTGAGGAATCTGCCGGGCGGCATCGACGAGCCGGTGCTCGAAGGCGGCAGCACGCTCTCCGCCGGGGAGCGCCAGCTCATCTCGTTCGCGCGCGCACTGGCCTTCGATCCGGCCATCCTGGTGCTCGACGAGGCCACCGCGAATGTCGACAGCGAAACGGAGCGCATCATTCAAGATGCGCTCCAGGTCCTGAAGCGGGGGCGCACCACGTTCATCATCGCGCACAGGCTGTCGACGATTCGCGATGCGGATCTCATCCTGGTGCTTGACCAGGGCGAGATCGTCGAGCGAGGGACGCACGACGAGCTGATGGCGCTGGGCGCCCGATATCGCCAGATGTACGAGCTGCAGACGAAGGCGCTCGGCGTCACAGGTTGACGACGGCGCGGCCCTGCATCCGGCCCGCGAGGATCTGCTTCAGGGCGCTGTCGAGGTCGTCCAGTGTGATGTCGTGGCCGATTTGCCTCAGCGCCTCATCGCTCGGTTTCCACGGCCCGGCGAGCCGGCGCCAGATCTCGCGGCGCGTCTCCATGTCGAGCCACACCGAGTCGATGCCGATGATGGCCGCTTGGCGGCGGAGGAACGGGAACACGCTGGCGGTGAAATCCGGCCCGCCCGTGTAACCGCTGATGGCGATGACGCCGCCGTACTCGAGGCGCTGCAGCAGGTGTGGCACGTATTTGCCCGACACGGGATCGATCACGCCCGCATAGCGCGTCTTCACGTTCAGGTAGGATTCGCCTTCCTGCAGAAGAAGCGCATCGGGCCGCACCACGTCGTCCGCGCCGAGGGTTTTCAGCCATTCGGCGGCCTCGTCCTTGCGCGTCGACGCCACCACGCGGTACCCGGCCCGTTTGGCGATGGCGATGCCGGTCGCGCCGACGCCGCCGGTGGCGCCCGTCACGAGCATGGCGCCCATGGCGGGAGACACGCCGTTTTGCTCCATACGGTACAGGGATAGTGCGGCGGTGAATCCGGCGGTGCCGAGCACCATGGCGTCGCGCAGCGACAGCCCGTCGGGAAGCGGGACCACCCAGTCGGCAGGCACGCGGGCGTATTCGCTGAAGCCCCCGAAGTGGCCCGTGCCGAGATCGTAGCTGGTGCAGATGACGGGATCGCCCGGCCGAAACCGAGCATCCCGCGATTCGACGACTTCGCCTGCGAGATCAATCCCGAGCACCATGGGGTAGCGCGTCACGAGCCGGCTCGCGGGCTGGGAACAGATTCCGTCCTTGTAGTTGACGCTCGAGTAGCGGACGCGGATGAGCACCTCACCTTCGGGCAGTTGGTCTAGGGTGAGCTCGCGGACGCCGGCGCGATGTGCGTTTCCGTCCTGTTCCACCATGTGGGCGCGAAACGTGGTCATGTCGTGTACCTCCTTCGGTGGGCGTGAGCGCATCAGGAAGCGGTTGAACGCTTCGGCGACACGCCGATGTGGTAGAGCAAGAACGCGTGGATCTCGGCCGACTCTCGCAGGTGCTCGAGCCTGCCGGAGGAGCCGAAGTGCCCGGCGCCCATGTGGGTCTTCAGCACGAGCGCCTCCTGACCTGTCTTGGTGGCGCGCAGTTTCGCCACCCACTTGGCAGGCTCCCAGTAGGCGACGCGCGGATCGTTGAGCCCTGTGGTCACAATCAGGTGCGGGTACCGCTTCGGCTCGACGTTGTCGTACGGGCTGTACGATTTCATGTAGAAGTAGTACGTCTCATCCCGCGGATCGCCCCACTCGTCCCATTCGAGCGTCGTCAGCGGGATGGTGGGATCGAGCATCGTGGTGACCACGTCGACGAACGGGACGCCCGCCGAGATGGCGGCAAACCGATCCCCGCCCATGTTGGCCACGGCGCCCATCAGGAGGCCGCCCGCGGACCGCCCGTCGGCTGCCAGTTTTTCGGGCGACGTGTAGCCCTCGCGGATGAGCGCATCCGCACAGGCGATGAAGTCGGTGAACGTGTTCTTCTTCCGCAGCATTTTGCCGTTCTCGTACCAGTGCCGCCCCATCTCCGATCCGCCGCGGACGTGCGCGATGGCGTAGATCACGCCGCGATCGAGCAAGGGGAGAAGCAGCGTCGGCATGAAGACGGGATCCAGGTTGTGTCCGTAGGAGCCGTATCCGTAGAGAATGCACGGTGCGGGCCCCTCACGTCGCGCGTCCTTTCGATACACGAGGGAGACGGGGACGTCGGTCCCGTCGCCCGCCTTCGCCCAGAGGCGCTCCTGCACGTAGTCGGACGGATGGTACGGACCATTGACCGGCTGGCGGTGAAGCTCCTTCCTGGTGACGCTCACGGGATCGAGCGCATAGGTGGTGCGCGGTGTCAGAAACGACTCGTACTGGATGAGCACCTCGCGAGTGTCGTAGCGGCGATTCGTCGACACGGACACGGTGTAAAGCGGCTCGTCCCACTCGAGTCGCGTGAGGCGCCCGTCGGCGAACGTCCAGATCTGCGTCAAGCCGCCTTCCCGGCCCTCGATCACGACGGCCTCCCGGAACGGGTGCACGCCGGTGAGGTACCGGGCTTCGTCGTACGGGAACAGCTCCTCCAGGCGCTCATCCTCGCACGGCGCGACGGGGTGGCGAAACAGGCTGAAGTTCGGGCGCTCGAGATTCGTCAGGACGAGAAACGCGTCTTCCCAGTGCTCGAGCTCGTACTCCACATCCGCCTGGCGCGGGCGGAACACGGTCCACGTGCCGAGCGGATCGTCCGCCGGCAGATAGCGGACCTCCGTCGAGGTCTTCGTGGAGGAGGTGAGGAACAAATACCTGCCGCTCTGCGACTTCGTGAGCGTGAGAATGCAGGTCTCGTCGTCCTCCTGGTACAAGAGCGCGTCCTGCTCGGCCGGATCGCCAAGCCGATGCCGGTACAGGCGGTACGGTCGCTGCGCCTCGTCCACGGTGATGTAGAACAGGTACTGTCCATCCGCGCTCCAGGCGACACTGCCGTCGATGAACACGCCCTCGATGCGATCCGGCAGCATCTCACCGGTCACCAGGTCCTTGACGAGAAGCGTGTACCGATCCGTCCCGTCCCGGTTTTCCAGGTACGCCAGCCGCTTCTCGTCCGGGCTCGTGGCGAGCACGGTGACGCTCAGGTACCCGTCGCCGGCGAGATCGTTCAGATTGAGGAGAATCTCCTCCTCGGCGTCGGCCAGCGCGTCGCGGGAGGCCGCGCGCTTGCGGGCGTGGATCGGGTACTGCAAGGACTTTTCCATACGCGTGTAGTAGTAATACTGGTCTCCCTGGACGGGAACGCGCTCTTCCGCGTCGGGAATGCGGGCGACCATCGCTTCGTACAGCTCGTCGGTGAGCGGCTGGATGCGCTCCATGTACCAGCGGTAGTATGTATTCTCGTCTTCGAGATACTGAATCACATCGGGGTTGTCGCGATCTCGGAGCCAATAGTACGGATCAATCCGGCGGTCTCCGTGGATCTCGAGCACTTTGGGGATCGCTTTTGCCTTCGGCGCTTCCATGAGGTCACTCCTTCGCGGCGTTGATGGCGGTTTCAACGCGATTTCGAGGCTTCACGAGTATCATACCATGCGGCGTTTGCTGGCGCCTGTCGCCAGCGCACATGGGGGTGGGTGGCTTGCGCAAGCTGTTTCCCTATCTGCGGCCGTACCGGCTGCGCATTGTTCTCATCGTGACGTTCATCTTCCTACAGGTGCTTGGAAACCTGTACCTTCCGACGCTCATGTCCGAGATCGTCGACAACGGCGTGTTGAAAGGCAACCTGCCTTACATCGTCCGCATGGGCGGATTCATGCTCGCCGTCTCGATCATCGCGGTGGGATTCTCCATCACCGCGAGCTACCTGTCCTCGCAGACGGCCGCGAGTTTCGGCAAGCACCTTCGGCGAGACCTGTTTGCCCATGTGCAGACGTTTTCGCTGGAGGAGATCGACCGGTTTTCGACGGCGTCGCTCATCACCCGCACGACCAACGACATCACGCAGGTGCAGCAGCTCGTCAACATGATGCTGCGCATGATGATCATGGCGCCGCTCAACTGCATCGGTGGCGTGCTCATGGCCGTCTACACGGATGCGAAACTTTCCCTCGTGGTCTGGCTGATGCTCCCGGTGCTCGCGGGCGTCATTGTGCTCGTGTTTGGCCGGGCGAGCCGGCTGTTCCGCCTCATGCAGGGAAAGATTGACGTGCTGAATCGCGTGTTGCGCGAGAACCTGACGGGCATTCGCGTCATCCGGTCGTTTAACCAGGTGGCGCGTGAGGCGGAGCGGTTTGATCGCGCCAACGCCGATCTCACGGGCACCACCACCCGGGTGCAGAAGATCATGGCCGCGCTGTCGCCGGCGCTGATGCTCGTCATCAACCTGGCCGTGATCGCCATTCTGTGGTTCGGCGGTGTGCGCGTGGCGAGCGGAAAGATGGAAATTGGCTCCCTGATGGCGTTCATCCAGTATGTGACGCAGCTGTTGTTCGCCATCATGATGGTGTCTATGATGTTTTTCATGATCCCGCGCGCGAACGCGTCCGCCAATCGCATCTGGGAGGTCTTGTCGAGCGAGACGCGGATTCGCAATCCGGAATCGCCGAGGTCGGAACCTCAGGCCGCGGGGCTCGTCGAGTTTCGAGGCGTGACGTTCCGGTATCCCGGCGCGGAGGCGCCTGCGCTGTCGGACATTTCGTTTGTCGCAAGGCCGGGTGAGGTCACGGCCATCATCGGCGGGACGGGATCGGGCAAGTCGACGCTCGTGAGCCTCATTCCTCGCTTCTACGACGTGGAGTCCGGGAGCGTGCTCGTGGGCGGGATCGACGTGCGCGCGTGGGACCAGGAGGCGCTGCGCGGAGAGATTGGCTATGTGCCGCAGAAATCCGTCCTGTTCAGCGGCACCATCGCGGAGAACATCCGGGCGGGCCGCGAGGATGCGAGCGACGAAGAGGTGCGCGAAGCCGCCCGCATTGCACAGGCGCTCGAGTTCATCGAGCAGATGCCAAACGGCTTCGACGCGGTGGTGGAGCAGGGCGGGAGAAACCTCTCGGGAGGCCAGAAGCAGCGCCTCTGCATCGCCCGGGCGCTTGTGCGCCGAGCGCCCATTTACATCTTCGACGACAGCTTTTCTGCGCTCGACTTTCGAACCGATGCGCGCCTCCGCCAGGCGCTTCGCGAGGCGGTGAGCGATGCGACGGTCATCATTGTGGCACAGCGGGTGAACACGATTCGCGATGCGAACCAAATCGTTGTGCTGGACGAGGGGCGCGTGGCCGGGATCGGCACGCATGAGGAGCTGCTCGCCAACTGTCAGGTGTACCGGGAGATTGTCCGGTCGCAACTCGGGGAGGAGGTCACGGCATGAGTCAGGATCGGCGGGAGATGCCAGCCATGCGCCCGCCCATGCCGATGCGCCACGGCGGCATGCGGCCTGGCATGCCGGTGCAGAAACCGAAGGACTTCGGCGGGACCGCGCGGCGCCTCATGCGCTACTTTCGGCCGCACGCATGGCGCATCGGCTTCGTGTTCGTGATGACCGTGCTCGGGACCCTGTTCTCGATTCTCGGCCCGGACGTCATGAAGGGCATCACGAACGATCTCGTCGCGGGCTTGCGGCACCAGTGGATGCATTTGCCCGGCCCTGCGTTCAACTGGGCGGACATCGTGCGCGTGCTGGAGGAACTGGCGGGTCTGTACGCGCTCTCGAGCGTGTTCAGCTACCTGCAGCAGTACATGATGGCCGGCGTGGCCCAGAAGACCGTGTACGCGCTCCGGCGAGACGTGTACGCGAAGCTTGAGCGCCTGCCGCTCTCGTTCTTCGACGGGCGCCCCATCGGCGATGTCATGAGCCGGTTCGTGAACGACTTCGACAACATCGGCAACACCCTGCAGCAGGCGTTGCTTCAGTTCGTATCGAGCATTGTGACGTTCGTCGGCGTGATCGCGGTCATGCTGTCCATCAGTCCGCTCATGACGCTCGTGATGTTTCTCACGTTGCCGCTGTCGTTTTTCGTGACGCGGTTTGTGACCAAGCGATCGCAGGGCTTTTTCGTGGGCCAGCAGCGGTCCTTGGGGCTCTTGAACGGCCACATCGAAGAGATGTACACCGGGCACACCATCGTGCGCGCGTTCAATATGGAGCGACGGGCGCTGGAGACGTTCGATCGGCACAACGAGGGGCTGTACGAATCCGGGTGGCGAGCGCAATTCGTCTCGGGCCTCATCTTCCCGCTCAACAATTTCATCGGCAACCTGGGTTACGTGCTGGTCAGCGTGATCGGCGGGCTGTTTGTGGCGCGCGGCACCATCAGCATTGGGGACATCCAGGCGTTCATCCTGTACGCGCGCCAGTTCTCGCAGCCCATCACTCAGTTGTCCAGCATATCCAACATCATCCAGTCGACCATCGCGTCCGCGGAGCGGATCTTCGAGCTGTTGGATGAGCAGGAGGAGGCGCCGGATCCCGAGCATCCCGTTCGCCTCCGTGAGCCGCGCGGTGCCGTGGCGTTCCAGCACGTCTCGTTTCGCTACAAGGACGATCAACCGCTCATCGAGGATTTGAATCTCGAGGTCGCCGCAGGCGAGACCGTGGCCATCGTCGGTCCGACCGGAGCTGGCAAGACGACACTCGTCAATTTGCTGATGCGGTTCTACGACGTGCGCGAGGGTTCCATCACCATCGACGGCGTCGATATCCGCGACATGACGCGCGCGGATCTTCGCAGCCTCTTTGGGATGGTGCTTCAGGACACGTGGCTATTCCACGGCTCCATCCGCGACAATATCGCGTATGGAAGACCCGGCGCCAGCGAGGAGGAGATCCTTCGGGCGGCGCGGGCAGCGCGAGCGGATCACTTCATTCGCACGCTGCCGGACGGCTACGACACCGTGATCAACGAAGAGGCCTCGAACCTGTCTCAGGGCCAAAAACAGCTCATCACCATCGCCCGCGCCATTTTGGCCGATCCCGCCATCCTCATTCTCGACGAGGCCACCTCGAGCGTGGATACGCGCACGGAGCTTCTCATCCAAGAGGCAATGCAGCGACTGATGGAGGGCAGGACGAGTTTTGTCATCGCGCACCGGCTGTCCACCATCCAGAACGCCGATCAGATCCTCGTCATGAACCGCGGCCGCGTGATCGAACAAGGCACGCACCGCGAACTCTTGGAGAAGGGTGGCTTCTACGCCGAGCTGTATCGCAGTCAGTTCGGCGGATCGAGCGTCGACGAGGCCCTGCGCGAGGCGTCCCAAAGCGGGGCGGCGCAAATCAGCGGCTCGTGATCAATGGATGGATGAAACAGGAAATGAGTGGGCAAGCTAGGGTCATCGAAACTCGATGGAGGCGATGACCCATGGGGCCCGCTCTTCTGCTTTCTATCGCGTTCTTCGGATTTTCACATCCGGACACACACGCCGCTTCCGCCGCGACACGGCAGGCGGTGTACGGGCCAACCGTGCACGCCGTTCGCCTGGACGCGGCCCATCACGTGGTGACGGTCGATCTCCGGCCGGTGGCAGGACCTCGCGCCTCCTCGCCGCTTGAGGCGACGGACGGGCGCGGCGTGACGGCGCCCACGTCTCCCGACGCGTACACGGACGGCCGGGCCATCACGGCGCCTGTGTCTCCACATGCGTACACGGACGGCCGGGACACGGGCCGCACCATGCGTGCCAATCGCGGCGCGCTCGTGCTCTCCGTGCCGCTCGGCTGGGAGCTCGACGTCGAGGGCATGGCGGCCGAGAGCTGCCAGGTGCGCACGGTGGACCTCGAGCACCCGGCGTTTCAACCCATCCCTGGCGCGGCGGATCGACTTCATCGGCGCTTTCTGCTCGGGCATCCCGGCACGTACCGGCTCGTGACCATCGACGCGGGGCAGGTGGCGAGGGTGTTGGACACCGTCATTGTGTCGCCCCATCTCCGCGAACCCGTCATCGGCGCGCCGTGATCCCTCCGCACGTGACGGCACCGCATCGTCTTCAAAGCATCTGGGCGCAGAGCATGCCGAAGTACGTCGGCCGCTCGTAGGACAACACGCGCGGGTGCCGCTCATCCTTGGGCACGGCGCCCGCCAGGACCAGCGCCTGCCACATGCCGTCGGGCCGCGCGTTTTCGATCATCTCGTCCGGGAAATCCGCCAACCGTTCCAGGTCTCCTGCCGCGATGGCGCGTTCCACCTCCGCGTCGAGTCTCGCGGCGTCCTCGTGGTAGCCGTACGGGCCGTCCTGCGCGTGCGCATGCGCCCAATCGCAGCTCGCGATCACGGCGGCCCGGCGATGGAGAGCGTCGCACGCGGCTCGAATGGCGCGGCCCAGGCGGACGTGTTCCTCAAACGGGCGGGATGGCGCCGTCTGAACCACCACCACCGGGCGATCCGGCATGAAGGAAAGCGGGATCATCGTTCCCCAGTCGAGGGGCAGGGTGGAGAGAGGGCCGTCCGCGGTGGCGAAGTTCAGGACGGCCAAAGGCAGGTCGGGCGAAGCGAGCTTTGCGATCTCGCGCGCGAGCTCGCGATCTACGGCGCGGCGCATGTGCACGCGGTTGCCCTTGTCGAGCCGGTGCGCTCGCACCATCAGCGCCGCGGTCTGTTCGCTGAGCTCGCCCTCCATGTAGGCGCTTGCACTGAGGGTGAATTGGCCCTCCGCGCGGATGCCGTGCGGGGTGATGACAATCAACGCGTCGGGATCGGCGGTCTGAGCGGCGCGGCCTAGTTCCACGAGGCTTGCGCGCGTTTTGGACATCAGGTCCGGACCCTCGCCGACGAGTTCAGGGAGAATGGGCAGGCCGTGCGGCGCGATGGCTGCAAAGACGATGCTCATGGAATCGCCTCCTGACGCCACTGTAGACGAAATCTCGCGGGAACGCCACATTTGGCTGACGTAAGAGAAGCGGCTACAATAGAGTCAGAGGAGCGAGACGGCCGGGGGCGATGGGGAATGCCGAAGAGTCGCGAGCAGGCGTTTAACGAGATCGTTCGCAGGGTTCGCAAGGAGTG
Source organism: Alicyclobacillus acidocaldarius subsp. acidocaldarius DSM 446 (assembly GCF_000024285.1). Classification (GTDB taxonomy): domain Bacteria; phylum Bacillota; class Bacilli; order Alicyclobacillales; family Alicyclobacillaceae; genus Alicyclobacillus; species Alicyclobacillus acidocaldarius. Next base: position 916,002 of record NC_013205.1, read on the forward strand.
TTTCGGCAAAGGGCCAGAGCGAATTCACACCGTGTTTGTCGAGAACATGGCCATCTCCGTGCTGCAGGGCAACCTGACGCCGACGGAAAAATTCATCAGCCGAACGCCTGAAGGGGCCGAGATGGTGCGGGTGGCCCGCACCAGTATGATTCAGGAGTTGTACAAGCGCAAGGTCCCCGAGGGGCTGGAAGAAGTGGCGGGATCGAAGTTCCTCTACCTGTTTTCCGACTTCAAGGTGGAGGAGGACATGGGGGTCTCGGTGTTCATCTTTGAGCGCCCCATCCCGCGGGATCCGCTGCCGGACGGAGAGCCGCGGTTCGAGAAACAAGGAAATCCAGCGCAAGAATCCGCAGAATGAGTTGTATTCGGTTTCAGATCGAACGTGGTATAATGATAGCGCGTGGCGGGTGCATTCGCGTGAGTGGGCGCGCTACGAACAATTGGCTCGGCGCTTGAATGGTTGGCCTGTAGGTTCTGCAGGCGAACACATCGGCACAAGTTGACCGCGGAGAGCGGCAATTTGTGTCCTTTTTTGTGCGCGCAATGGATGGGTAATTATGGATGGTGTTGTAGGTATGAAGCGTGTCGCGCTGCACAAGGTAACGGTGGGAACGATGTGAACCCAGAAGAGCGCTGAGCAGAAGAGGGTGAGATTCGAATGAGCAACGGGTTTTTGAGTCCAGCGGAGATCGCGCAACTCGCAGTTGAAGTCGGCGAAAAGAAGACGAAGGAAGCATGGTGGAAGCTGCTCATTCTCGGCATTCTGGCAGGCGCGTTCATCGCGCTGGGGTTCCTGGTCGACATCCGGGTGACGGCCAGCTTGCCCGATAGCCTGGCGTCCATCAAGAGCCTGATAGGCGGCGCGGTGTTTCCGGTCGGCCTCATGCTTGTGGTCATCGCGGGTGGTGAACTCCTGACCGGCAACATGATGACGGTCCCGATCGCCGTGCACGCGGGGCGCGCGAGCATCGGAGGTCTCGTGTACAACTGGTTCTGGGTGCTCGTGGGCAATCTCCTCGGTTCGCTGTTCGTCGCGGGCGCGTTCGGCGTCGGCGCGCATTTGTTGACGGCCGACCCGTTCAAGGCGACCGTGATCGCCATCGCGACGGCGAAGGCCAAGCTTGCGTTTGGGCCGACCATTCTGTCCGCCATCGGGTGTAACTGGTTGGTCTGCCTCGCGGTCTGGATGGCGTACGGCGCCAAGGATATCGTAGGAAAAATCTTCGCCATCTGGTTCCCCATCATGGCGTTCGTGGCGATTGGCTTCCAGCACGTCGTGGCCAACATGTTCGTGTTGCCGGCTGGCCTCTGGGTTGGCGCCGACTATTCCTGGGGCAAGGTCATCGAGGAGTGGTGCGGCGCGTTCATCGGCAACGCCATCGGCGGCTGGATCTTCACCGCACTCGCCTATTATCTCGTGTACCTGACGAAGTCCCGCCGCGAGGCGTGACACGTCCACTCGAACGCCCGCCCGCCATCGGCCGCGCCCTCCTCGTGGGGCGCGGCCCGTCTACGCGGCCGTCTGTCTCCTCTCGCGCGCAAACTGAAAGACAAGGGGGATATCGGCATGATCGATATCAGGACCGAAGCACAGGCCGAGGCGCGGACCGTGCAACTCGAGATCGACGGCAAGGAAGTCACCGTGGAACGAGGTGCGTCGGTGCTCGACGCCATTCTGTCCACGGGCCAGGAACATCCGCACGTCTGTTATCATCCGGCGCTCGGCCCCATTGAAACGTGCGACACCTGCATTGTCGAGATCGACGGCAAGCTGATGCGCGCGTGTTCCACACCTGTCGAGGACGGGATGGCGGTCCGGACCAAGTCCGTGGCCGCGCGGTATGCCCGCAAAGAGGCGATGGACCGCATTCTGAAGAACCACGAGCTGTACTGCACCGTGTGCGACAACAACAACGGCAACTGCGTGCTGCACAACACCGTGATGCAGATGGGCGTGGAACATCAGGCGTATCCGTTCACGCCCAAGCCGTACGAGGTCGACATGTCGAACCCGTTTTATCGGTACGATCCGCAGCAGTGCATCCTTTGCGGCCGCTGCGTCGAGGCGTGCCAAAACCTGCAGGTGAGCGAGGTTCTCTCCATCGCGTGGGATCGCGAGGTGCCGCGGGTCATCTGGGACAACGACGTGCCCATCAACGAGTCGTCGTGTGTGTCGTGTGGCCACTGCGTGACGGTCTGTCCGACCAACGCGCTCATGGAAAAATCCATGCTTGGGGAAGCGGGCTTCCTCACGGGCATCGAAAAGCCGACCCTGGATAAGATGATCGACATCACCAAGAAGGTCGAGCCCGGTTACTCGTCCATCTTTGTCGTCTCGGAGATTGAGCACGAGATGCGCGAAGCGCGCATTCGGAAGACGAAGACGGTCTGCACGTATTGCGGCGTGGGCTGCGCGTTCGACGTGTGGACGAAGGATCGGCACATTTTAAAGGTCGAGCCGCAGATGGAGGCGCCGGTCAACCAGATCTCCACGTGCGTCAAGGGCAAGTTCGGCTGGGACTTTGTGAACAGCCCGGATCGCCTGACCAAGCCTCTGGTGCGCAAGGGCGATCGGTTCGTGGAAGTGAGCTGGGACGAGGCGCTCGACGTGATCGAACGGCGCATCAAGGAGATCCAGGCGAAGCACGGGTACGACGCGGTGGCGTTCATCTCGTCGTCCAAGACGACCAACGAAGAAAACTACCTGATGCAGAAGCTGGCGCGCGCCGTCATGCACACGAACAACATCGACAACTGCTCGCGTTACTGCCAGTCTCCTGCGACCGAGGCGCTGCGGCGGACCATGGGGCTCGGCGGCGACACCGGATCTATCAAGGATCTGGAGCTGGCCGATCTCGTCCTCATCGTCGGCGCGAACCCTGCCGAGGCGCATCCCGTGTTGTCGACGCGCCTGCGCCGGGCGCAGAAGAAGCGCGGCCAGAAGCACATCGTGGCCGACGTGCGGCGCAACATCATGGCGACACGCGCCGATCTCTTCATCCAGCCGCGCCAGGGCACGGACTTGGTCTGGTTGTCCGCGGTGACGAAGTACATCATCGATCAGGGCCGGCACGACGAGGCATTCCTGCGGGATCGCGTGAATGGCTTTGACGAATACGTGCAGTCGCTCGAGAAGTTCACGCTGGACTACGCGAGCGAGATCTGCGGCCTCCGCAAAGAGGAGCTCGTCCGCGTGGCCGAGATGATCATGGAGGCAAAGCGCGTCGCGGTCTGCTGGGCCATGGGCGTGACGCAGCACCGGGGTGGCAGTGACACGTCGACCGCCATCTGCAACTTGCTTTTGGTGACCGGGAACGTGGCGCGGCCGGGCACGGGTGCGTATCCGCTGCGCGGTCACAACAACGTGCAGGGAGCCGGTGACATGGGCTGCGCGCCTCCGTTCCTGCCGGGCTACGAGCGCGTGGACAACGAAGAGCAGCGGCGCAAGTGGGAGAAGCTCTGGGGCGTCGAACTGCCGACCACGCCTGGGCTCAACAATCATCAGATGGTGGATGCCATTCACGAAGGCAAGCTGAAGGCGATGTACCTCTGCGGGGAGGACATGGCGGTGGTGGACTCCAACGCCAACTACGTGGAGGACGCCTTCCGGAAACTCGAGTTCTTCGTGGTCCAGGACGTCTTCCTGTCCAAGACCGCGCAGTTCGCGGACGTGGTCCTTCCGGCCTGCCCGAGCCTTGAGAAGGAGGGCACGTTCACGAACACCGAGCGGCGCATCCAGCGCTTGTATCGGGTGCTTGAACCGCTGGGAGACGCGAAGCCGGACTGGGAGATCATTCAAATGGTCGCCAACCGGTTTGGCGCCCATTGGAACTACACATCTGCGCGCGAGATTTTCGAGGAGATGGCGAGTGCGGCCGATCTGTTCCGGGGGGCGTCGTACGACCGCCTCGAGGGCTACGGGAGCCTGCAGTGGCCCGTGCTTCCCGACGGCACCGACACGCCGCTCCTGTACACGGACGGCTTCGCATTCCCCGACAAGAAGGCGCGGCTCTATCCGGTCGACTGGACGCCGCCCATCGAAGTCGGGGAGGAATACGATCTAGAGTTGAACAACGGGCGCTTGCTCGAGCACTTCCACGAGGGCAACATGACGAGCCGCGTGCCCGGTATCCACGAAAAAGTGCCGGAAACCTTCGTCGAGATCTCGCCGGAGCTCGCGAAGGAGCGCGGTGTCCAGGACGGCGCGCTGGTGCGCCTCGTCTCGCCGTACGGCAGCATCAAGGTGCGCGTGGCCGTGACGGATCGCGTGTCCGGGAAACACGTGTACGTTCCGCTCTTGTCCCATGCGGACGAGGAGGCGGTCAACCGCCTCACGTCGAGCGATCACGACACCGCCACCTACACGCCTGCCTATAAGGAAATGCGCGTGCGCATGGAGGTCATCCAATCGTGTGGCGAGCCGCCCATCAAGCGCGGGAACTTCCGCCTGGGCAAGCCGAACCCGCAGCCCGGTGTGAACGTCGAGCAAAAGTGGGCGCGCAAGGACTACGTGCCGCTGGTGACGGATCGCGCGCTTGTGAAGGAGGGTTGAGCCGTGGCGGAACCCATTCGGGTCATTGAGCGCCGGGAGGAGACGCTCGAGGAGCGGCGCCAACGCGTCCTCGAGCGTCTGGCGGACGCGGTGGTCCATGAGGAGCAGGCGGCGGAGCGGTTGATTCAGCTCGTGGCGCTGGCCGAAGACAAAGGGCTGTTGCCCATGCTGACTGCGCTTCTCGAACGCGGAGACCGGGTTCTGGCGCACGTCGTCGATCTGCTGGCTCGCGATGAATACACGTCTGCGCTGCAGAATGCTATCGGGCTGGCGCAGGCGCTTGGCAAATTTGATCCAAGCATGTTGGCGAAGCTCGTGGACGGCGTCGCAGGTGGGCTGGCGGATGCCAAAGAGGCGACGGCCGCAGATGGCAAGCCGCTCGGCGTATTCGAATTGCTCGCGCTGCTGAAGGATCCGAATGTATCGTATGCCATTCGCTTTCTTCTGGGGTTTTTGTCAGGAATGGGTAAGACCCTTCGCTCGCAGGGCTCTCCAGATTGACGGCGCAATTTCTCGGGAAATGTCGAATGGAAAAGAGGCCGCGGTCAGAAGCCCGCGGCCTTTCGTCTTAAATCTCCAGCCATTGTCGATAGTGCTTCAAGAGGGTTACAGGACCTCCTAAATGCATTAAATATTTCATTTTCGAGCCGTCCTTGAGTACCAATGCGGTGGCGCCTGTCGCGTGGTGCCTGCCGATCTCGGCCACGCCGTACCTCGGTCCAAGCGAAGCCACCATGCCGTGATCGCGGTAGACAAAGGGCAGTGGAGGGCGGCCGTGCGCCCTTCGCACGAGATTGGCCCCGAGGTGGTGACCCATTTGTTCGGCCACCTGCCCGGTGGGCGGCAGGACGTTGCCGTGAGCGTCGGCGAAGCGCGCGCAGTCGCCGATGACGTACACGTCGGCGACACCCCGGGCCATCAGAAACTCGTCCACGTCCACTCGGTTTCGAGCGTCCACCGGAAGCCCCGCTTCCTTTAACAGGGCGGGCGCTTCGACGCCGCCCGTCCAGACGAGCGTGCCGGCCTCGAGCTTTCTGCCCGAGGCGAGGAGATACGCCTGCGGCTCGGCGCCGGCCACGCGTTCGTTGAGAATCAATTCCACGCCGCGTTCGACGAGCTTCGCTTGAGCGACGGCTCGGAGCTGGTGGTCCACGTCGGGCAGAATCTCGGCGTGCGCGTGAATCAAGCCGAGGTGCAAGTCCGTGAGCGGCAGTCCGAGCTCACGCACACGCTTGGGCAACCAGTCCGCCCATTCGCCCATGAGTTCGACCCCGGTGAGCCCGCCCCCCGCCACGAGCACCTTGAGGTGGACGGGGTTTCCCGTTTGCTGATACCGCTCGAACTCTCGTTCCACATGGTGATGGAGTTCCATCGCCGCGCGCAGCGAATCCAACCGGAACGTGTGCTCCGCCACGCCCGGCAGTCCGAATGTGGCCGTGCGGCTGCCGAGTGCGACAATCAGTGTGTCGTACGCCAGGGTGGCGCCATCGGTTTCGACGAGCTTGTCCGACAGCCGCAGGTTCTTGACCTCTGCGATGATGATCTCGCTCGTCTTTCGGTGAAATAGTTCTTCCAGCGACAGCGCGTAGGTGCGCGGGTCGTGCCGCGCCCCGGCGACCTCGTGCAGAAGCGTCTTGAAGGTGTGATAAGGCTCGCGATTGACGAGCGTAAACGGGATGCCGTGCCGATCCAGTTCCAGCGCTGTCGCGAGGCCGCCGTATCCCGCGCCGAGAATCACGATTCCACTCAATGCGCTCTCTCCTCTCGCACTGATGATACACGAATCCAGAGAAGAGAGCAGCCTCGGTGACACACGAGCGTTCCATCGCATCTTGAAAAAAGGGAGCCGCGCCTGCGCGCGGCTCGGCGAACATGGGCCTCAGTTGGCGTAGGCGCCGTACGGAACGAGGAGGATGAACAGCACGAAGATGATGAGAAACACGACAGCCCAGCGGGTGTAACCACCGAAGACACCGTACATCGTCTCAGCACCTCCTTGTCGTTCGATGGTTCACTGTATGTAGGCAGGCACGACATTGGGTGGACGGATGCCCGGATCCGAAGCGTATAATGGACAAGCAAGGATCTCTTTGGAGGAGGGCGAATTTTCGTGGCGTTGACCTTCATGCAGATGGTGCAAAAGGCCAAGGAGAACGTGCCAGGGTTGAGTGCCGCTGAGGCGAAGAAGCGGATTGAGGAGGATCCGAACACCCTTGTCATCGACGTGCAGGACGCGGCGGACGCGGGCGCATGTGGGCTCATCCCTTCAAGCGTCAACATTTCGCTCGGCATGCTTCCCATCCGCGCGGATCTGGAGCTCCCGAAGGAGCTGCGAGATGAGCGCCTCGCGGATCGAAATCGGCCCGTCATCACGACCTGTGGAGCGGGCGGACAGGCGGCTCTCGCGGCGTACGTCCTGAAACTGATGGGCTTCACGAACGTGGCATACATCGAAGGCGGGACGGCAGCGTGGAAGGAAGCGGGCTACGAGGTCGTGCATTGAGGCATTTGCAGAAGAGAAAGCGCCCATTTGGGCGCTTTCTGCATTAAAAGGTGTCGGGATCGGGCCCGAAGCGATGATTCCGGTTGAGCGCGTTGATGCGGCGCATATCTTCGTCGGACAGCGAGAAATCGAACAGGTCCGCGTTCTCGAAGATGCGCTCTCTGCGCACCGACTTTGGGATGGTCACGACTTCGTTCTGCAGATCCCAGCGAAGCACAATCTGGGCGGGCGTCTTGTGGTACTTCTGCGCGAGTTCCTGCAGGACCGGGAGATCGAGATTCCCCCGCATAATGGGACTCCACGCTTCCAGCTGGATGTGATGCTCCCGGCAGAACTGCCTCAGCGGTTCCTGCGTCAACAGGGGGTGATATTCCACCTGATTGACAGCCGGGACGACGTTGCCGTGCGCGAGGATGTCTTCGAGATGATGAATCTGGAAGTTGCTCACCCCGATGGCTCTCGCAAGTTTCTCGTCATAGATGCGCTCGAGTGCACGCCACGTCTCCCGGTACTTTCCGCTCACGGGCCAGTGGACGAGGTACAGATCCACGTATTCGAAGCCGAGGCGCTTGAGGCTCGCTTCAAACGCGCGAAGGGTTTGATCGTAACCCTGGTCTGTGTTCCAAACCTTGGTGGTGACAAAGACTTCGCCGCGGGGCAGGCCCGATTCACGGACGGCCTTGCCGACGCTCTCCTCATTGGCGTAAAAGGCCGCGGTGTCGATATGGCGGTAGCCGGCTTCGAAGGCGAAGCGGATGGCCTGTTCGACTTCGTCGCCTGCTTGCGCCTTGTAGACGCCGAGCCCGAGCCACGGCATCTTCACCCCGTTGTTCAGTGTGACGGTGTCCTGCACGTGTTGTGCGACCATGGTGGTGCAGCCTCCCCTCTTGGACTGGAACAAAAGTGCCAAACGCTATTATACCGCAAGCGACGCGCGACGCGATCTGGACATTTCCCAAGATTCCGTTCATATTGAAACATAGCATCCCTTCGATGGGTCGTAGATAGAGATCTCAAGGAGTGGCGAGGAGATGAACACATGAGCTACGTGTATTTGCTCGATACCACATTGCGGGATGGCACGCAGGGCGAGGGGGTCAGCCTCACCGTCGCCGACAAACTCAAGATTGCAGAAAAGTTGGACGATCTCGGCGTCGCCTACATCGAAGGCGGCTTTCCGGGCGCGAATCCGAAGGATGAGGAGTTTTTCCGCGCCGCGAAGTCGCTTCACCTCAAGCACGCGAAGCTCACGGCGTTTGGCTCCACGCGCCGCCCCGGGGTTCGCGTCGAGGACGACGCGAGCGTGCGGGCCGTGCTGGACGCTTCGACGCCTGTGGTCGCGATCGTCGGGAAAGCCTGGGATTTTCATGTGACGGAGGCCCTCCGGATCGATCTCGACGAGAACCTCGCGATGATCAGGGACACCGTGCAGTACTTGAAGCAGCACGGGCGCGAGGTCATCTTCGACGCGGAGCACTTTTTCGACGGATTCAAGCGAAACCGAGCGTATGCGCTCGCGACGGTTCGGGCGGCGTGGGAGGCCGGCGTGGACTGGGTGGCGCTTTGCGATACGAACGGCGGGAGCATGCCGCACGAGATCCACGAGATGGTCACACAGGTCATTCAGGAAGTGCCGGTCCAAGTCGGCATTCACACGCATAACGACTGCGAACTGGCGGTGGCCAACAGCCTCGCCGCGGTTCAGGCGGGTGCCCGGATGGTGCACGGGACCATCAATGGCATCGGGGAGCGCTGCGGAAATGCCAATTTGGCCTCCATCATTCCGAACCTTGAGCTGAAACTCGGGTATCCGTGCCTGCCTTCTCGCGACCATCTGCGGCTGCTGACGCCGGTGGCCCGGTTTGTCGGGGAAGTCTGCAATCTCGTGGCGCACAGTTACCAGCCATTCGTCGGCCACAGCGCGTTTGCCCATAAGGGCGGCATCCACGTGAGCGCCATCCAGCGAGATCCCGAGACATATGAGCACATTCCTCCGGAACTCGTCGGCAACGAGCGCCGCGTCCTGCTCTCGGAGTTGTCGGGCGTTTCGAACGTCTTGGCGCAGGCGCAGGCGTTCGGTATCCCGACGGAGGGGCGAGAGACCGAGCTTAGGCGCTTGCTCGAGCGCATCAAGCAGATGGAGCACATGGGGTATCAGTTCGAGGGCGCCGAGGCGTCGCAGGAACTTTTGTTCCGTCGCGTCCTCAACGATTTCACGCCGCCTTTTAAGGTCCTTGCTGTGCGCGTGGATACCGACGTGCAGCGCCAAGGCGAGGCGACGTCTCAGGCCATCATCAAGCTCGAGGTGGACGGAGAAATCGTCCACACCGTGTCCGAGGGCAACGGGCCGGTCAATGCGCTCGACGCGGTGTTGCGCAAGGCGCTCGCTCCGCATCGCCCCGAAATCCGCCGCATGCACCTCACGGACTACAAGGTCCGCGTGTTGGACGAAAAGGATGCGACGGCGGCCAGGGTCCGCGTCTTGATAGAATCGACGGACGGCGAACACGTCTGGCGGACAGTCGGCGTATCGGAAAACGTGATTGCCGCGAGCTGGGAGGCGCTCGTCGATAGCATCCAGTACTACCTGGCGCTCGTGGTGCCGAGCCAGGCGCTCGTCGAAGCTTGAAACGATTGGATGGAAGCGCGACAATGGAAGGCGATCATCGACGCGACGCGGAGCGCCGGAGCCCAATCCTCGGCTCGGCGCTCCCGCCCTGAGCGGGGGGGTTGCCGGTGGAAGCATCGGGTGCCGAGCGCGCCTGGGACCAACGTGGACGCCCAGTGTCTTGGAGACGGACCCTTTGGACGATGTGCGCCGTGCAAGCCATCATGATGATGGCTTTTTCGAGCATGAACCCGTTTCTGGCGCTCTTCATCGGCCAGCTGGGCGTTCACAACCCGCGCGCCGTCGATCTCTGGGCTGGTGTCGTCGCAAGTGCCAACTTCCTCATGTCCGCCATCATGTCTCCCGTGTGGGGATCTGTCGCGGATAAGCGCGGCAAGAAGCTGATGGTGATGCGGACCACGCTCGCCATCGCTATCGCCACCAGCCTGATGGGATTCTCCCGGAACGTGTACGAGTTACTCTTCATCCGCATGCTGCAAGGGGCGTTTAGCGGATTTTCGGCGTCCGCCAACGCGCTCGTCGCGAGCACCATTCCGGAGGAGCGGCTGGGCTTTGCCCTCGGATGGCTTTCGACGTTTGCCATGGTCGGGAGCCTCGTCGGACCCCTGTTGGGCGGCGTGCTCGTGGACGCATTTCATCACAACTATCGCATCGTGTTCCATCTCACGGCGGCGTTCGCCACGACGGCGTTCCTCTTGACCTGGGCGATGATTCGAGAGTCGAAAACATCGACTAACGAATCAAATGGCATGGGCCGGCGCATCGGACTCATCGGTCAGTTCAAGGCCGTGCGCGACCTCCGCACCGTCCAGGTCATGTTTTTCGTCCTCTTCGCCGCTCAGTTCTCGGTCATGAGCGTGCAGCCGGTGCTTCCCTTATACATCCGCGAGCTCGTTGGCCGGGATCCACAACTGTTCGGCGTGATCGGCACGCTTTCCGGCGCCTGCTTTGCTGTGACCGGGATCGCGGATCTGATCTTCTCCCCGTTTCTTGGAAAGCGAAGCGACCGGATTGGCTACCGCAAGGTGTTGTCGATCTCGCTCGTCGGCGCCGCGCTGTGCTACATTCCGCAGGCTCTCGCGCCGAACGTGTGGGTGTTCATGCTTGGGCGGTTCCTGCTGGGCGCGTTTATCGGAGGCATCCTTCCCACCGCCAACGCGCTCGTGGGCCGCATGACGCCGAAGGAGATGCGGGGGCGCGTCTATGGACTCACGGCCAGTTCCACCTTCCTCGGCAGTTTCGCCGGTCCCCTCGTCGGCGGCGCCGTGTCTGCCGGGTTCGGCATTCGCGTCATGCTCGCGGCCGTCATCCTGCTCTACCTTGCCAACTTCGCGTGGGTCCGCTGGCGGGTCCCCGAGTGGCGGGAAGGTGAGGAGCGACCTTCGGCGCATACGGGTGCGTGATGGCGGGCAGCCTGGGAGAGGAAAACGATGGATGGGCCGTGGTCTACGGCACGGGACGAGGAGGATGGCGGTGGGTCGAGCGAACGGTCAGCCGGAGGCGCTTCGCCTTCCGCACGATGCGTCTTCTCGCCGCGCGATGGAGAGATCCTACGAAGAGGAGAGCCCCTTCGAGTTGCGGCATAAGCTTTTGGCGCTCGCGGGGCGCCACGAAGAGAAGCGCGCCCGGGCGATGCTCGACGCTGGGCGCGGCAACCCCAACTGGATTGCGGCAGCTCCGCGAGACGCGTTTTGGTGTCTCGGCCAATTTGCCCTGGAGGAGGCGCGGCGCGTTTGGCAGGAGGGCGATCTCGCCGGCATGCCGCACCCGGACGGGATCGCCCGGCCGTGATGGTGCCCATCTTTCCCCCGTACGTGGAGATCCCGGCGCTTGATACCGGTTTGACGTGGTCGAAGTGCGGGCCACGGGTCGCAATCCAGCGGGCGAACCGACGTGGCAGTACCCTCCGGACGAGCTCCGCAAGCTCGCGGATCCATCCGTGCAAGCTCTGTTTCTCGTCCATCCGTCCAATCCCCCGTCCGTCGCGCTGAGTCACGAGACCCGCGAGACGTTGGTCGATCTCGTCCGCCGCCACAACCTAGAGCTCATGATCATCGGCAAGGCATGACGGCGTTTGCCCATCGCTTTCAACGAGGCGATCTGTCTGTTTGTCTTGTAACACGCAATAAATTTTTATGTCCAAACCCTTGCGATTAGGTTCATCTAACTTGTAGAATACCTCCTAGAAAGTTGACTCCGGAAGTCAAGTATGCGGCGCCGCACCTCTAGGAGGATGTTGAGATGTCCATCGCACTTCGGAACATCGGTTGGAAGAGAGCGCTCGTGTGGGCATGCGCCGCCGTCGTGATCGCCGTCCTGGTCTGGCAGGGCGTCACCGCCGGCGGAAATCCGAACCCGACGAGCCACAACATCGGGCGAGGGGCGGCCATCGTGGATACGGGCATCCTGGTCTTTCGCGAGGGGCTGGAGACCATCCTGGTGGTCTCCGCCATCACGGCGAGCCTGATGCGGACCGGTCAAGGGTATTGGCGGCCCATCTCGGCCGGCGCGGGTCTCGCGTTTGCGGCGACGCTTCTCACGTGGTTTGTCGTCGTGGGCATCATCGCGCTCGTGGGCCAGACGGCGCCGGAGTTGTCCATTCAAGCGGCGACCGGGCTCTTGGCCATCATCGTTCTGCTCATCGTGATGAACTGGTTCTTCCATCGGATCTATTGGACCGGGTGGATCAGCTTCCACAACCGCAAAAAGAAAGAGATCATCGACCAGGCAGAGCGGGGCGCACAGGCGAGATCGCTCGCGTATCGAGGCCTCGTGGTGTTGGGCTTCACCTCTGTGTACCGCGAAGGGTTTGAAGTGGTTTTGTTCCTGCAGAACACGCGTATGCAGCTGGGATCGGGCGTGGTGGTGATTGGCGCCGGCATTGGCCTCGCGCTGACGCTCATGGTGGCCGTGCTCACGTTCTTCGCACACCGAAAACTGCCCTACAAGCGCATGCTGGTGCTGACGGGCGTCATGCTCGGGGTGGTGCTTCTCGTGATGGTGGGCGAGCAGGTGCAGGAGATGCAGCAGGCGGGCTGGCTGCCGTCCACGCCGCTCAACCTCGGGCTTCCGGACTGGGCGGGTCTGTGGTTCTCCTTGTTCAACAATTTGCAGAGCATCGTCGCGCAGGCCCTCGCGGCGGTCATCGTGCTCGGCTCCTACTTCGGCGCACAGTACCTCCGCGTCTGGCGCCCGCGCCGCGAGGCTGCCCGCGAAGCGCAGGCGCTCTCCGAATGAGAGCTCAAGCCCCAGCTGTCTCCGTCAAGGCGAGCACTCACGTCGAGCGCGTGGGTGCTTTTTTCGTGCGATCCTTCTTTGCCACGCCGCCTCCGACGGGCTCCTTATGTTACCATGAGGTCAGAGAGAGCTAGGAGGGAGAGGCCATGGCCATTCGCTTTGCGTTTTTTGACATCGACGGCACGCTGATCGATGATCGGCGCGAGCTTTCGCCGCGCGTCGAGGAGGCCCTCGCGGCGCTGAGGCGCCGAGGCGTCGAGACGGCCATCGCCACGGGGCGGGCGCCAGATCAGCTTCGCCCCATCGCCGAGCGGCTCGGATTCGATTCGTACGTCTGCTGCAACGGCGGCCTCGCCGTGTATCGCGGCGACAAGGTGCTGGCGGCGTCTGTGCCGCGCGACGTGATCGCCTCGTTCGTCGAACTCGCCGAATCGAACGGCTATCCCGTCGTGGTCGCCGGGGACGAGGCGTGCTACGCCAATCGGCGTGATCACGCCGAAATCCGCGAGGCGTATCGGTTCCTGGGCTTGCCAAGCGAGCCCGTCTACGATCCGGACGCGTGGAAGCGGGAAGACGTGTATCAACTCTATCTCTTCTGCAAGCCGGGACAGGAGGCTCCGTTTGTCGAAGCGTATCGCGACGCGCTTCGGTTCATCCGGCCCCATCGCTTTTACCTGGATGTGTTTCCTGCGGGCGTGTCCAAAGCGACGGGTGTCGAGGCCATCCTCCGCAGCGCCGGCTGCAGCAAGGAGGAGGCGGTGGCGTTTGGCGACAGCGAGAACGACGTGGAGATGCTGAAGTACGTGGGGATGGGCGTCGCCATGGGAAACGCCGCCGAGCCGGCCAAGCGCGCGGCGAGGCGGATCACGGGCTCCGTGGACGAGGGCGGCATCTTCGCCGCGCTCGTCGATCTCGGCTTGATCGAAGGGCAGCCGGTGCCGTGATCGTCCGCGTTGCGGTCACCGCTCAACGACCACGATGGCCGTGGCGAGCGCGCGCTTGGGCGGCGTGAGATAACGCCCCTCATACCACAGTCCCACCGACGATCCGCCGTCCAAGTTCATCGCGTCCCACAGGCCGAGCGCCTTGGCGATGGACGCCTCCTGCCACACGTTGGCCTCGTGGATCGTCAGAAAGACGAGGTGGCCCGCGCGGTCCGTCCCGACGACCGATCGCAGGGTCTCCGCGTTCAGGATGTCGGGCTCATCCAGCCCTTCGAGCGACGGTTCGACGTCGATCCGCCCGTTCTGCACGAGCATGGGGCCGGCGCCGATGGCGTTCGGGTACGCGGCAAACGGGACCGGCTTCTCGCTCGGCAGCGCCAACACGGTGTCGGTCAGTACGGCCGGATCGCCGACGTGAACGCGCGTGGCGATGGGCGTCTTGGCCTCGCCCGCGCCGAGTTCGATGTCGTACCCGTCGGACGGGATGGGGGTCATGCCCGGGTGAATGGCCGTCACTTTGCCGCCGACGACCTGCGCCACGAGGGCGCTCGGATCGCGCGTCTCGGGGCCGAAGTACGGCGTCAGCACGTCCACCCGCATGGGGTTCGTGCTCAGCCGATTCAGATACCAGGGCCACATGGCGGAGGTGGGACTGGACGGATCGTCCACGTCGAGCGACAGCGCTTCCGCCGCGCGCAGCATCGTGGTCTGGCCGTTTGAGCCGAAGCCGAGCAGCGTGCCGCGGGCGTTGAACACAAACGCGCCGTTCAGTTCGATGGCACCTGCAGGAAAGTTGTCGCCGCCGGCGTCAAAAAACGTGCCGTTGATGGCCGCGACGGCGTGATTTTGAGCTGCGATTTCCGCGAGCGACGCGGTCGTGCCCAGCCGGTTGTTGGCGATGGCGGGCTTGGCTTCGATGCCCGGCGCACGGAGATCGATCACCAACTCCTGCACGGCCTGACCGTCCACCGTGAAGGCGTGAGACGAGATGGGGCTCGCCGGGCGCGCGGCATGGGCGCGCACGACGGGGGTCATCGCTCTCGTCGCGTGCAACAGGGCATCGACGTGCAAAGGAACCAAACGTCATTCTCCTTTCGCGTGTCCTGGCGGACGATGCATGGCTTTGCAACGCTTGGCGCATCTTGACCCAAAAGGGGCGTGGTCGAAGATGAAGTGGAGAATCCTCTGTGCGTGGGGATGCGTGTCCGCCGCATCGCTCTGGCTCGGCGCGGGTTGTGGCGCAGCCAAGGATCAGGGCGCGCCCGGCGCATCGGCGCCAGCCCACCGTCCTGCGCCAACGGACACGTCACAGAACTCCGTGCAAAACCATCACATTCTCCTGGAACCCCTTCCGCAGGGCGTGAGGACGACGGAAGATCTGTACAACTGGCTGCTCGGCCAACGATTGGCGCAGATGGACAATCCAGCGCAGGGCGAAATCTGCCTCGATGCGGCCTGTAAAGTGGCGGCCACCGTGTTTTCCGGGCCGGCGAAAGCGAAGGCCGGGAGGCCGCTCGCGCTGGTGGCCTTTCAGTCGCGGCCGGGTTGGCACGTCCTTTTGGGGCCGCTGCCGCAGGCGGACGATCCGCCTCGACAAGCGCAGACCCTCAATGCGCACCTGCGCGACTATCCGCGGGCGCAGGGCGTGTGCGTCGTCGAAAGCGGCGAGATCGACTGGTATTGGATCGAGGCCGGGCACCTGCAGATCATGCGCCAGCCGCGGACCTAGCGAACTCCGCGGCTGGCTTGGCGCTAGACCCGCTTGTCCGCGAGTTGGACGAACACGTCGAGATCGCGCAGGGCGAAATCGATGGCGCTCTGCCAGAAGTCGGGCTTCGTCAAATCGGCTCCGATGTGCTTTTGCGCCAGATCCTCGACGCGCATCCGCCCCGTGTCGCGGAGCAGTTCGACGTACCGGCGGGAGAATGTCTTCCCCTCCGCGGCCGCCATGGCGTGAATCCCCGAGGAGAACAGGTAGCCGAACGTGTACGGGAAGTTGTAGAAAGGCGTGCCGGTGATGTAAAAGTGGAGCTTCGACGCCCAGAAGTGCGGATGGTATCGCCGAAGCGATCCGCGGTACGCTTCCTGCTGCGCACCAACCATAAGCTGGTTCAGCCGTTCGGCGGGCACGTAACCGCGCTTGCGCTCTTCGTAAAACCTCGTCTCGAACAGAAAGCGGGCGTGAATGTTCATCAACATCGCGGCGGCGCGCTGCAACTTGTCGTTCAAGAGTTCAAGCCGTTCGCCATCGCCCGAGGCGGCTCGAATCGCGGCGTCGGAGACGATGGCTTCCGCGAACGTCGACGCCGTTTCGGCGACGTTCATCGCGTATTGCGTCGCGAGATAGGGGAGATCGCGCATCACGTGCTGATGATACGCATGGCCAATCTCGTGCGCGAGCGTCGCGACGTTGCCAGGTGTGCCCGAGAAGGTGACGAAGATCCGCGACTCGCCGTGCACCGGAAAGCTCGTGCAGAATCCGCCCGGGCGCTTTCCCGGACGGTCTTCGGCCTCGATCCACCGGCGCTCGAAGCACGAGTCGGCGAACGCGGCCATCTCCGGGCTGAACGCCGCGAACTGATCCACGATGAACTGCCGCGCCTCTGCGTAGGAGATGGCCCGGCGGTGGGCGCTGGCCTCGAGCGGGGCGTCCACGTCGACGAACGACAGCTTTTCCACCCCGAGCAGCCGGGCCTTCGCGGCAAAGTAGGGGAGGAGCCGTTCCTGATTGCGCGCCACCGCAACCCACATGGCCTCAAGCGTCTCCCGCGACATTCGGTTCATCTCGAGCGGCTCTTCTAAGACCGAGTGCCAGCCGCGCGCCTCGTACGCCTGAAGCCGAAAACCCGCCAGGTGATTGAGCGCATCGGCGCAGAGGTCGGCCTCGCGAGCCCACGACGCCTCCCACACGTCGAAGAGGCGGTCGCGATCGCGCTGGGCCGCTTGGGTCATCCGGTTCGAGAGTTGGCCCATCGAAACGGTCTCTCGGCGCCCCTCCATCTCGATTTCCGCGGCCATGCGGCCGACGATGGTGTCATACAACTCTCCCCACGCGGCGTACCCATCGGCCGAGAGCCGTGCGATGAGCCGCTCCTGTTCCGCCGGCAAGCGCCGCTTGGACCGCTCGATCCGCTCCTCAATCGCGAACGCGAGAGGCGCCAACTCCGGATCGCCGAGAAGGGCCTGGATGCTGCTTTCCCCGGCCTGCTGAAGACGCTCATCCAGAAGCGCGAGCGCGCTCGTAAGCGTGGAGCGAATGCGGTTGACGCGGGTCTGCAGCGTCTTCGCCTCGGCGTCGTGCACGTTCTGCGCTGTGAGGCAGGACACGAAGGCGCCCGCTTCCCGAAGGCGCTTGCTCAGATCCTGCATGGTGAGGATTACGGCCTTGAGCCCCATGTCGGGGCTCTGCATGGCGCCTGGCGTGTTCTGCAGCACCATCGAAAAGGATGTCACGTTGGTCTCCAAGTCGTCGAGAAAGTTTCGAAACGCAGGAGAATGGCTTCCCCCTGCGTACAGGGACTCGAGATCCCACCGCTGTTGTTCGCTCACGCGATCGCCTCCCATGACGAATTATACCGCTTGCTCCACCGAGCGAGCTTGCTTCCAAAGGCTCTCCTTTTGCATGTGCGCGTTCACCTCACGGCATGGACGATCTCGCCTCGATGCGCCACAATGAACGAAGACGAATCGAACGGGGGGCAAAACAGCGATGCGGCGCTGCAAGTGGGCGGGATCGAGAGAGCTGTACGTACGGTATCACGATGAAGAGTGGGGCGTGCCCCAGTTTGATGATGGTGTTCTCTTTGAGTTTCTGACGCTTGAAGCCGCGCAGGCGGGCCTGCAGTGGTATTTGATTTTGTCGCGCAGGGAAGCGTATCGACAGGCGTTCGCGGATTTTCAGCCCGAGGTGGTGGCACGCTACGGGGAGGAGGATGTGGCGCGCCTTTTGGCTCCCGACTCCGGCATCATCCGCAACCGGGCGAAGGTGGAAGCGGCGATTCACAACGCGCGGGTGTTTCTGGAGGTTCAGGCCGCGCACGGTTCATTTGCGAGCTGGTTATGGGGGTTCGTGGATGGCAAGCCCGAAGTGCACGCCTTTGCGCGCGAAGAGGATGTGCCCGCCACGTCCCCGCTCGCCGAGCGCGTGAGCCGAGAGATGCGTTCGCTCGGCTTCCGATTCGTGGGGCCCGTGATGGTCTACGCGTATCTGCAGGCCGTCGGCGTGGTCCTGGACCACGTGGTCACGTGTTTCCGGTATGAGCCCCTCCGCGCCCTGGCAGAGTCTCTGGGACATGACGCCCGGTGACGCGGCGAGGTTCGGGGACTCCTGTCCACGGCAACGTTTGACCAGCGGCCCACAAAAATGGTACTATAAAAATGCAAGTAAGTACCTTGGGGGGTATTCCAATGGCCACGATGACGTTGACAGACGCCAATTTCCAACAGGCGATTCAAGGCGATAAACCCGTGCTGGTGGATTTCTGGGCGGCGTGGTGCGGTCCCTGCCGCATGATGGCGCCGGTGCTCGAGGAGTTCGCCGAGGCGCACGCCGACAAGGTGACCGTTGCGAAGCTGAACGTCGATGAGAATCCGGAGACCACCAGCCAATTCGGCATCATGAGCATTCCGACGCTCATTCTGTTCAAGGGCGGCCGCCCTGTGAAACAGCTCATCGGGTATCAGCCGAAGGAGCAGCTTGAGGCTCAGCTCGCGGACGTCCTGCAGTGAGGGAGAGGCGGATCAGATGACATCCGAGGCGCAGCAGGACGCCGGCCTTGAACGGGCCACCTTCGCCGGCGGATGTTTCTGGTGCATGGTGAAGCCCTTTGACACGTGGCCGGGGGTCGTGTCCGTGGTCTCCGGCTACACCGGGGGTCATGTCCCGAATCCGACTTACGAACAGGTGTGTTCCGGGACCACGGGCCACGTGGAAGCCGTGCAGATCACGTACGATCCCCGCCAGATCACGTATCAGCAGCTGCTCGACATCTTCTGGCGCCAGATCGATCCGACCGATCCCGGCGGCCAGTTTTACGATCGCGGCCCGTCTTACAAGACGGCGATCTTCTATCATACCGAAGAGCAACGCCGCCTGGCCGAGGCGTCGAAGGCCGCGTTGGAAGCGTCGGGCCGCTTTCAGAAGCCCATTGTCACGGAAATCCGGCCCGCGGGCCCGTTCTACCCGGCGGAGGAGTACCACCAGGATTTCTATCGAAAAGAACCGCTTCACTACGAGCGATACCGGCGCGCGTCGGGCCGAGATGCGTTCATCGCCGCGCACTGGGGGAGGGAATGACCCTCTCCTCGGCTTCGGCGCCGTCTGGGGGAAGCACTGTCAAAAAGGCGCGATCGCCCTGCCAGACCGTGTGCACGGGGACGTGAAACGTGCGGGACAGCACGTCGTCCGTGAGCACGGCCTTTTTGTCTCCGCGGGCTGCCACGCGCCCGGCGTCGAGTGCGAGCACGTGCGTGATAGCGGGGATCATCTCTTCAATGTGATGCGTGACGTACAGGAGGGCTGGGGCGTCGGGGCCCTTTGCCATCGTGTTCAAAGCGGTCAACAGTTCTTCGCGCGCGCGCACGTCGAGCGCCGTGCACGGTTCGTCGAGGATGAGAAGCGACGGTTTCGCCATGAGCGCGCGTGCGATGAGGACGCGCTGTTTCTCGCCCTGGGAAAGCGAGTGAAACGGGCTGTCGACGAGGTGCTCGACCCCAAACTGGCGGGCCAACGCGCGCGCCTGCTCCCATTGTTCCGGCGCCGGCTTTTCCCACAGGCCGATGGAGGAGAAGGCTCCGCTCGCGATCACGTCGAGCGCGGCGTCGCTTCCGGCGTCCTGCTCCACGCGCTGCAAAAGGGCGTAGCTCACCCAGCCGATGTTCCGCCGGACTTCGCGGATGTCCACGCGGCCGTACGGGTGCCCAAGCACCGAGACCTGGCCTCGCGTTGGCCACTGGTAGCCCGTGATGATCTGCAGCAGCGAGGTCTTGCCCGAGCCGTTCAAGCCGACCAGTCCCCAGTGTTCGCCCTCGCGAACGTCGAACGACACATTGTCCAGAATCATCCGTCCATTTCGAATCCACGTCACATTCGAAACGGAGAGAATCGCCACGTCTTCCGCCTCCTTGCTGTCTCTCTATCCTAACACAAAACCGGTCGCAGACCTAGCTGCGACCGGTCTCGCGGCGCTCTCCGCGTCACGCGTTCACTGCGCCTTGGTGGCTTCGATCTCGAGCTCGATCTTCACCTCATCGCTCACGAGCACGCCGCCCGTCTCGAGCGCGGCATTCCAGGTGAGGCCGAAGTCCTTGCGGTTGATCTTGGCCTGCGCCGTGAAGCCGGCCACCTCTTGCCCCCAAGGGTTCTTGCCCATGCCTTCGTACGTCACGTGGAAGGTGACGGGCTTCGTGACGTCGCGGATGGTGAGATCGCCCGTCATGTCGTACGTATTGGGGCCCGTCTTGACGATCTTCGTGGCCTTGAACGTCATGTGGGGATACTTTTCCACGTCGAAGAAGTCTGCACCGCGGAGATGGTTGTCCCGGTTCTCGTCGCGCGTGTCAATGCTGGCGACGTCGACCGTGAAGTCGATCTCGGCCGTCGTCAGATCCTCCGGATCGGCGACCACCGTCGCGGAGAACTTCCTAAAGTGACCGCGCACCGTGGTGAACATCATGTGTTTCACGCTGAAGCCAATCGTGCTGTGACTCGGATCCACGTTCCAAGCTACCTTTGCCATAGGTCAACCTCCCGACAGATCGGTGTGCGCTCGAGGCCGAGCGCTTCTGCCTGCTCTTATTATTCATCAGTGATGAAAAAATGATAAGTAGGAACATCGAAGTGCTTTGGTATACTTGAGGTAACCTACCTACAGCGAAAGGCAGGCGTTCATCTCGATGTCGTCCGGCCATCGCGGAGATTCGCCCTGTTCGGCTGTCTCCACGCTTCAAGTCCTGAGTGGCAAATGGAAGTGGCTCATCCTGTACCACCTGTTTCAACATCCTTCGCTGAGATTTTCCGAACTCATGCGCCGAATTCCCGGCATCACGCAGCGCGTTCTCACCAAGCAGTTGCGCGAACTGGAGGAAGAGGGCATCGTCGAGCGGACGGTGTACCCTGAGGTTCCCCCTCGCGTGGAGTACGCCATCACGCCGTATGGCCAATCGCTGCGGCCCATCCTTGATCTCATGCATGCGTGGGGCCTCGAGCACTTGCGCCGCAAGGCGGAGCGAGCCCTCCAAGAGCCCAAGCTGTGACCAAATCGCGCCATCGCGGCGCGTTGCGCGTCGGCTCGGCGCAAGATGAGCGTTTGGCCGTGCGGGGACACGGGAAACGATGGAGGTGGCGCGGGGTGCGCGTGGTCGTCCGAGGGCTCATCGACGGTCAGTGGAAGGACGTGATCGCCGAAGATGGCTGGATCACGGACGTCGGCGAAGCGGGGATGGGACAGCTCACAGGTGCTCGGCTCATCGACACGGCAGGGCGCTTGCTCCCCGGTTTCGTCGACGTGCACGTGCACGGAGGGGGCGGCGCGGACGTCATGGACGCGTCGATGGATGCGTTTGAACAGATTGCGATGACGCACGCCCGACATGGCACGACGTCGCTCTTGTTGACGACGGTCGCCGCTTCTCGTGAGGCCACCTTGGCGACCTTGTCAGCCTGGCGAAAGCCGGGGAAGTGGCGCGGTGCGGACGTGCTTGGATTTCACCTGGAGGGCCCGTTCATCCATCCTGAGAGGCGCGGCGCTCATCCCGCCGAGTACGTGCGCACGCCATCGCAGGCGGAACTGAGGGCGTACGCGGGGGCGGGCGCCGTGCGCATCCTCACGTTGGCGCCGGAGTTGCCAAGTGCGGACGAAACCATTCAGGCCGCTCACGAGCTCGGCATCGTCGTTTCGCTCGGCCACTCGGCGGCCACGTACGGCGAGGCGATGCGGGCGTTCGATCTCGGCGCAAAGTGCGCGACGCACCTGTTCAACGCCATGGACGGCCTGCACCACCGGCGGCCGGGCCTGGCTGCCGCGGCGCTCGATCGCGCGGACGCGATGGTCGAGCTCATCCTCGACGGCGTCCACGTCCATCCCGCTGTCGCGCGCCTCGCGATGCGCATCAAGGGGCGCCACGGCGTCATGCTCGTGACGGACGCCGTATCGGTGGTGGACATGCCGGAAGGCCGGTACTGGTTTGCCGGTGGCGAGGTGGTCTACGAGGATGGCGCCGTGCGGCGGCCGGACGGAACGCTCGCGGGTAGCGCGCTGACGATGGAGCGCGCCGTGCAGGTCGGCCTCGCGCACGGCGTATTTTTGCCCAGTGACGTGCCGTACGTAGCGGCCGCAAACGCCGCGCGCCTTTTGGGCGAGCGGCGCGGGCGGATCGAGCGGGGGTATCGCGCGGACCTCGTGGCGCTCTCTGCGGAGGGCGCCGTGACGCACACCATCGTCGGCGGCCGGCTCGTGCACTGCGCGTAGCAATCCAACTTCACGCCGCGTGAGCCCCATTCGGGCGTGCTCTCGCCAAATCGGGGCCGCGGTGATACAATGTACACAATGTCTATCGGTTTACTTCATCATGGCGATCCCGATGGATCGCGCGGCTAGGAGGAGTTGGCGTGTCAGTGACGGAACGCGAACGTGACGCGGTGCAGGAGCATCTGGTGCCGACGGATCAGGCGGAAGAAGCGCGGAGGTCTTGGTCCGCGCTCAAGGCCGTCCAGCTGGACGAGATCGCCGTGTCCGATTTGTACCAACTCGGGATTGGCGCGTTTTCTCCGCTGGACGGGTTTGTGTCGGAGGACGACTATCACGCAATTGTGGAGACCATGCGGCTCACCTCGGGACACATCTGGTCCATTCCGGTGACGCTGCCCGTCTCGGAGGACGTGGCGCGCACACTGCGCCTCGACGAGACGGTGGCGCTCGTGCGGCCGGACGGGATGGTCTGTGGGCGCATGACCATCCGCCACATGTATCGCCCGAACCTGGATCACGAGGCGGAGCAGGTTTACCGCACGCGGGATCTGGAACACCCAGGCGTTCGGCGGCTGTACGAGCGCGGAGGCGTCTATCTGGGAGGCCCGGTGGAAGTCTTGCCGGATGAGCGCGTGGATGAGTTCACGCCTTACGCGTACACGCCTCGGCAGACGCGCGCCGCGTTCCGGGAGCGCGGGTGGCGCACGGTGGTCGGCTTTCAGACCCGAAACCCGGTGCACCGCGCGCACGAGTACATTCAGAAGGTGGCGCTCGAGATGGTCGACGGGCTGTTCCTGAATCCGCTGGTCGGGCCCACCAAGGCGGACGATGTTCCGGCCGACGTGCGCCTGCGCGCGTATCAGGCCATCCTGGAGCACTACTACCCGCGGGATCGCGTGTTTTTCGGCGTGTACAAGGCCGCAATGCGCTACGCCGGTCCTCGTGAGGCCGTGATGCACGCGCTTGTAAGGCGGAACTTCGGCTGTACCCACTTCATCGTGGGGCGCGATCACGCCGGCGTGGGCAACTACTACGGAACCTTCGACGCGCAGCGCATTTTCGACCGATTCGACGTGGCGGAGCTCGGCATCACGCCGCTGTTCTTCGACAACGCGTTCTACTGCCGCAAATGTCAGGGTATGGCGACGGCAAAGACCTGTCCGCACGGCGACGACGATCACGTCACGCTGTCCGGTACCAAAGTGCGCCAGATGCTGCGCGAGGGCATTGCCCCGCCGCCCGAGTTCAGCCGGCCGGAGGTAGTCCAAGTTCTGATGGAGTATTACGCGAAACAGGCTTAAACTAGACGGTAGGCCCATGAGGGCCGAGTCAAGTGAGCTTGGAGGCTTGTCGTGATGACGGAACGACCGCTCCTGAGTCTGGACGAACACCTGTGCTTCGCCGTGTACGCGTGCGCCCGCGAAACCATGCGGCTCTATCGCTCGTTTTTAGAGCCCCGCGGACTGACGTTTCCCCAATACATGGTGCTGGTCGCGCTGTACGAGCTCGGCGCATGCACAGTGAAGGCGCTCGGGGAGCGGCTTTACTTGGATTCTGGCACGCTGACCCCACTTTTGAAGCGAATGCAGGAGAGCGGCCTCGTCGACAGGCGGCGAGACACCGATGACGAGCGCAAGATGTGCGTGTCCCTCACCGAGAAGGGTCGTGCGTTGCGCGAAGAGCTGGGCACGGTCCCCGACTGTGTCAAGGATCAGATTGACGACCTTCAGGACGAGGACATCGCGGATCTCCGGGCGCGTGTGCGCGCGCTTCTCGAGCGCATCCACCGCGCGAACGAACAGTTGTCCGGCGAGTAGGGAAGGCCGATAGCGGGCCTCGGCAAGCCGATGCGGGCTGTGCGCGTCTCCGCCGAGCAGGCCAATGCCGGTTCGCCGTGGCACCCGTAGAGTTCGAGGAGTGACATTTCACCGACGCGGGCCTCCGCCGGCTGGATCATCCACGGCCGGTGAACCACGCCGGTCTCCAGCACGGTCCCGAGGGCGCGCGCGTAGAGCGCGTACCGGTTGAGAAGCCACGCCTCGATGGAGTCAGGCGCGGGCTCGTACCAAGGCATGCGGCTGCCGGCCCGCCGAAAGCCGAGGGAAAGCGCCGGCCCATCGCCGGCCCGGCTCACCACGCCGATGGCGAGGCGCTCTCCTCCATCCATCACGGTCATGTCCGCCGGCTCGAACGGCAGCGCGTAAGCGAGTTTCCCGAGCCGCGCGGGCCACGGCCGGCTCGTCTCCAAGCGAAGGAACCACACGCCCGGCTTCGCGCCGCGGCGGACGTAGGTGCGGATGTTCATTTGCCAGAACCGGCGCATGCCACGGATGGGCGGCAGGCCGCGCAGTCGGAATGGATCCACCGAAAACACCACCGCGCTGACGTACGCTTGGCTGTCGAACAGATCCAGCTCCAGACCGGGCGGGATGTGGCGCATCAGAACATGAGGATCGACACGCCAGTGCGCCATGGCCAGGTGCCGCCATGTTTGTTCCACACACCATGCTTCTCGCATCGTTGGTTTCCCCCTCCTTCGGTATCGTGCGCGCGGCTTCGCGGGACATCACCAGCAAGTTTTGCTAACATGAAGGCGAAGAGAGGTGTGCTGGTTGACACCCTCGTACAAGGGTCGATTTGCGCCGAGTCCCACCGGGTATTTGCACGTGGGCAACGCGTGGGTGGCCATCCTCGCCTGGCTCGACGCGCGGCGAAAGGGCGGCGCGTTCATCCTGCGCGTCGAAGACCTGGACGAGGCGAGATCCCGCGACATCTACCGCCAGGCGATGGTCGACGACCTGCGCTGGCTCGGCATCGATTGGGACGAAGGCCCGGATGTGGGCGGACCCGCAGCGCCGTACGAGCAACGCCTTCGGCGCGGACGCTACGAGCAGGCGCTCGAACGCCTGCGCGAAGCGCGCGAACTATACCCGTGTTTCTGCGCGCGATCCCGGCTTCTGTCCATCGCGTCCGCGCCACAAGGGCTTTTCGGCGATGAACCCCGCTACGATCGCCGCTGCCTTCGGCTTTCGGATGCGGAGCGGGCGGAACTTGCCGCGACCAAGCAGCCGTCGCTTCGCCTCCACGTGCCGGATGATGCGCTCGTCACGGTCGACGATCGCTTGCTCGGCCGCACGACCGCTCGGCCGGCCGAAGGCGGCGACTTCGTCGTCCGCCGGGCGGATGGCGTGATCGCGTACCATCTGGCCGTGGTCGTCGACGATCACGCCATGGGCGTCACCGACGTGATCCGCGGCGCTGATTTGTTTCCGTCGGCGTTTCGCCAGGTCTACCTCGCAGAGCGCTTGGGCTATGCCCCCCCGCGCTATGCGCACGTGCCGCTCGTGGTGGACGAGGAAGGGCGCAGGCTCGCCAAGCGCCACGGGGACCTCTCGCTTCGCGCCCTTCGCGAGGCGGGCGTGCGGCCACAGCAGCTCGTCGGACTTCTTCTGTGGCTCGCCGGGCAACTGGATCGCCCCGAGCCCATGCGTCCAGCCGAGGCGATGGACGGGTTCGATCTCGCACGGTTGCCTCGTCATCCGGTCGTATGGCGGGCGGCGTACACGGCGTGGCTTCAGGCGAATGCCGATTTGTAGGCGAGGAAACGCTGTGCAGAGAATGTCATGCAGGAGGATGAAACCGTGAGCAAAGCGATTGAAGTGGGGAAGACCCATCTGTTCATCGACGGCGACTGGGAAGAGGCGGCGCGCCACGTCGAACTGCGGAGCCCGTACAGCGGAGAGCCCTTGGCGATGATCGGCTACGCGTCGCCGGAACAGGCGGCGCGGGCCATCGAGGTGGCCGCCCGGGCGCAAAAGTCGTTTCGCAAGGTGCCGGCCTGGCAGCGGGCGCAGATCCTGCGCAAGGTGGCGGACATCATTGCGGATCGCAGGGAGGAACTCGCCGAGACCATCGCGCGCGAGGCGGCCAAGCCCATCCGGGCCGCGCGCCAGGAGATCGATCGGACCATCGAGACGTACCGCTTTTCGGCCGAGGCGGCCAAGTCCATCCGCGGCGAGACGGTGCCCATGGACGCGGCGCCGCGCGGGGAACACCACGTGGCGTTCACGCTCTGGGAGCCGCTCGGCGTCGTGACGGCCATCACGCCGTTCAACTTCCCGATGAACCTGGTGGCGCACAAGGTCGGACCGGCCATCGCGGCCGGGAACGCGATGGTCCTGAAGCCGGCCGAGCAGACGCCGCTTTCGGCCCTGGTTCTCGGGCACATCTTCCAGGACGCGGGCCTACCGCCTGGGGTGCTGAACATCATCCCGGGAGATGGCAAGGAGTTGAGCGAGGTGCTGACGACGCACCCGGACGTCGCGTTCGTGACCTTCACGGGCAGTCCGGCGGTGGGCAAGATTATCCGCCAGCAGGCGGGCCTGCGGCGCGTGACGCTGGAACTCGGTTCGAATTCGCCGCTCGTGGTGGATGAAGGCTTCACCGCGCACGAGCTCGACAAGATGGCGGCCGAGATCGTCCAGGGCGGGTTTTCGTACAACGGACAGGTGTGCATCTCGATTCAGCGCGTGTACATCCACGACGCGGTGTACGACGAGTTGGTGGAGCGGATTGTGGCCGGCGCGAAGGCGCTCCAAGTGGGCGATCCGCTTGACGAGGCGACGGATGTCTCGGCGCTCATCAACGAGCAGGCGGGCATGCGGCTCAAGGCGTGGCTGGACGAGGCCGTCGATCGCGGCGCCAAGGTGCTTGTCGGCGGGCGGATTGAGGGCAACCGCATGGAGCCGACGGTGGTGACGGGCGTCCCGCTCGATGCGAAGCTGTGCACGGAGGAGGCGTTTGGGCCCATCCTGCTCGTGGAGCGGGTGTCGAGCTTCGAGAAGGGGCTGGAACTCGCGAATCGCAGCAAGTTCGGGCTGAACGCGGGCGTCTTCACGAAGCGGATGGATCACGCCATGCTGGCCATCGAGACCGTCCAGGCGGGGGCCGTGCTCGTCAACCAGGTGCCGACGTACCGCGTGGATCACATGCCGTACGGCGGGGTGAAGGAGAGCGGCGTCGGGCGCGAGGGCGTGCTGTACGCGATGTACGACATGATGGAGCGGAAGCTCGCCGCCATTCGGACCAACTTCTGAGCCAGCGGGCCCGCGGGGCGGAAGTGAGCCTCCACGTGGGCCCGCCGCATCATGGAAGGCGCGGATCAGTAGGCGCCGCGGATATGGGGAAGCACCTCGTCTTCGTAGAAGCGGCGCAGTCGCGCGCGCTCATCTGGGGAGAAGGGCCTGACCTCGAGCGCGGCCAGATTGTCTTCCACCTGGTGCCGGTTTTTGAAGCCCGGAATGGCGCAGGTCACCTCGTCGTGATCCAGGATAAAGCGGAGCGCGGCTCGCGTCATGTTGCCGCGGCCTTCGCCGATCCAGCGCAGCTTCTCCGCCAGCTCGACGCCCTTCGCAAACCCGAGGCCCGCGAAGGTCTCCCCCACGTTGAACTGTTCGCCGTTTTCGTTGAACGAGCGGTGGTCGTCGGGATCGAAGCGGTGGTCGGGCTTGAACTTGCCGGTCAACAGGCCGCTCGCGAGCGGCAGTCGCGCCAGGATGCCGACGCCCTGCGCCTTGGCCTTCGGCAACAGTTCCTCGGCCGGCTTTTGGCGGAAGATGTTGAAGATGACCTGCAGGGCCCGGACGCCCGGGACTCGAAGGCACAAAAGCCCCTCTTCGACCGTTTCCACGCTCACGCCGTAGTACCGGATCTTCCCTTCCGCCTGCAGCTTGTCCAGCACCTCGAACACCGCGCCATCGCGGAGGATCTCGGTGGGCGGACAGTGGATCTGGTACAGGTCGACAAAATCCCGCCGCAGCCTGCGGAGACTTCCCTCGAGGAAGCGGCGAACCGACGGCTCGCTGTAGGTGGCCGAATCGTGAATGTCGCCCGCTCGGCAGAACTTGGTGGCGATATAGATCTCGTGTTCGCGTCCTCTTGTGGCCTTGGCCAGCAGTTCCTCACTTCGGCCGTTGCCGTACACGTCCGCGGTATCAAAGAAATTCACGCCCGCGTCCATCGCGGCGGCCAGCCCGTCGAGGGCGTCACGCTCGTCCACGCGCCCCCAGTCCCCTCCGATGGACCAGGTGCCAAAGCTGATTTCGCTCACTTGCAGTTCGCCCAACGGCCGGTAGTTCATTCGCTCGCCTCCCTGACGAATGCGCTTTCGCTGCATAAGACACCCACCGAAGCGGGCGCCCGGCTTCACCGAGCCGGGCGAGCCCGCAGATAATAGATGGGCTGTCCCAGCTGCCGGAACCTCGCCTCGTACTCGGTCTGCACGTATTTGCCCGACAGCGTCCCGCCTGGATCGCCCGGTGGAAATCCTCGCTCCACCTCGGCGATTTCCCAGCCGCTCGCTCGGAAGGACTCGAGCGACCACTCGAAGAACTCGGGGTTGTCGGTCTTCTGTTCGAGCCAGGCTTCCGGCCGCATCCACTGCGCGTACCACGCGAGCTTGGCCGGCGCCGTCAGGCGGCGTTTGTGATGGCGCTTTTTCGGCCAAGGATCGGAGAAATTCAGGTACAGCCACGTCACCCTAGGTTCCGTCCACAGAGGGCCGAAGCGCTCGACGTCTCCGACGAGAAACGACAGGTTGTCGAGCCCGTCGAGGGCAGCGCCGTAGGCCGCCTTCGCGGCGACCGCCAGGACCCTGTCCACGCCGACGAAGCGCGTCTCCGGATGCAGGCGGGCCATTTGACGGATGAATCCGCCGCGGCCGCAGCCAATTTCGAGCGCGACGGGCTCAGTCAAGGACTGATACCAAGCGGCGGGATCGCCCTGATATCCGTCGAACAGATGTCCACGACCGCCTTCCAACCACTTCTCGAGGCGATGCCCCGTGCGAAAGCGCATCTTGTCTCCCTCACTTCTCGCTCGATGGTACAAAAGACCTGGCGGCCAATGCAAGCGACGTGACGCCCATATGCGGCAACTGGTACAATGAGGACGAAAGGGGGCTATCCGCATGGGCGAAGCGCTCTTGGTCGTCGACATGTCGAACGATTTTGTGCACGACGAGGGTACCCTGACGGTCGGGAAGCCCGGACAGGCCATCGTGCCCTATATCCTTTCGCTCGCGGACCGCATGCTCGCGTCGGGAGGCGTAGTGGCCATTTGCATGGACGAGCACGACCCAGACGACCGACACTTTCGCGACTGGCCTCCGCATAACGTGCGAGGCACGTGGGGGCAGCAGCTGTACGGAGATCTCGCTGCGTGGTACGAGCGGCACAAGGAACACCCTGACGTGTGGTACGTCCCCAAGCGGAGCTACAACGCGTTTTACAACACGGGACTCGGGGAGCGCCTGCGCGAGCGCGGTGTCCATCGTGTTCACGTGTGCGGCGTGTGCACGGACATCTGCGATTTTCTCACCGTCGCCGGCGCGTACGACGAGGGTTTTCACGCCGCGGTGCACCGCCAGGGATGCGCCACGTTCACGGATCTCGGGGATATCTTCCTGGAGCACATGCGGCGGCTGTTTCACGCCGAGATCGCCTGAAGGTTCAGCCGAGGGGCTGCCACGTGTCGCCCGCGTCGGACGATTCGTAGAGGGTCGGGGCCAGGCGAGCGTCGAGCGCCACGAGGAAAAAGGTGTTGGGAGAAGGCGACGATAGGCTCACCGACGCGGCAGTGGCGATGCTCGCGGGCAGGCCTGCGGCGGCCTGGGTGTACCAGGTCTGGCCGCCGTCGGGACTCACCATCCACGTCTGTTGTCCGGATTTGTCTTCCAGCGCGGCGAGATCGCCGGCGGGCGAGGCGCACATCGCTTCCAGATTGTCCACGCCGATCTCGGCCACATCCCAACTGGACCCGTAGGACGAATTCATCACCAAGAGCTGCGACGCGGAGCCCACCTGGACCTCGACGGCGAGTTGGAGCGTTTCCCCAGGTCCGGCGAGCGCGAGTTCGACGGACGGAGGCTGCGTGATGCCACTTGGGAGATTGATGCTCGTGGGCTGCCAGTGTGCGCCGCCGTCGTTCGTCTCCACGACGTCCACCTTCTTTTCCAAGTCATCCACCACGGCCATCAGGCCGGTCTTGCCGTTTGGCGCGAACGACATCGCGGTGCGAACCCCGTTGTGCGGCAGGTCGCCCGTCGACGTGGCCACGAGTTGCCAAGAATCCCCGCTGTTTTCCGTGCGATACAAGTACTTGGCCGCGACGCCGTCGTAGCCGCCGCTTTCAAAGAGCATCCACCCCAGTCTTCCGGCCATCCATTGGCCGGCCGCAAACTGAACCGCCCCAGTCGGCAGAGGAAGGGTCGTCTCGCGCCAGTGCCGGCCCGCGTCCTTCGTGATCCAGACGTGAGCCTCCTGGTGGCTCACGCTCACCAGCGACCACATCGCGGCGGAGTCGATCACGGCCGTGACGTCGTGCGCGCCTCCCGGCCCGTAGGCGGAGATGTCGTCCGCTGGCAGCGTCGGAAGGGGAACCGATTTCCACGTGTGCCCGCCGTCCGCCGTCTCGTACAGGACAAAGTGGTTCCCGCGATAGCCCCACAGCACCCCCGTGTGAGCGGTCAGCATGCGCATGTGCACGTCGATGGCGCGCAGGCTCGAGGTCAGGGTCGCAACCTGCGCGGTGGCGCGCGACGCAAGGCGCACACCTGGCGCGACGGACGCCTGGCCTTCCAATGGGGGGCGTTTCGCCGTAGAGGTGTCCGCGTGGGAAGGAGAGTCGATTCCGCATCCCGACAGGCCCACGACGACCGTCGCAATTCCGAAACGCACGAGCGTTGACGGGCGCATGCATACCCTCCTCTGACGGGGCAGCTCCCGGCCGAGCATCTCGGCCGATTGTGATCTATCATGAACAATAGGCGCTTTGCAGCCGGAACACAAGCGAAGCCATCGAACCCAACTGTGGAGAGGGAGCAAGGCCATGCCGGCACTCGGACCGTGGTTCACGGCGCTTGGCGCCATAGTGTTCATCTCGCATCCCATCGTACAGCCTGACGTCAGCTCATCGCCAAACGGCGCCGCGGACATCCACGTGACCAGCGCGGCTCGCGCGGGGCTGGCTCCCCAGCGGACCCACGTGCTCGTGGCGCTCGGCGACTCCATCACGTTCGGCTACAATCTTGGGAACAACCGAGAGCCGTCGCCTCTCGCGTTTCCGTATCTGTTCGCGAAGAAGGAAGGTTGGCGCGCCGTCGATCTCGGCGTGCCCGGTTGGACGTCTGGGGACCTGCTGCAGGCCCTCAAGACGGACACCGCTCTGCGCTCTGAGGTCGCCGCCGCGCAGGTCGTCACCGTCGACATTGGGAGTAACGATCTGCTGCTTCCCGCGCTCGCCATGCTGCCGAAGGGCGCGGACTGGGCGCGGGTCACGCCGACGTCCTCGCAGGCGGCGACGTTGTCGTCGGAGTTGGCCCAGGGCATTCAGGACGTGCGAAGCCACCTGGCATCCATCCTCGGTTTGTTGCATCGGTACAATCCGCGGGCAACCGTGATCGTCTACGATCTCTACAACCCGTTTCCAGCTTCGGATCCATGGCTTCATCGGACCGCGGAGGCCGCGATTGTCGCGGCGAACGCGGCCATCGCCGCCGATGCCGTTTCTGCCGGTGATCCCGTCGCGGACGCGTACGACACCCTGACTCAACCTTCCGACGACATTCTGCCGCACGACGTGCATCCGACCGCGCTCGGACAGCGCCTCCTGGCCGAAGCCGGGGAACAGGCGCTCGCCATGGCGCCCATGTTCCAAGCGGCGGCCACGCCGCAGGGGCAAAACGCCATCCTGCAGTGGCTCGGCGACCAGCTCGCGGACGGCACTTGGTGATGGGGCTCGGCGGTGCGCGCGTCCGGCCTGAGACGGCGCGCCTGTGAAATCGAGCTGCCGCGCTGGAGAGAAGAGAAGATAGGAGACAACACGAAGGGGGAGATTCTGTGAAGTCGGAAGTGGAGATGACCACCCACACCCTGGCAGAGGCGCCCACCTCGTTTGGCGCCCGCTTTCGCCTGGCCGCGCTCCTCGGGAGCTTGACCGCCATCGCGCCGCTCTCCATCGACATGTACTTGCCGGCGCTGCCCTCGATGGCGCGAGATTTGCACGCCGCCACGTCGGTCGCCCAGCTCAGCCTCACGGCGTGTCTTTTGGGCTTGGCCGTCGGCCAGTTGTTTGCGGGGCCCTTGAGCGATGCGCTCGGCCGCAAGCGCCCGCTTCTCGTGGGGCTGGGCCTGTATCTGTTCGCCTCCTTCGCGTGTGGCCTGATGCCGAGCGCGTGGGGACTCGTCGTCGTGCGAATGGTGCAGGGGCTGTGTGGATCCGCCGCCATCGTCATCGCTCGAGCCATCGCCCGGGACTTGTTTAGCGGCGTCGAACTGACGCGGTTCTTTTCGCTGCTCATGTTGGTCAACGGCGTCGCGCCGATTCTCGCGCCGGTCATCGGCGGCCAGTTGCTCCGCTTCACCGACTGGCGAGGCGTGTTCGCCATCCTGGGATGTGTCGGCGCGGCGCTGTGGCTCTGGTCGCTCGTTGCTCTGCGGGAGACGCTCGAAGTGGAGCGCCGCAACAGGGCGGGGCTCGGCGGCGCCCTGCGCGCGTTTGGCGCGTTAGTTCGCGATCCCGTCTTTGTCGCCTACGCGTTTTCCCAGGGGCTGGTGTCGGCCGCGATGTTCGCGTACATCTCGGGATCGCCCTTCGTGCTTCAGGACATCTACGGGCTCTCACCGCAGGCGTTCAGCGCGTGCTTCGCGGCCAACGGCATCGGGATCGTCATCGCGTCCCAGATCTCGGGGCATCTGGCCCGGCGCATCGAGGGGCGGAAGATCTTCCGCTTCGGCGTGATCCTCGCGGCGCTCGGGGGACTCGGGCTGCTCGCGAGCGTCCTTCTCGGGCTTGGGCTTCCCGGGATTCTGCCGTCGCTGTTCGTGCTCGTCTCGTGCGTCGGCATCGTGAGCACCCTGGGATCGTCGCTGGCCATGCAGCATCACGACAAGCAGGCCGGCAGCGCAGCCGGTCTCATCGGCGTGTCGCAACTGCTGCTCGGCGCCGCCGCGACACCGCTCGTGGGCCTCGGCGGATCGCATGACAGCCTGCCCATGGGCGCCGTGATCGCGGTGGCGGACGTGGGCGCGCTCGCGTGGTACGCGGTGTGGTCCCTCGTCATCGCGCGCACGGAGAGGGAGGTGGTTTCATGAGCGAGACCGGGACGCCGCCTCGCCCGGCGCTCGATCCGTACGAGGAAGAGAAGCAACATTTGGAACGCGTGCTGGACATCATTCGAGGGGCGCTCGAGTCGGGGCCCAGGATGCCGGTGCGCGACGAGGACGACGAGGATGCGGACGAGGCGCTGACAGCCGACGTCGTCGCCGACGTGGCCGTCGCCGAGATGGCGGAGGAGCGGCGCCATCAACTCCGGCGTGCGCTCAGCGATCCGTACTTCGGCCGCATTGACTTTCAGCCCGAGGGGGAGGCCCCTCAGAAGCTCTACATCGGCAAGCAAGGCATCGATCATCCGTCGACCGGCGAGCGCGTGGTCCTCGATTGGCGCGCGCCTGCCGCGAGTGTGTTTTACTCCTTCACCGGCCAGGGAGACGAGGCGCGCTACGAAGCTCCAGGCGGCGAGGTCCGCGGCACCGTGTCGCTCAAGCGAAACATCGTCGTGCGCGACGGCGATCTCGTCCGCGTCGTCGACAGCTACGTGAAAGGGCAGACGCAGGCGGGCAGCGTCGATGAGTTTTTGCTTTACCGCCTCGCGGATTCCAAGGACAGCCGGTTGCACGATATCGTGGCCACGATTCAGGCCGAGCAGAACGAGGTCATCCGCGCGGACAAAAATGTGCCCATCCTCATTCAGGGCGTCGCGGGAAGCGGAAAGACGACCGTCGCGCTGCATCGGCTCGCCTATCTGCTGTATCAGCATCCGGAAAAGCTAAGGGCGGATAAGATGGTCATCTTTGCGCCCTCCGCGATGTTCGTGGATTACATTTCCGAGGTGTTGCCTGAGCTCGGCGTAGGGGATGTCCAGCAGACGACGTTCGCGGCGTTTGCGCTCCGCGTGTTGGACCATGTGGTGCTCCTGCCCGATCCGGCCAAGCGGCTGCGCGAGCGATTCGCGCTTCGGCCGTCGCAGGCGTACGAGGCGATGCGGCGCGAGATCGAGGTGAAGGGGCGGGTGGAGACGCTGGAAGCCCTCCAAGCCTTCCTTCAGGACATGGAGAAGAAGATGGTGCCGAAGCGAGACGTGCCGTCTCCGGTTGGGCCGCCCATCTCCGCCGAAACCATCGCCCGCTGGTTTCACGTGGAATACGCGCGCTACCCCGTGCGCCAGCGGCGAGATCGCGTGGTCGCCCGCGTCAAGCGGCAGTGGGAGATGCAGGCGAAGGAGGCGGGCAAGGCGGATAAGTCCACCAAACGGCAGATTGCGGCCGCCGCACGCGAATTCGAGCGGGCGTGGCCGGATCTCGAGCCTCTGCCCATCTACGAGTCGTTCCTGCGGCATCATCCTGATCTGTCGCTTGCGTCCATCCAGCGTCCTACAAAATACGGGGCCCGGCCGCTCGTGGAACCTGAAGATCTGCCGCTGCTCCTTGCCATTCATCAGTGGCTTCACGGGGTGGACGCGCGGGATGTGTTTCACCACGTCGTGATCGACGAGGCGCAGGATTTCTCTCCGGCGCACATCCGGGTGCTGCAGGCGTACTGTCCAAGCCTGTCCTTCACCATTCTGGGGGATCTTTCTCAGAGCATTCACAGCGAGGCAGGGTTCCGGGACTGGGACGAGGTTCGAGCGCTGTTTCCAGGCGGAAGCCGGTACGTGGAAATGTCGGTGTCGTACCGCTCAACCTACGAGATTGTGTCGTTTGCCAACCGGATCCTCGAACCTTTCCGACCGAAGGTCCTGGCGAAACCCGTGTTTCGAAGCGGCGATCCCGTCGTCGTCGAGCCCGTGGCCTGGGACGGCCGGTTCGATGCGCTCATGGAGCGGTTGTCGGAGGAGAGCCGGAGAGCGACCACCATCGCGGTGTTGACGCGGACGGAAGAGGATGCGCACGTGTATCATCAGATGTGCCTGGAGTCGGGGCTCGACGCTCATCTTCTCACGGCGACCCAGACGCACTACGAAGGCGGCATCAGCGTCGTGCCCGTTTACCTCGCCAAGGGGCTCGAGTTCGACAGCGTCATCATCGTCGACGCCGACGAGGCCCATTACCGCGCCGACGAGCGGGACGCCAAACTGTTGTACGTCGGATGCACGCGGGCGTTGCATCGCCTGAGACTGTTGTACTGCGACCGCCCGTCGCCGCTCATCCAGTGGGCCGTGCCAGATTAAATTCTTGTCTTTTGGCGCCGAAACAGGAGGTTTCGGCGCCTTCCTTTCGCGAACAAGTGCCAAGAAAGACAAGAACGATGGAATTTACGACTCCCCTGCGCGCAGGGATTCTTTTATAATGTTTCGAGAGAAACCGTTTTCATTCCTCGTGGGGCGCGAGGGGAGGGCTAACGTGAGCGTGCGCATGCCGAAAAAGACAAATGTTTCATCCTCGCTGCACGCCATCCGGGAAGTTCGCACCAGTTGGCCGTCTGTCACCTGGGACGTGCTGCAGCAACACCCCGTGGAACTCGATTTCCGAGAAGTGGAAAGGGCGCTCGACGGCGTGCGGGATCGCCAAGCGTGGCTGGTGGTCGTCGTCCGCAGTTCGCGCGTGGTGCCCATTTACCCGTTCCTAGCGCAGATTCAGTCGGCGGGCTTTGACTGTGTGCACCTGCTGTCTTGTGACGCGGCCGCCTACGTCATGACGCTCGCCGCTCATCACCCGGAGCGGGCCATGGAGGGTTTCGAGTCCGCACTCGCGAGATTGGCCGCGGATCGGACGCTCGTCGGCGTGAGTTCCGCGTGCGACGAGCGGGAGGTGGTGCGCTGGTGGCAGGCGCTGATGGAGGCCACCGCCGCGTCGCACTGGAA
The DNA here is from genome assembly GCF_000024285.1 of Alicyclobacillus acidocaldarius subsp. acidocaldarius DSM 446. Lineage (GTDB taxonomy): Bacteria > Bacillota > Bacilli > Alicyclobacillales > Alicyclobacillaceae > Alicyclobacillus > Alicyclobacillus acidocaldarius. The sequence continues at coordinate 952,253 of NC_013205.1, forward strand.
CGTGTTTGAATCGTCCGCCTACTCGCAGGGAAGGCGCGAGCTGGTGCCGCTCCACGAAGAGGACAGAACTCGGTTGATCACGCGGGCCGTCACCCAGCTCGGCGATCGCGGCTATGAGGGCATCGCGTCGGTCGTGGAGGATTTGTTCGCGCAGTTGGCGGAGCGGCCGACGAAGCTCGAAGACGTGGCGGAACTCTGCGCTCAGTTCATCATGGCGGCCGTCGGCCAGCGCCAGGCGGATGGGCGGGATCGGATGCTCCAAGTTCCCATCTCGACGCGCCAATGGCTTCGTTTTGTGGCCGAGGAATGCCCGAAATGGTGGGATTGGCGCGACAAGCTGAAACAGGCGCTGATGGTGGTGCTCGGGCGCGAAGAGGCGGTGCGCACCGCGCACAGCGCGCAGATCGGTCAGGTCATCGAGATCATCGAGCGGCACTATGACTCGGATCTCGATGTGGCGACGCTCGCGAGTCAGGTGTTTCTGAGCCCCAGCTACCTCTCCAAGCGATTCAAGAGCGAGACGGGGATGACCATTCGGGAGTTCATCGTGCAGACGCGCCTGAACAAGGCGAAGGATCTACTGCTGCGCGACTTTCACCTCAAGGCGTACGAGGTGGGCGCGCACGTCGGCTATCCGGACCCGACGTATTTCAACAAACTGTTCAAACGGCAGGTGGGGCTCACGCCAAAGGCGTTTCGCGATCGCGCCATGCGGCAAGCCCGGGGCTTCAAGCAGGAGGATTCGCGGTCTTCCTGATGAGTGGGAAACGAAACGGCCGCTCGACGGGGCCACGATGGGCCTCATCGGGTGGCCGTTTGTCGTTGCGGCGTCAGGCTCGGCGGGGGAGGCGAAGGCTCATCGCGAGGACCAGGGCTCCAAGGCACGCAAGCACGGCCGCGAGGACGTGCAACTCGGAGGTTGTGAGGCGGGCGCCGAACAGCAGGCCGAGGACGACCGTCGACAAGATGGTCCCCATGTAGCGAGCCATCTGGAACAGCCCGGATGCGGTGCTGATGACCTCGCGTGGGCTGGCCGCAAAGAGAGCCGTCTGCAGTCCGACGTTGTTGAAGCCGTTGGACAGCCCGAGGACGGATAACACCACGCACAGCCACCACACGGGCGACGCCGTGTGCAGGGTCAGCATGAGCAGGCTGCCCGCCGTCATGAACACAGCGGCGAGGACGAGCGGCGGTCGAGAGCCGCTGCGAGCCACCCAGCGCCCCGTGATGGGCGCCGTGATGAGGCTGAAGCCAGCCACCGCGAGCATGATGAGCCCCGTCTCCTGCGAGTCAAAGCCGCGCACTTCCTGCAGATAGGTCGGCATGCCAAAAAAGATGGAGTAGAAGATGATGTTCACCGTGGTGAACTGCACCAACACCCAGGTGAGCGACGTGTACCGCTTGAAAAAGCGCAGGCTCAAGAACGGGCTCGGCGCGACGTGCTCCCGCCACCCGAAGGCTGCGAACGCCACAAGTCCCGTGACGGCAGCCCACCACGCAGGCCGTTCGGTGAGGGACAGCAGAAACACGAGCGACGTGGCGATGGCAAGGATGAACAGGGCGATGCCGGGCAGATCGATCTCGCGCAGCACTTCCCGAGCGCTCTGGTGCTCGCCGCGGCGGGGGTTAGGCAGCACAAAAATCGCGAGGAGGAAGCTTGCTACGACAAACGGAAAGTTGACGAGAAAGATCCCCTGCCAGTCCAGGTAGTTCATGATGACGCCGCCAATGGACGGCCCGAATGCAGCCGCCCCAGACGAAAACACGGACAAGAACGCGAGCGCCTGCGCCTGCCGGTCCGTGATGACGTTCCGCACAATCCCCATGCCCGCGGGATAGATGGCGCCGCTCCCCAACGACTGAATGAGGCGGAAGACGACCAGCCATGTGAACGACGGCGCGAAAGGGGCCAATGCGCAGGACAGCGACACAAGCGCCAGTCCGATGAGAAACAGAGGTTTTCGACCGACGAGATCGGCCACCTTGCCCATGATGGGTTGGGCCACGGCGCTGGCTAGGTAATACGAGGAGATGAGCCAGGAGGCCGTGGTAAAATGGACATGAAACACGTGTTCGAATTTGGCCATGGCCACGGAGATCATGGACGAGTTGAGCGGGTTCAAAAGCACGCCGAGCGCGATGGTGACCAAGAAGAGGGCCCGGCGCCCGCCGCGCGGTTCCCCTGCGGACACGGTGATGGTGGACATGCGCCTTCCTCCTTGCATACTCGGGTTGAATTATACGCTTCTCGAAAGATGTCTTCCAAATCGTTGGGGGTGTTGGGGATGCGCGCGGTGAAGGTCGTGAATGAGGCGCAGTTGCGCGATTGCCTGTCCATTCGGCGGCAGGTCTTCATTGAGGAACAGCGAGTTCCGGAAGAATTGGAGATCGACGAGTTCGACCAGCCGGATCGGGCGGTTCACGTGCTCTTGTACGACGACGCCGGCGCGCCGGTGGCCACGGCACGGTTTCGCCCGTACCATCCCGGGGACGGACACACGGCCAAAGTGCAGCGCGTGGCTGTCCTGGCGCACCTGCGCGGCCGCGGGCTGGGGCGGCGCGTCATGCAGGCTGTGGAGGAACTGGTGCGCGAAGCGGGATTTCGCGAAATTGTGCTCGACGCGCAGCTGCACGCCGAGCGGTTTTACCAAAAGCTCGGCTACCGGCGCGCGTCGGACGACGTGTTCGACGACGCCGGCATTCCTCACGTTCGGATGCGAAAATCGCTCATGTGAGGCGCGCGATCACGTCCTTCTGATCCGGAAATCGGGAAGCCACCTCCTCGCGCGACACGAGCTCGAAGTCCTGAAAGTCAAATCCGGGCGTCACCATGCAGCCCACGAGCGCGAATGCCGCGCCTTCTCCTGGAATGAGCTCGGCCCCGAAGATGGTTCCGGCGGGAACCAAGACCTGAGGTTCTCTGCCGGGCGCGTCGGGCAGGCCGAGTTCCTGCGCCTCGTAGCGGCCGTCGGGATGAAACAGATGCACGACGAGAGGCCGGCCGTGGTGGAAGTACCAGATCTCGTCGGAGCGCAGCCGGTGCAGGCGAGACACGTCGCCTTCCGGCAACAGGAAGTAGATGCTGGTGGCGCTGCGGCGCGTGCCGCCATACGCCGCGATGGTGGCCGGATCGCAGAGGTAGCGCGGGGAGTGATAGATTTCGCGATAGTACCCGCCTTCGGGGTGCGGGGCGAGCTGTAGGCGTTCGATCCATCTGCGTGCGTCGGTGTTCATGGAAGACCTCCTTGCTCCATCGCGCCCGGCGCGAAATCTCTCGGCCATTTGAATCGGCCCCGATGTTTTGGCACGATAGAGGACGTTGATTCTTGACGATTATCGCACAGGCGCAAAACTCGGAAGAAGGTCAGGTGCTGCGCTTTGAAACCTATCGACGTGCAGGCAGTGCAGGCTGCGTTGAACCGCTTTGTCGGAGACGACGTGTATTTGCACCTGGAGACGACCAACGGCGCGTACGCCGCGCACCGGTTCGGGCAGCCCATGGCGGTGTGCGCCTACATTCGAAACGGGCGCGTTCGATTTGAGCGGGCCGCCATCGCCGGGAATCGGCCCTACCGCGTCGGGCTCAAGATGGAAAACGGCTGGATTTACGCGGAGGGACTCACGGACTACGAAGTGGACGAGAAGGGCAGGTTGCTCTTGGCTGGCCACGATGACGAGGGGCGGCTCGCGGTTGCGCTGCAGCTTTCACGCACCCCTTGGCCCATGAGCGCGATTGAGGAGGAGGCGTGATCGATGGCACAAGTGGAAAAGACTCGTCACTTGCTGCTCGTGTATCCCCATCCAGACGACGAGTCGTTCGGCAAGGCCGGGACCGTGATCCTGTTCACCCGCGCGGGCACGCCCGCCACCCTCATCTGCGGCACGCTCGGCGAGCTGGGGCGCAACATGGGCAACCCTCCCATCGCCAACCGGGAGACCCTCCCGAAGATTCGGCGGAAAGAACTCGAACAGGCGTGCGAGATCCTCGGCATTCGCGATCTCCGGCTGCTCGGCCTGCGGGACAAGACCGTCGAATTTGAGGATCCCGAGCGGATCGCGGATCGGATCGAAGCCGTCATCCGCGAGGTGAAGCCGTCGATTCTGATGACGTACTACCCGGGACTCGGCGTGCATCCCGATCACGACGCCATGTCGAACGCGGCCGTGATCGCCGTGAAGCGGCTGCCCAAGGAGGAGCGGCCGGTCATCTGGGGCTCGGCGGTGGTCCACGAGCCCGAGAAGATCCTGGGCGATCCCGACTTTGTGATCGACGTGTCGAGCGTCCTGGATCAGAAGCTGGCGGCGATGAAGGCGCATCGCTCGCAGTTCTCGGGCATCTTCGCCCGGGTGGAGGAGGCGCTCGCCGCAGGCGGAGAAGCTCGGGAGGAGGTCCTGCGCCTCCTGGGGACGGAGCGGTACTGGGTCTACCGGATCGACGATTGAGGGGGGTCCGCATGATCCGCGTGCTGTTTGTGTGTCTCGGAAACATCTGTCGATCCCCGATGGCGGAGGCCGTCTTTCGCGACATGGTTCGAAAGGCCGGCCTCGAGGGCGAAATTGAGGTCGACTCCGCTGGCATCGGCGACTGGCACGCTGGCGATCCGCCGCATCACGGGACGCGCCGCGTGCTGGAGCGGTACGGCATCGACTACGCGGGCATTGTGAGCCGGCAGATTCGCCCGGAGGACCTCGAGCGGTTCGACTACATCGTCGCGATGGACGAGTCCAACATGCGCGCCCTGGAGCGGCTCGGCGCGAAGCGGTCCGATCGCGTCTTCCGGCTGCTGGATCTCGTCCCGGACGAGCCGGACGAGGTGCCGGATCCGTACTACGACGGCCGCTTCGAGGAGGTGTACCGCCTGGTGCGCCTCGGCTGCGAGGCGCTGCTCCGCCGAGTCCAGGCGGATCTCGCCAAGGCGTGATGGAACATGTTCTGGTGTATGCGGGCCCGGGATCTCCGGGCCCGCGCTCGTCTTCGGAACCCATGCACCTGCATCGGCATACACATGGGCGAACGGCTGAATCGGGTGGAGGATACGACATGACGACCATTCATCGAAACCAACTGCGGCGCGTTCGCACGGTCTTTCTTACGGGCGCGTTTCCAGATGGCCCGCTCGCCGGGCGCACGCTCGCTGCCGTTCGCCTGCCGCGCGGCGGCATCTATCAGGTCTGGATTGGTTGTGGCGACGAGGTGGCGGCATGGGCGCGCCGCGCTCGTGGAAGGCTCGGTGGCACCGTGGCCATCGGCGCGTGGGTGGATCATGGCACGTTCGAGTTGTCCGTGGAGCGGTGGCGCCCGCTTTCGGGCATGGCGCCGAAAAGCGACGGCAAGCGGGTCGTCGGGCTGGCGCGCCCGCTCCTTTTCGCCATGGCGGCCGCGGACCGCTATTTCATCGGGGCGCACGACGGCGCGGCGGATGCCGAGATTGTGGTGCGCGACGCGAGCGGGGAGCGCTGGCCGGCGGGCACGTGGCGCGACTTTCTCCCCAGGCGAGTTCACCGGACGCGTTAAGAAACATGACGAGATCGAAGAAAAAACCTCGTTTTTTGTAAGGTATTCTTACAAAAGGCGTTGATCCGACCCACGCGATGCGCTACGCTACAGACAACAGGGCACGCCCTGGTCCGCATTCTCTCGCGGAGGGTCGATCTCGATGGAACCGCCATTCGAAACGGTCATCTTCACGCAGGCCGATGAGGCGCGCAACGAGTTGATGATGCGGGAGCTCAAGGAAGCGGTGGCACGGAGCCAAATCCGCGTCGTCGACATTCGGCGGTATCGGGATCAGTTGATCGTCACCTTTCGCCGGCTCTCGTCCTGAGACGGGCGGGAGCCGCCCGGCCCACGCGCCGGTCGCTTCAGGCTGTCCACGCCACTCCTTCTCTTGGGCGGATCGACGCGATCCGTCCTCTTTTTGTGTCCGCGTCATGCCGCCGTGCGGTCGAGTGGCTTTGGGCGCGCCGAGCAGTATAATGAAGGCTGAAGGGAGCGAGAGCCGTGGAAGAGATCCGCACGAGCGAACGGTATCGGGAAGCGGTGCAATCGGGCCGCGTGGTGGTGGAATTCTATGCGACGTGGTGCCCAGACTGCCGTCGCATTGAGCCATATTTGGGGGAATGGGAAGAAAAGTACCGTGAGCAATTCACGATGGTCCGCGTGAACCGGGACGAGGTGCCGGACCTGGCGGAAGAGCTCCAGATTCTTGGAATTCCGACCTTCCTCGTCTACGACCAAGGCCGCGAGGTCAAGCGGCTCTTCAGTCGCGACGCGAAGTCCAAGGAGCAGGTGGAGCAGTTCTTGGACCAGGCGTATGCCTGATTTGTGCGATCACGGCCGCGGGCGGATGCCGCCCCTGCGGCCGTTCGCGTCAGGAGAGGGGCAGAGAGCGGTATGACGTCGTTGCACCACTTTTTTCATCCGAAGGTGGTTGCCGTCGTGGGCGCGTCGAGGAACAAGGATCGACTCGGCCACGTCCTGTTTCGCCACATCTTGAACAGCGATTTTCGCGGGACGGTGTATCCTGTCAATCCGTCCGCGCAATCGGTGGCCGCGGTGCGCGCCTACCCCAGCCTGCGCGACGTCCCGGAACCCGTCGATCTGGCGGTGCTGGTCGTGCCCGCTTCGCAGGTCTTGTCCGTCATCGACGACGTGATCGCGGCGGGCATCAAGCACGTGATGATCTTGTCGTCTGGGTTTTCTGACATGGACAAACCCGGGGAAGAGTTGGAGCGCGAGATTTCGGAGAAGCTGCGCGCGGCGGGGTGCCGTCTCATTGGCCCCAACAGCCTCGGCCTCATCCAGATGGACAGCGAGACGCGGCTCAACGCGAGCTTCGCGCCGAAGGTGCCGGAGTACGGTCACGTCGCCATCGCGTCCCATTCCGGCGCGCTCGGCATCACCATTCTGGACTATGCGGCCTACATTGGCTTGGGCGTCGCCAGCTTCGTCAGCCTGGGCAACCGCGCGGACGTCTCCGGCAACGATCTTCTCCAGTATTGGGGCGACGATCCGGCCATCGAAATGATCCTCCTGTACCTCGAGTCGTTCGGGAATCCGAGGAACTTCTCTCGGCTCGCCCGGCGCATCACCCGCCAGAAGCCCATTCTGGCCGTCAAGAGCGCCCGAACGCCCGTCGGGCACGATGTGGCGAACGCGCGCACGGTGTCCGTGGCGGCCGAGGACGCGACCGTGGAGGCGATGTTCCAACAGGCCGGCGTGATTCGCGTGGACACGCTGCAGGAGCTGTTTGACGTCGCCGTCCTGCTGAAGGCAGGTCCCACGCGCGGCGGACGCCGCGTGGCGGTCGTGACCAACACCGCTGGAGGGGCCGTGATGACGGTCGACCGCATCGTGCGGGAGGGCCTGGAGTTCGTCGGGCCGGTCATCAACGTCGGTTTCGAGACGCTCGCCGAGAGCTATCGCGAGGTGTTGCCGCAGGTGCTGCGCGACCCGAGCGTGGATTCCGTCATTGTGCTCTTCACGCCTGTGGGTCCGTCCAACGAGGAGGCCGTGCGCGTCGCCATTTCTGCGGCGCTGTGCGAAGTGGCGAACGATCCGCCCGTCCCCGGCGTCCGCCATCCGTACGAGAAACCGGTGGTGGCCAACTTTTTGACCACAGGCGACTACCGCGTGCGGATGCTCGAGGTCGACTCGGAGCGGCAGATCCCCATCTATCCGTTCCCGGAGCAGGCCGTTCGCGCCCTCGCGAAGGTGGTGGCGTACCACGAGTACCGCGAGAAGGATCCGGGCGTGATTCCGTTTGTCGACGGGATCGACACGGACCTGGCCCGGACGCGCATGTACCAGGAAATTTCCGCGACGTCGTATCGAGGCGAGGAGGACGTTCAGGGGCTCGTGACGCTCGATTGGCCCGCCGTGCGCGAAGTGCTGGCGGCCATCGGCCTCGATGCGGCGGATGCGCCGAACGAACAAGCGGAGGAGCAGGCGAGCTTCAACATCGTCGTGGAGACCGATCCGCTGTTTGGCCCGCTCTTGCGCCTGTACCTTTCCTCGGAGGAACGTGGCGCCGCAGCACTTCGCCGCTCCGCCAAGACCCTGCCCACGGTGCGCCTCTTGCCGCTCACGGATGCCGACGCCAGAGAGCTCTGGAGCGACGCCCTCGTCAACAGCGCTTCGTCGCGGATGAAGCCGCACGAAGAGGTCGTGATCGACGCGATGATCCGCATGTCGCAGTGGGTGGAGGACGTGCCGGAGATTGCGGAGGCGGATCTGTACTTCGTCATTGAGGGGGACCGCGCCGTGTGCGTGGCGGGCCGAGTGGAAGTCGCGCGGCGCAACGGGTAACATAGCATGCAAGAGGGGAGGCCTTGCCATGGAACACAGGAGGCTCATCATCCTAGGGACGGGGCCAGCCGGATACACGGCGGCCATTTACGCAGCGCGAGCGAATCTCGAGCCGCTCGTGTTTGAGGGCGATCAGGCGGGCGGCCAGTTGACGATGACGACGGAAGTGGAAAACTTCCCTGGCTTTCCGGATGGCGTCATGGGCCCTGAGCTCATGGAGGCCATGAAAAAGCAAGCGGAAAAGTTCGGCGCGGAGTTCCGATCGGGTATCGCGACGGGGGTGGATCTGTCGCAGCGCCCGTTCAAGGTCGTGATCGACAAGGAACACGAATACACCGCGGATGCGCTTATCGTGGCGACGGGCGCTTCGGCCAAGCTGCTCGGCATTGAGGGAGAGAGCGAGATGATCGGCCGGGGCGTGTCGACGTGCGCCACGTGCGACGGGTTTTTCTTTCGGAACAAGCGCGTCATCGTGGTGGGCGGCGGCGATTCGGCCATGGAGGAGGCGACGTTCCTCACGAAATTCGCGTCGGAGGTGACGATTGTCCACCGCCGCGAGGAGTTCCGCGCGTCGAAGATCATGCAGGAGCGCGCCAAGGCGAATCCGAAGATCCGGTTTGTGATGAACGTCCAGTCGAAGCGGGTGCTGTCGGATGGCAACAAGGTGACGGGGCTCGAGGTGGTGGACAACCGGACGGGTGAGACGAAGGTACTCGAGGCGGACGGCGTGTTCGTCGCCATCGGCCACAAACCGAACACGGACTTCCTGCGCGGCCAGCTCGAATTGGACGAGATTGGGTACATCATCACGAAGGGCAACACGTCGGAGACGAGCGTGGAAGGCGTCTTCGCCTGCGGTGACGTGATGGACTCCCGGTACCGGCAGGCCATCACGGCGGCGGGATCCGGCTGCAAAGCGGCCATGGACGCGGAGAAGTTCCTGGAGGGCCAGGCGGCACACGATTGGTCGGTGTCGCTCAACGCCTGACCTCTGGACGGGATTTCTGGTTCCGGCACCGTCTGCATGTCGGGTGCGACGATGGCGCATACTTCAGGCGAAACACCCACTTCAACGAAGGAGTGACGCCTAGATGCAGCCGATGCAACCGACGTATGGTGCCCAGGGGCAGGGCCAGGGAATGGGCTACAATGCGCAGGTGTATCAGCAGATGCGCCAGTTTGCCACCCCGGCCGAAACGGTTCATCAGCACATGCAGCAGGACGCGCAGTACGCGCAGCCATCGTATGGTTACGCACCGATGGGGACCATGGGCATGGGCCACAGCATGCTGAGCCAGTTTGGGTCCAATCCGCAGATGGTCCGTCAACACATTCAACAGGACCTGCAGGCGTACGGCGGGCAGCCGATGGGACAAGCGATGGCGGGGATGTATGATGGCGCTGGGTATGCTGCGGGCTACGGCTCGTACGGTGCGCCTCAACAGGTACATGCCGTCTCCATGCAGGGGCGCCAGGCGTACCAGCAGTCGGCGAGCCAGGGACAGGGTGGCTACGGCATGTCGCCCATGGGGTATGGTTCGCCTTCTGGTATGATGGGAGCCCAGGGCCACGCTCAACCGTACCAGCAGATGATGCACATGCAGCCCGCGCAGCAGCCTTATGGTTACGGGATGCAGGGCCATCCGTCGCGCGGCGCGTTTGCGCAATATGGGACGGATCCCCAGGTGGTGCGCCAACACATCCAGCAGGATCTGGGATATTACGGCGCGATGCAGTGACGCAAAGGGCCAGACGCCAAGAGGGGCGGCTGGCCCTGTTCCTTGTATCTCGCCTCGGCGGCGATTCGATTCGGTCCAGTCCTTCAGTCCTCGAGCGCCCCGCGGATGGTATCCACGAGTTGGTCCACCTCGTTCGCCTCTCGCAGTGCGCTCACAAAGTCATCGTGCATGAGCTTGCGCGCAAGTTTTGACAGCAGCCGAAGGTGGTCATCGTGAGCGCCTTCCGGCACCAGAATGAGGAACACCGTGTCGACGGGAGCGCCGTCCAGGCTGTTCCAGTCCACTGGCTTTGCCAACCGGGCGAACATCAGCGCGGCCTTCCGCACTGCGGAGGACTTGCCGTGCGGAATGGCAATGCCCTTGCCAAATCCGGTCGTACCCTCTTGTTCACGGTGCTCCACGGCTTCCACGGCGCGACCGACGTCCTCCACGTGGCCCGAGCGGTGAGCCAGTTCCACCATCCGCCGAATGACGTCGGCTCGCGTCGCAACAGACTCGTCCAGAAAGCACACGTGCTCGCGCGTCAGCATCGTCATCTGCTTCGACCTTCCTTTCCTCACGAATCCCCAAGTCGCGTGATGCGCCGGGGCATGGCGCGGCGCCGCACCCAAGCGTTTTCACGCGGAATCCATATCCCGATTGACAACCTCCATGCTACACCATAAAATGATCGCAATCAATCATATTCGAGCATAATTAAGCGCTCGCATGTGAAAGGTGCGTCCATCGACAGCCTTCAATCGGCAAAGGTGAACACAGCGGCTTGCGAGCGCCACGCGGGAGGTGATGGGCATGTTCGCGGACGAGCGCAAGGCCCGCATCGCGCAGCACGTGCTCGTACAGAAACGAGCGACGGTGAGCGAACTTGCGCAGATGTTTCAAGCTTCCGAATCCACCATCCGGCGAGATCTGCAAGAGCTCGAGGAGCAGGGCGTGTTGCACCGAACGCACGGCGGAGCGGTTGCCAAGGAAGTGGCCGCGTTTGAGCCGACGTGGAGCGAGAAGCGCATTCAGAACCAGGAGGCGAAGACGCGCATCGCGGCGCTCGCTCTCGAGCTCGTGCGACCTGGACAAGTGGTGCTGCTCGACGCGGGGACGACGACGTACGAACTTGCTCGGCAATGGCGCCATGAAGGCGTGACGGTTGTCACGAACAGCCTGGATATCGCCTCCGAATTGAGTTCACGCCGTGAGATGGATCTCGTCATGTTGGGCGGCCAGTTTCGCGCTAAGACCGGCGCTTTTGTGGGGCCGTTTGCGGAGCGCATGTTGGACGAATTGCACGTCGACATCGCATTTCTGGGCGCCAACGGCGTCGATTTCCGCGGCATCACGACGCCGAATCCCCAGGAGGCGGCCGTCAAGCGGGCGATGGTCAAGTGTGCCGACCGCGTGGTTCTCGTCGCGGATCGCACGAAGCTCCATCAGACCGCGTTTGTGCGCGTGGCGACCTGGGACGAGATCGACACGTGGGTGTCGGACGGACCCCTGCCCGACGGCGAGTGGCGCCAGTGGCAGGCGGAAACCGAGGTGGAGTTCATCTGTGACAACGAGGACGGAGGGGTGATGGGATGACAGCGCAGTCGGAGGGGCCAGGAAGCCTCCGTTTGGCGGACATCGTGACGGTGACCGTGAATCCGGCCATCGACGTGTACGTGCGGACGGAGGCGCTCCAACCCGGCGAACTGCACCGCGTGGACGAACAGATTCTTGTGCCTGGTGGCAAGGGCGTGAACGTCTCGCGCGCGCTCGAGGCGATGGGCCGAGAAAGTCGCTCGCTCGGGTTTGCGGGCGGTTCACGCGGGCGGTGGCTTGCCTCTTCGCTTCCCGGGTGGGCGCAGTGGATCCCCATCGCGGGGGAGACGCGGTTGAACCTGAAGGTGATGGAGGGAAACGGCCGACTCACTGAGCTGAACGGGCCTTCGCCTCACATTGAGCCCGAGAGCTGGGAATTGTTGAGTGACCGAGTGCTCGAGGTCTTGCGGCCGGGGACGTGGCTCGTCATCGCCGGAAATCTGCCGGAAGGATGTCCGGTGGACGGCTACCGTGCGTGGACGGAGGCGGCCGTTCAAAAAGGGGCGCGCGTCGTCCTCGATTCGAGCGGTGATGCGCTGCGCTTTGCGCTGGAAGCTCGTCCGCACGTCGTCAAGCCCAATCGCCAGGAGCTCTCGGAGTGGGCCGGGGCCCCCGTGCTGGACACGGTCGACGTGGTACGAGAGGCGCAGCGCATGGCTCAGTACGCAGCGTGCGTCGTGGTCTCGCTCGGGGCGGAGGGCGCCATCGCGGTCACGCAGGAGGGCGTTTGGCGCGTGCGTGTGCCGAGCGTGAAGGTGGTGTCGCCCGTGGGCGCCGGGGACAGTCTGGTGGCCGGAATGGTGCACGCGCTCTCAAGCGGGCTCGCTGTGCCCGATGCGCTCGCCTTCGCTTCCGCGGCGGCCACGTGCAAGGTGGCGTTACCGCCGGGCGCGTTTCCTTCGCTCGCACAAATTGCGGCCATCGAGCAGCAGATTGAAATCGAAGCGTGGAGGGATGTGTTGTGGCCAAGTTCGTAGCGGTGACCGCGTGCCCAACGGGGATTGCGCACACGTTCATGGCGCAGGAGGCGTTGTTGCAAGCCGGGAAGAAGTTGGGTCACGACGTGCGCGTCGAGACGCAGGGCGCGCTCGGCGCTGAGGACGCGTTGACCGACGCCGAGATCCGCGAGGCGGACGCCGTGATTGTGGCGGCGGATAAGCAGGTCGATCTCGACCGTTTTCGAGGAAAGCGCTTGTTGCAGACGTCTGTGAGCGCCGCCATCAAGGAGCCGGAGAAGCTGCTGGAAGATGCGCTGCGAGCACCGACATTTGAGCCGGCCGGATCGCCCGGGGCACTCGACGAGATTCAGTCCGCGAAGCAGGCGCGCAACCAAGGAACGCCCGCCGTCTACCGCCACTTGATGAACGGCGTGTCGCACATGCTGCCGCTTGTCATCGCCGGGGGCATCTTCATTGCGCTGTCCACAGCCATCGACATCAACGGCCAGTCCTCCTTGGCTCAGGCGTTTGACAACATCGGCGGCGGATCGGCCTTTAAGCTGTTCGTGCCCGTGCTGGCGGCCTTCATCGCGCAGTCGATCGCGGATCGCGCCGCGTTCGCCGCAGGGCTCATCGGCGGCTGGATTGGCACGCAGGGGACGATGTATCACGCGGGACCGAATGCGAGCGCTGGGTATCTGGGAGGCATCATCGCAGGGTTCGTGGCGGGCTATGTCACGCTTGGGCTGAAAAAGTGGATCCGCGTGCCGCGATCGCTCGAAGGCATCAAAACCGTTCTCATCCTTCCGGTTCTGTCCGTGGGCATCGTGGGGCTGCTGATGATCTACGTCTTGGGCCACCCGGTGGCCGCACTGATGGGCGCGCTTTCAAGCGGCCTCATGCACATCGGCGCGAGCGCATCGCTCGGACTCGGCGCCCTGCTCGGTCTGATGATGGCCTTCGACATGGGCGGTCCGTTCAACAAGGTGGCCTACTTCTTCGCTGTCGGCCTGCTGGCGACGAAGACGCCGGAAGCCGAGATGATCATGGCGGCTGTCATGGGGGCGGGCATGGTTCCCCCGCTGGCGATGGCCATCTCAGCTTTCGCCGCTCCGCGCAAGTACTCGCAGGAGGAGCGCGACGCTGCGAAAGCCGCTGTGATTCTGGGCGCCTGCTTCATCACCGAGGGGGCCATCCCGTTCGCGACGCGAGATCCGCTCCGCGTGATCCCGTCGATCATGGCGGGATCGGCCGTGACGGGCGCACTCAGCATGCTGTTCCATGTGACGAACCCGGCGCCGCACGGAGGCATCTTCGTGTTCCCGCTCATTGGGCACTGGTACCTGTTCGTGGTCGCCATCCTCGTCGGGGCGGGTGTGGGCGCCGCCATGGTGACGGCGCTCAAGCGGGAAATCCAGGTTCAGTCCGCTTGAGGCGCCGAACGAGGCGTCCGCGGGCCTGCGCGGACGAGCGGGGCGCGAAAGCGAGACGCACAGAAATCGCGCATCCGAACGCAGCTCACAAGTGACCTCAGCTCGCGCGAGCTGGGGTCGCTCCATCTTGTGCGATCCGTGAGAACCCTCCGAGATTTGCAAATCCGTGCGGCCGATGCCGCCTGCGTCTGCTCCTCCTGCCCGCTTCGCTGCCTATTCTTCATCTCGGGTCCTGTGCTTTTTCACAAAGGCCATCGCCGCCTGAAGTCCTACCTGTCCCACGAAGGCGGCCAGAATCAAGACCACAATCTCTGCCACGATGGAAACTGACAGCGCATATCCCGTCTTCATCAGCCACAGGCACGAGAGTCCCATCAGCTCGGGAATGGCGATGGCGGCCATGTAGACGAGACCGTTCGCGAGAAAGGAGAACGGGCCGTTGACAACATCCGAAAAGGCGAAGAACGCCAGCAGGCACGCGGCGAACACATCGAGAATGAGAAGCACGGAATCGCGCACGGCCAGCATGAGCAGGTGGAGAATCACGGCGCTCACCCCCGTGACCGGCTGATCATCCAGGCGTCAGGAGATCTGGATCTCCCGGTGTATGTTCGACGATGGCGGTTCATTTCCTTTCGCAACCTCCCATCGAATGGCGCTTTCCATGGGTGAGTTGGATCGCCACTCTGGGCGTCGAGACAAGGGCACGTGTGCTGTGGCACAATAGCCGTGAGACTGAAGGGATGGGGGACGGCCTGATGGACGTCATGACGGGAACGCTTGTCGAGTGGGCGATGGCCATTCGGCAAGGCGATGTGTCTTCGCTGGACGTCGTGGCGCGGCATCTTGAGCAGATCGCCGCGCACAACGTGAATGGGATGGGGATTCGCGCCGTGATCGAGGTGAACCCCGAGGCACTCCTGGAGGCCGAAGCGCGAGATCGGGAACGCCGCAATGGGTTTCTGCGAGGTCCGCTGCATGGCGTGCCCATCCTCGTGAAGGATAACCTCGATACGGCCGACGCCATGCAGACGACGGCTGGATCCGTTGCGCTCGAGGGGCACCGCGCCCGGGAAGACGCCGAGGTGGTGCGTCGGCTTCGCGCGGCGGGCGCCGTGATCGTCGGCAAGGCGAATCTCACCGAATGGGCGAACTTCCTAAGCGATCACATGCCGAACGGGTATTCCTCGCGCGGTGGGCAGACGCTCAATCCGTACGGGCCTGGCAGGTTTGACGTCGGCGGATCGAGCTCAGGTTCGGGCGCGGGGGTCGCAGCGGGCTTTGCCCCTGCGGCCATCGGCACGGAGACGAGCGGCTCCATCCTGAGCCCGTCGAGCGCCAACAGCCTTGTGGGGTTGAAGCCGACGCTCGGCATGGTCAGCCGGCGGGGCATCATCCCCATCGCGATGAGCCAGGACACGGCAGGACCGATGACGCGCACCGTCGCCGACGCGGCGCTTTTGATGTCTGTCATCGCCGGCCCGGATCCGCGGGACGTGGCGACGCAGGGCGTGCGCTGGCCTTCGCGCGAGGCGTGGCTGGACCTCGGCCGCGGCGCGCTTAAGGGCGCGCGCATTGGTGTGCCGCAGGCGTATCTGGAGGAAGTTCCAGAGGACGAGCGCCGTGTATTCAATGAGGCTCTCTCCGAGCTGCGCGAGCTTGGGGCAGACGTGATCGAGTGCGATCTGCCCAAACGTGATTTCGACTTCGACGTGCTGGTCGCGGAATTTCCGGCCGCGCTGGACCGGTATCTGGCTACCGTGGAGCCGTGGCTGCCCGTTCATTCGCTCGCGGACGTCATGGTGTTCAACGCCCGAAATGCCGATAGGGCCCTCCGCTACGGCCAGGCGATTTTCGAGCGAGCGCAGGCGCAGAGCCACCTGCACCTGGCGGACGGCTCGTACGTCCGCGCGAGGCTTCGCGATCTGCGCGAGTCGCGGGAGGAGGGCATCGATCGCGCGCTCGCGGAGCATCGGTTGGACGCGATTGCGTTTGTGAACTATTATGGCTGCGCCATCGCGGCGAAGGCCGGGTACCCGTCCATCACGGTGCCCGCCGGGTACACGCCGGAGGGCAAGCCGGTCGGACTGACGCTCACCGGAACGGCGTACAGCGACGTCCGGCTCTGCCAGCTCGCGCACGACTACGAGCAGGCGACGAAGCATCGGCGCCCGCCTGCGATGTGAGGAGGAAACACCATGGCGTTTGCGATTTGGGGAGGCGTGTTCGCGTTTCTCGCCGTCGCGCTCGGCGCGTTTGGCGCGCACGTGTTGGGGGACAAGCTCTCGGCCGAGATGATGTCCGTCTATCACACGGGCGATCAGTACCAGATGTATCACGCGTTGGCGCTCATCGCGGTCGGCATCCTGCTTCGGCTTCATCCCGATTCTCGCCTACTCTCCGCGGCCGGGTGGCTGTTTGTGGTCGGCATTGTGCTCTTTTCGGGTAGCCTGTACGCGCTCAGCATCTCTGGGGTCAAGGTGCTCGGCGCCATCACGCCGATCGGCGGCTTGTGCTTTTTAGCGGGGTGGATCTGTTTCATCCTCGCCTTGGCGCGCTGATCGCCAGAGATAAGCGCCCACGCCCGTGAGGCACACGGCGCCGCCCACCGCTTCAAGCGGCGTGATGGGCTGATGCAGAAGCACGGTTGCGAGGAGCGATCCGACCACGGGTTCGCCCACGACGGTCATCGCGATGGCGGTCGGCGGCACGCGGTGCAGGAGCGCGTTGAAGATGCCATGGCCGAGGATAGTCGAAACCACGGCAAGGGCCAGGAACAAAAGCCAGTTGCGCGCGCTGTAGCCCCAAAACGGCGCGCCGAGGCATCCGTTGGCGGCCGCGAGCACTGCGCCGCCGACGACGAAGACGCACGCGTTGTACGTCCACGCGGGGACCTCGGCCCGCGCGCGGGCGCCTACGAGGACGTAGCCCGAGACGGCGAGGGTCCCGAGTAGCGACATCAGGTCGCCTAAGGCGCCTGTGCGCGAGAGCCCTGCGCTCGCCGCGGCGGCAAGGGCGGCGCCAGCGATGGCCACCGCCATGCTGGCGAGATCGACCCACGCCGCGGGTGAGCGCCTCCACAGCCGCTCGCCGATCCACACGAACACCGGCTCGAGCGCCAGGATGATGAGCGACGAGGCGACGCTCGTCAGCTTCAGCGACTCAATCCAAAACAGAAAGTGAAGGCCGAGCAACACGCCGCTCGCCGCGAGCCATCCGGACATGCGCCGGAGGGACTGTACCTGCGGCCGCTCGCGCCACACCGCGGGCAGGAGCAGGGCGGCCGCCATCCACAACCGGTACATGCCGATCACGCCCGCCGGCGCCGTCGACCACGCGATGAACATGGCGGAGAACGAGATGGCGACGAGGCCGAGGGCGAGAAGAAAGACCGTGCTCGCCCTCACGGCGCCGAGGCTTGGCGGTGCCGATCGAGAAACGCGACGGTCCGCCGGTAGGCCTCGATCTCGTTCTCCAGTTTCATAAATCCGTGGCCCTCATCCTCAAACACGATATACTCCACGTCCCGCCCTTTTTCGCGCAGGGCCTGCACAATCTGATCCGATTCCGCCTTGACGACGCGCGGGTCGTTCGCGCCCTGGATGACGAGCATGGGCTTCGTCATGCCGTCCAGATACGTGATGGGCGAGTCCTTGATCAGCCGCTCGCGATCGGCCGGATCGTTCGGATCTCCCAGCCACTGCTTCATGATGGGTTTCCAGAAGTCGGGCACCGATTGCGCAAAGGTGATCAGATTGCTCGGGCCGAAGATGTCGACGCAGGCGCGGAAGTAGTCCGCGTGTCGACCATGCAAGAGGAGCGTCATATAGCCGCCGTAGCTGCCTCCGACCAAGAAAAGCTTGTCGCGGTCCGCGAGTCCCTGCGCGAGGAGCCACTCGATGCTTGCGATCATGTCCTTGCGCGGCCCTTCGCCCCAGTCGCGCTCCACCATCTTCATGAACCGGCTGCCGTACCCCGTGCTGCCGCGGAAATTCGGCGCGAACACCTGGTAACCGTGAAGGAGCCAGTACTGAAACAGCTTGCGGAAGCCTTTGCGCTCGGCCGCCTGCGGCCCGCCGTGCGGCCAGATGATGGTGTAGCCGTTCGCGACCTCGGACTTCGGACGAAAGAGAAGTGCCTCGAGTGTGAGACCGTCGAACGACGGAAAGTGGACCACGTCGGCCTGCACCAAGTCGTCCGGGGAGAAGCCCATGGGTCGCACCCTCGTGAGCGGACGCCAAGTGCCGTCCAGGTCGAGCATCCACACATTCCCTGGCTCGTTGTCGCTTGCACCGAGCAGATACAGGCGGCCGCTGTCCCCCACTTTGACTTGACCCATCACCTCGCAAGGCGCGCTCAGCTTCTCTGCAGAACCGGTGCGCAGGTCCACTCGGTACAGCTCGTCGATCACGCCGCGCATCACGGCGACGTACGCGGTCTGGCTCTCCTTGTGCACGGCCACGTGCGTGACGCTTCCCTTTTCCGGCGCCCAGATGCGCTGGAACGAACCGGTTTGCGGATCAAACGAGGCGAGATACAGTTCGTCCGCTTGATAGTCCGTGGCGAAGACCACGAGATGGCCCGCAAATTCGACGGAATCGACGATGTGCGGAGTTCCGGGGTCCGGCGTGAGGCTCACGCGTTCGCCGGCGCGGTGGAGGTGCGCGATTTGGTACGTGTTCGCAAAGGCCGTCGCGGTCACCCAAGAAGACTCGTCGTCGCTCACGGCCACCAAGACGGTGGGACCGTCCTCACCTTCGTAGAGGGTTCGCTCTTCACCGGATTCGAGGTCGAACACGTAGCCACACAAATACGTGGGATTGTCCTTGTCCGACGAGTAGTAGATGCGGTTTCCGTCCTTGGAGGTCGTGCAGAACATGAAGCGGCGCCCCTCGTGGGTGCGAAGCGGATGTTTTTCGCCGCCGCGGGGCGGGATGAGGTAGAGTTGGGCGTTCTCATCCCCGTCGTGATCGAACGCGACGAGCACGTAGCGGCCCTGGGGATCGAAGTGCATCGCGTGCGGCACTTGACCCTCGTTCGTCAGCCGGTAGGGGAAGGGGCAGTCGAGATCCATGCCCCAGGCGTCGTAGCGGCCGGAGAAATTGGTGGCCACGGCAATCCGGGTCTCGTCCTTCGAGACCGCCAGTCCGAAGATGGTGGGGGTGTGGAAGAGTTGCTCGGGATTCGGGCGCGGGAGTTGTAACACGAGTTTCACGCTCCTTCGTGGGGTGAACTTGAGGGTGGTTCGGCCATCTGAGATGGATATTTGGCACCGGTTGTGAAAATTCCTGCCCGGCCGCGGGGACGATTCCAAAAGGACGGAGGACGCCCCCTGGGAACAGCATCGACGTGGGTGACCGAGTTGCGTTTTCACCTCCGCGTTCGCCATCCTGTGCTATAGTCGAGTGAGAAGAAGAGGGACGGGCGGTGAAGGCACGTTGGCAGGTCGATTGGAACTTGAGGGAGCGCATGAGGTGAATCCAAATCCAGAGGTCGATCTCTACCTCGAACAGGGGTGCATGCGCTGCCGCTTCGGCGGCACGCCGGACTGCAAGGTCCACCGATGGGAGGACACGTTGAAAGCCCTGCGCGCCATTCTGCTGAGTTCCGGGCTGACGGAGGAAGTGAAATGGCGGCAGCCTTGTTACACGCATCAAGGGCGGAATCTCGTCATCATGAGCGCTTTCAAGGAGTACTGCGCGCTCAACTTTCTCAAGGGCGGCCTGATCGAAGATCGGCACGGTTTCCTAGAGAAACCTGGAGAACATACGCAAACCGGGCGCCAGATGCGGTTTCGAAGCGCGGATGAGGTGAAAGCCAGCGAGGCGGCCATTCGCGACTACATCCAGCAGGCCGTCGAGATCGAACGCGTGGGCAAAGCGGCGCCACCCCGCGAGGCGCCGGAGCTGCCGATGCCGGACGAGTTGCTGCGCAAGTTCGATGAGATGCCGGAATTGCGGCGGGCGTTCGAGTCGCTGACGCCTGGCAGGCGGCGGGCGTACCTCCTGCACTTTTCGGCGCCCAAGCAGTCGAAGACGCGAGCGGCGCGGGTCGAGAAGTGCATTCCCATGATCCTAGAGGGCAAGGGCCTCTATGACCGCTGAACGGCCCTGGACTTGGAAATTGATGTCAGAACGCGAACGATGGGCGCTTCGAGGCGGCCTTCATGAAACGGAGGTGGCGACGTGCACAGAGCCTCGGGGTGGCGCAAGGCGCTGAGAGAGCTCACGTCACCTTTTGGGTGGCAGGACGTTCTCCCGGAGTACGTCTTTGATCGCGGTGTGGAATACGCGGAAACCGGGCGCGTGGTCTCCTGGTCGCTGCAAGACGGCGTCATTCACGCCGTCGTGCACGGCGCGGCAGATTATCGCGTCTTTTTGCATGTCGAAGATGTCGAGAAGAGCCGTTGTTCGTGCCCGTACGGCGGGCCGTGCAAACACATGGTCGCGGTCGCGCTGCGCGTCGCGCGCGAGACGCGGCTCGACGGGATCCGAGGAGGCCAACCGCTCGATCTCGACGCGTGCCTCGGCTCCATCGGAGACGGTGAATTGCCGGGCTATGTCGCCGACGTCATGGCGTCGCGCCCCGATGTCTCGCTGCTCGTTCGCGCCTCGCGCTTCGTGCATACGGCGCCCACCCGTTGGGCGGACGAAGCGTCGCTCTCCCGTCTTCACCAGGAGGCGCGAGCGCTGCTTCTCGCCGCCGACCGAATCGCGCAAGGCGATGCCGCCATCCCCTTCGACAGCGACGCGCCGCCTCCCGTCACCGTCACGTACACCGGCGCGGGCTGGGAGAGCGCACGCAGGCTGATTCAAACCTTCGCGGACGCTCTCGCGGGCGCAACGCCCGCGGCGCTCGCGCCCTATGCGGTCTACGATTTCCGCCGGCTCGTGGCGCGCTTCGGCGACGATGTGCCGGACGATGACGAGCTTCACCACAGGGCGCTCCTCCGCTCGCTCGGCGCCCCACTCGCGACGGCGGTCAAGCGGCTTTCCGGCCTCGGCGAGGCGGCGATAGACGCGTGGCGCGCGTGGTCCCTCGCCAAGCTCTCCGAAGCGACCTGTGCCGAAGATGTACTCGTCGCGCTCGCCGCGCTGCAGGGCGGGTGGTTGGACACGCGCCATCTGCGCGCGGCCTGCGAACGGGTGACCGCGCTCGACGATTTCCCCCGTCCGCCCGGCCTTCGAGGCTGCGTTCCGCACGTGCCCTGGATTCCGCTGCCGCTGGCCACGCTCATCGAGGAGAACTGGCGCGAGATGATCGCGTTTGCGCTCCAGATGGGCGATCTCGCCGCGGCGGACGAGATCGCGCGCATGCGGCCAGTGTTGGACCGCGAGGCGGACATGCGTCTGGCGCAGGCCGCCATGGACGCTGAGGACTGGGGGATTGCGGAATCGAGCCTAAAGCGGATCGCAGGGACGCGGCCGTCGGCCGACGTGTGGGCGATGCTCGCGGACGTGATGGATTGCCAGGGCAAGTCGGATGGCGCCACGTCGTGCCTGCGCGAAGCGTTCCTGTGCGATCCGACGGGCGACAGGCGCGATCGCTGGCTCGCGCGCGTGCCGGACGAGATTCGCCATGATGCGGTCATCCAGTGCGCGAACCTGCTGCTGAACCAGCGACACCTCGCCGCTGCATGCGGCTTGCTGCTTCATCAGGGACGCTTGGCGGACGCTTGGCGCGCGCTGGAGGTGGGGATTCAGGGCGCGGAGATGTGGTCGCCGGGGCCAGGTTTGGAGCGCGTGATGACTGAGTTCGCCGCGCAAGACGCCGGGAGGCTGGTTCGGCTCGTGGCGCGGGTCGCCCTCGAAGCCATCGACCTTCGAGGCCGGGACGCGTATCGGCGGGCGTGCCGGTGGCTTGTGGTGCTGCGCGCAGGTCTGATGGACGCTGGGCGCGGGGCGGCCTGGGACGAGGTGCGGGCGGCGGTCGAAGCCGAAAGCCGGCGCCTCCCCGCGCTTCGCGACGAATTGCGCGCATCGGGACTCCTGGCGTAAGGGTGCGCCGGGCGCGTGAAGCGAGGCGAAGGCACGCGCGTGTCCTTGACGCTCGGCCTGCGCGTCTGTACATTTTGTCTATCGCTTGTGATTTGAGCGCAGGAAGGGAGCCGACCACGTTGAAGATCGAATCGAAGCTGGCCCAGATTGGGAATCGCCAGGATCCCGGGACCGGAGCCGTGTCTGCTCCAATTTACCACTCGACGACATACGCTCATCCGGCGCTCGGCCAGAGCACTGGATTCGATTACACGCGGACGCTCAATCCGACCCGCAAGATTCTCGAGGACGCCATCGCGGATCTCGAAGGCGGCGTTCGCGGATTCGCGTTTTCCTCCGGCATGGCCGCGGTCCACGCCGTCTTTTCCCTGTTTTCCCCGGGCGATCACGTCATCGTCTCGAGCGATCTGTACGGCGGCACGTATCGGGTGCTCGAGCACATCTTTCGCCCGCTTGGCATCGAGGCCACCTATGTGCACACGGGCCACCTCGAGGAGGTGGAGGCCGCCGCGCGGGACACCACGCGCGCGTTGTTCATCGAAACGCCCACCAATCCGACCATGCAAATCACCGACATCGCGGCGGCAAGCCTCTTCGCAAGGAGGCGCGGCTGGCTCACCATCGTGGACAACACGTTCATGACGCCGTACTTCCAGCGGCCCATTGAGTTGGGCGCGGACATCGTGGTTCACTCGGCCACGAAGTTTCTGGGCGGACACAACGACGTGCTCGCCGGCCTCGTGGTGGCGAAATCGGACGAGATCGCCGAGCGGCTGTACTTCGTCCAGAACTCCATCGGGGCCGTGCTCGGACCGCAGGACGCGTGGCTCCTCATGCGGGGCATGAAGACGCTCGCCATACGCATGGAGCGGTGCGCGATGAACGCGAGCGCCATCGCAGCGTGGCTCGACGCGCGCGACGACATCGTGAAGGTTTACTATCCCGGCCTCGATACGCATCCGGGGAAGTCCATCTGCTCGAAGCAGGCGTCTGGCTTCGGGGGCATGGTGTCGTTCGAGGTGCTGGACGCGCGGATGGTGCCGTTCATCCTCGAGCATTTGAAGCTCGTCACGTTCGCGGAGAGTCTCGGCGGCGTCGAGACGCTCATCACCTATCCCTCCCGGCAGACCCACGCCGACATTCCGGAGGAGATCCGAGAGAAGGTGGGCGTCACGGACAGGCTGCTGCGGCTGTCGGTGGGCATCGAGCATATTGGGGATCTCATCGACGATCTGAGCCAAGCGCTCGATCACGCCGCGGAGCAGGTGCTCTCCCGCAGGCGGTGAGACGCACGGGGCCGATCTCGCGAGTGGCGGATCGGCCCGAGGCGTTTTGGGGCGAACGTGCGGATTCGGGGGGCGGGCGCATAGGATTTCGTAAACGGCATGTCGAAGATCAAAGAGCAGAAGAGTTCGAAATCGCGTTTCATCTCTGAAATGGAGGTGGTGGGGATGGGAGCGCCGCCGGGATCGCGGCCCGAGGGCCGCGCGGACGGGGCACTTCGTCATGCGGCGCGCGGGCCCGTGCGCATGGGAGAGACGCGCGTTGGGCCGCACTTTCGCTACGACCTTCGCGCGCCGCGTCTCGAGGAGCTCGACCAGTTCATCGTCGAGCGCCCGATTCGCGACTGGTCGGTGGTGAGGTGGAAAGATGTCGGCAAGCCGGTCCGCGTCGAGAACTACGCGTCCGGCAAAAGGCTCTGGGAAGAGAAACACGGCGACACGATGCCGGTGAAGACGAGCTGGGAGATGTTCAACCGGTCGTTTCACAGCTGGTTCGTGAAAGATGGACGGGAGGCGCAGCGGGCCGCCATGCGCCGCATGCTGAGGAGCGTCGCTTCGCTTCGGGCGGACGAGATCGCCTCGGTCTTTGAGGAACTTCAGCAGGTCACGCTCTGGAACCTCGCGCACCGGGTCACCGACACCATCTGGGACCCGCGGGGAAAGCGCGCGCTGTTTCGCGGGCTCGATGTGAAGCGTCCCCGCATCCTGTTCCTCGGCGCGGCGGAGGGGTACGAGGCGATGCAGCTGTACGCCATGTATCCCGGTGGCGAGGCTGTCATGGTGGATTACGACGCCTTCTGCCGCGACCATCGCTTCGGGGACTTTCCGGAGGATTACCCGTTTCTCGGGTATGATCCGGCGACGGGATCGGCGCGCCCGTGGTACCGGAGCGAGATGAAACTGACGTACCTGGTCGAGGACATCCGCAAGCTTCCGTTCGGGCGCGAGTTCGACATCGTGCTGAGCGTGGGGCTTTTGGAGCACTTTCCGGACGAGTACAAACCTGAATGCATCGAATGGCACCGGAAGTTTCTGCGGCCGGGCGGCTACGCCATCCTGACCACGCCGAGGCTGGGGTGGAGGACCAAGCTCTTCTACCACGTGATGGCGGAAGCGATGAACTACACCTATCGCGAACTGATGACCGTCGACCAAATGGGGCTGTACCTTTATGAAAACGGATTCAACATTCTTCGCCATGGCTGGATCAAGACGCACAACGGCATCGTGGCGCAGCCGCGCTGAGTGCGACAAGCGGCGAAATCGGGGTGGATGACGTGCAGGTTTACCGGTTCACGGGCGACACAAAACCGGATCAGGTGCTGAATGAGGCGGGCGAGATGGTGGGCGAGTTGCCCGAGAACGCGGCCGATCTCGCCCTCGAGTGGTACCCTTTCATGATCTTCTGCCGAAAATTCGACGAGCGCGCGCAACTCCTGCAGCGGCAGGGGCGGCTCGGAACCTACGCGCCGTTTCGCGGCCAGGAGGCGGCGCAGATCGCCAGTTTTGCCGTGCTTCGTCCGAGCGATTGGGTGTTTCCCACGTACCGCGAGCTCGCCGGCATGATGTACCACGGGCTGGAACCTGTGCACGCCCTGCTCAAGAGCCGCGGACATCCGGACGCAGGCCGCATGCCGGAAGAGATCCACATGGCGCCTCCTCAGATCGCCATCGCGGCGCAGATTTTACACGCGGTGGGCGCGGGCTGGGCGTGCAAGTTGCAGGAGAAGGACGACATCGCCGTGGCGTATTTCGGTGACGGTGCGACGTCCGAGGGAGATTTTCACGAGGGCATGAACTTCGCTTCCGTCATGCGCCTGCCCGTCGTGTTCTTCTGCCAGAACAACCAGTACGCCATCAGCGTGCCCGTGCATCGGCAGATGGCGTCGCCGACCATCGCGCAAAAGGCCATCGCGTACGGCATGGAGGGCCTCAGGGTCGACGGGAACGACGCCTTCGCCGTGTATCAGGCGATGTGCTACGCCGTCGAGCGGGCGCGCCGTGGGGACGGCCCGACGCTCATCGAGGCGGTCACGTATCGCCTGGGTCCGCACACGACCGCGGACGATCCCGGAAGGTATCGGGACGCCGTGGATGTGGAGCGATGGGCGGCGGCCAAAGACCCGCTCGTGAGGCTCAGGCTCTGGCTTACGCGACAGGGACTCTGGGACGATGAGCGGCAAGCCGCGTGTGAAGAGGAGGCCGAAGCGCGCGTGCGCCAGGCGGTGGCCGACATGGAAGCGTACCCGCATAAGTCCCTCGAGGAGGCCGCGCGCCACGTGTACGCCGAGGTCCCGGAGGCACTCGCGCTTCATCTCGCCAAACGCGGAAAGGAGGCGCGCTGAGATGCCCAAGTGGACGATGATCGAGGCCATTCGGGATGCGCTGGCCATCGCCCTTCGCGACGATCCGCGCGTTCTCGTCTTCGGCGAGGACGTAGGGAAAAACGGCGGTGTCTTCCGCGCCACGGACGGGCTGCAGGCCGAATTCGGCGAAGCGCGCGTCGCCGACACGCCGCTCGCGGAGAAGGCCATCGTCGGAACGGCCGTGGGCCTCGCCATGGCGGGCATGAAGCCCGTCGCCGAGATCCAGTTTCTCGGCTTTGCCTACGAGGCGATGGATCAGATCGCCGCGCAGCTCGCGCGCATCCGCTTCCGCACGCAGGGACGGTTCACGGCCCCCGCGGTCATTCGTGCCCCATACGGAGGTGGCGTGCGCACGCCGGAGCTGCACTCGGACAGCCTGGAGGCGCTCTTTGCCCACACGCCGGGGCTCGTCGTCGTGACGCCTAGCCGTCCGTACGACGCCAAGGGGCTTTTGCTCAGCGCCATCCGTTCGCCCGATCCCGTCGTCTTCCTGGAACCCATCAGGCTCTATCGCGCCTTCCGGGAAGAGGTGCCTGAGGGAGACTACCAGGTGCCGCTCGGCCGGGCGGCCGTCCGCCGCGAGGGCTCGGACGTCACGCTCGTCGCCTGGGGGCCCACCGTGCCGGTGGCGGAATCGGCGGCAGCCCAGGTGGCATCCCGGGGGATTTCGTGCGAGGTTCTGGATCTGCGCACGCTCGCGCCGCTCGACCGATCCGCCCTCAAAGCGTCCGTGGAGAAGACGGGCCGCGCCGTCATCGTCCACGAGGCGGTGCGGTATGCCGGGCTCGGCGCCGAGATCGCCGCCTCCATCATGGACCTGGCGTTTTACCACCTGCGGGCGCCCATCGAGCGGGTGGCCGGGCTCGACACGCCCTACCCGCCGCCCGCGCTCGAGGACGCCTGGCTCCCGAGCGTGACGCGCGTCGTCGAGGCCATCGAGCGCGTCATGGAAGATTGACACCGAAACTTCGGCTTCCGTTTGAAGGAGGGATTGGATGTTCACGCGCCACTTTGCGTATTGGCCGAAACGTGTTCCAAGGACGCTGACGGTGCCCCGCACGCCCATTCACGACAACCTCGCCGTGTCCGCGCGCCGATACCCGGACAAGGCGGCCATCTACTACTACGGGCGACAGATCTCGTTTCGGGAGCTTCACGCTGAGGTCGAGGCGCTCGCCGGTTATCTCCAACAGGCCCTCGGCGTGAAGCGGGGCGATCGCGTCGCGCTCTACATGCAGAATTCGCCACAGTTCGTCGTGGCCTATTACGCCATTCTGCGCGCGGACGCCGTCGTCGTGCCCCTGAACCCGATGCTCGTGGCGAACGAGCTCCCCTTCTACTTCGAGGACTCCGGCGCGCGCGTCGCCGTGGTCGGCCAGGAGCTGGTCGATCGCGTCCGGCCGCTCGTGGAAACCGGCGCCATCGACAAGGCCATTGTCGCCTGTTACCGCGACGCCCTGCCGCCCGAGCCGGCGCACCGCGTGCCAGACGTGGTCGCGGCGCCCGCCGTGCCCCTCGATCACCCTGCGCTGGTGCCGTGGTCGCAAGCGCTTACATCCGGGCTTGCCCCGCGGCCGAGCGAGGTGTCCGCGGACGATCTCGCCGTCATCCCCTACACGTCCGGCACCACTGGCGTGCCGAAGGGCTGCATGCACACGCATCGCACTGTCCAGGCCAACATCGTCTGCGCCGCCGTCTGGAACGGCGTGACGCCGGACGGCGTGGCGCTTTCAACCCTGCCCTTCTTCCACGTCACCGGCATGGAGCACAGCATGAACGCGCCCATCTACTGCGGCAACACGTTCGCGATTCTCACGCGCTGGGACCGCGAGACGGCCGCGGAGCTCATCGAAAAGCTGCGCGTGACTCACTGGACCAACATCGCCACCATGGTCGTGGACTTCCTCGCCAATCCGCGCATCGAGTCGTACGACCTGTCCTCCCTGATGGTGGTGGGCGGCGGAGGCGCCGCGCTGCCGAAGGCGGTGGGCGAGCGGCTCAAGGCGCTCACCGGCCTCGACTACGTCGAGGGCTACGGACTGTCCGAGACCATCGCGCAGACCCACACCAACCCGCCGGATCGCGCCAAGCTCCAGTGCGCCGGCATTCCGCTCTTCGACGTGGATGCTCGCATTGTGGATCCTGAGACGCTCGCGGAGCTCGGCCCGGGCGAGGAAGGCGAGATTCTCGTCTGCGGCCCGCAGGTCTTCCTCGGCTATTGGAACCGGCCGGAGGAAAACGAGAAGGCGTTTGTCGAGATCGACGGCAAGCGGTTTTTCCGCACGGGCGATCTCGGCCGCTACGACGAAGAAGGGTACTTCTTCATCGTGGATCGCATTAAGCGGATGATCAACGCGTCTGGATTTAAGGTGTGGCCGACCGAGGTAGAGTCCATCCTCTACAAGCATCCGGCGGTGGAGCAGGCGTGCGTCGTCGGCGTCCCCGATCCGCGCCGCGGCGAGACCGTCAAGGCGTTCATCATCCTCAAGCAAGATCAGAGGGGCGCAGTCACCGCGGAGGACATCATCGCCTGGGCCCACGAGCAGATGGCGGCGTACAAGTGCCCGCGGGAGATCGAGTTTGTCGACAGCTTGCCGATGTCCGGCAGCGGCAAGATCCTCTGGCGCGTGCTGCAGGAGGAGGAGCGCAAGAAGCGGCAGGTCGCATCGCCCTGAGGAGTGAAGCGGATGAACATCGGCAACGAAGCGCAGTTTCAGATTTATCAGATGCGGCTCACCGGCCAATATGGCGGCGATCCGCTCTGCATCTCGATGGAGGACTGGGTCGCGCGAGCGCGGGAGGTGTTATCGCCAGAGGCGTTCTGGTATCTCGCGGGCGGATCGGGGCGGGGCGAGACGATGCGGGCAAACGAGGAGGCGTTCGCCAAGTGGCGGATTGTGCCCCGCGTGTTCCGCGACGTGTCGGTTCGAGACCTGTCCATCGAGCTTTTCGGCGAGCGGCTGCCTTATCCCGTGCTCCTCGCGCCCATCGGCGTGCAGTCCATCCTGCACGCCGATGGGGAGGTGGCGGCGGTGCGGGGCGCCGCGAAGGTGGGACTTCCGTACATCGTGAGTTCGGCATCGACCATGCCACTTGAGACCATCGCCGAAAAGGCGCCCGGCGCGACACTCTGGTTCCAGCTCTACTGGTCGAGGGATCGAGATGTTGCCCAGAGCTTCGTGCGCCGCGCCGAGGCCGCCGGCTGCAAGGCGCTCGTCGTCACGCTCGACACACCCATGATGGCCTGGCGGGAGCGGGATCTTGAGCGCGCGTACTTGCCTTTTTTGCTCGGCGAAGGACTCGGGAACTATCTCTCGGATCCGGCGTTTCGCGCGAAGCTGCGCCGGCCTCCCGAGGAAGATCCGGCGAGCGCCATCCTCCTCTGGACGCAAATTTTCGGCCACCCGGGCCTCACGTGTGACGATCTCGACTGGCTGCGGGAGACGACAGATCTTCCGCTCCTCCTGAAGGGGATTCTCCATCCCGACGACGCCGAGGAGGCGTTTCGCCGCGGAGCGGACGGCATCATCGTTTCGAACCACGGCGGCCGGCAGGTGGACGGGGCCGTCCCATCGCTGGACGCGCTGGTCGCCATACGGGAACGCGTCGGCCGCGAGAAGGTGGTCCTCATGGACGGCGGTGTGCGGCGCGGCTCCGACGTGGTGAAGGCGCTTGCGCTCGGTGCGAACGCCGTGCTGGTGGGCCGACTGTATGCCTACGGCCTCGCGGTCGACGGCGAGCGCGGTGTGGAGACCGTGCTGCGGTATCTCCTCGCGGACTTCGATCTCACGATGGCCCTGTCTGGACACCGTTCGCTTTCGACGCTCGACGTACGCGCACTCGCCCGCGCGTAGCGGATCAGACAGAAGGCCCGAGTGCGGTCAGCGGCAGACCCAATCGGCCGAACATCTCGTCCAACAGCCCGAGCGGCAGGCCGACGACGTTGTAGTAGTCGCCCGCGATGGAGTCCACGAGCAGGCTCCCGTACCCCTGGATGGCGTAGGCGCCCGCCTTGTCCATCGGCTCGCCCGTGGCCACGTATCGCCGCAACCACGCGTCGTCCCGAGGCCGCATGCGTACCTGTGTCTCGGCGAACGCGGCTTCTTCGGCGGAAGCCGTGCGAACGCACACGCCCGTGTACACGAGGTGCGTGCGCCCGCGGAGGCGTTTGAGCATGGCGAGGGCTTGATCGGCGTCTTGCGGCTTGCCCAGGATGTCTCCGTCGATGGCGACGACGGTGTCCGCCGCCACGACGGCGGCGTCCCGCCTCTCGCCCTCGTCGAGGCGCGCCCACACGGCCTCGGCCTTGCGGCGCGCAAGCGCCACAACGGCGTCAGCGGGCCGTGCGCCGGGTGGAATCGTCTCGTCGGCCTGGCTTGGCTGCACGGAAAAGGGCACGCCGAGCATGCTCAAAAGCTCTCGCCTTCTCGGCGATCCCGACGCCAGAATGATGCGCATGGTACAGGTCTCCTTCCTCAATTTGCACGCATTGAAGGGCCACCGAGGCGCAAAGTAACCATAGCTCCGAGCGGCAAGGAGGCGAAGGTGGCATGACATCGCGGCGAAAGTCGATTGGCCGGGGCGACGAAGCGTCCGGCCCGGTGATGAGCGCTGAAGCGAGCCGCGCGATGCGCCGCGGCGAAAAAGTCGGCAGTGCCTCTCGCCATGGCAATCCGTCCTACGGACGTTATGCTCGAGCGCTCGACGGCGAATACGGCGCGTCGGTGCGCGACGAACAGATTTGAATCCTTTGAGCTCGGGGCAAACCGCAGGGCACAGGTTCGACCTGTGCCCTGCGCGCGGTTGCGGGGCGGTTAGACCCGCTCTGTCCGGGCGTGCGCCAGGGCGTAGCGCGCCGCTTCGCTTCCCGCCGTGTGCCCCGTGGAAAACGCGATGGTGATGTTGTACCCGCCCGTGTGCGCGTGAACGTCCATCACCTCGCCCGCGAAGTAAAGCCCAGCGCAAAGCTTCGACTGCATGGTCTTGGGGTCAATCTCTTTCACGCTCACACCGCCTCCCGTCACGGTGGCCTTCTCAAGCGGAAGTGTCCCCGTCACCGGGATGGCGAGCCGCTTCAGCGCGCGCGACACCCTCATCAGCGACTCGTGCGACGCCTGT
Source organism: Alicyclobacillus acidocaldarius subsp. acidocaldarius DSM 446 (assembly GCF_000024285.1). Lineage (GTDB taxonomy): Bacteria > Bacillota > Bacilli > Alicyclobacillales > Alicyclobacillaceae > Alicyclobacillus > Alicyclobacillus acidocaldarius. The sequence goes on from NC_013205.1 coordinate 983,010, forward strand.
GCCAGCGGCACCTCGCCCTCGACTTGCGCCTCGTGCAAGACGAACGCCGCGAGGCGATCCGGCACGTGTCCCTCAAGCTCCGTGCGGAGCCGCCGTTTGGGGTGGCGCTCGCGCGCGGACTTGAACAGCGCCATCCAGTCCTCAAACGTCCGATCCGGCCGCACATCGATGGAAGCGGTGAGCTTCGCGCCCGGTTGCTCCCGAAGCGACACCGTCACATAGTGGCTCGCGCGCAGCGCCGCCGGACCGCTCAGCCCAAAGTGGGTGAAGACGAGATCGCCCGGTTCGACGGTCAAGAGCTTGTCGCCCCGAAAGATCGACAGCTCGATGTTGTAGAGAGACAGCCCCTGAAGCCTTCGATCGCGAATCCACGGATGATCCGACGTGATGGGCACGGCGGTCGGGTACGGCGGCACGATGGTGTGTCCCACAGACGCCGCGAATCGGTAGCCGTCGCCGGTCGAACCGGTCTGAGGGACGCTCGCCCCGCCCGTGGCGATGACACACGCCGCCGCGGGGATCACCTCGCCGCGCTCGGTTTCAATGCCCACGAACCGTCTCTCTTCTGCGAGGATGCGCACCACGGGCGTGTGGAGCCGAACCTCGACGCCGAGCCGCTCCATGTGTCGCACCACGGCGCGCACGACCGTGCGAGCGTCGTCGGACACGGGAAACATGCGGCCGCGATCTTCCTCCTTCAGCGCGACCCCGAGACCCTCGAAAAACCGGATGATGTCCTCGTTGCTAAAGCGGTGGAACGACGAATACAGGAATTTCGGGTTTCCCAGGACGTGTTGCATCAGCTCGGGCAGGGGCTTCGCGTTCGTCACGTTGCAGCGTCCGCCGCCGGAGATGGCCAGTTTGCGCCCCAGCCTGTCCCCCTTTTCGACGAGCAGGACGCGGGCGCCCGCCTCGCGCGCGGCGATGGCCGCCATCAAACCGGCGGGTCCGCCGCCAATCACCAAGACATTCGTCATCTGATCCCGCCTCATTTCTGCCCTGAAGTGTACGAAAAGGCGGGGCCATCGGCAACTAGGGCGCGTGCGAGAGGATCACCGTGGCAAACCCGACGAGGCACGCGGCGGAGGCGCTGTACAGACTCGGGCGCTCGAGGTGCGGGACGAGGAGCCAGGAAAGGAGCGCGACAAACACGGGCTCGGAGGCGGCGAGCGTCGCCACGGTGCTGACGGGGATGAGACTCGCGCTGACGAAAAACAGCAGCACGCCGGCTGCGCTCGACGCGCCTGCCGCGAGGAGCCAGGGGGACAGGTGGGTTCGGTAGTGGCGCAAAAGCGGCCCGAGTTTGCCTTCGAGGGCGAAGCTTGCGATACAGGCGAGGGTGGCGACGGCGACGTCGACGAGCGCGGCGCCCACCGGCGACGCGCCACTGGAGAGGGCGATCCGGCGGAACACGTGTCCCATCCCTTGTAAACATGCCGCCGAAATCCCGACGAACGCTCCAGAGGAAAACAGGGCGCGATCGCGCGTGGGACGTGCGCGATTCTCCAGCGCCAAAAGCGCGATGGCTCCGAGGACGCCCGCGAGGCTCGCGGTCACGCGCCATGAGACGGGATCGCCGAGGAAGGCGTACGCGAGGATCACCGTGGCCACGGGGCTCAGCCCTTTGAGCACCACGCCGCGCACGGCGCCGAGGCGCTGAACGGCGAGGTACAAGAGGCGCCTTCCAAGAAAGGTGCCGATCACGCCCGATAGACAGGCGAAGCCGAGGGCTCGCCCGCGCATGGGGAAACCCAAGGGCGCGCGATGTGACGCAAGACCGATGGGCACGAGGGTCATGAGCAACAGAAGGCTTGTGACCAGCACGGGGAGAAGTCCGCTGTCGGGAGGCGAGGAATCCGCTTGCCCCTTCCTGAGGCACACGTAGGACAGGGCATACGCGACCGCGCTCGCGATGGCGGTCAAGAGTCCTGGGGACGTCACGGTCTCACCTCCGGTCGCGGACAAACCCATATGTATGCGGGATGGGCACCGGCCAGAACGGAGGGCTTTTGGAATTCGGTATCGAAGTTGTTACAATGGATGAGCTACTGAAAAATCGTGTGTGACACGGGGGATCGACATGGAACCTTTTCGCTTTCACAACCCGACGACGCTCTACTACGGGAAGGGGCAGATCGAGAAGCACCTGGCGGACGAGGTCCTGAAAATTGGACGGCGCGTGCTTCTGTTGTACGGTGGAGGCAGCATCAAGCGGTTTGGCCTGTACGACAAGGTCATGAACATCCTGAAGGATGCGGGCGTCACGGTATTTGAGCTGGGCGGCGTCGAGCCGAATCCGCGCCTGACGACGGTGTACAAGGGCATCGAGATGTGCCGGCAAAACGACATCGATCTCATCCTCGCGGTGGGCGGCGGTTCGGTGCTCGACTGCGGCAAGGCCATCGCCATGGGCGTGAAGTTCGACGGAGACGTCTGGGACATCTATCAGCGCAAGGCGCAGGCGACCGGGGCGCTGCCGCTCGGCACCATCCTCACGCACGCGGCCACGGGGTCGGAGATGAACGCGGGCGGCGTGATCACAAATTGGGAGACGAAGGAGAAGCTCGGCGCGGGTTCGCCGTACACGTACCCGGTGTTCTCCTTCTGCGATCCTGAGAACACGTTCACGGTGCCGCGCGATCAGACGGTGTACGGCATCTGCGACATGCTCGCGCACTGCTTCGAGCATTACTTCCACTCCACCCGCCACGCGCCGCTGCAGAAGCACCTCATTGAGGCCGTGATGCGGACCATCGTGGAATACGCGAAGCGCGTCGTGGACAACCCAACCGACTACGACGCGCGCGAGACCATCATGTACTGCAGCACCATGGCGTTGAACGGCATGATCTCGATGGGCATCGTCGGCGACTGGGCCTGCCACGCCATGGAACACGAGGTGAGCGCCATCTACGACATTCCGCACGGCGGCGGCTTGGCCATCCTGTTCCCGCACTGGATGGAGTACGTGAAGAGCACCGATCCGAGCCGATTCGCGTCGCTCGCCAAAAGCGTGTTCCTGGTGGACGGGACGGGCAAGTCGGACGAGGAGTTGGCCGACATCGCCATCGAGAAGGTGCGGGAATTCTACAGGGAGATCGGCGCTCCGCAGCGCTTGAGGGACTACGGCATCGGCGACGATCAACTGGAGCGCATGGCGGCGCAGGCGGTGCGGTTTGGTGAAATTGGCCACTTCCGCAAGCTCGGCAAGGAGGACGTGCTGAACATCTTGCGCGCGAGCCTGTGACGCGCTCGCATTCGCGTCAGGCGGTTGGGGTCACCGAGCGCGACGGTGGGAGGTTTGCGCTTCTAGTTGAAGCGCCTCCCGCCGCAGCGCCTCAAACGCGGAGTTGGGCGGATACGCCGCTTGGCTTTGGCGGAGGCCGGCCGCCATGGCAGCGAGTGCTTGGCGAGGTTCGCCCGCATCCACGTGCGCCTCTGCGAGCCCGTACCCCTGTCGGCCCGATGGGACAGGTTGTACGAGCCACAAACGCACGGAATCCATGTTCCCTCTTGCGTTCCCAAAACGTTTTCGGGTATATTGATGCTGACTCGCGTGTGGTAGGTTCGGGTTGCCGAAAACGTTTTGGATGCGCCGGAGGCTCGCAAAAGGGGTTTGCCGCCATGAGAGTCACCATTCGCGACGTGGCGCGCGCAGCAGGCGTTTCCGTCACGACGGTGTCGAGGGCGCTGAATGGCGCCGCGGACGTCGGTGAAGAGACGCGCCAGCGCGTCATTGAGGTCGCCAAGCAACTGAACTATCGCCCGAGCCACGTGGCGCGGAGCCTCGTGCTCAGGAAGAGCCAGAACATCGGGCTTTTGGTGTCCGATTTTCGCAAAGGCAGCCACCACTTTCTCTACGACGTTTTGGTCGGCGTACACGACACGCTTGCCGAGTACGGGTACGATGTCACGCTGGTCAGCACGGACACCGCCCGCCAGCAACTGGTGAGCTACGTGGACTTTTGCCGGGCGCGAGGGCTGGACGGCGTGATCGTCATGGGCATTCGCCTGGACGATCCGTACGTCGAGGAGGTCGTGGAGTCCACGCTGCCGAGCGTCGTGATCGATCTGCCGCTGCTCAGCCGGCACTGCGGTTACGTGATGACGGACAACGTGAACGGCGCGCGCTACGCGGTGAGGCACCTCGTATCCCGGGGGTGCAGGCGCATCGGTTTTGTGAACGGCGCCGCGCACGCTGCGGTGAGCCGCGAGCGGCTGAGGGGATTCGAGGACGCCGTGCGCCAATATGTGGGGGGGTTCGACGAGCGCCTCGTGGTCTATGGGGATTTCACGCTCGAAGGGGGACAGCGCGCGCTCGCCGAGCTGCTCGCCAAAGCGCCGGACGTGGATGGCGTGTTCTTCGCGAGCGATCTCATGGCCATCGGAGGCATCCAACACTGCAAGGCGATGGGCATCCGCATTCCGGACGATCTCGCGGTGGTCGGATTTGACGATATCGACCTCGCGCGTTTCGTGACGCCCGCGCTGACGACGGTCGCACAGCCGCGGTATGAGATGGGCTGCGAAGCGGCCAAGATGCTCGTCCATATGCTGCAGAAGGGCGAGATGCCATCAGGCACGCTGTTGCCGCCGCAACTCGTCGTGCGCGAGACGGCCTGAGCACTTCAACTGGGGGAGAGGCATCATGCATGGATGGGTCATCAAAGAAAACGACCTGTTTTGGTACGGAGACGCAGAGGGTCTGAGCGCGCACGGAGTTGAAAACGTTTCCGGTCACGGGCTTTACACCAGAGACACGCGCGTGCTCTCAGCGCTCGTTTGGCGCATCGAGCCCGACGTGTGGGTGGCATTGGACGCCCTTGCGGAGTCCGGCTCGGAATCGGTGTACCGTTACACCAATCGCCCTCCGCGGGCCGATCACGAGCCTCCGCGCGAGAGCCTGCTGGTGGAGCGCCGGCAGCGCGTGGACGGACATTGCTTTCAAGAAAGCGGTATCGTGCGCAATTTTGGCGATCGCGCCGTGCGCCTCGCGGTGATCTACGAGGTCGCGGCGGACTTCGCGGACATGTTCGAAGTTCGGGGGTTCCAGGTCGAGGCGCCCGCGAGAGCGATTCGTTCACGGGTGTCCGGAAACGTTTGCGGTTTTTCTTATTCGTCCTCCGACGGGCGGACTTGGGAGACGCGCGTCCAGCTCGCTGCGCATCCGAGTCACGCGGGTGAGATGACGCCCGTTCGGTGGACCGAGTCGGCCGGCGTGGGCCGGGCGGAGTTGCTGATCACGGTGGACGCCGGAGGTGCCGCGGAGTGGACGCTCACCGTTCGACCGGAGGTGCGCGGAGGCACGGAATTCCCCGCCGCAGGAGAAACAGGGATCGGCTTGTCTGTTTCCGAAAACGTTTCCAGTCATCCGCGTGGAAACGCCGCCGAGGGCTTGAGGTCCAGGCCAGCACGGAACGCTGAAGATGACGCGTCCTCAGCGCGGGGATGGTTGAATGGCGCGCCGACGGTTTCCGGGCATGAAGCATTCGGCCGCTGGTACGAGCAGGGCATGCGGGACATTCGCATGCTCCAGTCCGACTTTGGGTTTGGGCCGTTTCTCGTGGCGGGGGTACCGTGGTACGCAGTCCCGTTCGGAAGGGACAGCTTGATTGCCGCCCGGCAGATCCTTTCCGCGGCGCCGGAGGTCGCGCGAGGCACTCTCGCCACGCTGGCCCATTTCCAGGGCGAACGTGTGGACACGGAGCGGGATGAGCAGCCTGGGAAGATTCTGCACGAACTCAGGGACGGCGAACTCGCGCGCAGCGGCAAGGTTCCATTCCGCCCGTACTACGGCAGCATCGACGCCACGCCGCTCTTTCTCATCCTCTTGGCGGACTACTGGCGCTTCACAGGCGACACGCCGTTCCTCACGCGGATGCTTCCCCATGCGGAGCGGGCGCTTGCGTGGATGGCGGATTACGGCGATCGCGACGGAGACGGGTTCATCGAGTATTGGCGCGAGGCCGAGGGCGGGATCGCCAATCAGGGATGGAAGGATTCGGGGGACTCGATGGTCCACGCCGACGGCAGCTTGGCGCAAGGCCCCATCGCGCTCGCGGAGGTCCAGGCGTACGCGTACATGGCGTACGTGGCTTGGCGTGAGATTTACCGCGAGCTCGGCGAACCCGAAGAAGCGGAGCGGCTGGCGAGACTCGCGGATGGGCTGCGATCTCGCTTCCTGCAGCACTTCTGGCTGGAGGAGAGGAATGAAATCGCAATGGCGCTTGACGGAAACAAGCGACCGCTTTGCGTGGCCTCGTCCAACATGGGCCAAGTGCTGTGGAGCGACATCCTGCCGTCCGAAGTGGCCGAGCGCGTCGCAAAGCGCCTGCTGCAGCCCGACCTGTTCTCGGGATTTGGCATTCGCACGCTCTCTGCGAAGGAGCTCCGCTACAATCCGATGAGCTATCACAACGGTTCGGTCTGGCCGCACGATACCAGCCTCGTCTTCGCCGGGCTGGTGAGGCACGGGGCCTGGGAGGAAGCCGAGCAGATCTTCGAGGGGCTCATGAGGGCGCAGGCGCAATTTCCGCACCATCGGCTGCCGGAGTTGTTCTGCGGGTTTTCCCGTGAGGAAAGCCCTCGGCCTGTCCCGTACCCGGTTTCATGCTCGCCCCAGGCGTGGGCGGCGGCGGTTCCGGCCATTGTGCTGGAGAACCTGCTGGGTCTCCGCCCGGACGCGCCTCGGGGAGAATTGACGATTTTCCCGCGATTGCCGGCGAGCATGCAGGAGCTGAAGGTGCACGGGCTACGGCTCGGCCGCGGGAAGCTGTCGGTCGAGATCGCGCGTCGGGACGGATGTGTCTTGGTCGACGTGGTGGAAAACACCACGGGCTTGCGGGTGGACGTGATGGACGGCGCGAAGGAGGTGATGTCCGCCAGCTGAGGACGGGTCGCTGAACTCGATGGAATGGAGACAAGCGGGGTCAAACCGATTGGGTGGGAGGTCGAACGAAAGATGAGGAAACCATTTCTTGGGATCGCGGGTGCGGCAGTGGTCGCGATGGGCGCGGTGACGGCATGCGGCCAGGCGCAGAGCGCGCCCTCCAACCAGGCGAACGTCGGCAGCGCGTCGGCGGCGCCCATTCATCTGACGCTTGGCATGTGGGCGTCGAGCCCGGCGGAAAAGCAGCTCGTGGAGCGTCAGATTGCCTTGTTTGAGAAGGAAAATCCGAACATCAAGGTGAGCATCCAGGTCATCACGGGCAACTACCTGCAGGCGCTGCAGCCGATGCTCGCCGCGCACGACGCGCCGGACATCTTCTACGTGGATTCGTCCTACGCGCCGACGCTCGAGGCTTCGGGCGCCATCATGCCGCTCGACAGCTTCATCAAGCAGGATCATGTCGATTTGTCCGACTTCCAGAAGAACCTGCTCGACGCGTTCACCTGGCAGGGGCACATCTACGGCCTGCCGAAGGACATGAACACGATGGCCTTGGAGTACAACCCGGCGCTCCTCGCCAAGGCGGGCATCCAGTCGCCGCCGAAGACGTTCGCGCAGTTTGACCAGGACGCCGCGAAGCTCAAGGCCAAGGGCATTGTGCCGCTGGACATGCCGATTGACGTGGCGCGCTATTATCCGTTCATCGTCGACATGGGCGGGAGCTACTACAACAAGGCCACGAACCAGGCCACCTTCACCAACAAGGCGAACGTCGCGGGCCTCACGTGGTTTATGAAAGAGATGGAAAGCGGCAACTTCGTGACCCCGCAAGACCAAGGCGGGTCCTGGGCGGGTGTCCCGTTCGCAGAGGGCAAGGCGGCGATGGCCCTTGAGGGCGCTTGGATTGTGCCGTTCATGCAGCAGACCGCGCCGAAGATGAAGTACGGCATTGCGGACTTCCCGTCGCTCAACGGGCACGATGCGAACATGCTGTTTACGGTCGCGTACGAGATGTCGAAGTACGCGAAGAACCCGGATGCTGCCGCGAAGTTGCTCTTCTTCATGACGGGCAAAGAGGCGCTCAAGATGACGGCCGATTCGGGCCTCGCCATTCCCTCTCGGACCAGCGAGCAGGGCGAGTTTCTGAAGAAGTATCCGTCGTACAAGGGCTTCGTGGACGGTCTCAAGGGCGCCATTCCGTATCAGTTCGGCACGCTCGGGCAGAACTTCCTCGACGCCATCAACAATGCCACGCAACAAGGCATTCTGAAGAAGGAGTCGGCGCAGCAAGTCTTGAGTCAGGCGCAGCAGACGCTCGCTTCACAGATGAACGACTGACGCTCTCTGCGGCGGGGCCGGTGGAGGCTCCGCCGCCGGGATCGAGGAGGGGGTTGGAATGAGCGTCGCAAACTCCGCTGCCGAGCGGGTCACGGGGCGCGGGAGGCGCATCCGATGGAACGTGGTGGAACAGGCGCTCGCCGGTTACCTGTTCATTCTCCCCGCCATCGTGGAGTTGGCCGTTTTTCTCCTGGGGCCCATCGTGTACGCCTTTGTCATCAGTTTCAAGCACTTTTCGTATCTGGATCCCCTAAACTCGCACTTCGTGGGGTTCTTGAACTACATTCACCTCTTCGAGGATCCGGTGTTTCTGCGGGCGCTGTGGAACACCACGGTGTACGCCCTCGTGGTGGTGCCGGTGCAGACTGCGATCGCCATGATGCTGGCCGTGATCGTCAACCGTATCCGCGGAAAGACGATCTTCCGGGTCATCTACTACCTGCCGTCGATCACGTCGACCGTCGGCGTGGCCGTGATCTTCAGCTTCCTGTTCCAGCCGAACGGACTGTTGAACCGCCTGCTGTGGATCCTGTTTCACATCCAGGGGCCCGACTACTTCAACAGCCCCATCTTCGCGTTTCCGGCCATCATGGCGGTCGCCGTGTGGACCACGGCAGGCCAGTTCATGGTCATCTATCTCGCGGCGCTGCAGGAGATTCCGGAGGAGCTGTACGAGGCCGCGGCCATCGACGGGGCGGAAGGGTTCGCCATGTTGCGCTACATCACCATCCCGTCGCTTCGGCGGACCACGTTTCTCGTCGTGGTGCTCGGTATGATTGGCGCGTTCCAGGTGTTCGATCTCGTCTACGTCATTTCGAGCGCCAGCTCGCTTCCGCAGCAGTACACGATGACCGTTGTGCTCGATCTGTTCGAAAAGGGCTTCCGCACCATGCAGATGGGCTACGCGTCCGCCATGGGCTTCGTGCTGTTTGCCATTATTTTGGTCCTGACGCTGATTCAGCAGCTGTGGCTCGGAAGGGAGGACGCATGAGATGCGCATGGCCACATCCGCACCATCCCCGTCCTGGCGCCGCGCCGGCCTGTGGATGTACGTGATTGCCGTGATCTACGCGGCCATTTCGCTGGTGCCCTTTCTGTGGTCCATCTACACGTCGGTCAAGCCGACGTCCGAGGTGTTTCAACTCTTCGTGCCCTGGCGGACCCTGACGCTGTCGAGCTACACCTCCATCCTGCAGAACTTCCCGTTTGGGCGCTGGTTTTTGAACAGCGCCATCGTGGCGTTCATCGTGACCGTGGGAAACCTGGTGGTGAACACGTTTGCGGGCTACGCGTTTGCGCGGCTTCGTTTCCCGGGCCGGGGCTTTTTGTTTTACGTCTTCCTCGGCGTCATGATGATCCCAGGACAGGTGGTCTTGGTTCCCATTTACATGCTGCTCGCGCGCCTCGGCTGGATCGACACCTACGTCGGGCTCACCGTGCCGTTCTTGCTGAGTTCCACCATGGTGTTTTTGTCGCGCCAGTTTTTCCTCGGCATCCCGAAGGAGCTGGAGGAGGCGGCTCGCATCGACGGCATCGGATACTTCGGGATGTTCTTTCGCATCATGCTGCCGCTCGCGCGTCCGCTCCTGGCCGCGCAGACCATTCTGACGTTCCAGGGCAACTGGAACTCGTTTCTCTGGCCGCTTCTCATCGGTCAGACGACGAACATGTACACGTTGCCGGTGGGGCTGAACTCGTTTTATGGCCAGTACAACGCGTACTGGAACAGCGTGATGGCGGGCATGGTCCTGCTGACGGTTCCCATGATGGTTGTGTTCATCATCTTTCAGCGCCAATTCATTCAGGGCGTGTCCCAAGCAGGACTCAAAGGCTGACGGGACTTGCGCGCCGTGCGCAAAAAAAAAAGGGGCTCCTCGTGGGAGCCCTTTTCGTTTCCTTACGCGTGTTGCTCGCGCATGAAGTTGCGGAGCACTGTCTGCAGGATACCGCCGTTGCGGTAGTAATCCACCTCGATGTCGCTGTCGAGCCGCACGAGCGCTTGGAACGTGAACGACGATCCGTCTTCGCGCGTGACTTCGACCGTGACCGTCTGGCGCGGCTTCAGGTCGTTCGACAGCCCCTTGATGGTGTACACCTCGCGGCCGGTCAGGCCAAGCGTCTCCGCGTTTTGCCCGTCGATGAACTCGAGCGGCAGCACGCCCATGCCGACCAGGTTGCTCCGGTGGATGCGCTCGAAGCTCTCCGCGATCACGGCCTTCACGCCGAGCAAGTAGGTGCCCTTCGCCGCCCAGTCGCGGGACGAGCCTGTTCCGTACTCCTTGCCGGCGATGACCACGAGCGGCGTGCCATCCGCCTTGTACTTCATCGCCGCGTCGTAAATCGGCATCACTTCGCCCGTCGGGAAGTACGTCGTGTAACCGCCCTCCGTGCCAGGCGCCACCTTGTTGCGAATGCGGATGTTCGCGAACGTGCCGCGCATCATGACCTCGTGGTTGCCGCGGCGCGAACCGTACGAGTTGAACTCATGCGGCTTCACGCCCTTGGACTGCAGGTACTGGCCAGCCGGGCTCGACGGCGCGATGCTGCCCGCGGGCGAGATGTGGTCCGTCGTCACCGAGTCGCCCAGGTACGCGAGCACGCGCGCGCCTTGGATCTCCTGGATGTCCGGAACCTCTTCCGACAGCCCCTCGAAGAACGGCGGCTCCTGGATGTACGTCGAATTCGGATCCCATTCGTACAGCTCGCCCTTCGGGACGTCCAGCTTGTTCCACCGCTCGTTCCGGTTGAACACGCTCTCGTATTCCTTCTTGAACATCTCCGGATTGATGATTTGCCGGATGACCGCCTGAATCTCCTCGTTCGACGGCCAGATGTCCCTCAGGAACACGTCGTTGCCGTTCTCGTCCTTGCCGATGGGCTCGTTGACGAGATCGATGTCCACCGTGCCCGCGATAGCGTACGCCACGACGAGCGGCGGCGAAGCGAGATAGTTGGCGCGAACGAGCGAGTGGATGCGCCCCTCGAAGTTGCGGTTGCCCGACAACACCGCGGAGACCAGGAGGTCGTTCTCCTGAATCGCCTTGGCCACTTCCTCCGGCAGCGGGCCGCTGTTTCCGATGCACGTGGTACAGCCGTAGCCGACCACGTCAAAGCCGAGCTTGGAGAGTGGCTCGAGCAGGCCCGAGCGCTCCAGGTAATCCGTGACGACGCGCGATCCCGGCGCGAGCGACGTCTTCACGTAGCGCGGCGTCTTCAGCCCCTTCTCCACGGCCTTCTTCGCCAACAGCCCCGCGCCAATCATCACGGACGGGTTGGAGGTGTTGGTGCAGCTCGTGATGGCGGCGATCACGACCGCGCCGTGGTGGAGTTCGTCCTTGTGCCCGTCCGGATATTGGACAAGGGCCGTCTTATCCCGCTGGTCCGCAAGCCCGAAACCGCCCTCCGACACCGGCTTCTCGAGCGCCGCCTCGAAGTTGTTCTTCATATCGGAGAGGAAGATCTTATCCTGCGGCCGCTTCGGACCCGCCATCGTCGGCTGGATGGAGCCGAGATCGAGCTCCAGCGTGTCGGTGAAGACGGGATCCGGCATGTCGTCCGTGCGGAACATACCCTGTGCCTTCGCGTACGCCTCGACGAGCTGGATGAGCGATTCGTCGCGGCCGGTCAGGCGGAGATAGTCGAGCGTCGCCTGGTCGATGGGGAAGAAGCCCATCGTCGCACCGTACTCGGGCGCCATGTTGGCGATGGTCGCGCGGTCAGCGACGCTGATGTTGGAGAGGCCGGCGCCGTAGAACTCGACGAACTTGCCGACGACGCCCTTCTTGCGCAGCATGTTCACGACAGTCAGGGCGAGATCGGTCGCGGTCGCGCCCTCGGGCAGTTTGCCGGTCAGCTTGAAGCCGATGACCTCGGGCTGCACGAAGTACAAGGGCTGACCGAGCATGCACGCCTCGGCCTCGATGCCGCCCACGCCCCAGCCGAGGACGCCGACGCCGTTGATCATGGTCGTGTGCGAGTCGGTGCCGACGAGGCTATCCGGGAAGACGACTTGCTCGCCGTCGACGGTCCGCTCCTGGACCACGCGCGCGAGGTACTCCAGGTTGACCTGGTGGACGATGCCCATTCCGGGTGGCACCGCGCGGAAGTTGTCGAACGCCGTTTGTGCCCAGCGGAGGAAGCGGTAGCGCTCCTCGTTGCGCTCGAATTCCTTCGCGATGTTGAACTCCAGCGCCTCTTTGGAACCGAACGCGTCCACCTGCACCGAGTGGTCGATGACGAGATCGACCGGGATGAGCGGGTTGATCCGCTTCGGATTGCCGCCGAGCTTGTGCATCGCCGTGCGCATGGCGGCCAGATCCACCACGACAGGCACGCCCGTGAAATCCTGCAGCAGGATGCGCGCGGGCTTAAAAGGGACCTCGGATTTCGCCGGGTTCGCCGCGTTCCAGTTGGCGAGTTCGCGCACGTGCTCCTCCGTGATGACGCGGCCATCGTACTGGCGAAGCACGGATTCAAGCAGAATTTTGATGGAAATGGGGAGGCGGGAGATGTCGGCTACGCCTTGCTCCTGAAGAGCGTCCAGGCGGTAGTAGGTATAGGACTTCCCGCCAACGGTGAGGGTCTGTTTGGCTTGAAACAGATTGGCGCCCACCTTGACTCACTCCTTCTATCTGGTTTCTGCCTCTATTTTGCGACGCATCCCTCGGATCTGTCGAATCCTCATCCAGATTGCCGATACCGATATCGAAAACCTGCGATGGACGAGGGCGTGGAAGCGTTCGCATGAGACGAGTCCTCTGTCACTCTACTACCATGGAGGAATTTACGCAAGGCGCCTCGGCTCAGGCTATTGGGCCAAAAGAAAAAGCCCGGCCGCGGGGGCCAGGCGCGCGCATCGCCTTCGTTATCCGCGATTCAGCAGCAGCACGAGCATCGACACGAGCGAAAAGCAAGCGCTGATGAGGTAGACCACGGTCACCGTTTGCACCTGCGTCAGCCCGAGGCGCAAGAGCCAGTGGTGCACGTGGTTCTGATCCGGCTTGTACACCGGCCGCCCGGCTCGGGCCCGCAGGAAGACCACGCGAACTGCGTCGAAGATGGGCACGCCCAGGGCGAGGATGGGCACGCCGATGGACACGACGGTGGCCGACTTGAAGGCGCCAACCGACGCGATGGAGGCGAGCAGATAGCCGAGCACGGTCGATCCCGCGTCCCCCATGATGATGCGCGCCGGATAGAAATTATGCCGCAGGAAGCCGACGGCGGCGCCCGTCACCGCAATCGCGAACCAAGCGGAGGCCGTGTCGCCCTTGATGAGCGCCACAAAAAAGAGCGTCGTGGCCGAGATGGCCGCGATGCCGGCTGCGAGGCCGTCGACGCCGTCGAGGAAGTTGAAGACGTTCGTCACGCCCACAATCCACAGAAGCGTGAGAAAGAGCGAAAGATAAGGGGGAATTGCCACGAAATGATGACCGCCGAAGGGAGACGTGAATCCCTGAATCGCTCCGCCGAAGAGCGGCACCATGAGCGCCGCGAGGATCTGTACCACGAAGCGAATGCCGACGGAGAAGTCCTTGCCTCTCGTCTTGTAGTAGTCGTCCAGAAGCCCGATCACAAACAACATCGTTGCGCCGATCACGACGCCGATGTAAGGCGTATCGAGCCAGTCCTTCCAGAGCGAACCTACGAGAAACGCCCCGATGACGCCCGCGAAAATCGCGGCGCCTCCGAGCAGCGGTAGCGGATCCCGGTGAATTTTGCGCTCGTTCGGAAGATCGACAAAACGGTATCGGAGCGCGACTTTTCGCATGTGTGGCGCCAAAAGGTAGGCGAGCGCGAAAGCTACAATACCCGACAGCCAAAGGGGCATACGTTTCTCTCCCTAGCTCGTGTCATTCCACGGCAATTATACTAAACAGGACCCTTGGGGGCTATACTGCAATCTGTGTCTTTTCAGGGGCCAAAGTATGTCCGTTGGATGACAAATGGGGCACAGCCGTTGTGTTTCCGCGCACTCTTTGCAAACATAGTGGACGGAAATGAAGGTCAGCGTGCGGCGATCATCGACTCTCGTGGCCTCATGGCGAAGGATGTGATGAACCGTTGCAAGCAAACGGCATTGTGTATCAGGAGCCCCCGAAGGGCGTTGAATCCGCGCGGGCCACGCTTCGCGATTACCTCTCCATTATGAAATGGGGCATCACGGTCGCCAACCTCATGGCGACGTTCGCCGGACTGTGGGTGGCGTCCGGCGGCCATCCGCCGCTCAACATCATGCTGTTGACGCTCATCGGCACGATGTTCGTGGTGGCAGGAGGCGCGGCGCTCAACAACTTTTACGATCGCGACATTGATCAGCGCATGCCTCGGACGAAGATGCGCGCCGTTGCGCGAGGGAAGGTTTCCCCCGGTGCGGCGCTTGGCATCGGGCTTGCCATGAGCGCCATTGGCCTCGCGGTGTTGCTCGTGGGCGTGAATTGGCAGTCCGCGGTCTGCGCGTTTGTGGGTCTGTTCGTGTATTCCTACCTGTACACCGTCTGGTTCAAGCGGCACACGACCTTGAACACCGTGCTCGGCGGCGTGTCCGGCGCCATGCCGCCGCTCATTGGATGGGTGGCCGGGAGCGGCGGGACGCTGTCTCTCGCGGCGTGGTGTCTGTTTTTCACCTTCTTTTTGTGGCAGCCGCCGCATTTCCTGCCGCTCGCGATGAAAAAGACGGAGGATTACCGAGCGGCCGGCGTGCCGATGCTCCCGGTGGTCCGTGGATTTCGCGAGACGAAGCGGCAGATTGTTTTCTACACGGCCGCCATGGTGCCTGTCTCTTTGATGCTCACTGTGCTCGGCGCCGAGGGCTGGCTGTACTTCGTCGTCATGGGCGCGCTCGGGCTGTGGTTTTTGTACCTCGCGGTGAAGGGGTTGTTCATTCCTCCGGAGAAGGACATGGAGTGGGCCAACCAGGTCTTCCGCTTTTCGCTCATCTACCTCACGGCGCTCTGCATCGTGTCGGTGCTTTCGGTCTCCATCCTGTGATGAAAGAAGCCCCTGCGGCGGCTGGCATCCCGCCGCAGGGGCTTTCGCGTTCCTATGATCCTATTGACATCGTGGCGAGAGTCCGCTTTCCTAAGAGTGTAAACGAATTCGTGAACCGTACGCGCGTTCTCGTATTTCATCCATGAAAGGATGTTGCACCTGTGAAAGCTGCGCGCCTGCACGCATTCCACACGCCCTTTGCCATCGAGACCGTCCCAGATCCCGAACCTGGCCCGGAGGACGCCATCGTCCGCGTGCGTGCGGCCGGCGTGTGCCGGAGCGATCTTCACATCTGGCAGGGGGAGCTCGCTTGGGTCGGGATTCGGCCGCAGTTGCCCATCACCCTGGGCCACGAATTCGGCGGCGAGGTGGTGGCGGTGGGGCGCAATGTCCGCCGCTTTGTGGCGGGCGATCGCGTCACCGTCCCGTTCCACAACGGCTGCGGCCGATGCCCGCAGTGCCAGTCGGGCAGGTCGAATCTTTGCGACGAGTTCGGATTCTACGGCGCCACGTATGACGGGTGCTTCGCCGAATACGTGCGTGTCCCCAACGCCGACTTCAACCTCATCCATTTGCCCGACGAGGTCGATTTCGTCACGGCGGCCGCCATGGGGTGCCGCTACATGACGGGCTTTCATGCTGTGATGCGGGGGCGCGTCCAGCCCGGTGAATGGGTGGCCGTGCACGGCGCGGGCGGCGTCGGGCTGTCCGCGATTCAGGCGGCCCACGCCATCGGCGCTCAGGTGATTGCCGTGGACATCGACGACGACAAGCTGGAGAAGGCGCGGACCGAAGGCGCCGCGGTGACCATCAACAGCCGGCGCGAGGAACGCGTGTTCAAGGCCATCAAGCAGGTCACGCGCGGAGGCGCGCACGTGAGCATCGACGCGCTCGGGCTCGCCGAGACGGTGTTCAACTCGGTGCGGTGCCTGCGCAAAGGCGGGCGCCATGTACAGGTCGGCCTCACCTCCTCGTCCGAGCAGGGCATGGTGGCGCTGCCGGTCGACATCATGACCACGGGCGAGATCGAGTTCATCGGAAGCTTTGGCAACCCGCACGTCGCCTTCGACGGCTTGTTGCGGTTGGTCGCCGCAGGGAGGCTCCGGCCCAAGGCGCTCGTGGAGCGCGAGGTGAGCCTCGCCGAGTTGAACGACGTGTTCCATCGCATGCTGCGCTTCGAGACGAAGGGGTTCAACGTGATCACGGCGTTCGCGTGAAGCGGCGCAACGTCACTCGAGGGGGAGTCGACTGTGCAGACGCGAGCCGCTGTCCTCATGGAGATGGGGGCGAGGCCGCCTTATGCATCCACAAGGCCGCTTCGCCTGGAGACGCTGGAACTGGAACCGCCAGGGCCGGGCGAGGTCCTCATCCGGGTGCGCGCCGCCGGCCTGTGTCATTCGGATCTGTCCGTCATTGAGGGCGCCCGCCCGCGGCCGATGCCGATGGCCCTTGGCCACGAGGCGGCTGGCGAGGTGGTGGAGCTCGGCGAAGGAGTGACGGACCTCGCGCCGGGCGATCACGTCGTCTGCGCCTTTGTGCCAAGCTGCGGGCACTGCGCCCCCTGTCAAGAGGGCCGGCCAGCGCTCTGCGAGCCGGGCGCCGAGGCCAACGGCCGCGGCACGCTGCTCTCCGGCGCGCGCAGGCTGCGCCTTGGCGGACAGCCCGTCCATCACCACCTCGGCGTGTCGGCCTTCAGCGACTACGCCGTCGTCTCGCGCCGCTCGCTGGTGAGAATCGATCCGTCCCTCCCGTTCGAGCACGCGGCGCTGTTTGGCTGCGCGGTCATGACGGGCGTCGGCGCGATCGTCAACACGGCGCGCGTCCCTGTAGGCGCCTCGGTCGGCATCGTCGGCCTCGGCGGGGTGGGACTCGCCGCGCTGCTCGGCGCGGTGGCTTCGTCCGCCCGGCACATCGCGGCCATCGACGTGAACCCCGAGAAACTGGCGTTCGCGCGCGAACTCGGCGCAACGCACACGTACGACGCGCGCGATCCCGGCGTGATTGACAAGGTGCGCGCGGATTCGGCGGGCGGCTTGGAGTACGTGTTCGAGACGGCGGGCTCCGTCGCGGCCATGAAGACGGCGTTCATGGTGACGCGGCGCGGCGGCACGACCGTGACCACAGGGCTGCCGGATCCTCGGCACGAGTGGAGCGTGCCCCAGGTGCTGCTTGCGGCCGAGGAGCGCACCATTCGGGGCTCGTACGTCGGAAGCTGCATCCCGTCCCGCGACATCCCGCGCTTCATTTCCTTGTTTCAGCAAGGGAAGCTCCCTGTCGACCGGCTCGTGTCGGACGTGATCGATCTCGACCACATCAACGAGGGCTTCGACCGCCTGGCTGCGGGTGAGGCGGTGCGCATCGTGGTGCGAATGAGTGGTGCCTAAACCGCGTATTGGTTGAAGGACGGGCCCTCCTTCGGTAAGATCCGTCTTGGGACCTCATCACGTAGCGGGGAGACGAGAGTATGTATCGTCGCTGGGAGACGAAGCCGGTTCGCGTCGGCGACGTCGTGATCGGCGGGAGCAATCAGGTCATTGTGCAGAGCATGACGACGACCAAGACGGCGGACGTCAAGGCGACGGTGGAGCAGATTCACCGTCTGGAGGACGCGGGCTGCCAGGTCGTGCGGGTGACGGTCAACAACCGCGAAGCTGCTGAGGCTATCAAGGAAATCAAGCGGCAGATCCATATTCCGCTTGTCGCAGATATTCACTTCGACCACCGGCTCGCGCTCGAGGCCATCAAGAACGGCGTGGACAAGGTGCGCATCAACCCGGGCAACATCGGCAAGCGCGAGAAGGTCGAGGAAGTCGTCAAGGCGTGCAAGGAGCGCGGAATTCCCATTCGCATCGGGGTGAACGCGGGATCGCTCGAGAAACACATCCTCGAGAAGTACGGCTACCCGACGGCGGAGGGCATGCTCGAGAGCGCGGAACATCACGTGAAAATCCTGGAGGACCTGGATTTTGATGATATCGTCATCTCGATGAAGGCCTCCGACGTGCCGCTCGCGATTGAGGCGTATCGCCTGGCCGCGGAGCGGTTCCGATATCCGCTCCACCTCGGGATCACGGAGTCAGGAACCTTGTTTGGCGGTACCATCAAGAGCGCGGCGGGCCTCGGGACGCTTCTGCACATGGGCATTGGGAACACCATTCGCGTATCGCTCTCGGCGGATCCGGTCGAGGAAGTGAAGGTGGCGCGTGAGCTGTTGAAGGTGTTCCACATCGTGTCAGATGCGGTGACCATCGTGTCGTGTCCGACGTGCGGACGGATCGACATCGATCTCATCAGCATCGTGAACGAGCTCGAGGATTACGTGCAGAATATCCGCGCGCCCATCAAGGTGTCGGTGCTGGGGTGCGCCGTGAATGGCCCTGGCGAGGCGCGCGAGGCGGACATCGGCATCGCGGGCGCGCGCGGCGAAGGGCTGCTGTTCCGCAAGGGGCAGGTCGTGCGGAAAATTCCGGAGCAGGATCTCCTCACCGAGCTGAAAAAGGAAATCGATACGATGGCGAAGCGTTACGCGGAGACGGGTTCCATTTGGTGAACGCGGACGCGCGTCCGCCTGTCGGCGAGAACGGCAGGCGGGCGCGCTTTTTTTGCGCCTGGGCGCTCGTTCAGTACCAGCTCTTGTGATGCGCGTGCATGTCGTGGTGCATGCCGTGGTGATATGCGCTCGACTTGACGTCCTCGTAGTGCTTGCTCGGGATCTTCAACACCTGGCCGGGATAGATCATGTTGGGGTTCTTGATGCCGTTCGCCCGGACGATGGCCGACACGGTGGTGTCGTACTTGACGGCGATGTTTCCGAGCGTGTCACCGGGTTGGACGATGTACTTAACCACTGTCATCCCTCCTCTGTACGTGGTTCGTTCCACCGTATGCGGATGTGCCGGGACTTGCCGCGGATGCATGCCTAGATTCCCCTGTTGCAATGCGGGCTCGTGTCCGATATGCTTGCTTTAGCATATTAGCGAAGTAAAGAGCGCCGAATCGGCGCGGAGAAGGCGTGGAGGCTGGAGACACATGAATGGCACGAGAAGCGCGTGGGGCGCTCGGGCCTGGGAGGCGGTCCGCGGGTTCGCGGATCGGCCCCCGGGGATGCAGGACGGGTATCCGGATTTCGCCAAGCGCCGCAGGGCGGTCGAGACCCGCCTGCTCTCGTTTGTCGAGGACGCGGGGTACGAGCCTGTCACGAGCGGGCTGTTTGAATACGTGGACACGCTTCTGCGGGCGAGATCGCCCGAGTCGAGCCGCGACTGGATCCGGCTCTTCGATGGCGGCGGCGACGCCGTGGCGCTTCGCCCGGAGATGACCCCGTCCATCGCCCGTATGGCGGCGCCGCGCGTGGCTGCGGGGCGGACGCCGATTCGCTGGTGTTACTGCGAGCGGGTGTATCGACGCACGGACGATCCGGCCTCGCTCTCTTGGGCGAGCGGGAAAGCTGCGGAGTCGACGCAGGTCGGGATCGAGCGCATCGGCGAAGAGGCGAGCGTCGACGTGGACATGGACGTGCTGCGGCTCTTGCACGAGGCGAGCGCGGCGGCGGGCGTGAGGCATCACCGCATCGTGGTGAGCCACGCGCGCCTGGTGCCGCGCCTCCTGGACGCGCTGGGCATATCCGCTTCGCTCTCGCGCGCGTTCCTCGCGTGCCTGACGAGCGGAAACTACGTCCAGTTTCGCGAGCTTTGGCAGCTGCACGCCGCGAAGGACGTGGATCTGCTCGCGAATCTGCTCACATGGTCGCCCGCCGAGCGCGACGCCGCGAAGCGCAGCCGAGAGGCGTCGGATCGCGAGCTCGAGGCGCTGCTCCGAGACGCCGTCGATCCGCGCGCGGCCGCGGACGTGAGGGACGCGTGGCGGTATCTCTGCCGCCTCGCCGAGGCGCTTCACGACTCGGGCCTCGCCTCGGACGTGGTCACGTTCGATCTCGCCCTCCACCGCGAGCTCGACTACTACACGGGCCTCGTGTTCGAGATGTTTGCGCCGGGCGTCGGCGCGCCCATCGCGCAGGGCGGGCGGTATGACGAACTCCTGGCCCAGTTCGGGGCCGGCGCGCCCGCCGTCGGATTTGCGTTCGAGGTCGAACGCGTGATGGCCGTGCTCGAGGCGCAGGAGGAGGGGGAAGGCGAATGTTGACCGTGGCGATGGCCAAGGGGCGCACGCTGGACGACGTGGTGCCGCTCTGGGAAGAGGCCGGCATCCCGTATCCGCGCGACTGGGACGAGAGCCGCGCGCTCGTGTTCGAGATCCCTTGGCGAGACTGGACCCTGCGGTACCTCCTCGCCAAGCCGGCCGACGTGCCCACGTACGTCGCCTACGGTGTGGCCGATCTCGGCATTGTCGGCAACGACATCCTGCTCGAACAGGAGCGGGAGATGTACGAGCTGCTCGATCTCGGCGTCGCGCGCTGCAAGCTCTGCGTCGCCGGGCGCGAAGAGGAGCGCCGCCACGCGCCGCGCCGCGTGGCGACCAAATACCCGAAGCTCGCCGACCGGTACTTTCGCAGCCAGGGGCACCAGGTGGAGATTGTGCCGCTCGCGGGGTCCATCGAGCTCGCCAGCGTGATTGGCCTGACGGATCGCATCTTCGATCTCGTCCAGACCGGCGAGACGCTCCGGGCCAACGGGCTCGTGGTGTTCGACGAGGTGCTCGACATCTCCGCGAGGCTCGTGGCCAACCGATCCAGCTACCGGATGAAGCACCGAGAAATCTCGGCCTGCCTGGAGCGCCTGGAGGCGGCCGTCGCGAGGAGGAACGCGTATGCGCCTTGATCGGGTCGACGTGATCGAACAAGCTTCGTTCAACTGGCGGCGAACGACCGGCCGCGACGCGGACGTGTGGGAGAAAGTGGAGCGTATCGTCGAAGAAGTGCGCGTGGGAGGCGACGACGCGCTGAGGCGGCTGACGAGGGCCTTGGACGGCGTGGACGCGCCCCTGCGCGTGCCGCCGGAGGCGATGGAGGCCGCGTTTCGCGCGCTGCGCGCCGAGGTGCGGGAGGCGCTCGCCCGCGCGGCGGAGCGCATTCGCCGCTTTCACGAGGCGCAGCTGCCGAACGATATCGTCATCCGCGGTGAGGACGGCGAGACGCTCGAGATGCTGTGGCGCCCGCTCCATCGCGTCGGCGTGTACGCGCCAGGCGGCCGAGCGGCCTACCCATCGACCGTGCTGATGGACGTCATCCCCGCGCAGGTGGCGGGCGTCCGCTCCATCGCGCTGGTGTCGCCGCCGGGGCCGGACGGCCTGCCTCACCCGGCGGTCCTGGCCGCGGCGCACCTCGTCGGGGTCGAGGAGATGTACGCGGTCGGCGGAGCCCAGGCGGTGGCGGCGCTCGCGTATGGCACCGAGACCATCGCCAGAGTGGACAAGATCGTCGGGCCGGGGAACGTGTACGTGGCGACGGCGAAGCGGATGGTGATGGGCGACGTCGGGATCGACAGCATCGCCGGGCCGACCGAGGTGGTGGTGGTGGCGGACGAGACGGCGAATCCGGCGTATGTGGCGGCCGATCTGCTCGCCCAGGCGGAGCACGATGTGGAGGCGGGGGCCGTGTGCCTGAGCCCGTCTCGCGAGTTGCTCGAGAACGTGCACGCCGAAATCGTGCGACAGTTGGCGGCGTTGCCGCGGAGGGACATCGCGCGCGAGGCGCTGGAGCGCCACGGGGCGCTCGTCCACGTGAAAAGTCTCGACGACGCGGTCGTTCTCGTCAACGACATGGCGCCGGAGCACGTGGAGGTGGTGACGGAGAACCCGCGGCGCGTGCTAAACGGCCTTCGCACCGCAGGAGCGGTGTTTCTCGGCCCATACACGCCGGAACCCGTGGGCGACTACTTCGCC
The DNA here is from genome assembly GCF_000024285.1 of Alicyclobacillus acidocaldarius subsp. acidocaldarius DSM 446. GTDB lineage: Bacteria > Bacillota > Bacilli > Alicyclobacillales > Alicyclobacillaceae > Alicyclobacillus > Alicyclobacillus acidocaldarius. The sequence continues at coordinate 1,005,067 of NC_013205.1, forward strand.
GGGACCAATCACGTGCTGCCGACGCACGGCAGCGCGCGGTTCTCGAGCGGGCTCGGGACGCTCGATTTCATGCGGCGCATGACGGCCGCCACGTACACGGCGGAGACGATCGCCCGCCACGCGCCGTACATCGAAGCGCTGGCGGAGGCCGAATCGCTCACGGCGCACCGGGAAGCGGTGCGAATCCGCAGGGAGGAGTTGCGATGAGCTCGAACATGGAACGCCCCACCTTTTCCGCGGCCATCGAGCGCGAGACGGGCGAGACCTCGGTGCGCCTTTCGCTCAACCTGCGCGGGGAGGGCCACGCATTGATGGACTTCCCTGTCCCCTTTTTGCGCCACATGCTGCATCTGTTTACGGTGCACGGGTCTTTCGACCTCACCGTCTCGGCGACCGGCGACGTGGACGTCGATGACCACCACCTCGTGGAGGATATCGGGCTGTGTTTGGGTCGCGCCATCCGCGAGGCGCTCGGCAACAAGGCCGGCATCCGCCGCTACGGCGAGCGCCACGTGCCCATGGACGAGGCGCTCGCCCGGGCCGTGATCGACCTGTCCGGCCGGCCGGCGTTCGTCCTGCACGCCCGCTTCACGGACGCGCGCATCGGCACGTTTCCGACCGAACTGGTGCACGAGTTCTTCAAGTCGGTGGCGAACGAGGCCCGGATGGCGCTGCACCTCGCGGTCCTGTACGGCGAGAACAACCACCACATGGCGGAAGCCTTGTTCAAGGCGTTCGGCCAGGCGCTTCGCGAGGCGGTCGAGGTGACGGGAGACGGCGTGCGAAGCAGCAAGGGGGTGCTGGAATGATCATCGTGCTCGATCCCGGCATCGGCAACCTCCACAGCGTGCTCGGGGGACTCCACCGCGTGGGCACAGAGGGCCGCGTGGTGGCGACGCGCGACGAGTGGGAGGCCGCGATGGCGGAAGAAGGGCGCGTGCAGGGCGTCATCCTGCCCGGCGTGGGGGCGTTCGGCGACGCCATGAGCCAGATGCGCGTCCGCGGCTTGTGCGACGTGGTGCGAGACGCCGTGGCGCGGTCTGTCCCGCTCCTCGGGATCTGCCTCGGCATGCAGCTTTTGTTCACCAGTTCGGAAGAGCACGGCGTCTTTCGAGGGCTCGATCTCGTCCCTGGCCACGTCGTCCGCTTTCCAGAAGGGGCGAAGGTTCCGCACATGGGGTGGAACAGCCTCGAGCTGCGCGCGCCCCATCACCCGCTGCTCCGCGACGTGCGGGAGGGGGATTACGTGTACTTCGTTCACTCCTACTATGCCGTCGCCGAGCGAGGTGCGGACGTGATCGCGAGCACATCGTACGCGGGCGTGGACGTGCCCGCCGTGGTGGCGCGCGGCCGCGTGATGGGCACGCAGTTTCACCCTGAGAAGAGCGGTGCGGTGGGCGAGCGCATTCTCGCGAATTTTGTGCGCATTGCGGCGTATCCGGCGTTGCTCGAGGGGGTGAGCCGATGAGCGGGCCTGGGTTCACGGTCTATCCGGCCATCGATATCCTTGGCGGAGAGGTGGTTCGTCTTCGCCAGGGCGACTACCAGCAGGTCACGCGCTACGACGGCGATCCGGCCGGTGTCGCCGGACGCCTGTGCGACGCGGGTGCTCGCTTCTTGCATGTGGTCGATCTCGACGCCGCCCGCTCCGGCCAAAGCGACAACGAGCGGGCGGTGCGAGCCATTGTCGAGACGGCCGCCTCGTATGGCGCGGCGGTGCAGGTGGGTGGCGGCATTCGCACCAAAGACGCCATCGCCAGATGGCTGGAGGCGGGCGTGGCGCGCGTCGTCATCGGCACCGCAGTCCGACAGGTCGAGGTTGTGGCGGAGTGGGCGCAGGAGTTTGGCGGCCATCGGCTCGTCGCGGGGCTCGACGGCCGCAAGGGGCGCCTCGCGGTGTCCGGATGGCTGGAAGAGACCGAGTGGTCCATCTTCGATCTCGCCCGCGAGCTCGCCAAAGTTGGCCTCGTTCAGGCGCTCGTGACCGACGTCGAGCGGGACGGCACCGGCGAAGGCCCGAATCTGGATCTGGCGCTCGGCGTGCAGGAGACGGGGCTTTTTGCCATCGCCTCGGGGGGCATCGGTTCCATCGACGACGTCGTGGCGGTGCGCCGGGCGGGCCTCGCTGGGGCCGTGATCGGCAAGGCGCTGCACGATGGCCGCATCCATCTCGGCGAGCTGTTTCAACGCCTCGCGCAGGAAGAGGAGGGAGGCGCGTGCTGACCAAGCGCATCATTCCGTGTTTCGACGTGCTCGACGGCCGCGTGGTCAAGCACGTGAGCTTCTTGGAGAACCGAAGGGACGCGGGCGATCCGGTGGAGTTGGCGCAGGCGTACTGCCGCGAAGGCGCGGACGAGCTCGTGCTCCTCGACATCTCCGCGTCCAGCGAGGGGCGCCTCGCCATGCTGCGCGTGGTGGAGCAGGTAGCCGCGCGGGTCAATGTGCCGCTCACCGTGGGCGGCGGCGTGTCCACCGTCGAGGACGTGCGACGACTGCTCCTCTCCGGCGCGGACAAGGTATCGATGAACACCGGGGCATATCGGAATCACCGGCTCATCGAGGAGTCCGCGTGGCGGTTTGGCGAACAGTGCGTCGTCGTGGCCATCGACGCGCGGTGGAGCGAGCCCCTTGGCCGCTACGAGGTGATGCTTCAGGGCGGCAAGGTGGGCACCGGCACGGACGCAGTGGAGTGGGCCAAGCGCGCGGCGCAGCTCGGCGCGGGCGAGATTCTTTTGACCAGCTTTCGGCAGGATGGCACGAAGTCGGGCTACGATCTCGACCTCACCCGCCGCGTGGCGGATGCGGTCCGCGTGCCGATCATCGCGAGCGGTGGGGCCGGATCGATGGAACATTTCGCTCAGGTTTTGACGGAAGGCGGCGCGGACGCGGCGCTCGCGGCGAGTGTGTTTCACTTTGGGGAGATCGCCATTCCGGCGTTGAAGCAGTATCTCCGCGATAGGGGGGTGCCGGTGCGGTGGCCGCTGTGAAGGGAGACGTGGAGCTCGCGCGCGTCCGCTATGACGCGGCCACGGGCCTCGTGCCCGTGGTGGCCCAAGACGCCGAGACGGGTGACGTGTTGATGCTCGCCTACGCGGATCGCGAGGCGCTGAAGCGGACGCTTGCGACGGGCTACGCCTGGTATTACAGCCGATCCCGCCGGGCGTACTGGCGCAAGGGCGCGACATCGGGAAACGTGCAGCGCGTGGTGGAGGTGCGGCTGGACTGCGACGGAGACGCCGTGCTGTACAGGGTGGTGCCCGAGGGCCCGGCGTGCCACACGGGCGAGCAGGTGTGTTTTTATCGCCGCCTGGTGCCGGACGGGGTTTCGTCGGAGGCCGCGGACGAGAGCGGCCCGGATCCCCACGGCGCGGCCGGCGCGGGAGAAGGCGATGCGCCGGCGGCGAGCGATGCTGATGCGGCAAGCGATGTGTCGGTCGATGTGTCTGGGGGCGCGGCGTGGGATGAATCGGCGCTCGCGAGGTTGTGGGGCGTGATCGACAGCCGCTACCGCGAGCGGCCGGACGGGAGCTACACCACGTACCTTTTCACGCATGGCGCGGAGCGGATGGGCAAGAAGATTGGAGAAGAGGCGGTGGAGGTGGCGCTCGCGGGCGTGAAGGCCGAGCGGGACGCGGCGGCGAAGGCCGAGGTGGCGTCCGAATCCGCGGATCTGCTGTATCACCTGCTCGTCCTGTGGCGCCACGTGGGCGTCCAGCCGGCCGACGTGTGGCAGGTTCTCGAGAAGCGGGCGTAAGCCTCCATGGCTCGGCGCGCTGCCCGGAGTCCGCAAATTGGCGGGCGCACCATCTCGCCTTCATGCATTCGATACAGCATGGAGGTGGAAAAGATGGTGGTCATCCTACATCCGCTGGTCACGGGCAGCGCCGAGATCGTCGTGAACGCGGGGAGCAGCTCGGACGAAAACGTCGTCATTGCCGATTACCTCGGGATGACGGTCGGGGATGTGATTCGCAAGCTGGAGCGGCACGGCTATCGACTGACGTTTGTCACGGATCACTACCTCGTGCTCGAGCGGCGGGGGCCATCCCTGCCACGCGCGCGCAAGGGGCCCACGATGTTCCGGTAGGTGTGAGATTCGGAAGACTTGGGGGCTTGAGTTGAGCCGGTCGCTCGGCGTAGATTAGCTACGGAGGGGGCCGGCTCGTTGCGTATTCCGAAATGGGGATTGTTCTCACTGCTCATCTTCGCCAATCTGATTTGGTCCGCGAGCTTCACGGCGACGGGGCTTGCCGCCGAGAGTTTCTCGCCGCCGCTCATCGTGATGGCGCGCATGATCATTGGCGGACTGGTCCTCGTGCCCTTTGTAATGCGCGACGTGCGCCTCGGGGTCTGGACGTGGAAGAAGGTGCTTCGCATCTCCCTGCTCGGCCTTCTCGGCTTCACGCTCCCGGTGACCATGGAGACGGAGGGCATTCGCGCGTCGTCGCCGGCGCTCGGCGCGGTGTCGATTGCGCTCGAGCCACTTCTGACGCTCGTGGTCTCGGCCGTCGCGTTTCGGACGCCGCTTGGACCGCGCAGATGGTTCGCCATGATTTTGGCGGCGACAGGGGCGTGGGTGGTCGCGGGTTGCCCAAGGCCCGGGTTTGCGGGCTACCTTCTGGGCGATCTCCTCATGCTCGGCGCCGTCGCCTGTTACGCCATCTACAACGCCATTTCGGGGAGGCTGACGGCCGACGTCTCCGCGGCGAGCGCGACGTCCATCATGCTCTTGGCTGCAGGCATCGGCTGCCTACCGGTGTACGCGTGGACGGGGCACGCCTGGCCGCGTCACGTCACGCCGGCGAGCCTCTGGAGTCTCGTATTTCTCGCGTTTTTCGCGACGGCCGCGGCCTATTTGATATGGATTTTCGTCTTGCAGGATCACGACGTGGCGAGCGCGGCCATCACGCTGTATCTGCAGCCCGTGTTTGGCGTCCTGATTTCGATTGTCGTCACCGGGGAACGGCCGTCCGTACTGTTTTATGCCGGCGGCGCGATGATCCTCCTGGCGCTCTTCCTCGGACAGCACCGGGGGCAACCATCCATCTCATCCGCCGCAGCAGACCCGCCTTCCGCGCCGTGAAAGGGAGCGAGCGCAAAGCCGCTCGCTCCCTGTGCCTCCTTCAGAATCCCGAGAGCACAATTTTGCCGATGGTCCTGCCGGACTCGAGCTTCGCATGCGCCTTCCGCAGATTCTCGGCGTTGATGGGCGACAGGTGTTCCGTCATGGTGCTTTGAATCTCGCCTGCGTCGACGAGATCGGCCACTCGATTCAGGATGTCGCGCTGCCTGGCCATGTCCGCCGTCTGGTACCGCGGCCGCGTAAACATCAGTTCCCACGCGAACGTCACGCTCTTGCCAAACAGCAGTTCCAGATTGAGCAGGGTGCTCGTCTCCACGATGGAGCAGATTTTGCCCTGCGGCGCAATGACGTCCGCCATCTGCTCCCAGTGCTTGTCGGTGGCGTTGAGGCACAGGATGGCGTCAACGTCGTGGAAGCCGAGCGCTTCGAGCTGCGGCCGGAAGGGGCGCGTGTGATCGATGATGTGGTCCGCGCCGTGCTGCAAGGCCCATGCCTTGGTCTCCGGCCTGGACGCCGTGCCGATGACCGTGAACCCGGCGCGCTTGGCCAACTGGGTCGCGACGGAGCCCACGCCGCCAGCCGCGCCGATGATGAGCAGCGGCGTGCCGCGATTCGCACCCGGCTCGAGCGAGAAACCGAGCCGATCCTCCAGCGCTTCCCACGCCGTCAGGCTCGTGAGCGGCAGTGCGGCGGCTTCGGCAAAGCTGAGCGCCTTCGGCTTGCGGCCCACGATGCGTTCGTCCACCAGATGGTATTCCGCGTTCGTGCCTTGCCGCACGTTGCTGCCGGCGTAAAACACTTCGTCGCCCGGCTTGTACCACTGGCAGTCCGGCCCCGTTTCGACGACAATCCCGGCGGCATCAAAGCCGAGGATTTTCGGCGTGGACTCCACCCTGTCTTTCGGCGCGCGGATCTTCGTATCGACGGGATTGACGGACACGGCCTGGATCTGCACCAACAGATCTCGGCCTTGCGGACGGGGGCGCTCCACCTCCAGGTCCAGCAGGCTCTCCGGATCCGAGATGGGCAGGTATCGATACAGGCCCACCGCTTTCATCATTGCCACAGGCATCGCCTCCTCGTGTGCCCAGGATCAAACGCATGCCACTCACAAAGAGTTATACACTTCCCTTTCGTTCAACGCAAAATCCCGCAAGATCGTCCGGGGATTCGGTATACTCGAACTACGAATCCGGTGAAGAGCGTCGTGTGTTTGACCGCCGCTTCTGGGGAGGAGATGTCGTGCAGCGTTCGGAAGGTCAAGGATTTCGCCGTTCGCTCGGGCTGCACCAGGTGCTCGCCATCGCCGTGGCCGCCATTTCGCCCACCACGTCCGTGTTTCTCGTGTACAACACAGCCTTGTTTCAGGCGGGCACGGGCGTGTTCTGGGCCTTTCTCATCGGCGCCTGCATCGCGCTGTCCATGGCGTTTTGCTACGCGGAACTCGGGTCCGCGTATCCCGATGCGGGCGGCGCGTACCGCATCGTGCAGCGCGTGCTGGGCGAGCCGTTTGGCTTCATCGCCGTCTTTCTCTTTCTCGTGCTCGGCGTCGTGATCACCGCCAGCATCCTCGTGTCCGCCGCCTCGTACCTGCAGTCGCTCATCCCGGCGCTCCCTGTCAACTGGACGGCGGTCGCCATGATGGCCATCGTCACCTGGCTTTCGCTGGAGCAGATCGGCGCGACGAGCGCCGTGGCGACGGCGATGCTCGTGCTGGAGCTCGTGGTCATCCTCGCGTTCACGGCGCTGGCGTTTGCGCACGCGCAGCATCCGCTCGCGTACCTCGGGCACCTCACGTATCCCATCCGGGTCGATCACGCCCCGCAGACCGTCGGCTGGCAGGACCTCCTGGCCGCGGTGGTGCCGGCGCTGTTTGCGTTCAACGGCTACGACTGGCCCCTCTATTTCGCCGAAGAGACCGTCGAGACTCGGCGCGTCCTGCCCCGCGCCGTCCTCTTGGCTGCCATCATCAGCGTGGTGGTGGAGGTTCTCGCCGTAAGGGCAGCCACGCTCGCCGTGCCGCACGCGTCGTTCACCGCCATCCCGTCGTCCTACCTGCCGCTTGTGTCCATCGCGCAGTCGGCCGCGGGCCAGGCCGGAGCGACCGTATTGCTTGTCGGCGTCGTGATCGCCATGTTTGACACCGGGCTCACGGGCAATTTGGCCTACGCGCGCATCTATCTGGATGCCGCGCGTGACGGGAGTTGGCCGGGGCCGGTTAACCGATTCTTCGCGAGCATGAATCGGCGCGGCGTGCCGAAATGGGGATTTGTGCTGCTCGGCGCGGGCAACGCGATTTTGTGTTACTTCACGTCGCTGAACAACCTGATCACCTTCACCGGCGTGATCATCGTGACCATCTACCTGCTCGTGGCGGTGTCGGCCATCGTGCACCGCCTGCGCCGCTGATGGGCCGAAGCGCCGTTTCGCATGCCGCTCTGGCCGCTTCCGCCTCTCATCGCGCTCTGCGGCGTGGGGCTGTCGCTCGTCGAACAGGCGCCTGGCGATCTCATCCGGACGGCGGTCCTCGTCGCCATCGCGCTCGTGTACGCGCTCGCCTATCTGCAGCGGCGCCGGGACTTGCGATCCGGCCGCGAATCGTCCATGATGGAAGACAACAACTGAATCCGGAACACAACGCGCAATCCTTCGGGGCAGGGTGAGGCCAAACGGCCAATTCCCGATCGGTGGTGATCCGAGCGCACGACTCGGTCAGTCCACGAGCCGCAAGGCACGAACTGGTGAGATTCCAGTACCGACGGTATAGTCCGGATGAAAGAAGGATGGCGGCGCGTTGGCGCACGTCGTGCGCTTTCGCAGCTTGCCGAGACTCTTTTGCCCATTCGCCCCTGATTGCCAGGGGCTTTTTTCATGGGCGGAAATGGGGGATGGCCGATGACCGAAGACGAGCGGTACATGCGCATGGCGCTCGAGGTGGCGCGCCTGGGCGAAGGCCAGACCTCCCCAAACCCGATGGTCGGCGCCATCGTCGTGAACGGCGGACGGGTGGTGGGCCAAGGCGCGCACCTGATGGCGGGCACGCCGCACGCCGAGGTGCATGCGCTGCGCATGGCGGGGGATGCCGCGCAAGGCGCGACGCTCTACGTCACGCTCGAGCCGTGCAATCACCACGGCAGAACGCCGCCCTGCACGGACGCCATCCTCGCCACAGGCGTTCGGCGCGTGGTGGTGGCCGCGTTGGACGTGGATCCGCGCACGGCCGGGCTCGGCGTGAAGCGGCTGCAGGAGGCCGGGATCGAGGTGACGGTGGGCGTCCTCGAAGCGGAGGCGCGCGAACTGAACCGCCACTTCTTCCACCGCGTCACGACCGGACGCCCGTACGTGGTGTACAAGGTGGCCATGACCCTGAGCGGCCATGTGGCCGCATCGAGCGGGCACAGCCAGTACGTGACCGGCCTCGCGGCGCGCGAGGACGTGCATTGGCTGCGGCAGATCATCCCGGCCATCGGCGTCGGCGTCGGCACAGTCCTTACGGACGATCCCGAGTTGACCGCCCGCGATCTCGCCGCGGGAACAAGGCGAGATCGCCAGCCGCTTCGCGTCGTGTTCGACACGCGGCTTCGCACGCCGCCGACCGCGCGCCTGTTGGCGGCGCCCGGGCGCACGCTTCTTCTCACGTCGGAGCGCATGGCCTCCGCTCCGGCCGCGAGGCGCCTCGCTGAGCAGGGCGACGTGCGCATCGCGCCTGTGGCCGAGCGGGACGGCCACCTGGATCTGCACGCGGCGCTTTCGGCCATCGCGGCGGAGGGGGCCAACGCCCTTCTCGTGGAGGGGGGGCCCACGCTCGCGTCGGCGCTCCTAAAGAGCCGACTCATCGACGAGATACGCGTGTATCTGGCGCCCAAGCTCCTCGCGGGCGGGCTGCCCGCATTCGCGGGCGCGTTCACGCAGGGGATGGCGGAGGCCGTTGAACTTCACGGCGTGAGGAGCGACTGGGTGGGTGACGATCTCGTCGTCACCGGGCGAGTTCACTATCGTGAGGAGGTGTGAGCATGTTCACCGGACTTGTGGAAGGAACCGCGCGCCTCGCGGCGGTATCTCGCCACACCGGCGGGGCCACCTTTACGTTGGAGGCGCCATTTCTCATGGACGACCTGCGCGTCGGGGACAGCGTCGCTGTGAACGGAGTCTGCCTCACGGTGGAGACGGTGGGCGGCGGCTTGTTCACAGCCACGGCGGTCCCCGAGACGCTGCGACGCACCAACCTCGGGGGACTTCAGCCGGGCGGCCGCGCGCACGTCGAGCGCGCCATGCGCGCCGATGGGCGGTTTGGGGGCCATATCGTGACGGGGCACATCGACGGCATTGGCCACGTGGCGGACGTGTATCCGGACGGGGAGGCGCGCGTCCTCGTCATCCGCGTCGATCCAGCCCTCGCGCGCTACATGGTGGACAAGGGATCCGTGGCCGTCGACGGCGTCAGCCTCACCATCATGCGCGCGGAGAAAGACAGGTTCTCCGTGTCCATCATTCCGCACACCCAGGCGGTCACGCGGTTTGGCGAGATCCGCGCGGGTGAGACCGTCAACATCGAGTGCGACGTGATCGCCAAGTACGTCGAGCGGCTCTTGACGTACCGCGGCGACGCGGGCGCGTCGGGCGGCATCGACGCGGCGTTTTTGGCGCGGCACGGGTTTTTGCGATAAGAGGGGGCATGGAGCATGAACACCATCGAAGAGGCGCTTGAAGATTTGCGCCAGGGCCGCGTCGTGATCGTCGTGGACGATGAGGACCGCGAGAACGAGGGGGATTTCGTCGCGCTCGGCAGCCGCGCCACGCCGGACGTGGTGAATTTCATGATCACGCACGGCCGGGGGCTTTTGTGCGTACCCATCACCGAAGCGCGCGCCAAGCGGCTCGGCCTCGAGGCGATGTACGAGCGCAACACGGACAACTACGGCACCGCCTTCACGGTGTCGGTCGATCTCGCCACCACGCACACCGGCATCTCGGCGTTCGAGCGGGCCGAGACCATCGCGGCCATCGTGTCGGAGGAGACGGGCCCGGACGATTTCCGCAAGCCGGGCCACGTGTTTCCGCTCGTGGCTAAGCCCGGCGGCGTGCTCCGCCGTGCGGGCCACACCGAGGCGGCGGTCGATCTCGCCCGCCTCTGCGGGGAGCCTGAGGTCGGCGTCATCTGCGAGATTCTGAACGAGGACGGCACCATGGCGCGCCTGCCGCAGCTCGAGCAGGTGGCGGATCGATTCGGCCTGAAGCTCATCACCATCGCGGATCTCATTGCGTACCGCAAGCGAACCGAAAAGCTCGTGCGCCGGGCGGCCGAGGCCGAGCTGCCCACGGCGTATGGACACTTTCGGGCCGTGGTCTATGAGAGCGAGATTGACGACAAGGAGCACATCGCGCTCGTCATGGGCGATGTCTCCGACGGCGAGCCGACGCTCGTGCGCGTGCACTCCGAGTGCCTCACGGGCGACGCGTTCGGATCGTTGCGCTGCGACTGCGGGCCTCAGCTTCACGCCGCGCTGCGCCAGATTGCGCGCGAAGGAAAGGGCGTCTTGTTGTATCTGCGCCAGGAAGGGCGCGGCATTGGCCTCTTGAACAAGATTCGGGCGTATGCGCTGCAGGATCAGGGCCTGGACACGGTGGAGGCCAACCACCGGCTCGGCTTCGCCGACGATCTGCGCGACTACGGCATCGGGGCGCAGATTTTGCGCGATCTCGGCATCCGCAAGATGCGCCTTTTGACGAACAACGTGCGCAAGATCAAGGGCATCGCGGGGCACGGTCTCGAAGTCGTGGAGCGCGTGCCGCTCGAGGTGGATCGGAATCCGTACAACGAGGCGTATCTGCGCACGAAGCGGGACAAGCTGGGGCATCTGCTGAACCTGTGAGAAGAGCGGGATGCCCGTTTGAGAGAGGAGCATGACACGTGCGCGTGTATGAGGGGAACTTCATCGGACAGGATTTGCGCATTGGCATTGTGGCGTCTCGGTTCAACGAGTTTATCACGAGCAAACTGGTGGAGGGCGCCTTGGACGCGCTCAGGCGCCACGGCGTGCCCGAGGAACACGTGGAGCTCGCCTGGGCGCCCGGCGCGTACGAGATTCCGGTGGTGGCCCGGTGGATGGCCGAGTCCGGTCGCTACGACGCGGTGGTGGCGCTGGGCTGCGTGATCCGCGGCGCCACCGCGCACTTCGACTACGTCGCGGGCGAGGCGGCGAGGGGGATTGCGCAGGTCAGCCGCGACACGGGCGTTCCTGTGATGTTTGGCGTGTTGACCACGGATACCCTCGAGCAGGCCATTGAGCGCGCCGGCACCAAGGCCGGCAACAAAGGCGCGGAGGCCGCGCTCGGGGCCATCGAGATGGCGAATTTGCGGCGGGCGTTGCGCGCCTAGGGCGAGGGTGTCGGCCATCCGGGTGCGATGCGAGCCGCGCTTCCGCGAGGGCGCTCGGCGGCTTCGCGAGCGCCCTCTTCGCAAAGCGTTAAGCAGGTTCACTCGAGGGTTTGGGGAAGCCCCCGCTGGCGCGTCTGGAGGCTGCGCCATGGAGGCGCGATCACGTCGGCGTGCCCGGCCCGCGGCCGTCCAACCCCCGTGCGCGAGCAGCGAATCGCTGGGGATAGGGGCGAGGCGGCGGGCTTATGCCATCCTGAGCACGTCGCGATGGAGGTGGTGCTGGGCACAGAGCATCCTTCACCACGACGTTCCTCGCGCTTCGCCGCTGCTCCGCGGAATGAGGGTTTGTGACGAGATCGAATTCGACGAGTTGGCCCTTGCGCAAAAACCGGTATCCGCGGGGAAATCGGTCGGGATGGGGGAGAATGGCGCTGAAGTGCACCCAGACGTCTTCACCGTCCTCCGCGCGAATCCAGCCGAAGCCTTCCTCGTCCCGCCATTCTTTCACGATGCCTTCCACCATCGCTCATCGCTCCCCTCCAACGTTTCCCATGCGCCGCTAACTTGAGGCTAAACGAACCTGATGTTACCATTCATCATAAGATTCTGAACGCTGCGGCGCTCGAGGAACAGATTTCGAGGGCCCCGACCGGTTTTGGGGCGAGGGGATCACACTGGTACTCGAAGCTTGGGACGAGAGGCTGGCGGAGGAACATGACCGAAATGAGCGGGAACGTATCAGTGGGCTGCAGAACAGGTGGTGACTGTCCACGATGAGAAACCTGTCTATACACACGTTTGACCCCGAAACGCGCCTGCACTTATGTCCTTGCCCATCTTTCGGAGCGTTGTGCGTCGTACACCAATACACCGTGCCGAATGCAGCGTATAATAGAATGAGGTCACTTCTATGAATTGAGGTGACATCGATGGTTCGCGAAGTGTCCGCTATGGAGATGCGTAAGCGGTTCGGTGACCTGCTGAACGAGGTGCACGATCGGCATAACGCCATTGTCATTACAAAAGCGGGCAAGCCAGTTGGAGCTTTGGTAGACATCGAACGATTTGAAAAAATTCGCATGATGGAGGACGAATTTCGCCGAATGACCGACGAGCTCGCCCACGTCTACGCGGATGTTGACACAGCCGTTGCAGAAGATGAGATTCAAGAAGCTATCAAGGCGTCGAAGCAATCATGAGGGTGGTTCTGGACACGAACGTCTTGATCTCGGGACTCCTGCTCCCTAACCGTGTATCAGGGCGTATCGTGCAAGCGTGGCGGTCTGCCCAATATACGCTCGTGGTATCTGAGTCCATGCTGGACGAACTTGAACGAGTACTCAGTTACCCAAAGATCCAACGACGTCTGCAATGGTGCCCGGACGAAATACGCCGCTTCGTGTCGCTGTTTCGATACTATGCGGATGTCATCGCTGTGGACGAAGGCTCATGCGTAGAGCTCAGAGACAGCCTGCGTGACGGCATGGACGTGCATGTTCTTGCCACGTGCATCGCCGGCAAAGCGAATTGGCTCGTTTCGGGCGACGAAGCGTATTGGTCGTCCGTGACCGATACCCTGTGCGGAGCCCGGCTGAGTTTGTTACCATGCTGGGCCCTTGATATGTGTGCATCCCCTTAGCTTTCGCTCTTCTCCTTCGCTCGCTGCGCGTGCCGACGGTTTTGGGCACCGACAACTTGAAACGCACGGTCTGCCGCTAGCTTGACGCGAAACGAACCTGATGTTACCATTCATCGTAAGATTCTGAACGCTGCGGCGCAACTTCATTCCCGTGAGGCCGTAAGGGGGGAGCCACATGCGCTCGTGGTTCGCATTTCTGCGCACGCCCTGTCGCAAGCGCCTGTCCAAGCGGCAGCGGCTCGCCATCCTGGCCCTGACGATGTCCATCAATTCGATGTTTCTCGTGAACGGCCGATATCTTCACCTGGGATACGGGTTTTGGGGCGGCTTCGCCTTGGGCTTCTGGATCATGGCCAACGTGCTTCTCATTTTGAACGCTGCCATGCTCATCCGAGAGCGGTTCTGAGGGGTGTGGCTTGTGCCTTCCGCGCCGCGATGATACACTGAAGTCGAACAATTTCATCGTGAGAAGGGCCTAGGGGTGCCGGAAGGCTGAGAGGCGGACATCCGCCAACCCTGTGGACTCGATCTGGGTAATACCAGCGTGAGGAAGTGCCCGTCATCGTCCATGTGCGCCCTTTTCCCTGTGTGGTGAAAAGGGCGTTTTCGTTGTGGCGTGCGGCGCTCCCAGGGCCTGTTCCACGAAAGGGGAGCGGAATACGATGTCGAGGTGGAAGTTGCGCGAAGTCATCTTAATGGTCGTGTTGGCCATTGTCTGCGGAGGCATTTACCGCGTCTGGGACGTGCTGTACGCGCTCATTCCTGCGACCGCGTACGCGCTTCAGGGCGTAATGACGGGGCTCTGGATGATCGCCGGCGTGATGGTTCCGTACATCGTGCGGCGTCCGGGCGCGGCGCTCATCGCGGAGCTGGTGGCGGCCGCCGTCGAGCTTTTGCTCGGCGAACAGTGGGGGCTCGCCAACATGATCTCGGGCCTCATTCAGGGCATCGGTTCGGAAATCGCCTTCCTGATCTTCGGTTATCGCGTGTGGAACACGGGCACCTGCACGTTGTCCGGCGTGCTGGCGTCTGCGGCCTTCATGTTCCAATGGTACTTCCAATATGGTGGCGACAAGCTGCACCTCGGCACCCAGATCGCGTTTGTCCTCATCTCGCTTGTGAGCGGCGCGGTGCTCGGCGGCCTGTTGCCGAAGGCGCTCGCCGATGCGCTCGCTCGCACTGGCGCGCTGCGGAATTACGAGATCGCGAAGCGGTCGGTGAAGTCGGCATGACCACCGCGGCTGCAGGGGTCGAGCGGGCCGTGGCCCTTGAGGTGCGCAACCTGACCGTGACGTACGAGGAGGCGGCAGAGCCCACGCTCGCGGGCGTGTCGTTCTCCCTCTCGAAGGGCGAATGCCTGCTTCTCATCGGCCCGAGCGGCTGCGGCAAGAGCACACTCGCCATGGCCATCGCGGGCATCCTGCCGCGCTCCATCGATGCGAGGGTGGAGGGCGAAATTCGGCTGGCGCCCGAGCTCGAGGCGCCAGGCAAGATCGGCTACGTGTTTCAGGATCCGGAACTCCAGTTCTGCATGCACCGGGTGGACGACGAGATCGCGTTCGGCCTCGAGAACCTGCGGGTTTCGCGCGACGCGATGCCGCCCCGCATGCGGAGCGCCTTGGCGGTCGTGGGACTCGATGTGGGGCTCGACGCGCGCCACAGCGTCTTTTCGGGCGGCATGAAGCAAAAGCTCGCCGTCGCATCCGCGCTCGCCATGGACGCCGATCTCGTCATCCTCGACGAGCCGACCGCGAATCTGGATCCCGACTCGCGGCGCCACGTCCACGACGTCATCCGCCGCTTGAAGGAGGCGGGGAAGACGGTGATGGTCATCGAGCATCGGTACGAGCCGCTCCTCGATGTGGCGGACGCGGTGGTGGAGCTTGCGCCGGGCGGCCGCGTGAGGGCCATGTATCGACCGGAGGAGGCGCCGCGGCGGGGTCGGAGGCAAAGGCGCCGCGCGGCGACGGTGCGCGCGGACGAAGCGCCTGTGCTCGAAGCGCGCGACCTCGCCCTCCGCTATGGCGAGCGCGACGTGTGGCGGGACGTCCACCTGGCGGTCCGGCCCGGCGAGTGGCTCGCGGTCCTTGGACCGAACGGCGCCGGCAAGTCGTCGCTGCTTGAGGTGCTCGCGGGGCTCAGGCGGCCCACCGCGGGCGAGGTGCGCTACCGCGGCGAGCTGATTCACCGGATGTCGGCGAAGGCCCGCTACGGCCGCATCGCCTACGCGTTTCAGAACCCGGAGTATCAGTTTCTGTACGAGCGCGTGGCGGACGAGATAGCCGGGCGGGTGCTCGGGGATGAGGTGCCGGACGAGGTGGAGCGGGAGCTTCAGGCGTTTGGGCTTGCGGGCTGCGCCCATCAGTCGCCGTTTGGCATCAGCCAGGGGCAGAAGCGGCGCCTCGCCATGGCCGTCATGATGCGCCAAGGCGCGGACGTCTGGCTCGTCGACGAGCCGACCTACGGCCAGGACGAGGCGTCGGAGCGGATGATCCTCGACAGGCTCGATGCGCTTTGCGAGGCGGGCAAGGCCGTGATCGCCGTGACGCACGACCTGGATCTCGTCGCGGCTCACGCGGACCGGGTGATGGTGCTGGCGGACGGGGGCGTGTTGTACGACGGACCTCCGGAGGCGTTGTTGCGAAATCGAGAGCTGTTGCGGCGCGCGCGCCTGGATGAGACGGCGCCCGTGGAGGGAAGTCTCGTGCAAGACGTCTGGGGTGCGCCCGAGCGCGAGGCGGCCGCCCCGCCTGTGGAGGCGCCATCGTCCGGGCGCCGGGCGAGATCTCCCCTGCGGCGCTGGCACCCCGACGTCAAAGCCGTCGCGCTTTTGTGCGTCGCAGCGGTCGCGCTTTGCGCGCGCACGTTTGCCGAGGAGGGGTGGATCTGGACGCTCGTCGGCGCGCTGGCCTTCGGGTTGGGCTGGCTGTCGCCGTGGAAGCTCGTCAAGCGCTTGTCGCCCCTTTTGCTCATTTACGCGGTGTACCTGTGGGCGTTTGCGGCCAATGCAGCGGCGCCTCCGGGTACGCGTGTGGTGCACTGGCTTTGGTTTGACCTGAGTGGGTACGGGTTCAGGCAGGGGCTGCTCGTCGTGCTGCGGACCTTCGCGACGGTGGTGCTCGCGTACGTGCTCGTCGCCACGACGGACGGCACCGACTTCATGGTCGGCCTGTCGCAGTCGTTTCACCTGCCGCCCAAGCTGTCGTACGGCGCCATGGCCGGCACAGGTTTTCTCGGCCGCTTCAAGCACGATCTCGACGTCTTCCGCATGGCGCGCCGCGTGCGCGGGCGGGAAGGCTGGTGGCTTCTGCGCCCGGTCCGATACGCTCTTCCACTTCTCGCGCAATCCATTCGGGTGAGCGAGCGGCTCGCCATCGCCATGGAGGCGCGGGGATTCTTCGGACCGCCGGCGGAGCGATGGGACGCGAGGACGTACTGGCGCCGGATCCGGCTTCGGGCGGCGGACGTCATCGCGGCAGGGGTTCTTGTCGCCGCCGCGGTCGCGTGCCTGTGGGCGCCTTGAGGCCCGGAAACCGCCGGGCCTCGGCGATGAGGAACTTGTCCGGATGACTTGGTGAAGGCGGTGGCCGCGAGGCCACATTTCCCACGGGCAAGGGCGGAATTTGTGGTATCATAGGAACGTCGGCTGAAAACATGGAGTGGGAGTGGGACATGATGCCCTTCACAGAGGTCGATCAACTGGCAGTCAACACGATTCGCACGCTGTCGATTGACGCCGTCGAGCGGGCGAATTCCGGCCATCCGGGCCTGCCGATGGGCGCCGCGCCGATGGCTTATGTGCTGTGGACGAGGTTCTTGAAGCACAATCCCGCGAATCCGAAGTGGGTGGACCGCGATCGGTTCGTGCTGTCCGCGGGTCACGGGTCGATGTTGCTCTACTCGCTGCTTCACCTGTCCGGCTACGACGTCACGCTGGATGATCTCAAACAGTTCCGCCAGTGGGGCTCCAAGACGCCGGGTCATCCGGAGTACGGGCACACGCCGGGCGTCGAGGCGACCACAGGGCCGTTGGGGCAGGGCATCGCGATGGCGGTCGGCATGGCGATGGCGGAGCGGTTCCTGGCGGCGAAGTTCAACCGCGACGGGCACAACGTGATCGATCACTATACATACGTCCTGTGCGGCGACGGGGATCTGATGGAGGGGATCAGCGCGGAGGCGAGCTCGCTCGCGGGGCACCTGAAGCTGAACCGCCTCATCGTGCTCTACGACTCTAACAGCATCTCCCTCGACGGCCCCACCGATTGGGCGTTCACCGAGGACGTGAAGAAGCGGTACGAGGCGTACGGGTGGAACGTGCTGCGCGTCGAGGACGGCAACAACCTCGAGGAGATTGAGGCCGCCATCGCCAAGGCGAGATCGTTCACGAATGCGCCGACGCTCATTGAGGTGCGGACCATCATCGGGTACGGCGCACCGAAGAAGCAGGGGACGGCCAGCGCGCACGGCAGCCCGCTCGGCAAGGAAGAAGCGCAGGCCGCCAAGGCCGCGTACGGCTGGCATTACGAAGAGGAGTTCTACGTGCCGGACGAGGTGCGCAAGCTGTTCGCCGAGGTGAAGGAAAAGGGCGCGAAGGCGGAGGCGGCGTGGAACGACGCCTTCCAGGCGTACGCCAAGGCGCATGCCGATCTCGCCCGAACCTTCGAGCAGGCGTTCGCGGGCAAGGTCGACGTGGACTTCGACAAGGTGCTGCCGGAGTTCAACGAGGCCATCGCCACGCGCGAGGCGTTCGGCAAGGTCGTCAACGCCATTGCGCCGCACATTCCGACGTTGCTCGGCGGATCGGCCGACTTGTCCAAGTCGAACAACACGATGATCAAGGACGAGGATCACTTCAAGGCGCCGGATTACGCGGGCAAGAACGTGTTTTACGGCGTGCGCGAGCACGCGATGGGCGCAATGATGAACGGCATCTGTCTGCACGGCGGCGTGTTCCCCTACGCGGGCACGTTCCTCGTGTTCGTCGACTATCTGCGCCCGGCGGTTCGCCTCGCGGCCCTCATGCAGCAGCCGTCGCTCTTCGTCCTCACGCACGACTCCATCGCCGTGGGCGAGGACGGACCGACGCACGAGCCCATCGAACAGCTGCCGTCGCTTCGCGCCATCCCCGGGCTGCGCGTGTTCCGCCCCGCGGACGGCACCGAGACGGCGCTCGCGGTGAAATACGCGCTGACGCACCGCGACAAGCCGGTGGCCCTCGCGCTCACCCGCCAGAAGGTGCCGACGCTCGCGGAAGTGAAGGCGCACAAGGGTGACTTCGATCGCGGGGGCTACATCGTCTTCCAGCACGAGGACGGCTCGGACCTGGCACTTTTGGCCTCCGGCTCCGAGGTTCAGCTCGTGCTCGAGGCGGGCAAGCGGCTCGCGCATGTGGGCGTGAAGGTCCGTGTCCTCTCGTTCCCGTCCATCGACGTGTTCTTGGAGCAGGACGCATCCTATCGCGAGTCCGTCCTGCCGAGCGCGCTGCGCAAGCGCCTTGCGGTGGAGATGGCGCATCCGATGAGCTGGTACCAGTTCGTCGGCCTGGACGGCAAGGTGCTCGGCATCGACCGCTTCGGCGCCTCGGCGCCTGGCGATGTCGTCGTGCGCGAGTACGGCTTCACCGTCGATCACGTCTACGAGTTGGCCAAAGAGCTCATTGGGCGGTGATCTCCGCCCTCGAGTGCCCGGCATCCCTCCGTCGGGTCTGTCAGAGTCGAAGAAGGCCGCGCGGCTGGGGCGCTTGTCGCGCCGGCCGGGCGGCCTCTGTCGCGTGAGCCCCGTCAGCGGGTCCCCCCATAGTGCTGCGTCACAATCGCGATGAACGCCTTCGTGAGCTCCTCGTGCTCAATGGCGTCCGGATAGGCCAAGAAGGTGGGCCGGCAAAATTGCGGATCCGATAGGGGAATTGCCACCACGCCCTTGGCTTCGGCGTCATGCAGTGTGCGCCGGGGCAGGAGCGAGATGCCAAGCCCCTGCGCCACCATCGCTTTGATCCCATCGATGGAATCGAGTTCCATGCGCACGTCTGGATACACGTTGTACTTCGCGAGGAGCATCGCGATGCGCCGCCGAAACGGCGCCGTGGTGTCCGCGAACGCAATGAAGGGCTCCTCCGCGAGCGCGCCGATGGACGGAAGGTCGTGCACAAACCGATGACCGCGCGGAACGACGAGATCGATGGCGTCCGGCGGATATTCGATGAGCCGCACGCGCGGGTGGTGGATGGGCTCGCCCAGAAAGCAGAAGTCCACCTGATTGCCGATGAGCGCCTCGACCATATCCTCGTACATGCCCATTCGGACCTGCAGGCGCACTTCGGCCACCTGCAGAATCTGGTGGAGGCACTTCGGCACGTCGGTGGAGACGAAGGCGCGTCCACTCATGACGCGCAGCGTCCGCACCGCGCGCTTGGAAGGCTCGAGCATGCGGCGCTCGAGGTCCACCATGCGCTCCGCGAGCGGATAAATGCGCTTGCCCTCCTCCGTCAGCTGGACGCCGCCCGGCGTGCGGGTGAACAGTTGGCAGCCGAGATCGCGCTCGAGACGCTGCAGGCGGTTCGTCACGGTGGATTGGGACATGTACAGTTGATCCGCCGTGCGCGAGATGGACCGGTTGCGCGCCACGGCGAGAAACAGTTCCAGATCTTTGGTCTCCAAGCGCTCCACTCCTCACTCGTCCACCGGCTCGCGCGACGCGATGATGCCCCCACCGAGGCACACCTCGCCGTCGTAGAACACCACCGACTGGCCCGGCGTGATGGCCCGCTGGGGCTCATCGAAGATGACGCGGCACGTGTCTTCGCCCGTCATCTCGACCTCGACCGGCTGTTCGTCCTGGCGGTAGCGGAACTTCGCCGTGCAGCGGAATCGCTTTGCGGGTGGCCGTTCCGCGACGAAGCTCACCGTGTCCGCTGTGAGTGCCCGGCTGTACAGGCGCGGGTGATCGTGACCCTGCGCCACCACGAGGACGTTTCGCGCGAGGTCCTTGTCCACCACGAACCACGGGGCCGGATCGCGACCAGGGAGGCCGCCCAGGCGCAGGCCCTT
This sequence comes from Alicyclobacillus acidocaldarius subsp. acidocaldarius DSM 446, assembly GCF_000024285.1. GTDB lineage: Bacteria > Bacillota > Bacilli > Alicyclobacillales > Alicyclobacillaceae > Alicyclobacillus > Alicyclobacillus acidocaldarius. The sequence continues at coordinate 1,025,217 of NC_013205.1, forward strand.
CCGCTGGCCGATGGTGTAGTACATGAGCCCGTCGTGCTCGCCGAGCACGCGCCCGTCCACGTCCTCGATGAGGCCCGGCTGCGCGGGCAGGTACTGCTGCAGGAAGGCGCGAAAGTTGCGCTCTCCGATGAAACAGATGCCCGTCGAGTCCTTCTTCTGCGCCACGTGCAGGCCGTGATCGCGCGCAATCTGGCGCACCTCCGGCTTGGTCAGATGGCCGATGGGAAACATGGCCCGCCGGAGCGGGGCCTGCGTGAGCATGTGCAGAAAGTAGGTCTGATCCTTGTTCTTATCTCGCCCCCGCAAAAGTGCCACCGTGCCATCCTCGTCCTTGCGCACCTGGGCGTAGTGCCCCGTGGCGAGGTAGTCGGCGCCGAGGTCGAGGGCGCAGGCGAGCAGTTCCTTGAACTTGATCTCTCGGTTGCAGAGCACGTCCGGGTTCGGCGTGCGCCCGCGCTTGAACTCCTCCAGGAAGTGCTGGAATACGCGCTCCTCGTACTCGCGCTCGAAGTTGACGCCGTAATACGGGATCCCAATCTGCTCGCACACCCGGCGCACGTCCTCGAAATCCTGTTCCGCGGTGCAGGCGCCGTTCTCGTCCGTCTCGTCCCAGTTCTTCATGAACACGCCGATCACGTCGTAGCCCGCTTGCTTGAGGAGAAGCGCCGTCACGGACGAATCCACGCCGCCGGACATGCCCACCACCACACGCGTCGCCATCTTCGTTCCCTCCCTTCTCCGCGCTTTCGGGCGATCTTTGATACAATGATCACCGGCATTCGTTTCACCCTCACAGGGAAAGGCGGGTGATGCGCGGTGTTCGAACTCGATCGATCCGCCATCCTGGAACATCCACGGCTTCGGTTTCTCACCGATCTCGTTCCCGTCCACGAGCATCTGGACAACATTGAAAAGTTTATTCGCATCTGTTTTGAAGAGCAAGGATGGCGCGTGGCGCAGGCAGGGCGCGTGGTGGCGCTGCGCGCGACGGACCAGGACAGGCTGTCGAGCGCCTTCAAGGCGAGCCTGTACCTCGGCAAGTACAACGACATGGCGAACCGCGACAGGTTTCTGCGCAGCATGGTGGCCGCGGGCCACTCGTACGAGCCCATCCGCGGCGAAACCGTGTTGTTTCTCTACATCGGCGTGGCCAAGCCTGTGTACGACCACCTCATCACCTACACCGTGGGGCGGCCCACGAGGATCGCCGGAGGGCAGCGGGCCAACGTCCCGTGGGGCTTTGAACTTCCGGTAGAGGCTCGCCATCCGGAGGAGTACGAGGAGGAGCTGGAGCGCATCCGCGAGGTCATTCGCCTGGCGAAACAGGAGCGCACTGAGCAGATGCAGGCGGCGCGGGCCAAGCTGCCCGTGGGCTACGTCATGCCGCCCTTTTTGCTCGAGTTCTCCGAGGAGGCCCTCATCAAGCACGTGTTTCGCCAGCGGCTGTTCGAGCGCGGCGCGCAGGGCGCCACCGTCGAAGTGGTGTCCGACATGCTGAAGGCGTGCCTCGCCATCGACGAGGAGAAGTGGACCTTTCTCATCGAGTATCACGGCCCGCACATCCAGCAGTGGCAGAAGGCGATGCGCACGCTTCGCAAGGAGCGCCTCAGCCTTCGCCAGCTCGCGGAGATGGAGAACCTGTCGCCCGAGGAGGCGCTGGACGCAGATCTTTACGATCTGCTCATGGCGACGGTCGGCAAGCTGCCTCCGTCGATGTGGGACAGGATGCGGTGACTTTGTAACGGAAGGGCATCAGGTGATCTCGACGACCGATTCGACCACCCAGATGCCGCCGGGGCCCTGTTTGACGGGCTGATACAGGCGAACCAGGTAGACGCAATCGCGGTGCTTGACGCGCACCACCGCGTACATAAGCCCGCTGTCTGCGTCGCGGTACTGTTCGACCAATGTGTAAATATCGTTCATTCGAAAACCCAGATGGCGCGTCCCCACCTCCTGCGCGGTTCGGACGGGGCTTAAGCGCCATAGGTTTTGGCCGCGAAGGGCGGCCTCCTGAATGCGACGGAAGTCCTCGCCTGGAATCGCGACGTGACCCGTGACGACCTCGGGGCATGGCATGACGAGCATCCTCCTTCGCGCGGGGCAATTGTACAGTTCAGCGTATGGCATCCTGGCGAACGCCGACACGACGGTCGCCCACAGGCCATGAAAGGGAGTGAACAAGCGATGGCAATCGACGGACGTGGTAAGGTCGCAGTGGTGACGGGTGCGTCGAGTGGCATTGGCCGACAGACGGCCCTGGCGTTGGCGCGCGCGGGCTTCGACGTGGCGGTGGGGGCGCGGCGCAAGGAGCGCCTCGCCGATCTCGTCGACGAGATCGCCCGGGAGACGGGGAAGGCCGCGTACGCGGCGGCGCTCGACGTGACGAGCGTGCCAAGTATAGACGCGTTCGTGCAAGGTGTCATCGGGCACTTCGGCGTGGTGCATGTCCTCGTGAACAACGCAGGGAAGGCCTTGGGGCGGGATCCGGTGGAAACCGCGGACGAGGCCGACTGGCAGGAGATGCTCGACACGAACGTGATGGGTCTCATGCGGATGACGAAGCGTTTCCTGCCCCACATCGTGGCCTCCGGCGACGGCCACATCGTCAACCTCGGCTCCATCGCGGGCCACGAGTCGTACGCTGGGGGCAGCGTGTACTGCGCGACGAAGTTCGCGGTTCGGGCCATCACCGAGGCGCTGCGCCACGAGCTTCTGGGCAAGCCCGTGCGCGTGACGTCCATTGATCCGGGCATGGTGGAGACGGAGTTCAGCCTGGTCCGGTTTCACGGCGACGCGTCCGAGGCCGCGAAGGTGTATCAGGGCGTCCGGCCGCTCACGGCGGACGACATCGCGGACTGCATCGTGTTCGCCGTCACGCGGCCCGCGCACGTCAACATCGACGAGATGATCGTGACGTCCATCGATCAGGCGGGCGCCCGCGTGTTCCACCGAAGGGGGGCGCCGTCGTGAAGGCACTTCTGATGCAACCGGACGATCTCGCCGCGCGGCTCGGCGCCGAGGAACTCGCCGTGTTTGACTGTCGGTTTCAGCTGTCGGACCCGGAGGCTGGAGAGCGCGCGTATCGGGAGGCGCACATTCCCGGCGCGTACTATCTCCATCTCGACCGGGATCTGTCTTCGCCCAAGGGAGAGCACGGCGGGCGCCATCCATTGCCGGACTGGAACCGGTTCGCCGCGCGGCTTTCGGCGTGCGGCGTTCGGCCGCATTCGACGGTGGTGGTCTACGATGCGGGTGAGGGGATGGCGGCGCGGGCGTGGTGGCTGATGCGGCACATCGGGCTTGCGGACGTGCGGATCCTGGATGGCGGATGGAAGCGATGGACGAGAGAAAAGAGGCCAGTGACGCCTGTGGTGCCCGAATCTCGGCCGGGCGGCGTCGAGGTGCGGCTGCGCGAGGGCGAGACGGTCGACGTGGAAGAGGTGCGGCGGGGACTACGCGAGGGAAGCCTCGTGCTTGTCGACGCGCGCAGCCCCGAGCGGTACCGAGGGGATGTGGAACCTATCGATCCGAAAGCCGGGCATATCCCGGGCGCCTTCAACCATCCGTGGGAGCGGGGGCTCAAGGAAGACGGCACGTGGCGTTCGCCCGAAGAGCAGCGCGCTCGCTTCGGAGATCTGGCGAAGTGTGGGAAGCCCATCGCCGTGTACTGCGGATCGGGCGTGACGGCCTGCTCCACCCTCTTCGCGCTCGAACTCGCGGGCATCCCGGCGAAGCTGTATCCGGGGAGCTGGAGCGACTGGGTCTCGTACCCCGAAAATCCCGTCGCCACAGGGGATGAACCGGGGGCGTGGGCGCCATGAGGACGCTTGGCGCCGCGGAGGCGAGGGATCGGCTCGAGGCGTGGCGCGGGTCTCGGGTGTACGTGCACCTCGAGGTCAATCCGGAGGCGTACCTGCGCAACGCGAGCGCGACGCTCGACGAGGTGGGCATGTTCGGCGACGGGCTGTATCGCCTGCACCTTCGCTTTCGCGATCCGGACGGCCTGCTCTACATCCAGGATGTGACCGAGTTTGTCGAAGACGGATCGGCCCTCGTCATGATGGGCCTCGATGGCCAGAATCGCGTCCGGCAGACGCTGACCGTGAGCAAAGAGCCGCTCGACGTGGGAAAGGTGGGATGAGCGCATGGCGACCGTCATGGGCGTGTTCGCCCACCCGGACGACGAGACGTTCATCGCCGGAGGCACCTTCGCGCGCCTGGCGGCCGAGGGGCACCGCCTCGTGATCGCCTGCGCGACGCGCGGGGAGATGGGCCGGCGGCTCGGCGTACCGCTTCGAGCCACGCGTGAATCCCTCGGCGCGCTTCGCGAGCAGGAGCTGCGCGAGGCGTGCGCCGCGCTCGGCGTGAGCCGCCTCGTCCTCCTGGGCTACCGGGACAAAGAGGTCGAGATGGTGCCGGAGGACGAAGGGGTGTCCCGGTTGGAATCGCTCTTCGCCGAGGAGCGGCCAGATGCGGTCATCACGTTTCACGATCCGCTCGGCGGCCATCCGGATCACGCGGCCATCGGGCGCTTGGCGACGTCGGCGTTTGCGCGATATCGGCGAATGAACGAAGGCGCGCGCCTGTTTTACCTCGCGTGGGGCGACGATCTCGCCGCCTTCAGGCGATATCCGCAGCCGGCGAAGGCGCTGGTCGAGGTGGACGTGCGCGCGTATCGCCGGCAGAAGCTCTTGGCGTTTCGAGCCCACCGCACGCAGTCGGAGCTGGATGGCGCCATTTGGGGAAGCGAGGAGAAGGCCGTCCACCGCATGCGCCATTGCGAATACTTTGTGCTGAGCCAGGGGCCGAGTCTGAGGCGCCCAGGAACGTTGACAGACTGAAAGCGGGGCGAAACCACATGTACGACATCTATGGAGAAGCCGCACTGCCCGCGGACGTGCGCGAGCGCCTGCGCATCACGCGCGATCTCGCCCAAGCCTTCCACGAGCGCGCGCCCGAGCACGATCGCGCGGGCGACTTTCCGTTTGAGAACATCGAGGATTTGAAGGCGTCGGGTTACGTGCGCTGGACGGTGCCCGTGGAATACGGGGGGCTCGGCCTAAGCCTCGAGGAGATGCTCATGCATCAGGAGGTGCTGGCGAAAGGCGACGGATCGACCGCGCTCGCGATTGGCTGGCACGTGGGCATTCTGCTTCACCTGCGCGAGACGGGGGCGTTCCCGGATGAGCTGTTTCGCATGGTGTGCGAGTCCGTCGTGAAGGAGGGCGCGCTCATCAACAGCTGCGCCACGGAGCCCGCCACGGGGAGCCCGAGCCGCGGCGGCAAGCCGGAGACCACCGCCGTGAAAGTGCCCGGCGGGTATCGGATCACGGGCCGCAAGACATTCAGCACGCTCTCGCCTGCGCTCACCTGGATCATGGTGACCGCCACCGTGGCGGACGAGGACGTGGTGGGGCAGTTTCTCGTTCGAAAAGAGGACGTCGAGATCGTCGAGACGTGGGACACGCTCGGCATGCGCGCCACCGGCAGCCACGACATTGTGCTGAAGGATGTGTTTGTGCCGGAGGAGCGGGTGATTGTCATCCAGCGCCCGGGCGTGCAGGCCGAGCGACGGCCGGACGGGAGCGGTTGGCTGCTCCACATTCCGGCGTGTTATCTCGGCATCGCCCTCGCGGCGCGCGACTTTGCGCTGGAGTACGCCGCGACGTACCGGCCCAACACGTTGCCGCATCCCATCGCGGAGGTTCCGCACGTCGAGCAGAAACTCGGCGAGATGGAGCTGAAGCTGCTCGCCGCCCGCACGCTCCTGTACGATCTCGCCCGCCGCTTCGACGCCGCCTCGCCGGAGGAACGCGTCAAGCTGCAACCCCAGTTCGGCGCGGTGAAGACGCTCGCGACGAATGCCGCCAATCAGGTGGTGGATCTCGCCATGCGGGTCGTCGGCGGCCGCAGCCTGTCGCGCGCCCTGCCCCTCGAGCGGTACTACCGCGACGTCCGCGCCGGCCTGCACAATCCGCCGATGGACGACGTGGTCTACCGCAACCTGGCGAAGGCCGCGCTCGCGCGCCGCGCCGCGGGGCAGGCGGGGAGGTGACCGGCGCGCAAACCCGCGCGCTTCTCGCCGTGCGAAGACGTCCGCGACGCGCGTCAGGACGTCTTCACTTTGGCAAAGTCGATGTAGCCCGCGCTTCCGTCCCGGTTGACGAACAGGTCCACGGCCTCATAGTCCTGCCCGTTGAATCGGATCTTGCCGTTCGAGGCATACAGCACGCCCTCCGGCGTCTTCTGCTTCACGCCGATGCCGGGAAAGAGCAGTTGCTCGTGGCCGTTCATGTACAGATTCGCCGTGTAGATCACCTGTCCGTTTTGCACGTGTTTCTCCAGGTTCCAGGCCTCGCCCACCGAATCGGACGGAACGGCCTTCGCCGTCACGTGCACTCGGATCTCGCCGCCGGGCAGCTTGTCGTAGCTCGTCGGATACGGCACGCTGCCACCAATACGAATCTTGAGCAGCACGGCGGCGAGCACGACGATGAAGATCCAGAAGTACTGGCGAAAGCGGGCGTCGCGCAACGTCTCGCACCTTCTTTACGACTCTTGAATTTGAATGGATTCGATGTACGCAGTCTTCAGCGGATAGCTGTCCTCTTGCGTCATCGGATTCGTGGTCACCGGAATGGCGGCGATCTTGTCGATCACGTCCATCCCCGAGATGACGCGCCCGAATTCCGTGTACCGGTTGTTGGGCGGCTGAAACACCTGCGTGTCGTTCGCCGTGCAGATGAAAAACTGGCTGCCGCCCGTGTGCGGCTGGCCCGTGTTGGCCATGGCCACGATGCCCTTGGTAAACGGCACCTGGTGGCTCAATTCGTCGGGGATGGTGTACCCTGGGCCGCCAGTGCCGTTGTTGCGCGGATCGCCCGTCTGGATGACGAAGTTTTTCACGATGCGGAAAAACGTGCAGTCGTGATAGAAGTTGTGCTCCGCCAGGAACACGAAGTTGTTGACGGTGACGGGCGCGTCCTTGGCAAACAGCTCGATGGTGAACGTCCCGTAATTGGTGTGCACAATGGCGTCATACGTCTTGTTCGGGTTGATGAACATCTTGGGCATGCTCGTCCACTGTTCCGTCGACGTGTGCAGATACGGCGGGTTGGCCGTGTCGAGCGTCTGGGTGCCTTCATTGGACGCGGTATTCGAGGCGTTCGTGACGGTTTCATTCGACGCGTTCGCAGAAGCGGCGTTGTCGGCGGCCGTGCCACAGCCCGTCAACGCGAGAATAGCCGCGAACGACATGCCCGCGAGCAAGGTGCGACGTTTCATGCATCTGCCTCCTCATGAGCTTGGACCAACGCCCATGATATCACAAGCGCTATCATCGCGATGGTTCTACGAGCGCACGTTGAGGCGGTCAAACACCGCCTGAAGGAACGACTGGGCGTCCGAGCCGTCCGAAGAGATGACGTTTCCGTCCATCACGACGGGGCCGGGTTCGAAGATGGCATGGCGGAAGAGGGGCTCGTGCGCTTGCACGACGCTCACGGGCGCCGTGAAGCGCAGTCCGCCCAGGATCCCTGCCGAAGCGAGGCACAGCAGTCCTTCGCCGGAGGCGGCGAAGTAACCGCCCGTCGTCGAAAAGCGGCGCAGGTAGCGGTGCAGGCGCAGATCGCCCCAGCTGTCGGCTTCGTACAAACCGCCGGGGATCACGCAAAGGCCGGCGTCCGGCGGCACCGGTTCCTCCACGCCGCCGTCCGCCTGGATGATGAGCCCCTCCGCCGTTTGGCAAGAGCGCCCGTCGAGCGTGATGACGCGGGCGCGGCGATTCAGTCGGCGAAGCCCTTCGAGAATCAGAGCTACGTCGCCCAGGCGAGACCATGGCAGTGCGACAAACACAGCTCTCATGGCGAGGCTTGTCCTCTCGTTCCGATTGGAGTCGATCGTATCGTAACAGAATGGACGGGATCGCACATCCCCGTCGGGGTTTCTCGATGGGCTGCGACGTGGTAGTCTCTGATCTTGCTGACGCCACGGTGTGGGAGGGACGGCCGTTGTGCTTGATGTGACCGACATTCTTCGCGGACTGAATCCCGAGCAGCGAGACGCCGTCACCACCACGAGCGGCCCGCTCCTCGTGGTGGCGGGGGCGGGAAGCGGCAAGACGAGCGTACTCACGCGGCGCATCGCGTATCTCATCGCGCACGCCGGCGTGGCGGTGCACGAGATTCTCGCCATCACCTTCACGAACAAGGCCGCGCGCGAGATGAAGACGCGCATTCGCGATCTCATCGGTCCTCGCGCGGACGATCTGTGGATGGGGACGTTTCACAGCATCTGTGTCCGCATCCTGAGGCGCGAGGCGGATCGGCTGGGCTACCAGCCGAATTTCACCATCCTCGATTCGGAGGACCAGGAGGCCCTGGTCCAGCAGTGTCTGCTCGATCTCGGCTACGATCTCAAAACGCACGACGCGCGCTCCATCAAGCACCGCATCTCCCAATGGAAGAACGAGGGCGCCACGCGCGTCGTCAACGAGTCGAATCCGTCGGACCTCATCGCGGATCGGGTGATGGAGCTCTACAATAAGCGCCTTTTCGCTGCGAACGCGATGGACTTTGACGATCTCATCGGGCACACGGTCCGGCTCCTCGAGCAAAACGACGACCTGCGTGACAAGTATCAGGAGAAGTTCCGGCACGTGCTCGTGGACGAGTACCAGGATACGAACGGCATCCAGTTCCGCCTGCTTCGCCTTCTCTGTGCGAAGCACCGCAACCTGTGCGCCGTCGGCGACGCCGATCAGGCCATCTACGCCTGGCGCGGCGCGGACAGTGAGCACATGCTGCGGTTCGAGCGGGACTTTCCGGACGCGAAGATCGTGGTGCTCACGCGCAACTACCGCTCGACGCAGGAGATCTTGGATGCGGCCAACAGCGTGATCGCCCACAACCCGAGGCGGCGACCCAAAGAGCTTCGCTCCACGCGCGGGCATGGCGACAAACCGCTGGTGGTGCGTCTGCCGGATGGCGCGGCCGAAGCACATTACGTCGCGGAGGCCATCGAGGAGCACGTGCGAAATGGGGGGCGGTACGAGGACTGCGCGGTGCTGTACCGGGCCAACGCGCAGTCGCGCGCCATCGAGGAAAAGTTGCTCGAGCGCGCGATTCCGTACACGGTCGTGGGCGGGATGACCTTCTACGATCGGCGCGAGGTCAAGGACGTCCTCGCGTATCTGCGCGTCCTCGTCAATCCGCAGGACGAGATCTCGCTCCTTCGGATCATCAACCGGCCGAAGCGAGGCTTGGGCGACACGGCGGTGGACAGGCTGCTCGAGTTCGCGCACGCCGAGGGCATGAGCTTGTACGAGGCGCTCGCGCACGGCGAGGAGGCTGGGCTGTCCGAGCGCACCGCGGAGGCCGCGCGCCAGTTTCACGCCTCGCTGCAGGAACTTGCGCTCTGGATGGAGGGCATGGCCGTCTCGGAGTTCCTGGCGGAGGTCTTGCACGCCACGCGCTACCGCGAGATGTACCTCGAGTCGGGGAAGAAGGAGGATCTCGCCCGCGTGGAGAACATCGATGAGTTGTTCAGCGTGACGCGGTCGTTCGACGAGCGCCGGGGCGGGACGGTGGCGGAGTTCCTCGCGGAGGTGAGCCTGCTCTCGGACATCGACAAGGAGCGCGATCGCGGCAAGGGATCTGTCCGGCTCATGACGCTGCACGCGAGCAAAGGGCTCGAGTTCCCCGTGGTCTTCCTCGTGGGCATGGAGGAGGGGCTCTTTCCTCACGCGCGATCGATGGACGATCCGCTGCGCATCGAGGAGGAGCGCAACCTCTGCTACGTGGGCCTGACGCGCGCGATGGACAGGCTCGTGCTCACGCATGCCGCCTGGCGCACGCTGTACGGCCAGACGGTGGCTCGCGAACCGTCGCGGTTCCTCGCCGAGATCCGCGAAGATCTCGTGGTGCGCGTCGATCTCGCCGAGGCGCTTGAACCGGAGGTCTTGCGCCCCGGGGATCGCGTGGTGCATCCTCAACATGGGCAGGGCATTGTGCTTTCGGTCGAGTCGCACGCCGGAGAGGAACGCGTGCAAGTGATGTTCCATCCATCCATAGGTATGAAATGGGTGTCGAAGAAAGGATTACGGACGGACGGCGCCGTCGTGGTACAATGAGACGAGCGCATCTGCGCCGCTGGATTCGCCATCACAGGGGGCTACCGCTTTGATGTACTGGATCATCGTCCTCAGCGTGCTCGCAGCGTTGATCGCAGCGTACACCGCCTTTTACTTCTGGGCGCGCAAGCGCCAGCGCCAGTTCGACGAGCAGTTTTTGGCGCACAAGCAGCGCTTTGAAGTCTTTGTCCTTTCGAAGCGGCGCGTCCGCGAGCGCGGCAAGCAGGGCATCGCGCGCTTCGTGCCGCTCACCACGTACCAGGTGGTGGGGCGCGTCACGCTGGGGCAGACCATGAAGGGACTGCACGTGCATCGCACGGCGAACGTGACGTTTCGCACGACCAAAGAGGAGTACGACAAGATCGAGGTGAACCGCAAGTACCGCATGGACATCGCGGGCGACTTCATCGGCAACGTCGTGGCCGAAGTCACCAACAAGCGCCGGCGCGAGCTCGAACGGAAGCGCCAGGAAGAAACGGCGAGTCGGGGAAAGAGCGTTCGGCGGTTCTCGTTCGCGCGGCGCAAACCGGACTGAGCCGCCGCGCAATTGGGCGGGCACTTGCATAGTGTGGTGTCGACATCTCCGAGGGAGGTCGACATCACCATGCCAAACCGAAACCGTGCCGGTCGCGCGGGCCCCAAGCGTTCGCGCGCGCGTTCCAACGCACACGCCCGAGGGCGCCGGGCCCCGGCTCATCCGCCTGGCACCGAAGAGGTTCGCTATCGCCCTCGCCGCCCTGAAGACGACGACTGGATTGTGCAACTCGCCCGCCGGGAATTGGGCGACGTGCACGAGCAGGCGTTTGGCGAACCGTTTCCCGAGGCCGAGTTGCGCCAGTACCTTCAGTCGGGCATGCCCACGGTCGTGATCGAACGAAACGGCCGGCCCGTGGGATTCTATTCGTATCTGCCGAGTGCGGAAGGGAAAGTTCATGTGAGTGCGCTGGTGATTGACTCGAAGTTTCAGCGCAAGGGCATCGGCCGCAGGGCGATGGAGAACTTGGAGGCGGAGGCCAAGCGCATGGGGGCGCACACGCTCGAGGTGTTTATCCAGGACGTGAATCCGAAGAGCCTCGCGTTCGCCAAGCAGTTGGGCTTCCGCGAAGTGGCGCGCGTGGAGCCGAGGACCCTCGTGTTGTGGAAGGTCATCTCTTCGGGACCTGTCCTTCCGCCCGTGGCCATGCCGTTCTGAATCCGACGATACCCAGCCTCGCTTGGACAGGTGGGTTGCATCGCCGCCGCGTGTGCGCGTATGCTAAAAGCGTATTGGAGGGATGGAACATGATGAGCGACGTGACCTCCACAGAAGCGCGCATTCGCGAAGCGATTGAGTCCATTCGCGAAGCCATCCAGCAGGATGGCGGCGATGTGGAATTTGTGTCGTACGACGACTTGTCGAAGACCGTCTACGTCTCGCTTCAGGGCGCCTGCGTGGGTTGCCCGGCGAGCGTCATGACGTTGAAGATGGGGATTGAGCGCGCGGTCAAGAAGGTAGCACCGGATGTGGAGTACGTCGAAGCCGTCTGAGACCGCGCATGGCCCGGATGGGCGCCGCCCTGTCGAGGGCGGTTTTTTTGTACCGTAGACAGATGGGATACAATGGATGGAGTGAGGGTTCGGCATGGACGTGCGCGTGAACCCGGGGGGGATTTTCATCTCGCTGCCGAAGCCACCTCGGCCGATGCCTTGCGCGGAGTGGCTCTCCCAGGCGCTCCATGTCCCGCAGGCGCACGTCCGGCATCTGCTTCGGCATGGGGCCGTCCGCGTGCGGGGCAACACGCCGAGCCATCTCGAGATCTGGGATCGACCCACCCAGGTGTGGATCGACGAGGATCTGCGGCCCGTCGACCTGGCGTCCGCATCGCTGCCGCCGGTTCGCGTGCTGTACAACGATCCAAGTCTTTTGGTCGTGGACAAGCCCGAGAATCTGTTGGTCCACAGGGACGGGAGCGACGCGCCGACGCTCGACGCGTGCGTGCAGCGCCTCCTGAACGAAGAAGGGGCGGGACGCGCGTATCACGTGCACCGGCTGGACCGCGGCACCACGGGTTGCGTGCTCTACGCCAAGCATGGACTCATGCTTCGCGCGATGGACGCGGAGCTTGCCGCCGGGCGGGTGCGGCGCACGTATCTCGCCATCGCGAGCGGGACTCGCATTCGGCCAGGGGTGATGTCCGCGCCCATTGGGCGAGATCGCCACGTGTCGGGCCGATACCGGGTGTCGCGGACGGGCAAGGTCGCGCGCACCCATGTGGAAGTGTTGGACGAGGCGGACCAAGGCGGGGCGCGGTGGACGCTCGTCCGGCTTCGCCTGGAGACGGGGCGCAGACATCAGATTCGCGTTCACCTGTCGGCGATGGGGGCGCCCGTGGTCGGCGATACACTGTACGGCGGGACGCCGCATCCGGCGCTTGCGCCGGGGCAAATCGCGCTGCACGCCGCGCGGCTCCAGTTTTGCCACCCATACGCGGGCGAGGACGTGGAGGTGCGCGCGCCCCTGCCGCGCGCATGGGAGAAGCTCGCCGCCGACGTGGGCCTATCGCTCGACTGCCTCAAAAGGGAGTGACGTTGTGCGATCCCGCTTTCAACAGGCCCAGGCATTCGCGCGCAAGCTCGGCGCGAATTGCATGGTGCACGATATCACGTCGCTCGCGGCCCAGATCGCGTTCTATGCGATGTTCTCGCTTCTGCCGCTCCTCATTCTCGTGATGTACGGGGCGAGCCTCGTGGTGCCCCATCGGATCATCGTGGAGATGGTGCTCGGTGCGCTCAGGCCCTACTATCCTGACCTGCAAAACGCGAATCAGATGCTGGAGAATAGCCTCAACAAGCTGAGCGACATCGGCGCTCGCGCCGGCTTGGTGAGCTTCATTTCCCTGGCGTGGTCCGCCACCAGTGCGCTCATCGCGGTCCAGCAGGCGCTCGACCGCATCTTCGAGGTGGGCGTACCGCGATCGTTTCTGGCGCGCCGCGCCATCGCGGCGCTCTTTCTCGTGGCGCTGGTCATCCTGGCCGTGGTGTCCGCGCTTGCCATGGCGCTCTACCCGTGGGTCGTGCATCACATTCCGGCCGGCACGTGGTTCGTGACGGCGTTCACGCGTTTTTCGGGCGTCACGCGCATGCTCTACCCCCTGTCGCTCTTTGTCACCTGCTTCGTCGTGTACCGGTATCTCCCGTCGAGGCGGGTCAACCTCAACTGCACCATCCTGGGAGCACTGGCCGCCACGGTTCTGCTCGATCTCGCCAGGTTGCTCTTCGTCGTGTACGCGGCGCACGCCGTGACCTATCACGCCGTGTACGGCGGGTTGACGGTGGTGATTCTGCTCATCTTCTGGATGTACATCGCGCTCATCATTCTGCTGTTGGGCGCCGAGATCGCGTGGCTGCTCGAGCAGACGGGGGGAGATGCGGGAGGTGCTGAACCATGACCCGTGCGTTTGAAGGCGCGTTTCCCGACCAACTGAGCCTCGTCGGCATGGTCTTTTACGCTTATCACGGCGTGTATCCCGAGGAGCGCAAACTCGGCCAGCGGTTCACCGTGGACGTCCACATGCACGGCGACTTTCGCCGCGCCGGGGAGACGGACGATCTCGACCACGCCGTCAATTACGCCGCGGTGTACGACGTGGTGCGTGCGGCCGTCGAGGGGGAGCCCGTGCGGCTCATCGAGGCGCTGGCGGAGCGCATTGCGAGCAAGGTGCTCTCCACCTTTCCCCTGGTGGGCGCGGTCGAAATTGCCGTCGAAAAGCCGGGAGCGCCCGTGCCGGGTCCGATGGAGACCGTGCGCGTGGTGGTGCGCCGCGCGCGCTGAGGGCTACGCCATGCGCCGATACAAGTGCGTCGCGTAATAGAAGAGAATCGGGGTCACGCCGAAGCGGTAGATTCGCCGGCGAGAGGCGGTAAGGTGCGCGGCCGATCGCGTCTTGGGGTCAGATAGATACATGCCCATGAGTCCGTGGACGACGTACCGGTGAATGACGCCGCCTGGGATGTCGGCGGCTCGCTCCACGCCCTCGGCGGCGAACTGCTCGATTCGCTCCCAGGCGCTGGCCGGATCGCGGTAACAGGCGACGAAGTTGAAGTCGCCGTGCGCCTCGTCCTCGAGTGCGTCGATCCAGTAATCGAGCAGGATATGCAGGCCGCAGATGTACGGGAAGTACTGTTGATGGAGTTTTTGCACGTCGGACGGCGTGACGGGCTCGGTGGCGGCCAAAAACAGTGCGAACATGCCCAGGGTCGATCCGGTGGCGGCCGCCCATTCGTGCCAGGCGACGCCTGGGTACGCGGCGAGATGCTGCCGGGACCAGTTCAGGAGGCGGTGTTCGCGTTCTTCGGCAGGCGCGTGTTTATGCTCCTGCAGTTCGCTGTACCGCCGGGCATACCAGTCCACCTGAGATTCCACCGTGCGGTAATGCGGGAGTTGTTCCAACGCTTGCTGGCAGGTTCGGACGAGCGAGGCGAGATACCCGCCGTCCTCCCGGTGCGCGTAGTGGCGGTAGTAGTCCGCAGGTGTGGTACCCGGATGGACGGCGTCCTGGAGGCTCTGGTGCAGCACCCGGAAGGCGACGGGATCGCTGACACCGGCGCGATCGCACAGGTTGTCGAGATAGTCACTAATGGTCTGGAGCGACACGATGGCCTGGACGAGGTGGTGCATGTGATCCGGGTTTGCGGCCGCGTAGACGGACCCGCCGTCGGCGTGGAACTGCTTGTCTCGCAGGCTTGCGAGCGCCTGCTCGCGCAGGAGCCCATCCGGGATGGCCTCCGCTCGCGCGCGCCATCCGGCGAGCTCGGCGCGCACGAGCGGCATCACGCGGCGAAACAGCCGGTAGAGAAATTGGCTGTGGCTGAGTTTGGAGCCGTTTGGCATCCTTCATCCTCCGTTCCGGGGGCGCTTCACCTGCGATCAAACAGTTCCAGAAGCTGCTGAAACCATCCTGCGCCTCCTCCGCTTCCTATCGTACCCGAAGACTCCGATTTTACGCTCGCGCCATTCTGGGGCGCCGAGGTCGGGGCCTGTGGCGGCGATGGGGTCTGCTGCGCGGCGCTCGGTGAAAACGGGATGGCGTGATGATGCGCCGGCCAGTGCGCGGGATGGTACGGGTGGAGCGGCGCATGAAACGAAGGTGGCGTCGCGGGCGGAATGAGGCCCCTGCGTTTCATGCCGTGATGGAGCATGGTGAAGAGCGTGCGCACCTTCTCGTCCTGCGCGATGTTGAACGCGAGCCCGCCGAACTTGATGAAGGAGTCGAGTTTCACGTCGATCACCTCCCGCGGTCATCCCGATCCTATTCCGCGGGCATGCCGCGCGATCGCGGCGTTTACCGGGTGTCGAGCTGGAGACGCGGGCGGTAGGTGTGGACCATCGTGCAGATCAAGCGGATATCACGTATCATGGTTGGAGAACTTCAGCGAGAGAGGAGAACCGCGATGTCGAGTGTGAGTACGACCGCGCCCCGCTTCGCGCAGCGGTTCCTTGAGGTCGCCGATTGGCTCGAGGCGGAGGGCGCGTCTCAATATGCGGATCGCATCCGCAGCATCCTGGCCGACAGCGGAGCGGTCACCACCTACACGGCAGCCTTCTGCGGCCTGTTTTCCGCGGGGAAATCGAGCCTCGTCGGCGCGCTGGCGGGCAAGCGCCTGAAGACCGGAGCCAATCCGACCACGGCCGAGGTGGAGGCCGTTGAGGTGGAAGTCGAAGGCGGCACGCTGCGGCTGCTCGACACCCCCGGCATCGATTCCACGGACGAGCGGCACCGAGAAGCCACCATGAATGCGCTGTATCAGGCCGATCTCGTCGCGGTCGTGACCGACTACCAGCACGTCGAGGCCGACGCGAACCTCGAGTTGCTCCAGATGTTTGCCGTAAGCGACAAGCCACTCCTTTTTATCGTGCATCAGGTCGACAAGCACCTCGAAGCGGAGTTGCCGTTTGAAGCGTTCGCCGAGAGCGTGCGCGAGCTTGCCGCCGACTACGGCGTGGATGCGTCGCGCGTGTTTTTCACGGCCGTTAGGCCGTCGGCGCACAGCCAACTGGACGAGCTTCGCGCGTTTCTCGTCGCAACCGCCGAGGCCGCGCTCGGAACGGATGGCGAGCCCATGATCCGCCGACTGGTCGAGGTGGCCCGGGAAGGCGTGAGCGCCTGTTACGAGTCCGAATGGGAAAAGCGGGCGAAGGCCGTCGAGGAGATCAGTGGCCGCGCGCCGCAGACCCTGGACGAGGCCCGCGAGTGGCTTTGGGACGCCAAGCGCCGCGCCGAGGCGCTTGCGCAGGAGGAAGCGGAGCAGAGACAACGCCTGAAGGCGCTCGTCGAAACGCTGAGAGACGGCTGGCTCCGGGCGGTCGATCTCGCCCAAATCGCGCCCTATGAGACGGCGGAAAAGGGGCGAAGGTACATCGACAGCCTGCGCGCCGACTTCAAAGTCGGCGTGTTTCGATCCACGAAGAAAACCGAGGCGGAGCGCGAGGCCAGGCTGAAGGCGTTTGTGGACGATCTCGCCGAGAAGGTGGAGAACTTCCTCACGCGGCCGCTCTCCGCCGAGATGGCGCAACATATCCGCGAGGTGGGCCTGCAGGCGGCCGCAGAAGAGCGGCTCATCGAGCGATGCCAGGGACTCCGCGTGCGCGTCGACGCGGCGTATGTTCAAGCGTGCGTGAAGCCGGGATCGCTCGTCTCCGCGGAGTACGGCCATCAGTTCGTCCGGGATGTGCAGGACCGGGTGCGCCGCGAGATGCGAGCCCAGGTGCAAGAGATTGGGGAGGCGCTTTCGGCAGCCGTGGAGGAGCGGATTCAGATGGAAGAGCGGGAACGAGCCCCCGAGCGGGATGCCGCCGAGCGGTGGTGTCAGGTGCTGCGAAGCTACGTTGAGTTTGGCGAACAGTACGAGAGCGCGCTCGCGGCGGTGACGCAAGGGGAGGTGCCGCGCGGTGAGTGAACGGGATCGCGCGCTTTTGCGCCTGCGCGAGATGCGCTCGCTCGTTGAAGGCGTCGAGGGGGTCGATCTGCGGCCGCTCGACCGCGCCATCGAGCGGCTGGAGCAAAAGGCGACCACCATCGCGGTGTTTGGCGCGTTTTCGGCGGGAAAGTCGTCGCTTTTGAATGCGCTTCTCGGTCGGCCGCTTCTCGCCGTGTCTCCTCAGCCCACGACGGCAGCTATCACGAGCGTTCGTCCTGTAGAGGGCGGTAGGACATCCGTTCGAATCACGGCCAAGTCTCGCGACGAACTCTGGCAGGACGTGCGCGCCCTGCTGGACGCGCTTTCGCTCACTGCGTCCGATTTGGAAGACGCGATTCGCGTCGCGTCGGGCCTTTCGCCCGCCAAGTTTCCCATTCACCTGAGGCGACACGTCCGCTTCTTAAAGGCGCTCGCGGAGGGCTACCCGGACATGGGGTCCCGCATCGGCGAGCGGTGGGAGGCTTCGCTCGAGGAACTCCGCGATTTTTCCGCTGACGAGAAGCGCGCGGCGTACGTCAGCCAGGTGGACGTGTGGGCTGACTCGCGGCTCGGCGAGCGCGGCTTCATCTTCGTGGACACGCCCGGCGTCGACTCCATCCACCGCCGTCACACGAACGTCGCGTTCCACTACATGCGCGAGGCGGACGCGATCGTCTTCGTCATGTACTACACGCACGCGTTCAGTCAGGCGGATCGGGAGTTTCTGCTGCAGCTGTCGGGCGTGCAGGATGTCGCGGGAACGAACAAGCTCTTTTCGGTCGTGAACGCGGTGGACCTCGCCGACAGCGAGGAGGAGCTCGAGGCCGTGCTCGAGCGGGTGAGGCAGGACGAGCGCAGGCTCGGGGTGCGCGAGCCGCGGGTCTATCCCGTGTCGGCGCAGCTCGCGCTCGCGGCTCGGGTGCTTGCCGCGGATCCTCACGATGAGGCCGCACTGGAAATGGTGCGCGCCCGCCTGGGTCGAAGCGACTTCGAGCCCACCGCCGACGCCGTTTCCGACCTCGAGCGGCGCGCCGGTCTCGCGGCGCTGGAAGCGGATCTCGCGGACTTCTGCACCCGCGAGGCGGATCGCCTGGCCCTGGATCTCGCCGAGCGGACCCGCCAAGCCCTGGTGCGCGACGTGGAAGCCGCCCTCGAGAAGGTGACGCTGGCGATCACGGCCGACGAAGCGGCGCGCGACGCAGAGCGGTCGCAGATCGCGCGCGCCCGCGGGCTGGTTGACGACGCGGCGTCCTCCGTCGAGGCGCGGGCCGTGCCACCTCTAGCGCGGGAGCTCGAGGAACTTCTCTTTCACGCGGGAGAACGCGTGCGTTTCGCGTATCGCGACATGTTCCGGGAGGCGTTTCACCCTGGCCGCTTCCGCCTCGGAAACCCGCAGGACAAGCTTCGCGAAGCCGCGCGAGAATTTGCGGACGCCGTCGGCCGCCGCCTCGAGATCGAGCTCCGGACGTTCGCCCTTCGCGCGGAGCAACTGGCGGTCAAGGCGGCGGCCCAAGAGGCGGCGCGGCTCGCGGAGGGTTGGCCTGTCCACGCCGTCCCGGTCCGGGATCCCGACGTATCTCTTCATCTCGCCACGGCAGACGAGGCCATCGCCTTCGGCGACGGCGTGCTCGCTCCGCACTTCCGTCACTTCCGCTCCCCGAAGCAGTTCTTCGAGGAGGGTGGGCAGACGGCGATGATGGACGCGGCGATGCCCGCCGTGATGGAGCAGGTGAAGAGGAAGCTGGATGAGAGCGGCGGGCGGTTGGCCAAGCACGCCGAACTCGCCCTGGTGGAGTCACTGCGCGCGTTCTATCGCGATCTCGCCGCTTCCCTCGATGCGTTGGCCGTCAACCTGGAGAAGCCTGTGGATCCGGCGGAACGGGATCGGCTTGTCGCCGTCCTCGCATCACTCCGGTCCGCCGAAGGAGCGGGCGTTTGAAGATTCGGTTTGTCGCCCACGTGGCGGATGGTTAGAATGGAGTAGCGAGAAGGCCTGCCAAGGGGGAGATGTGCATGCGGCGTCGACGTTGGGATTACGAGGACTGGCCGAGCGAGAACAGGCGGTGGGGCGTGTGGCTCGCGGGCGGGACCGCGCTCGTCGCCATCTGCTACATCCTCGGCATCTGGACGGGCGCGGCGCTCACGCGCGGTCGTTCGCAGACGACCGTGGAGTACGTTCCTCCTCAGACGGGCAACACCACGAGCACATCCGGATCGCTCACGCCGATCCCTGGCGTCGAGGACACGACTATCGTCACGCAGATCTACAATCGCGCGAAAAATAGCATTTTCACCATCACGGCCGTGTCCGGCGGTAAACCGACGTCGAGCGACGCGGAAGAGGATATCGGCACCGGCTTTCTGATCGATCACAACGGGGATCTCCTGACCAACGCGCACGTCGTGGGCTCGGCCACCACGGTGCAGGTGTCCGGCGACAACCGGCAATTCGTCGGCCGCGTGATCGACGCGGATCAGCTCGACGATCTCGCCATCGTGCGCATTCCTGCGCCGAAGTCGCTGCAGCCGCTGCCGCTTGGGTCGGTGAAATCCCTGCAGCCCGGCAGTCTGGTGATTGCCATTGGCAATCCGTTCGAGCTGACCTCCAGCGTGAGCTCGGGCATTGTGAGCGGGCTGAACCGGTCCATGTCCGAGTCCAATGGCCACGTGATGAACGGGATGATCCAGACGGACGCGCCGCTCAACCCGGGCAATTCGGGCGGTCCGCTTCTGAACGCGGCCGGACAGGTCGTGGGCATCAACACGCTGATTGAGAGCCCCATCGAAGGATCCATCGGCATCGGATTTGCCATTCCGATTGACCGCTTCATCCAGTTGGAGCCGGAATTGCTCGCGGGCAAGCCGGTCGCGCACGCGTGGCTCGGCATTGAGGGCATGGACATCGACAGCCTCATGCAGCAGGCGCTCAACCTGCCGGTATCGTCGGGGGTGTACGTGACCGAGGTGACGCAGGGCGGCCCCGCGGCAAAGGCGGGTTTGCGCGGAGATTCCAACGCGGCGAAGCTCAACAGCCTGAGCCAGTCGGCCAATCCGTACGCCGCGCTGAAGGGCAACGGAGACATCATCGTCGGGATCGACGGCAGATCCGTCTCGAGCATTGAGCAGCTGACGCAGGATATCAATCAGGACGAACCCGGCCAGACGGTGGTCCTGACGGTGCTGCGCGGTGGGAAGACCCTTCATGTGCGCGTGACGCTCGGGACGTGGCCGTCCGGGCAGAATCCGTGAACCGGACGGCCACGCGGCTCGTCCTTACGGCTGGAGTTACGGTTGAAGGCGAGCGTTGCGGATGGCCTGCTTGCGCTCCTTGGCGACGTGCGACTGGTGAAACATCTTGAGCAGCGCCCGTTTTTCCAACCGGGACACGTAGGAGCGGGAGATGTCGAGCGAGTCGGCCACCTCGTTCTGGGTCCACTCGCGCCCGTCGGCGAGGCCGAATCTCAGCTCAATGACTTTGCGCTCACGCTCGTCGAGGACGTCGAGCAATTGACGCATCGTGTTGAGTTCCATTCGGCGAGACACCTCGTCCTCCGTGGAGTCGCTCTCGGAAAACAGGATGTCGCCGATGGTGATCTCGTTCCCCTCCTTATCCGTACCGATGGGGCTGTACAGGGATACGTCCTTGCGCGACTTGCGCTGGGCGCGCAGTTGCATCAGGATCTCGTTTTGGATGCATCGCGCGGCGTAGGTCGCGAATTTGGTCCCTTTGGACGGCTGATACGTGTCCACAGCTTTAATCAAGCCGACCGTGCCGATGGAAATCAGGTCATCCTGATCGATCCCGGACGTATCAAACTTCTTCATGTCGTCGACATCGCCGCGGTTGGGCCATCGTGGAGGCGAGTGCGTGCACTTTCAGGAGATCCTTCAGCATTACGGTTATGCGGGCGTTTTCTTCATCATCTTCGTCGAGGCCATCGGATTTCCGTTTCCGGCTGAGACGACGCTGACACTCGCCGGGATCGAATGGTCCAAGGGCGTGTTTCACCTGGTCCCCCTTTGGTTGATGGGGTGTCTCGGCAACCTCGTCGGCTCCGCGGTGGCGTTTTTCATCGGCTGGTTTCTGGGACGCCCGGTGGTTTTGTACTTCGGCAAGTACGTCGGGATCACGGACAAGAAGCTCGACATGGTGAACGAACGTTTCCAGCGCTACGAGTTGGCCGTGATCTTCATCGCCAAGTTCATCGCCGGCGTGCGCATCATCGTGCCGTATCTGGCGGGCATCAACCGCATGAATCCCGCAAAGTTTTTCACCGTGAACACCATCGCCGCCATCGTGTGGTCGGGCGCCTTCATCATCGCCGGGAAGTACATCGGCGAGGAAGTGAGCCGCTACTGGCCGTTCCTCAAGCACCACCTCTGGCTTGCGGCCATCCTCGCCGCGATCGTCGTAGCACTCCTCCTCGCGTTTCGCAGGTGGGAGCGTAAAAAGATGCACGGGTCGGCGCCCGATGCCAAACGAGACGGTGCCGAGCGCTGATCTCGCGTTCTCAACAGGCCGCTGTCGTAGGACATCCTCGCATGCGCATACATGCGAATGGGGGTGTTCTTCGTGCAGCGGCCTGTTCGCGTGGTTTGGTGTGTGCCGGAAGGTGACGTGGCCGAGGCGGATCCCGCTCGGCTCGCGCGCCTGTGGGCGCAGACGTGGCTCGCGCTCTCCGACAAGCTCGGGGAGACAGTGAGAGGACATCCGACCTCAGGGGATGACGCGTGATGTGGACCGCCATCTACACCCGCGTGTCGACCGAACACCAGGCGCAGGCGGGGCATGGGCTTGACGTCCAGCGAGAGGCGTGCGTGCAGTACGCCCTTTCCCTTGGGGTGGCCCCGCACGACATCCGCCTCTACGAGGAAGCGGGCGGGTCGGGCGAGGACATGGACCGGCCGGAGCTGTTGCGCCTCCTCGATGACGTCCGGCGTGGGCTTGTCGATCGCGTCGTCGTGAAACACCCCGACCGCCTGTCGCGCAACGTGGCCGACAAGGCCATTGTGGTACGGGAGTTATCCGCGTGCGGCGTGAAGCTCCACTTTGTCGACGTGCCCAACTGGGATGAGTCCGACGAAGCGGTGCTTCTCTTTCACGTCATCTCGAGCATTGCCGAGTACGAACTGCGCCAGATCAGACGGCGGACCCTTGCGGGCAAACTGAAGGCAGTTCGGGGCGGCAAGGTGATGCCATCCGGGGTGGATCCGTACGGCTATCGCTACGAGGACGGGCGATACGTCGTGGTTCCCGAGGAGGCCGAGATCGTCCGGCTCATCTACCAATGGTATGGGATCGACGGCATGAGCCTTCGCGCCATCGCCGAGCGGCTCGACGCGATGGGGGTGCCGACCAAGACGCGCCAGTCGGCGCGCTGGCACCACAGCACGGTGGCGAGGATCCTCGACAACCCACTCTATCGAGGCACCTGGTATTACAACCGCCGGCGCACGCGCAAACGGCAGGGCGTGAGAGGCGCGCGCCGCGGCCGAGGGCGGCAGGTGGTGGCCGTGCGCGATCCCGGCGAATGGATCGCCGTATCGGTGCCGCCCGTTGTCGATCCGGACCTCGCGCGCTCGGTCGCGCTGCGCAAGCAGGGCAGTCCGCGAGGCGGCTCGACTTCGGCGCACACGTTTTTATCGGGCAAACTCGTGTGCGCGCACTGTCAACGCGCTTGGCGTCACGAGGCATGTCGAACCGCGGGCGGGATCGTGCGCAAGTTTCGGCGCCCGCCGGCGGAACGAGGGGCCGACCCATGCGCGTATCGATGTGCGCGCGTGCCTGCGGACGAGATCGAGCGGGCGGTGTGGCGCGAGCTGGTGCGGCGCATGCGCGCTTTGGGAATTGGGCGCGAGCTCGCCGCAGGCGGGCGCGCGAGCCCGGGCGACCCGCTGATGGAGGATGTGGCGCGACTTCGCCGAGAGATGCGGGCCGCGGTGGAAAGGCGGGATCGCGCGAGGGAGCTGTATCTGCGCGGGCACCTGGACCGAACCGCGGCTCTGCGCGCGATGTCGGAGGAGGCCCGGCGCCTGCGCGAGGGGCGCGCCGAGGCGTGCCGACTGTGTCACGCGCGGCAACGTCGGTTGAACGCGTGGGAAGACCTGTGGACGGCGCTTGAAACGCACGATGGCGTGGAGCTCAGGCGGTTGTGGCTCGAGGCTGCGGTGTCGCGCGTCGAGATGGACGCCTCGGGCGGCGAGGTGGTGCTGACCCTCTTCGCCCGGATCGGCGAACAAACGGGTGCCCGCGTCGACGACACGTTGGCGACGTGAGCGACCAGGCGGAGGTTGTGTTCGACGAGGATATCGTGCGCCTGTTTGTCTCGATATTTTCGCCAGAGTTCAAAGTATTTGGCCTCGTCCTCCTTGGACAGCGGCTGCGGAAACGACTGGCTGGCAAAGCTCGACGCCAGCACAAAGTCGTCGGCCGATCCGGAGAGCAGGGACAGCTTGAACAACGGGGACTCACCTCCGACTGTGCCAAACGGCCGTGCTTCCTAGCCTATGTCGCAACGCCGCAAGGGGTGAGATGTACGCGGCCAGTCCAAGCCCAATCAGCTGGTGGCCGAGATCGTTGGGATGCACCGGCGCGCGGCCGCACGCGAGCACATCCTCCAGGCGGCCCGTGCGGTATCCCGCGATGAGGAGCGGCTCTCGGCCTGCGAACCACGCGTCGACCGGAGCGACGGAGGCGCCAAGGCGGATGGCCACCTGGGTCATCACGTCGTTCAGGCCCTGAATCGCGGACGCGGTGAGAGGCGAGTTCGGAAAGGGATTGTACAGCGTGCAAAACACGAGCGGCACGCCGCGGCGTCGGCAGGCGGCCGCGATGACGGCGAGATCGCGCGCATAGCGCCGGTAGGCGGCGCGAAGCTGGCGGTGCAAGTGGCCTTCCGAGAGAGATGTGACGGCCGCCTGAACGAGGTCGTCCCCGCCAATCAGGACGGCGGCTGCGTCCGCGTCCGCGAGCGCCGTTTTGTCCGCCTCCACGGCAGCCGCGAGATCCGCACTTGTCCATCCGGGCTCTGCCACGACGCGCGTTTCCAGCGGCGAACGCCCGTCGGCCACCAGCGCGCGCGCCGCCACCTGCGGATACGCGCGAGTAGGCCGAGACGCGCATTCTCCGTACGCGATGGAGTCGCCCAAATGAAGCACGATCACGCTCATCAACTCCTTGGCCAGCGCCCGCAAGCGACAGGGACGTCGGCATACAATGAACCATCGCAACTCCATTCCATGCTGACGTCGCGCAAAACGAGTGGGTGTTTGCCACATTTTGTGCGTGAGGAGAGGAGAACGTGACCGTACGGCCCGAACAGGTGCTCTTGTACGCCGCGACCCAGGGCGATCTCGTCAAGTGTTATGCCGCGGCCGACGTCGCGGGCATTCCGTACAGCCAGTGCACCGGTGACTTTCAAACCGCGTGGGCCAAATGCGCGGACGATGCGACGCTTGTCATCGCGGTCGGTGGCGCGGCGCTATACGCGCTCTACTACAACCCGTGTGGTTGGTCCAATCCGGCGGCCATGCCCGCGGGACACACGCCGTTCACCCAAGAGCCCGCGGGACAGGGGGTGCAGGCGGCGCGGGCCAACGCGTTTGTCAACGCGGCCGGGTACACGGCTCTCGACAGCCTCACGCTCGCCGTGATGCTGTCGTACTACGCCGTGCACGGCGCGTTTCCGCGCGGCTACACCTCGCTGCCGGCGCAGGAGGTGCCACAGCGCGTGTGCGTGACCGGGAGCTCTCCCCACGTCGTGGGCGTCTCGGTTGCGCAAGGCGCCAATCCGTCCCCCACCGTGTCCACGCCGTCGGTCGGCCTGTACGCGGCGTTTGCGACCGAGCAGGAGGTGCTGCAGGCTTTTCAGCAGGGCTGGCCTGGCGTGGCCACCACGGCGGGGCTCGGCACCGAGACCGCTCCCTACACGCGGGTCATCGCGTCGCAGCCTGACGTGAACATTGCGCGGGCGTTCGCCGCGACGAACCATCCGGCGTGGTGGCTCTCCTTTTGGACGGTGAGCTGGCCACAGGCTGGTACCACGTTCTACGAGGCCGGCTACGCGGCCGGAGCCTACGCCGCGTCTCAGATCGAGGCGTATCCCGGATTGCGCAGACCCGACTTTGTGATTTTGGATCCGGAGGGATACAATAATCCTGCGTCGACGGCGGCGGAGTTCCAGTCGTTCATCCAGGGGTTCGTCGCAGGCGTGAAAAGCGTCTCGGCGCGGCTGCAGCCGGCCTTCTACGTCAATCAGTGGCAGTACGTGACGTATGATCTCCAGGCGGTCGAGCTGCCGTGTTTTATCGCCATCGCGCCCATCGCGGGCAATCGCCCCATGGTGAACGGCACGAACATCCGCGGCTATATCGCGTACTACGCCGGCTGCCCAGCCGCCTCCTACGTCAGCCAGGTGAAGACGTGGGGCGGATTGTACAATACCGTCCAGTTTCGCGACAGTGGTATCGATTGCCCGCCCGCCTGACGGCGGGCCGCGGGCTTCTCGGGCGGCGACTTTGAGGAGGAAAAGGTGTGGCGACATCTCGCGTGGACTCGGAGCGCGCGCACGCGTCTTTGCACGTGGACAAGCCGATGGATACGGCGCGAATTGAACAGGCGGTCCGCATGATCCTGGAGGCCATCGGAGAAGACCCGGATCGGGAGGGACTGGTGGACACGCCCGCCCGGGTGGCGAGAATGTACCAGGAGATCTTTTCTGGGCTCCATCGAGACCCCCAGGAGGAGTTGTCGGCTCGCTTCCACGTCGAACACGGCGAAATCGTGTTGGTGCGCGACATCCCCTTTTACTCGATGTGCGAGCACCACCTGCTTCCGTTTTTCGGAACGGCGCACGTGGCCTATCTTCCGCACAACAACGTCGTGACGGGGCTGTCCAAGCTCGCGCGGCTCGTGGACGTCGTGGCCAAGAAGCCCCAAGTGCAGGAGCGCATGACGAACGAGATCGCGGACGCCTTGTCGGAGGCGCTCCAAGCGGAAGGCGTGCTGGTCGTGATCGACGCGGAACACCTGTGCATGAGCATGCGCGGCATTCGCAAGCCAGGCAGTCGCACCACGACCATTGCCGCGCGCGGCAAGTACGACGAGGACGCGCGACTGCGTGAAGAGGTCCTGCATCTCATCCGCCTCGGCGTGTGACCTCGCGTTCAGCCGGCCTTCAATCGGCCCTTGTGCCGAAGTTTGAGCAGCCGCGCGACGTTCGAGGTCACGAACGAGATCGCGAGTGAAACCGGAAGATGCTCTTCTCGGATGAGATCGACCGTCTCCTCCCACAGCGTCGCGATGCTGCCAATGCCCACGGCCACAAGCTTGCCTCGCTCGTCGAAGATGGGGGAAGAGCCGTTTGAATCGGAGCTCATGGTGACAAAATGGGGCTCTACGCCGCCGTCGAGCAATTTCACGATGGCCTTCGACGGCTTGACGGAGACGTGATCGTGCGCGTCGGGGCGAATGCCGCTCGTGACGTCGCACATGCCATACCGCTTGCCCCATTTGATGCTCGCCTCCAAAACACCCGGATTCCGATTGAGGTGGGTGGGCACGAAGGTGGAGCGGGGCAAGCCGGTGCGCTTGGCCACGCGCATCAAGAGATCCAGGTGGTCGTCCTCGTCGCCCATGTGAAAGTGGACCACCCCAGCCTTTCCGGCCAACAGCCCTCCGACATACGCCTCCGAGACCAATTCGGCGATCTCGTTCTCATCGGGATGGCTTGAGCGCGAGTCGGCGATGGCGATCTCGCCGACGCCGATGACCTTTTCAATCAGGACGAGATCCGACCTCGGCATGCCCGTCAGGGTCCGGGTGGGGACTTGGTAGGCCTCGCTGTAGATATCACGTGGGTCGGCCGTCGAGATCGATCACGTCGATGGGCACGTTGCCGGTGAGCTGCAGGTCGCGCTCGATGGCGGCGATCTGCCGACCGGCGATGAGAATGTCCCCGACGCCGAGATCGTCCGGGGCGTAGACGTGCGCCCGCTTCAGCAAGGTCAGCGGTGCCATAGAACCCCCCTCGTCGAGAACTGTCTATGGCAGGATGTTCCATATTGTGGAGGACTATGCACACCTCTGCATCAAAAAACCGCCCCGCGTGGGGCGGTTGGGCAGGCCGCTTCAGCCGTTCAGCGCGGCCTCGTAGTTCTTGTTGGCCTGATCCCAGTTCACGACGTTCCACCAGGCCTTGATGTATTCCGGACGGCGGTTTTGATACTTGAGGTAGTACGCGTGCTCCCATACGTCGAGGCCGAGGATGGGCTTCTTGCCCTCCATGAGCGGATTGTCCTGGTTCGCCGTGCTCATCAAAGCGAGCTTGCCGTTGTCGAGGACGAGCCAAGCCCAGCCGCTTCCGAAGCGAGCCGTGGCGACCTGCGTGAACTGCTCCTTGAACGCCTCAAAGCTACCGAACGTCTCCCGGATGGCGTCCGCCAGCTTGCCGGTCGGCTCGCCGCCGCCGTTCGGCGAAAGGAGCGGCCAGAACAGGCTGTGGTTGGCGTGACCGCCGCCGTTGTTGCGAACCGCGGTGCGGATATTCTCCGGAACGGCATCCAGGTTGCTGATGAGCTGTTCCACGGTCTTGGATTCAAGATCCGGATGGCCCTCGAGCGCCTTGTTCAGGTTGTTGACGTACGCCGCGTGGTGGCCATTGTAGTGAACGTTCATGGTCGCCGCGTCGATGTGGGGTTCCAGCGCGTCATACGCGTAGGGAAGCGGTGGGAGTTGATGTGGCATTCGCAGCTCAACCTCCTTACGAATTTTCATGATCCGTTCCCATTGTAGCGCATGTCTGTCCACAATTCCAGATGAGGAGGAAATCTGAGGATCTTCATCTAGGGCCACGCGTCTGTGCATCGCGCGCGTCCGGTTTACGGAGCGCACGCAGGGATGGTATACATGAATGGAGATGTCGTTGCTGGAAAGGGAGATGAGGTTGCAGCTTCTGGAAGGCAAGACCATCGCAGTGATGGGCGTGGCCAACCGCCGATCCATCGCCTGGGCGGTGGCGGAATCGGTTCGCAAGTTGGGTGGGAAGCTCATCTTCACGTATCGAAGCGATCGCGCCGGGCGCGAGTTGCAGCGGCTGTGCGAGGATGTGTTTGGGGGCGAGATGCCGCTCGTCGTCCAATGCGACGTGCAGAATGAAGCGTCGCTCGAAGCGGCGTTCGCCGAGATCGCGCGTGTGACGGACTGCGTCGATGGGCTCGTGCACTCCATCGCGCATGCGCGCGTTGAGGATCTCCAGGGCGAATTCGTCGATACACCGCGCGAGGGCTTCGATCTCGCCCTTGAGACGAGCGCCTACAGCCTTGTCGCCGTGTCACGCGCCGTGCGCCCGCTCATGAAGCGAGGCGGCAGCATCGTCACCATGAGCTATCTGGGCGCCGAGCGCGCGGTCCCCAATTACAACGTGATGGGCGTGGCGAAGGCCGCCCTCGAGGCTTCGGTGCGGTACTTGGCGCGCGATCTCGGCCCGAACGCCATCCGGGTGAACGCCATCTCGGCGGGACCCATTCGCACGCTGGCCGCCAAGGGCGTCCGAGGTTTCAACGACGTGCTGCACGCCGTCGAGGAACGCGCGCCGCTCAAGCGCAACGTCACCGCCGAAGAGGTGGGCGACGTGACCGCGTTCCTCTTGAGCGATCTCGCCCGCGGCGTGACAGGCGAAGTCATTCACGTCGACGGCGGCTATCACATCGTCGGCATTTGACGAACCCGTGCGGGGGACGCGCCTCCCCGCACGCCCGCGCCTCTTATTCCCTCACGTCCATCCCCACCGCATCCGCGATGTTCGCGAAGCCGTCGCGGGCAAGGAGCGCATCGAGCCCGCGGACGAGTTCCCCCACGACGGCCGGCCCTCGGTAGATGAGGGCGGTGTAAATCTGCACGAGCGACGCTCCGCTCCGGATCTTCTCGTACGCGTCTTCCGCGGTGAACACGCCTCCGGAGCCGATGATGGGCAGTCGTCGCCGCGCGGCCCGCGCCGCGATGCGCACCACTTCGGTCGATCGCGCCGCCAGCGGGCGTCCGCTCAGGCCCCCCGCCTCGTCTCGGTACGGCCCGGAAAGCGGCGGCCGTTGGACGGTCGTGTTCGTGCAGATGAGTCCCAGGTGTTCCCGAAACGGCGACGTGGCCAACGCGTCCACGATGCGCTCGATCTCGCCGTTTTGCAGGTCCGGGGCCAGCTTGACCCAGACCGGCAGGCGATGCCGGCTTCGTATGGGCTCGATGGCGCGCAGCAGCTCGAGGATGAAAGCCTCCGACTGGAGATCGCGCAGGCCCGGGGTGTTCGGCGAACTCACGTTGATCGTCAGGTAGTCGGCGAAGGGAGCCACCTGCTCGAGCGCCGCGCGGTAGTCCTCGTGCGCGAGTGCGTTCGGGGTGTCTTTGTTTTTTCCGATATTGATCCCCAGAATGCCGCCTGTGCCCGCTTCTCGCACCCGTGCAAGGCGCCTGGCGACGGCAGTGGCCCCCTCGTTGTTGAAGCCCATTCGGTTGATCAACGCCTCGTCCTGAATCAGGCGGAACAGGCGGGGCTTGGGGTTCCCCGGCTGAGGTCTTGGCGTCACCGTACCGATTTCGACAAATGAAAAACCCATGCGGTACCAAGCCGGAATGGCGACGCCGTTCTTGTCGAGCCCCGCCGCAAGCCCAATGGGGTGCGGAAACGGAAGGCCGAGCACCGTCTGCGACAGGCGGCCGGACGCTTGGACGCGCGGGCCAAACCACCCCGCGGTGGCCGGGACGCGGCGAAGCGCCGCGAGCGTCCATTCGTGCGCCCGTTCCGCCGACAGGCGAAACAGGATGGATCGGACAGCGGAATACATACGCTCCCCCTCGTCATGGCGGACGATTGTCGTTGGCAAGTGTACCATGATCGCAAGCGGGATGCACGGCAGCGCACCGTGGCACCTGGGGTCCACCGCGCCGGTCCACATCCGCGGGAGGCGCGCCGGCCACTCAGCGCTGTCACACATCCGGGCCCTCGTTCGTCTACACACTGGACCCAGATTTGAAGGGGTTGGAGCATGAGGCACGCGCGTCGCAACGAAACGCCGGCGGAGGACGCGGCGCTGCTCGCCGAATGGATGGAGTTATATGGCGGCGACGTGATCCGGCTGGCGTACTCGTATGTCCACAACTTTCATAAGGCTGAAGACATCGCCCAGGATGTGTTCCTGCGCGCGTGGCAGCACTATGGGGAATTTCAGGGCCAGTCGTCCATCAAGACGTGGCTTTTGTCCATCACGGCCAACCGCGCGCGAGACGTCCTGCGATCCGGCGCGGAACGGCGCGAGTTCGCCGACGAGGGCGAGGCCTTCGCGCGAGAAATCGAACCGTGCGATCCGGCCGATTTGGTCGCGGACAAGTTGGCCCGCGATGCCGTGTGGCGAGCCATCCGGGTGCTGCCGGAAACGTATCGCGAGGTGATGGAACTGTATTACGGAAACGATCTCACGACGCATGAAGTCGCAGAGATCCTCGGGATTCGCGATCAGACGGTAAGGACGCGCCTGCACCGGGGGCGGCAGATGCTCGAGCGGGCGCTCGCCGAGCAAGGAGGGATGGGCGTTGACCACGCGTGACGATGACGAGCTGGAGGCGAGGATCCGCCGCGCGTATCGGGAACGCGAGCCTGTGCCGTTCCGAGATGAGCTGAAGGCGCGCGTGCTCCGGGAAGCGACGTCCGCCGAAGGGAAACCCTCGCCTCGCACGGCAACGCGGGGGAGAAACCGCCTGATGTCCTCGGCCGCGCTGTGGGTGGCGGGCGTGGCAGTGGCACTTTTGTGCGTTGTGGTGGCCTGGCCGAAAACACCGCTCGAATCGATCACGACCACCCAGACGTCGAGGCAGTCCGTTCGCTCCCAAGGCCCTACCCAAACTGTGGTCCATGGGTTCGGGCTCGCGTATGCGCCGATCGAGGTGTCCAACGTGCGCGTCGGCACCTTGCCGGGGGAACCCGCCGACTCGTGCGTGCTGGCAGAGCTGCGAAACACCTCGAACCAGACGCTGTACGAGCCTGACGTGATGGGCGTGCTCTGGTTCACGCCGCGGGGCGGGGGCGATGAGAACTGGCTGACCTTCGTCAACGCGCCCGCCGAAGGATTGAAGCCGGGACAGACGGTTACCTGGGGGTTCCATCCGTCCGGGCCGCATGCCGGTTCGTCGCAGGCTCTTTCGGAGATCCCCCATCTTCGGTTTTTCTACAGCCGGTCCGCCTCCGCCGAATCGGCCAACCTCGTGTGGAGGCAGGCGCCGGTCGGTGTGGAGGACATTCAGGTGCTTCCGGTGGCGGGAGGACCAGGTGCAACGTGGCAGTCCGCGGACGTGTATGCCACGCTCGTGAACCGCGCATCCCGAACCGTCGATCTCGCCGACGAGCGGGCCGTCATCTGGTTTTCGCAAGGGGCGTCCGACACCTTCTTCGATCCGTCGGCTGTCCGGTTCCTATTTCATGTGACGCCGGAGTTGCCGGGCGTCTCGTGGCCCTCCGCGCTGAAGCCAGGGGAGCGAGTGCGCGTGGAGTTCCGCGTGCTGTCGACCAAAGGCACGGACTTTTTCAGCCGCGTGTGTCATGTCGTTCTGCTGGATGCGCCACTGGTTCCTCAAAATTAGGGAATTGTGCCGGATCACGAGAGCCACCCGGCTGCCATTGCGTTTCAGGGACGTGCTCAGTACACTGGATGCGGAACGAACGAGGGCGACTTGCCCCGAGGCTCGCTGGGGGGATCAAGGTGATTATTGGCGTACCCAAGGAATTGAAGGACAACGAGAACCGGGTGGCCATCACGCCGGCGCTGGCCCACGCGCTGGTGGACCAAGGGCACGAGGTTCGGATTGAGGCGGGGGCGGGAGAGGGAAGCGGTTTTCGAGATGAAGACTACACCTCTGCAGGCGCCACCATCGTGCCGGACGCAGAGACGGTCTGGAAATCGGCGGACATGGTCATGAAGGTCAAAGAGCCCCAACCGGTTGAATATTCATACTTCCGGTCCGGGCTCATTTTATTTACCTATCTCCATCTCGCGCCAGAGCCCGAGTTGACACGGGCGCTCATGGAATCCGGCGTCACCGCCATCGCGTACGAGACGGTGCAACTGGAGGATCGCTCACTCCCCCTGTTGACCCCGATGTCTGAGGTGGCGGGGCGCATGTCGATTCAGATTGGGGCACACTTCTTGGAGAAGGCGCACGGCGGGCGCGGCGTGCTGCTCGGCGGCGTGCCCGGCGTGCCGCCTGCGCGCGTGATTGTGGTTGGCGGCGGGATCGTCGGCACCAACGCGGCCCGCGTGGCGGTCGGCATGGGCGCCGACGTCACCATCTTCGACAACAACCCGAAGCGGCTCCGCGAATTGGACGACCTCTTCCAGGGTCGCGTGCGCACCATGATGTCGAATCCGTACAATCTGCGGGAGCACATCGAGGGCGCGGATCTCCTCATCGGTGCGGTGCTCATCCCAGGGGCGCGTGCGCCGAAGATCGTCACGGAGGAGATGGTCAAGGGCATGAATCGCGGCGCGGTGGTGGTCGACGTCGCCATCGATCAGGGCGGATCCATCGAGACCATCGACCGCATCACGACCCACTCGAATCCCGTGTTCGAGAAGCACGGGGTGCTGCACTACGCCGTGGCCAACATCCCTGGCGCAGTGCCGCGGACCTCGACGCTCGCTCTGACCAACGCCACGGCGCCCTACGCACTGCGGCTCGCGCAGGGCAGGGAGGACGCGCTTCGGCACGATCCGGCGTTGGCCCGCGGCGTCAATGTGTACAAGGGCCGCGTGACGTATCAGGCGGTGGCGGATGCGCTCGGGCTGCCGTATACGCCGATCGACAGCTTGCTGTAAAATGAAGCTAAGGGGGGATGCGCGTGGTCACCGAGGAACAGGTGCGCACGGTCTTGATGGACGTGCTTGACCCCGAGATCCAGATCGACATCGTCAACTTGGGCATGGTATACGGCATCGACATTCAGGATGGCGGAAAGCGAGTCAAGGTCACCGTCACCCTGACGACGATGGGTTGCCCGTTGTTCGACGACATCAAGGAGCAGATCATCGAGAAGGTGTCCGAACTGGAAGGGGTCGAAGAGGTCGATGTGGAATTGACCTTCGATCCGCCTTGGGACAAAGAGATGATGTCCGAAGAGGCGAAGCTCGTGTTCAAATACCTGTTTTGAGTTGGAGCCAAATCGCGCAGGGCGGGGCGGGAGCCAGCGGCCCTGCGCCGACTTGCTTTTTGCTGTCGTTGTGGTACGCTTGGGATCGAAAGATGACTTCCGAAGTCAACATTACATTGCCGAGATAGAGGCGCAAAGAGAGAGGTCGGTTCGTGTGAGCAAACCAGATTTCGTCGTTCGCGGTCTTCGCGTACAGGTGGAAGGCAAAGAGATTCTGAAGGGCGTCGACCTTCACATTCGCGGGGGAGAGATTCACGCCATCATGGGCCCCAATGGGACGGGAAAGTCGACGCTGGCCTCGGCCATCATGGGGCACCCGCATTACGAGGTGACCGCGGGGGAGATCTGGCTCGACGGCCAGAACGTCCTCGAGATGTCCGTGGATGAGCGCGCGCGAGCGGGGCTGTTCCTCGCCATGCAGTATCCGGCCGAGGTTCCCGGCGTGTCGAACGCGAACTTCATCCGTACCGCGCTGAACGCCCGCCGTGGAGAGGGGAACGAGATTCCGGTGCTTCAGTTCCACCGCCGCCTGGTGCAGAAAATGAAGGAACTGAGCATTGATCCTTCGTTCGCCGAACGGTATCTGAACGAGGGCTTTTCGGGCGGCGAGAAGAAGCGGAACGAGATCCTGCAGATGGCCATGCTGGAGCCTCGCATCGCCATTTTGGACGAGATCGACTCGGGTCTCGACATCGACGCGCTAAAAATCGTCGCCAACGGCGTCAATCAGTTGCGGTCGGACAATATCGGCTTTCTCATCATCACGCACTATCAGCGGCTGCTGAATTATATCGTGCCGGACGTGGTGCACGTGATGATGCAGGGCCGCATCGTCAAGTCGGGCGACGCCAAGCTCGCCGAGGAGCTTGAGGCCAAGGGGTACGATTGGCTGAAACAGGAACTCGGCATTGAAGATGAGACCGTCGAAGTGGAAGCCTGAGGGGGTGACGCAGCGTGGGAGAAGTGACCGCTTTGAATCCAGTGCTGCGCGTCGCTCAGGCGCTGCAGGAGCCAAAGGCCGTGACCGAGAAACGGGATGCGGCGTGGAAACAGTACGAGTTGCTCGAGGTGCCTCGCCTTGAAAAAACGGATCTGCGGCGCGTCGCGTGGGAGGTGGGTGAATTCGAGCCGTTCGAGGCTCCGATTCCAGAGTCCGCGCTCGCGTACGTGCGCGGAATCACCCACTCGTACGCGCTCGTCGTCGACGGCCTGGTCCGCGAAATTCGCCTCGCGGAGGAAGCGAAGGAAAAGGGCGTTGCGCTCCTGGCCATTCACGAGGCCTGTGAGACGCACCCCGAGATCTGGAATCGCCACTTCGGCACCATCGTGCCTGTGGAAGAGGCGAAGTGGACGGCTTTGAATATGGCGCTTTTTGCGGGCGGCGTGTTTTTGCACGTCCCGCGCGGCGCGGAGCTGGAGCAGCCCGTCGAGGTCGTGTACGTCTGGACGGGGCGCCCCTTCAGCGCCTGCTCGCGGAGCCTCGTCGTCACCGAACCACTGTCGAGGCTGCGCTACGCGGAGACGACCTTCGCGGCGGACGGGGGGCGTTTTGTCAACAGCCACGTCCTCGAGGTGTTCGCCGGGCAGGCGAGCCGCGTCGAGATCGCGATGGCGGACGAGTGGGCCAAGGGCGGCATCCATTTTGTGACCCGGCGCGCGAAGACGGACAACGACGCCGAGGTCGACTGGGTGGTGGCGGATACGTCCGATGGCCAAGCGGTGGAAACGATTGAGAGTGCGCTGGTGGGGCAGGGCAGCCGAAGCTTCACCCGCGTGATGGGACTGGGCCACGGCCGCGCGCACGTGGAGATCACGGCGAGCATGCGGCACGTGGGGCGCCACACGGAGAGCGAGATTTCGATGAACGGAGCGCTCCGCGACCGCGCGAACGTGATTTTCCGCAGCCGCACGCAGATCGAAAAGGGCGCGGTCGGCGCGGGCAGCGAGCAGCACGATCGGATGATCATGGTGGACGGCACGGCCCGCGCGGACGCCATCCCGATGCTGCTCATTGACGAGAACGACGTCGAGCGCTGCGGACACGCGGCGAGCGTCGGGAAGATCGATCCGCTGCAGGTGTACTACCTCATGTCGCGCGGCATTCCGCAGTCCGTCGCGGTGCAGATGATCATCTGGGGCTACCTGCGCGATTCGGTCGAGGCGCTGCCTTCGGACGCCATGCGAGATCTCGTCGTGTCAAGGGTGGAAAGGGAGCTTGCGCGATGAACGCGGAAGAGCTTCGCAAGGATTTTCCGATTTTGTCTGAGCGAATCAACGGGCATCGGCTGGTGTACCTGGATAACGCGGCGACGTCGCAGAAGCCGCGCCAGGTCATCGACGCCATTCGGCGATACTACGAGCACGACAACTCCAATGTGCACCGCGGGGTGCATACGCTGGGTTCGCGCGCGACCGAGGCTTACGAGGCGGCGCGGGAACGGGTGGCGCGGTTCATCCGGGCGAAATCGCCGCAGGAGATCGTGTTCACGCGGGGCACGACGGAGTCGCTGAATATGATCGCGCACGGGTACGCCCGCGCGAAGCTGCGCGAAGGCGACGAAATTGTCCTGCCGCCGAGCGAGCACCACTCGAACCTCATCCCGTGGCAGCAGGCGGCGCGTGCGACGGGCGCCACGCTGCGGTACCTGCCGCTCCAGCCGGACGGGACCATTCGGCTGGAGGACGTCGAGGCGGCGGTGACGGATCGGACGAAGATCGTGGCCATCGCCCACGTGTCGAACGTGCTCGGCACGGTGAACCCGGTGCGGGAAATCGCCGAGATCGCCCACCGCCACGGGGCCATCATCGTGGTGGATGGGGCGCAGAGCGTGCCGCACATGCCGACGGACGTCGTGGAGATGGACTGCGACTTTCTGGCGTTCTCGGGCCACAAGATGCTCGGGCCGACGGGAATCGGCGTGCTGTACGGCAAAGCCGAGCTGTTGGCGGAGATGGAGCCGACGTACTTCGGCGGCGAGATGATCGACGTGGTGGATCTGTACGAGTCGACGTGGAAAGAGGCGCCGTGGAAGTTTGAGGGCGGCACGCCCATCATCGCGGGCGCCATCGGTCTGGCCGCCGCGATGGACTATCTCGAGAAGGTGGGCTTGGCGGAGATCGAGCGACACGATGCGGCGCTCGCGGCGAAGGCGGTCGAGCGGCTGGCCGAGATCGACGGCGTGACCATCTTCGGGCCGCCGCCTGGGCAGTCGCGCGCGGGCCTCGTCACGTTCAACCTGGGCCGCGTCCATCCGCACGATCTCGCCACTGTGCTCGACGCGCGCGGCGTGGCCATTCGGGCAGGGCACCATTGCGCCCAGCCGCTGATGCGCCTGTTCAACGTCCCGGCGACGGCGCGCGCGAGCTTCTACCTGTACAACACCGAGGAAGACGTCGATGCACTCGTGGATGCCGTCCTCGAGGCAAAGGAGTTTTTCGGCCATGCAATTGGATGATCTGTACCGCCAGGTGATCATGGATCACTACCAGCATCCCCGGAACCGTGGGACGCTCGACGAGGGCGCCATCTCGGTGGATCTGCGCAATCCGAGTTGCGGCGACGAGATTCATCTGCAACTGCTGGTGGATGACGGCATCGTCAAGGACGTGCGGTTTCTGGGCAGCGGCTGCTCCATCTCGATGGCGTCGGCCTCGATGATGACGGAGGCCATCAAGGGCAAGTCCATCGAAGAGGCCGTGGACCTTGCCCATGCGTTTCGCGCGATGATGCGCGGCGAGGACGTGGATCTGGAGCAGATGGGGGAGCTCGAGGCGCTGCAGGGCGTGAAAAAGTTCCCGGCCCGCATCAAGTGCGCGACGTTGGCGTGGCAGGCGCTGGAACGCGCCGCGTCGGTGCCGCACGGAGGGCACATCGACGAAGAGACGCTCGGCGAGTAAGGGCAAGGGCCGCCGGGGGCGGCCGAGATCGACCATGAGGAGGGATTGGACATGGCGAAAGTGCTGCCGGACATGGAAGAGTATCAGTATGGATTTCACGATCCCGACATCGCCGTGGCGAAGCTCGACAAGGGATTGTCGCGCAAGACGGTGGAGCAGATCTCGATGATGAAGAACGAGCCGGGCTGGATGACCGACTTCCGCCTGCGCGCGCTCGAGATCTTCGAGCAGAAGCCGATGCCGACATGGGGCGGCGATCTGAGCGAGCTGAATTTCGACGACATCAGGTATTACGTGAAGCCGACGGAAAAAAAGGGCCGCTCGTGGGACGAGGTTCCGGAGGAGATCAAGCGGACGTTTGACCGACTCGGCATTCCAGAGGCGGAGCAGAAGTTTTTGGCGGGCGTTTCGGCGCAGTACGAGTCGGAGGTCGTCTACCACTCGATGCGCCAAGATCTCGAGAAGATGGGCGTCATCTTCATGGACACGGACAGCGCGCTCCGCGAATACCCGGAGCTGTTCAAAGAGTACTTTGGCACCGTCGTGCCGCCTGAGGACAACAAGTTTGCGGCGCTGAACAGCGCGGTGTGGAGCGGCGGCAGCTTCATCTACGTCCCCAAGGGCGTCCGCTGCGAGATCCCGCTGCAGGCGTACTTCCGGATCAACTCCGAGAACATGGGTCAGTTTGAGCGCACGCTCATCATCTGCGATGAGGACAGCTTCGTCCACTACGTCGAGGGCTGCACGGCGCCGATTTACAGCACCAACTCGCTGCACAGCGCGGTCGTCGAAATCATCGTGAAGAGCGGGGCGCGTTGCCGCTACACGACCATCCAGAACTGGGCGCCGAACATCTACAACCTGGTGACGAAGCGCGCCGTGGCGTACCGCAACGCGACGATGGAGTGGGTCGACGGCAACATCGGATCGAAGCTGACGATGAAGTATCCGTCGGTCTACATGATGGAAGAGGGCGCAAAGGCGATGGTGCTGTCCATCGCGGTGGCGGGCCGCGGCCAGCATCAGGACGCGGGTGCGAAGGTGGTTCACCTGGCGCCCAACACGACCTCGACCATCGTGTCGAAGTCCATCAGCAAGCACGGCGGCAAGACCACGTATCGAGGTCTCGCGAGCTTTGGCCCGAACGCGAAGGGCGCCAAGGCGAACATCAAGTGTGATACGCTGATCCTGGACGACAACTCGACCTCGGACACGATTCCGTACAACGAGATCATGAACGACGACGTGACGCTCGAGCACGAGGCGTCCGTGTCGAAGGTGAGCGAGGAGCAGCTGTTCTACCTGATGAGCCGCGGGATTCCGGAGGAAGAAGCGACGCGCATGATCGTCATGGGCTTCATCGAGCCGTTCACGCGCGAACTGCCGATGGAGTACGCTGTGGAGATGAACCGGCTCATCAAACTGGAGATGGAAGGTTCGATCGGCTGATGGCTTGGATCAAGGTGGCGAACGTCTCCGAGATCGGCGTGGGGGAGATGAAGCGCGTCGAGCTGCCCTACGACGACGTCGCCATTTACCACGCCGAGGATGGGTTTTACGCGACGTCGGATGTGTGCACGCACGCGGCCCAGTCGCTCACGGAGGGCCGCCTGGAAGGGCATATTGTGCACTGCCCGCGTCACGGAGGAAAGTTCGACATTCGCACGGGAGAGCCGAAGGCGTTCCCGTGCGTGATTCCGCTGCAGACGTATCCGGTGGAGGTGCGCGGCGGAGAAGTGTGGATCGACGACGAGGGCTGACGCCTCTCTTCGATCCCGCCCTCCGCGCTCGACGCGGAACGGAGGGATAACTTGAAGATTTCAAGCCGCACGGAATACGGACTCCGGGCCATGGTGGCGCTTGCCAGAATGGCGGGGCATGAGCGCCCGGTGCCGCTCCGGGCCATCGCAGAGGCGGAGGCCATCCCGGAGCCGTTTTTGGATCAGATCATGGCGAAGTTGCGCCGGGCGAATCTGGTGACCAGTGTCCGCGGTGTGAATGGTGGGTATCATC
Source organism: Alicyclobacillus acidocaldarius subsp. acidocaldarius DSM 446 (assembly GCF_000024285.1). GTDB lineage: Bacteria > Bacillota > Bacilli > Alicyclobacillales > Alicyclobacillaceae > Alicyclobacillus > Alicyclobacillus acidocaldarius. The sequence goes on from NC_013205.1 coordinate 1,064,385, forward strand.
TGAGCCGGCCGGCGGAGGAGATTTCGGTCGGGGAGTTGGTGCGGGTTCTGGAGGGATCGCTCGCGCCTATCGCATGTGTGGACGACGCCGACCCCGATAGCGCGTCCTGCGATTTGTACGCCGGCTGCCACGCGCGCAGCGTGTGGGTACGGGTGACCAAAGCCATCGCGCGAGCGCTGGACCAGCTTTCGCTCGCCGACGTCATGCACGACGACGTGCCGCTTCAGGTGTAGAAGCGGCACGTCGTCGTTTTCTGCGTTTAATTCGTAAACCCGAGATCGAGCTTGGGCAACTGCTGGATTTGTTCGACGGCCTTGTCTCGCTCGTGGCACGCGTCCAGATATGCAAGGTAGACCTGTTTGATGGACGGGTGTTTGTGGAGGATAACAGGATCGACCAGCAAGTGGTGTTCGTCTGCGTCATACGAAATGTGGTTGCTGGGGTTGTAGCCACAGTCGCGCATTTCGTTGAGCAACGCCGCCAGCGTGTCCTTCACCCGAAAATGGGCGTTGGACCAAGCGTCTGAGCGGTAGACCTCCATTTCCGCAGCCCCCCTTCATGCCGTCTTCCCGTGTAAAAGGCCATCTTATCACCAGTATACTGCGCCGGACGGCAATTCGCCAGTTTTTCCATGAAGCGCGGAGGGACGGCTCAGGAAGGTCGGTGCGCGACGGCCTCGGCCGCACCGGGGCAGCGAGCGGTGCGCAGGTGGGCGTGCAAGACGTGCGGCACGAGAAGAATGGGCATCGCGCCGCCGCCTTGTCGCGTTCAGACGCTCCGGGGGATGAAGGTCTCAATGCCGACGACCACGACGGCCACCCAAAACAGCACCCAGAAAAAAGTCCGCAATGGGAATGCGCCTCCTCTGCTTGTCATCGGACCAAACTACGGGTATTGTAGCAAATCGGATGGGCAAGTTCATCCCGCGCCTGTCGGCGCGTGGCGAAGATCGTTCGGCACCCGGCGGGCTTGCGCAGCCAAGCCGGGGATTGGGGGCATGTGCGATGGCCAAACGGAGACCCTTGAAACGACGGGATGACGACGGACTCGACAAGCCCGCCTACGCGCGCGGCGAATCGACAAAGCCGCAAGAGGCGGAACAAGATACGCCCAAACGGTCGACGGTGCAATTGGAGGAGGTCCTCAAGGGCGACGCCGCGGAAAAGCTCCTCGCGCTGAGAACCTCGCTGGAGCCGAAGGAGTCGATTGCGGAGGCGCCTCGGAAACCCGAACGTCCTTCGACAAGGAAAGCTGGCACAAGGCGTGCCGAGCCGGACGTGGAGGAGGAGTTGTCCTTCGAAGAGCTTCTCAACCCGCGCGACGACAGCGAGTCGTTCGAGGCGCTGTTGGAGCAGTCGAAGCTCGATTGGCGCTTCTTCAAGGGCGACGACTGAGAAGGGATTGTGACTCATGGTGGAGGCGTCTTACGTTTTGCTCGCCTCAGCCGCGTTTCGAGCAGCTCGCGCGGCGGGCGATCACATGATCAAGCGCTATCGGACCGAGTTGGTGGTGGAGACCAAATCGTCGCTGGCGGACGTGGTGACCGACGTCGATCGCGCCTGCGAGGAGGCCATCCGCCGCACACTCTCCGACGCGTTTCCTCATCATCGCGTTCTGGGCGAAGAGGGCGTCCGGCCCGGGCGGGAAGCGGCGGTCGAAGCCCTGGCGAATTGCCTCGACTGCACGGATCTCTGGATTGTCGATCCGCTGGACGGCACCACGAACTTTGTCCATCAGCTGCCGCTCAGCGTCGTCTCCATCGCGTACGCGAGCGGCGGCGAGGTGAACTTCGGCGTCGTCCTGGATCCCTATCGGGGCGAGTGGTTCTACGCGCTCCGCGGGCAAGGCGCGTATGCCGCGGGCGATCACGACGTCCGCGCGTGGCTCGCCGCGCCGTCCGAGGATTGGCCGGGCAAGCGCATGCGCGTGTCCGGGGTGTGCGAATTGCGGCGCGCGGTCATGGCCACGGGGCTCCCCGTCCGGCACCGCGATCGAAAGCGCGTGATGCAAAGAGCTACGGACGTGATCGCCGAGGTGAAGAGCCTGCGAACGCTCGGCGCGGCCGCGCTGCACCTGGCTTACGTGGCCGCCGGGCGCATCGACGTCTTCTGGGAATTCGATCTCAACGCCTGGGACATCGCCGCGGGGGCGCTTTTGGTCCAGGAAGCAGGCGGCGTCATCCAGTCGATGCAAGGCGAACCCTATTCGCTCCGCGTGCGGGACGTGTGCGCGGGATCCGATGGCGAGATGCTCCGGGCGCTCGGGGCGCGTCTTGCAGCCGAATGAGCAAGGCCATCAGTCGAGCCAAGGATGGGGATGAGGGGATGGATATCAAGGAGCGCGCGAGGGCGCGCGTCGAAGAGATAGGAGCGTTGCCGGTGTACCGCGATCGCCATCTGACGCTGCTCACGGACCTGTATCAATTGACGATGATGTACGGCCACTTTCGTGCCGGCCGCCACGAGACCCGCGTGGTGTTTGACCTGTTCTACCGGAAGAATCCTTGCGGCAACGGCTACGTGATCGCGGCCGGACTGGAACAGGTGGTGTGGTACATCTACAACCTCGCGTTTTCGGAGGACGATCTCGCCTATCTGCGGTCGCTCGGGATGTTCTCCGAGGACTTTCTCTCCTATCTGCGCCATTTCAGGTTTCGCGGAGATGTCTACGCGGTGCCCGAGGGCACGGTGGTGTTTCCGAACGAGCCGATCCTGCGCGTGGAGGGGCCCATCGCGGAGGTTCAATTGATTGAGTCGGCGGTGCTCGCGTTCATCAATCATCAGAGCCTCATCGCGACGAAGGCGCGGCGGATCGTCGAGGCGGCGAGGACGAACGTCAGGCATCCCGGGAGCACCGTGATTGAAATGGGGCTCAGGCGATCGCAGAACGCGGACGCGGCCGTCTTCGGCGCGCGCGCGGCGTTCATCGGGGGCTGCGTGGCGACGAGTAACGTGCTGGCGGCACAGTCCTACAACATCCCTGTGGCGGGCACGCAGGCGCACAGTTGGATCCAGAGCTTCCCCAGCGAGTACGAGGCGTTTCAGGCGTACCGCGCCGCGTTCCCGGACAACACCGTCTTGCTCGTCGACACGTACGACGTGCTGAGGAGTGGCGTTCCGAACGCCATCCGGGTCGGCCTGGAGATGAAGGCGGCGGGTCAATCCCTCAAGGCCATTCGAATTGACAGCGGCGATCTCGCTTATTTGTCCAAGCGAGCCCGCCAGATGTTGAACGACGCAGGGCTCGCGGACGTGCAGATCATCGCGTCGAGCGATCTCGACGAGTACACCATTCGCGATCTGCTGACGCAAGGGGCCGAGATCGACGCCTGGGGCGTGGGCACGCGGCTCATCACGAGCGAAGACTGCCCTTCGCTCGGCTGCGTGTACAAGCTCGTGGCGCAGCAGTTTGGCGATCGGATGGAGCCGAGGATCAAGATCTCCGAAAACCCCAACAAGATCACGAACCCGGGCAAGAAGAAGGTCCTGCGCCTGTACGTGAACGGATCGGCCACGGCGGACCTCATCGCGCTCGACGAGGAAGTGTACGATCCGTCCGAGCCGCTCGAACTGTTTCATCCGATTCATACGTACAAGCGCAAAGTGGTGCAGAACTACGAGATGGAGGAGCTGCTTCGCCCGGTCTTTGTCGGCGGTGAACTGGTCTACGAGCTGCCGACGGTGCAGGAGATCCAGGCGCGCGTGGAGACGCAGCTGTCCGCGTTCTCGTCGGAGGTCAGGCGACATCTGAATCCGCACGAGTATCATGTGGACCTGTCCAAGCCGCTCTGGGATTTGAAGCAGCGGCTGCTGCACGAATGGCGGCGGTAGGAAACGCGCGAGAGGCGTGCCCTGCGCCCGGCGTTCGGGTATGATGGAGACGAGGGGGCGAGCGTATGGAGGTCGTCAAAATTACGCCGCGCGGCTACTGTTACGGCGTGGTGGACGCGATGGTGATCGCCAAGCGGGCGGCGGAAGACAAGCGTCTGCCGCGACCCATCTACATCCTGGGCATGATTGTGCACAACCAGCACGTCGTGGACGCGTTTGCGCGCGAAGGCGTGATCACCTTGGACGGCGCGGATCGCTTGTCGCTGCTCGAGAAGATCGATCGCGGGACGGTCATCTTCACCGCGCACGGCGTGTCGCCGGAGGTGAAGCGGAGGGCGCGGGAGAAGGGCCTGACGGTGCTCGATGCGACTTGCCCAGACGTCAACCGAACGCACGAGCTGATCCGGGAAAAGGTCGCGCAAGGGTACGAAATTGTCTACATCGGGCGGCGGGGCCATCCCGAGCCGGAGGGCGCCATGGGCGTCGCGCCGGGACACGTGCACCTCGTGGAAAACAAGGAAGACATTGAAGCGCTGTCGCTTCAGACGGATCGGATTGTGGTGACGAATCAGACCACCATGAGCCAGTGGGACACCCGCGAACTGACGGAGATGGTGTGCCGCAAGTACCCCACGGCCGAAGTGCACAACGAGATTTGCCTCGCGACGCAGCTGCGCCAGCAGGCGGTTGCGGAACAGGCGGGCCAGGCCGACTTGTGCATTGTCGTCGGGGATCCGCGCAGCAACAACTCCAACCGCCTGGCTCAGGTCGCGGAGGAGATCGCCGGGGTCAAGGCGTATCGGGTGGCGGACGTGACGGAGATCAACCCCGAGTGGCTGATGAACGCCAAGCGGGTGGCGGTGACCTCCGGCGCGAGCACGCCGACGGCGGTGACCAAAGAAGTCGTGGACTACCTGGAGCAGTTCGATCCGGCCGATCCATCGACCCATCGGCCGAAGCGCACGCTCGACCCGAATCGAATTCTTCCCGTGTTGCGAAACGAGCGCATTCGCCAAGGCGTGGAGCGCGAGGCGACATGAGTCGGTGGCTGTGGGCGATGGCGGTGGCGAGCCTGGTCGTCTCGATAGGTCTGTGGGCGTGGCGGCTGCGCGTGCCCAAGGGTGCGCGCGGCCGTGGATTGCTCACGTTCTTTACGTGGCTCTGCTGGTTGGGGTTTCTGTCGCTCGCCGGCTATGGCGCGGGGGTTGTGGCGGGCGATCGCGGCATCAACCTGCTTCACGTCTTTCACATCTCTCGCTAGCGCGTCGAAAGTTGCCCCGGGGACGCGATGGGCGTGTCGGAAAACGTATCATGCGGTGTGCAGTTTCTTTCAGCGATGTGTGAAGGAGTTCAATCGTTCGTAGTGCGCAATTTCAGGATAGCGCTTTCATTTCGACAAGAATCGAAAAAATTTTTGCGCGGAGGTGATCTCGAGGTTCGACAAACGGACACAGGGTGATATAATAGCTCCGAGGCGGCGCGGAATTGAAAGAAAACTTTACATATTTGAAATGGGAGGTGAATTGGGAGGAATGGCACGACGGCGTGCGAGACGTGCGCCACGCAGGGCGCAAATGCAAGGCGCAGGCGCCTGAGATTGGACTTTTGCATTGAATTTTCGTATTTGATCAACAAAATGCGCCATGCATGTGACAAGAGCGGAGGATGAGTCGAGGAGCGCCGCGAAGACTTCGGAGTGCAGACACTACGACGTTAGGGGGATGCTTTTTGCAGCAAGGCAAACTTCGAAAACAACTTTCTCTGATGGATCTCACATTCGTCGGATTGGGATCCATTATCGGGTCCGGGTGGCTGTTCGCGTCCGCGCGAGTCGCTTCCACGGCAGGGCCTGGCGGAACGTTGAGCTGGCTCATCGGTGCGATTGCGGTCATCCTGTTGGGCCTGATATACGCGGAGTTGGGCGGTTCCATTCCTCGCGCGGGCGGTTCCGTGCGCTATCCGCTGTATTCGCACGGCCCGCTGATCGGGTATTTGCTCGGATTTGCGTCGCTTGTCGCGTTTTCCAGCGTCGCGGGCATCGAGGTTGAGGCGGCTCGCCAGTACGCGACGGCCTGGTGGCCTCAGCTCACACAGCCTCAGAGCAGCAATCCGACAGTGCTCGGATGGTTTGTGCAGTTGGCGCTTCTCGCCATCTTCTTTGCGATCAACTACTTCGGCGTCAAGCTGTTCGGGAAGACCAACACCATCATCACAGCGTTCAAATTCATTGTGCCGGTCATCACGGTCATCACGCTCCTCACGCAGTTCAAGGGCGTGAACTTCCATTCGCACGGCTTTGCGCCGTTCGGCTTCTCGGGGATTGAGGCGGCGGTTTCCACGTCGGGTATCATCTTTGCGTATCTCGGGTTCCAGCAGTCCGTGGGCTTTGCGTCCGAAGCGCGCCGCCCGCAGCGCGACGTGCCGATGGCGATCATCCTGGCTGTGGTGTTGTCGGCCGCACTCTACGAACTCTTGCAGATCGCGTTCCTCGGCGCTGTGCCTGCGGATAAGATCGCTCAGGGCTGGGCGAATGTCGACAACGTGTTTAAACTTCCGTTCCACGACATCGCGGTGGTCCTTGGCTTCACGTGGCTCGCATGGCTCATCCTGTTTGACGCGTTCATCTCTCCTTCGGGCACGGCGAACATCTACCTGTCCGCAACCACGCGCGTCATCTTCGGTTGGGCGCGCAATCGCACGTTCTTCAAGGTCTTTGGCAGCGTCGACGAGAAGACGGGCGTTCCGCACGCTGCGCTGTGGCTGGCATTCGTCATGGCGATTTTCTGGACGCTCCCGTTCCCGTCTTGGGGCGCGATGGTCAACGTCGTCTCTGCGGCCACCGTCGTGACGTACGTCGTGGGCCCGGTCTCCGCGCACGCGTTCCGCAGGACGGCGCCGGACCTAGAGCGCCCGTTCATGCTGAAGGGCATGTCCGTGATTGGCCCGTTGTCCTTTATCGTCGCCTCGCTCATCGTGTACTGGACCGGCTGGAGCACGGATTCGTGGCTGCTTGGATCCATGCTGGTGATGTTTGTGCTGTATGTCATCTTCCAGCGCTTCGTGCCGAAGGACGTGGTGAGCTTTGGCGATCAGCTCCGCGCCAGCTGGTGGCTTGTGGCGTACTTCGTCGTCATGATTGTGCTCTCCTATCTCGGGACGTTCGGGGGAATCAAAGCCCTTCCGTCTCCATGGGATCAGATCATCGTCGTGGTGGTGTCTATCGCGCTCTACTACTGGGGTGTGAATTCGGCGCTGCCGAAGCCGGTGTTTGACGACGATCAGGTCGCGGAAGAGGACATCAATGCGGCTGTGATTTGAGATAGGTTTGTGGGCTCGGCCGATCTTCGTATCGGTCGAGCTTTTTTGGTGCGCCCAGGCGGCGAGCATGGAGGTGGCGCGGTACAATGGAAGGAGCGCGCCAGGCAGGTAGGAGGGGTCACATGGAGATCTTTGAGCATCGGAGAGCCAGACTTGCGAATTCGTGTTCGGAATGCGGCTGGAAGTACGCCGTCCTCACGCATCCCGCAAATTGGCACTATTTCACGGGTGTTCGGTTGGAGGCGGGCGAGCGCCTGGCGTGTCTCGTCATCTCGGACCATGGCTCTGCATTCGCCATCGCGCATGAGATGTTCGCCGCCTGGGTTGAGCGGATGGGCGTCCCATACGAGCTGTGGCGCGACGGGGAAAATGCGCACGCGCTCCTTGCGGACCGGCTTGCCGAGGGCTCGAGGGTGGGGGTCGACGGCGGTCTGCCTGCTCACCATTTGCTTCCTCTGATGAGGGAAGCACGTCTTTGTTCGTTTGACTTGGCCGACGCCGCCATCGCGAGCTTGAGGATTCGAAAGGACGCGCGCGAGATCGAGCTCCTCTTGGAGGCTTCGCGGCGGGCGGACCGAGCGGTCGATCTCGTCCGGGCTCACATTCGGCCCGGCGTCTCGGAGCTCGAACTGGCGGACACGCTCGCCCGCATTTGGCGGGAGGTGGGAAGTCCCGGCATGTCGTTTCCGCCCATTGTGGCGGCTGGCGAGGGCGGCGCCGAGCCGCATCACGAACCCGGCGCTCGGCGCATCTCGCCTGGAGACGTCGTCATCGTGGACACGGGGGGCTTCTGTGAGGGCTACGTGAGTGACATCACGCGCACCTTCGTCCTGGGCCAACCTCCGGCGGAGTTTGCTGCGGTGTACGATGCGGTGATGCGGGCCAATCTCGCGGCCATCGCGGCCGTGAGGCCGGGTGTGAAGTTCTGTGAGATCGATCGCGCCGCGCGCGGCGTGATCGAAGAGGCGGGATTTGGCGCCTACTTCACGCACCGCACAGGACACGGGGTCGGCCTCGATATTCACGAGCCACCTTATGTGGACGCGGCGAACGACGGCGCGGTGGAGCCGGGGATGGCCTTTAGCATCGAGCCAGGGGTGTACTTGCCAGGGAAGTTCGGCGTTCGCATTGAAGATCTGGTCATCGCGACGGAGGACGGAGCGCTCGTGCTGAATCGGGCTCCGAAACGGCTGGAGGATGTGATGCTTTCGGCGGAGGCGTGAAGGTGTGAGTGAGGCGTGAGCACATTCACGCCTCGTCCGCTTCCTCCAGTTGCGCGATGGGCACGGCTGTCGTCTCGCCCGTCATCTGTCGGATGCCCCAGGCCATGACCCCTTCGATGGCGGTGACGGTGAGGCGGTCGTATTCCTCGGCGATCCGATAGGTTCGCCCAATCTCGATGTGAACGTCATCCTTGATCTCGTAACTCTTCGCGAGGTACCAGCGGGTCATGTAGATTTCGTATTCGCTCCAATTTTCGCGTTCATAGGCCTCGCGGCCTTTCCGCTGTAGCTCGGCCATCTCCCGCCGCAGTTCTTCCTTCGACATCTCGCTGTACAACATGGCACCATCACTCTTTCACGACTCGGCTTGCAGGTCTCCTCGAACGAACAGGTGCAGCGTGTCCCCCGTCATTATAGCCGCTGTGACGTGAAGCCGGTAGCGCCGCGTGCCGACCGGGACCGTTTGCACGTTGAGCACGGCCGACGGCATGTACGGGTTGTCGTACAGGAGTTGCATCGGTTTCCCCAGGAGGAACGAGAGGCTCGCGAGGGTCTGCCTGCGGATGGCTGTCTGGACCTCGGGCGGCGTGTTCGGCGGACATTCGACGAGAATGCGCCGGAGCGTGCGCTTGCCTGGTTCCGATTGTTCCGCGATGAGGAACTGGTTCTCCGTCTCCAATTGATCGATCGCCTGGCGCAAGCTGTCGACCTCCATGTGCATCCGATGGAGGTCGCGCGCGCTGTACACCGTGGCGGCGAGGAGGCCGGCGAGAAACGACAGCGCGGCGATCGCGACGGTGGATCGAACGCGGGTCATGACGACGATCGCCCCTCCGTGAGCCATTGGATCACGATGTAGCCCACGTGGCAGCCAAGAAAGGCGGCGAACAGGTAAATGAGCTGGCGGATCATGGGGCCGATGTGCAGGCCGAACACGCCGCGATCGATCACGCGGAGGACGTCCATCGATCCGCCGAGCGCGGCGACGATGGCCCACACCTTCAGGTCGGAGGCGAGGGTGTTCATGGCCGCCTGCGGATCGTGATGGGTCAGAAGCGCCGCGAGACCGCCGAACAGCGCCCCGCCGATGACAAGCCCCATCGAGACGAGGAAGTCGAGCACGCAGTTTTCAGCGATGCTGTTCCACAAGTCCAATCGCCTCCGTGGACGAGGCTTTGCTTCATCTTTACGCGGCGCACCCATCCCGCATGTGCAAAACCCTCGGGTTTCGGCGCACCACGAGAGGTGTTATGATCGAGAGACAGGACATTTCAGGAACGGGGGCGCGTGGATGGACCGGATCGCGCCAGAGCGGATCGAGAAGAGCACGGGGCGCGAGGTTGGCCTGGCGGACGCCCTGCGCACCTGGCAGGCGCGGGCGCTCGATCTCGCGCGGATCATCGTGGAGAAGGGCGACGTGGTGGCCGTGGCGCATGGGGAGCGGATGGCGGGGCGGGATGTCGCCCTGTGGCTTCGCCAGGTGGCGCAAGGGAGAGCGGCGGGCTTTCCGTCGGGTGAGGCCAGCTTCGTGGCGCGCTGGGTGCCCGCGTGGACGTCGGATGCGCTGCTTGCGCTTCGCTATCGCCTCGTGTCGTGTGCCACTCGCGGCACGTTGGCGCAGGTGTATCCATTCCCGGCAGCCGTGGATGCGCTGCTGATTCAGCTCGTGGACCGCGAGCTCAGGCGGCGCATCTTGGAGGTGGATCTGCGCACGCCGTCCGGCAAAGGGTACAGCGTCATGTATCGGGGAGAGAAGGAAGCGCTCGCCGCGTGGGCGCGGGCGCTTGTCGGCGCGCCGCGTTTCGTGGCGGATGGCTGGATCGTGAGCAGGGAGTGCGAGCGGGCTCTGGCAGGATCGGGGTGGGGTCGCTCGGATTTCGACGACGACAGCGGGCGGATCGCCTACGATCTCGCCTTTTCGCTCGAGCCCCCGGGCGATGATCTCGGTGGGGATTGGGCGCTTCGCTTTGAACTTCGCCACCGTTGGACCGGCGAGCGAATCCCGCTTTCGGCCTACTGGCAGTCCCCTTCCCGGGAAATGGCCGCAAACGGGGATGTGCTCGTGGCGCCAGAGCGCTTTTTTCTGCCGAAATTGCGGGAGGCGGCGCGGCTGTGTCCCGCCATTGCGCGGTCCCTGCGCGCGCCTGCACCAGAGCGAGCCCTGCTCCACCCCGATGAGATGGCTCGGTTTGTGTCGCAGGAGCTTCCTGCGCTGCGCCGCGCTTCGTTCGCCGTGGAGACGCCGGCCCTCGAGGAGGCGCGGGACATTCGCATCCGCGTTCGTCTTGAGCGCATGGACAGCGGCGATTCTCGGCGCGGAGGTGGGCGGAGAGCGGAGGGTGTGCCGAGGTTCTCCGCGGATGCGGTCGCTCGATTCGATTGGTCCGTCGTGATCGACGATCGCACGCTCACGCCGGAGGAGTTTCGCCGGATGGTGGAAAGGCAAACGCCGCTCGTGCAGGTGGATGGGGTCTGGCGCCTCGTGCCGCTGGCGGATCTTCTGCGTCAGGTCGAAGTGCTGCCGGAGCGCGGCGAGGCGGTGGGCCCCCTCGAGTGGATGCGCGCGCATGCCCTGACTGCGCACGACGGGCCGGGGAAGATGGAGGTGGACCAGGAGGCGCCGCGCGCCGCTCACTGGGTGGACGTGTGGGCGCTCGGCCGGGACGCGGAGCCGGAGCCGGTGCCGGCTTCGTTTCGAGGCGCCCTGCGCCACTACCAGGAGCGGGGCTACGCGTGGCTCATCCATCTCAGGAAGCTTGGCGTCGGCGGTTGCCTGGCGGACGACATGGGCCTCGGCAAGACCGTGCAGATGATCGCGTATTGGCTTTGGGTCAAGGAGCGGGGCGAGGCGTCAGGGCCCCATCTCCTCGTCTGCCCGACTTCGCTGGTCGCGAATTGGAAAGCCGAGATCGAGCGGTTTGCCCCTGATCTCTCGGTGTATGTGCATCACGGGCCCTCGCGAAATCTCGACCGGGCCTTCGCGGACCCTGTCGATCTCGTCATCACCACGTACGGGACGCTGCTTCGAGACGGCGAGGCGTTCCGTCGGCGCGCGTTCGACTGCGTCGCCATCGATGAGGCGCAGGTGGTGAAAAACGCGTCGACCCAACAGGCGCGGGCGCTTCGGGCGTTGGCGAGCCGTCACCGCGTCGCGCTCACGGGCACGCCTGTGGAAAATCGGCTCGACGAGCTGTGGTCGCTCATGGATTTTTTGAATCCTGGTTATCTTGGATCGCTGCGCTGGTTTCGAACGACATTCGGTTTGATCGCGGAAGGGCGGGATCTGAGCGGCGTGCGCATGCGCCAGCTTCAACTGCTGCTTCGCCCTGTGCTTCTGCGCAGGCGAAAGAGCGATCCGACGATTGCGCCGGAGCTGCCGGAGAAGTGGGAAGTGGAGGAGCGCGCGCTCTTGACGGCCGAGCAGGCCGCGATGTATCAGGCGCTGGTGGATCGGATGTTCGCGCAGATCGCGCGCGGCCCAAGCGCCATGGCGCGAAGAGGTGCCATTTTGACCACGTTGCTCCGGCTCAAGCAGGTGTGCGATCACCCGGCACTCATCTCGGGCGGGCGGCCTTCTGTCAAGCGGAGCGGAAAACTGCGGAGCCTCTTGGATCTCCTGCGCGTGGTGGTGGACGGCGGGGAGGCGGCGCTTATCTTCACGCAGTTTCGAGAGATGGGCGAGATGCTGTGCGCAGCGGTGGAAGATGAATTGGGATTTCGGCCTGTGTTCTTGCACGGAGGCATGTCTGCCAAGGCTCGGGGCGAGATCGTCGAGCAATATCAGGCTGGACGGATGGCGTCGCCCGTGCTCATCCTTTCGCTGCGAGCGGGCGGCGTGGGCCTGAATCTGACGCGGGCGAATCACGTGTTTCACTACGATCGATGGTGGAATCCGGCGGTGGAGGATCAGGCGACGGATCGCGCGTATCGGATCGGCCAGTTGCGCGGCGTGGAAGTGCACAAGATGATCTGCGTGGGGACGCTGGAGGAGCGGATTGACGAGATGCTGCGGGCGAAGCGGGCGCTGTCCGACGTGGTGAGTCGCGTGTCGGAGGACTGGGTGACGGAACTCGACGACGAGGCGCTGTACCAGTTGTTTGCGTTGAAGCCGGTCGGCGTGATGGAGGAGGATGAGCCGTGAAGCGAGGCCCGTACGCGTCGCGCTGGGAGCCCGTGCTGGCCGAGGTGGATAAGTCTCATCTTCGCGCCGCCACGCGCCTGGCGATGTCGGGGGCGGTGCGCGCGAGAGTGTGGGACGGGGACGGCTGGCGGGCGGTGGTCGAGCGGAGCGGCACGCGGCGCGCCTTCGACGTGTGGCTGCCCAAGCTGGCGGATTACGCGGGCCACGCGCGCGACGTGGCGCGCTGGCTCGCGATGCGCCCCGATTGGCTGGCGGCGCATTACGCGGGGGAGTGGGATGAATCGTTTCTGGAATTTCTGTCCGCGCACCAGGTGGAGGTGGTGCCGACGCGCGAGACGGTGGTTCGGTTGCGAGCGCTGTCCACCTGCACCTGCGAGGAGACGGATCCGCTGTGTCCGCACGTCTTGGCGGTGCTCCTCGCGTTCATCTGGGAAGCGGAGGGGAGCCCACTTGCGGCGTTTCGAATGGTCGGGATCGAAGTGGAGCAGCTGCTCGATCTCGTCCAGGAGGAGACGGCCGTGCTCGCGGGTGCCGCGGGGGCGTCGGGACGCACCGATGTTCCTGAGGCGAGCGGGGGGCTTTGGGCGTGGAGCCCCGAGGAATGGTGGGAGGATGCGGCGGTTCGCCCGCTGGGGAGGATACGGCCCGTCGTTCGATCCGAGATTCGCCCATGAGGGCGGATCTTTTCTTTTGGCCGAGGAAACGAACGTATGTTTGCATTTTGCGAGCGCGAGGGTATAATGAGGGTATAGAACATTTGTTCGGTGGTGGGGCGGATGCGATACAGTCTGTACGGCGAATGCGAAGGGCTGCTGGGCGAGGGCCAAGGCCCGTTTGTCGTCGAAGAAGGAGGTGTGGTGGTCGATGCCTCTCGCACCGCTGCGCGGGCGGGGGTGCGGCCGGGAATACCGGTACGAGAAGCTCTGGCGCTCGTCCCGGGCTGCCATGTGGAGTCGGCTTCAGGCGAATCGACATCCTGGAGGCATTTGCGCCAAGTGCTGTGGTCGCACACGCCGTGGGTGGAAACGCATCCGGACGAGCGGCGGTTTTGGATCGAGCTCTCCGGACCACGCGTCCCCCTCGCGGAACTCAGGCAGATGGCGCGCGATATCCGCCTGGGATTGACGGAGGAACAGCGCGTGGTGCTCGCGCTGGCCAAGACGCCGTGGCAGGCTCGTATGCTCCTCGCGTGGAGCCGGCAGGAGCGGGTGCCGGGGGCGCTGTACCGAAAACTGGGCACCGAGCCGCTGGTGGTGGCGCCGGATTTGCTGAACAGGGACGCTGAAGCCTTCTGGATTCGCGCGCCCATCGCGGCGTCGTGGTGGATCCCTGACGATGCCAAGGCCGAGCTCCTCTCCCTAGGCGTCTTCCGCCTGAAAGATCTGGCGGAGATCCCGGAGGACGTTTTATGCGCCCGCTTTGGAGAGCAGGCGCGGATCTGGCGGATGAACGGCATGGGAAAAACATCTCTTCGGCCGGATCGCCCGCCGGAGGCGTGGAGCGCGTCATGGCGTGGAGACGCGGAAGGCGTGCCTCTCGAACAGGCGAAGATGCGGGTGCGCCTATGTCTGGAAAACCTTTGTGGCCATCTCGCGCGATTCGGGCTGGCCGTTCAAACACTGTCCATCGCTTTGTGGGCCGAAGCGCGCGAGATTCGATGGCAAAAGCGGATTGCAAAGCCAACTCCTCGGCCGGACGCGCTATGGGCCCAGATGGCGTGGCCGGAGGAGGTCCATCGGGCGCAGCGGATTTGGAGCGTCGAATTGTGCGCGACCGAGGTGGCGCAGCTTCGCCCGGTGCAGGTCAGTCTGTTGGAGCAAGGGGAGGCGCTCGACGCCCTCGAGGCGCGGGATTCGGCGAACCGACTCGAGCGGTTGAACGCGTGGGATCAGTGGATGGCGAGGTGGCCGAAGTTGCAGCGGGGCATGACGGCAGATTTTCGCGAACGCCGCCTGGCGCTGTTTCTCGCCGAGATGGCGCGTTGAGCCGCTTGGTGCGCAGGCCCTTGGCCGTGCTGCGATGGAAAGATGATCTCCCGCTCTCGTTCGTGTACGAAGGCCAGAGACACCAGGTTCGGTGGATCCTCGATGAATGGTGGGAGATGGGCGAATGGTGGAGAGCGGGGCGGGATCGGCGGATGGTGCGCGTGTGGACGGATGTCGGCGCGTGCATGGATTTGGAATGCGAGGAAGGCGTCTGGCGCGTGTATCGCATTTGGGATTGAGGCGGGGGGCGCGATGTTTGTCCATCTCCACTGTCATTCTCCCTATTCGTTTCTCGACGGGGCCTCCAGCATCGAGGCGCTGGTCGCGCAGGCGGCCGCGCAGGGTATGCCTGCGTTGGCCTTGACGGATCGAAATACCATCGCGGGTCAACCCGAGTTTCATCGGCTGGCCGCCGCGTACGGCGTGAAGCCCATCGCGGGCGCGGAGCTGACGATGGAGGACGGCTCGCAGCTTGTGGTCCTGGCGGAACATGCGACGGGGTTTCGCCATCTATGCGAGCTTCTCACGCGCATGCACGTGGACGCTCGGGATCGCGCGGATCCCAGGCTGCGGGAAGCGGATCTGTTCGAGCGGAGCGAAGGGCTCCTCATCTTGTCGGGCGGACTGCGCGGGTTCGTCCAGCGCGCCTTGGCGCGGCGCGCGTACGGTGACGCCCGGCGGTTCGTGGAGCGATATCGGAATGTGTTCGGGGATCGGTTTTACCTCGAGTGGACGGCCGACGGGCTCCCCGGCTGCGCGCGGCGCATGCGGGATTTGCTCGATCTCGCCGAGGCGACGGGCGTGCCCGCCGTCGCGGCGACCGAGGTTCGCGCCGCCAGCCCGGAGGAAGTGGCGGTGCACGATGTGCTCACCTGCATCCGGGTGGGGTGCGATCTGCAGACGCCACACCCTGAGCGCCCGTTTAACCGCCTGGGGTATTTGCACGACGAGGCCGAAGCGATGCGCAGATTCGCGCAAGATCCTCGAGCCATGGCGCGGACGGTCGAGATCGCCGAGCGGTGTTCACCCGTGTTTCCCGCGGAAGGACCTCTGTTTCCCGAATACCGAGATGCGTCGGGGCGAGGCGGGGTGGAACTTCTCGAGCAACTCGTGTGGCAGGGGGCGCGGAAGCGATACGGAAAGGTGAGTCCCGAACTTCAAATGCGCCTGGAACACGAGTTTGCCATCATTCGCGATCTCGGCTATGCCGATTACTTCCTCGTCGTTTGGGACATCGTCCGATATGCGAGGTCTCGCGGCATCCGCTGCGCGGGCCGCGGCTCTGCGGCCGACTCCGTGGTCGCGTACTGCCTCTATCTGACGGATGTGGACGCGCTGAACCGAAATCTGCTCTTTGAGCGATTTCTCTCGCGCGAGCGAGCGGAGCGGCCGGACATCGACATCGACTTTGCGAGCGATCGCCGGGACGAGGTCATCGACTACGTGTACCGGCGCTACGGGCGCGATCGCGTAGCGCGGGTGGCGACGTATCAGACGTTTCGCGCGAGATCCGCCGTGCGCGAGGTGGGGCGCGTTTTCGGGATCCCCGAAGAGCTCCTGGATCAGTTGGCCAAGCGAATCCCGTGGTCCACGCACGCCGACGAAATTGAAGAGGCGCTGGAGCGGGTGCCCGAGTTGCGGGATTTTCAGCCTTATCGGCGCGCGTTTCAATGGATGTTGGCCGTCTCACGCCAGATCGCGGGATTCCCTCGCTACTTCGGGACGCACACCGGCGGGATCGTCATCAGCGGGGAGCCGCTGATGAAGGTCACCAGCTTGCAGCCATCGGCCTCGGGTTGGTTGATCACGCCGTACGACAAGCGGCTCCTGGAAGACGTGGGCCTCGTGAAGCTCGACCTCTTGTCCCTTCGAACCATGGCGGCTGTGGAGGGGGCGCTCCGCCTCGGCACGGCGCGCGCGGTCGATTACGATCACATCCCCATGGACGATGAGGCCACGTTTGCCTCCATTCGCCGCGGGGACACCATCGGCGTCTTTCAGCTGGAGAGCCCCGCGCAGCGGGCGCTGCAGGTTCGGCTTGGCGCGGAATCCCTGGAGGACTTGGTGGCGAGCGTTGCGCTCATTCGCCCCGGGCCCATCCAGGGCAATATGGTCGATCCGTTCCTGGCTCGCCGGCGCGGACTGGAGCCTGTGAGTTATCTTCATCCGAAACTTGAACCCATTCTCGGCAAGACCTACGGCGTGGTGTTGTTTCAGGAGCAGGTGATCGAGATTGCCACCGCTATCGCGGGTTTTACGCCGGGCGAGGCGGACGAACTCCGCCGCGTGATGAGCCATGCGCGCAGCCGCGCCGAAATGGAGCAAATCGGCGAGCGATTCGTCCAGAAAGCCGTGCGCCAGGGTGTGCCGCTCGAGACCGCGAAGACCCTCTTTTCCTACGTCCGCGGCTACGCGAGTTACGGATTTTGCGAGGCGCACGCGGCGGCATTTGCCACCACGGCCTACAAGACGGCCTATCTCATCGAACATCATCCGGCGAGTTTCTTCGCGGCGGTGCTGAATCAGTTGCCCATGGGGTATTATCCGGCGCACGTGATCTGCGCGGAAGCTCGAAGGCGCGGCGTTCGAATTCTGCCTGTTGACATCAATGAGAGCGAATGGGACGCAGGCGTTCCCGAACCGGACGCCATACGCCTCGGATTTCGGCTCATCCGTTCGTTCTCGGAGCGCGTGGCGCGCGCACTCGTCGAAGAGCGGCAGGCTTTTGGCTCCTTTCGAAGCCTTGCCGATGCGGTGATGCGCCTGCCCCAGGCGGACGCCCTTCACTTCGAGCGCCTGATCCGCGCAGGCGCATTCGATCGCGTCGAATCCCGGGATCGCCGAGAGCTCCTGTGGCAGCTTCCGAGGTGGCTCGCGCTTCGAAAGGAGAAAGCTCTGGCGCTCTTCGACACCATCTCAGCTCCAAGCCCAGCGGAAGACGCGATTCGCCTCCCGCAAAGCATGCCGCCCATGAGCTTGGCCGAGCGCATTGCCGACGAGTATTCGGTGTTGGGCGTCGGCGTGAGTGGACATTGGCTGTCGCTGTATCGGGAGGCACTTCGAAACGAGGGGTATTGCACGCTGGCCGAGGCGGGCGAGAAGCGGGAGGGTGCGAGGGTCAAGGTGGCTGGGCTTTCGATCCGGCCGCATCGACCCCCGACGAAAAGCGGAAAGACGGTCGTCTTCTTCACTTTGGAGGACGAGACGGGGATCGCGGATGCCGTAATGTTTGAGACCGTGTACCGCCGCGAAGGGGCCGTGTTGTTCACGCCGTTCGGGAGATTGATCGGCCTGTCGGGCGTGATCGAGCGGCGCGGAGGGCTCAAGGGGCAGATCCGCGTCGAGCACATCTGGACCCTCGCATCCGGCTGAACGAAGATGTCGAGGCATGCGGCCTGTTTACGATATTGAAACTCATACCATTGGAAACAGGAAGCGGTGGGCGCGTGGCGAATGGAAAACCCGTGAATTTTGAGACGCGAGGTGAACCTCTTGCACACATGCGCTCGATTTACCGCAGTTCGCACCATCCGCCGATGGCTCAGCCGCCACCTTCGCCTGTGGCGCACGCTCGCGTTCACATCCCTGGTCTCCGCCGCCCTCGCGGGATGTGGGCTGTGGCCCGTCCCAGCCGAGCAGGGAGAGAAAACGCCGGCTCCCGTGAAGATCTCGGACGGGCGGGAGCTTCTCTGGAGCGGCGACATCAAGCAGCAGGCGCTCGCGATGATCCGCGCAAGCCGTCATCGGCTCTACGTGGACATCTACGAGTGCTCCGATCCCGACCTGCTGCACGCCCTGCTTGCGGCGAGCCGCCGCGGCGTCGAGGTGCGCGTGGTGCTCGACGCCACCGAGAAGCACTCGATGGCCATCGCGCTGCCCACGCTCGCAAAAGCCGGCATCGACGTCGCACCTATCCGGATCAAGCAGGGGATCGATCACGTCAAGATGATCATCGCTGACGCCGACGTCCTCATTGGCGGGATGAATTTCGGCGCCGACAGCTGGGCCAATCACGATGCGTCGGTGGATTTGCCCGGACGCGCCGACATCTTTCTCCCGATGTTTATGTGGGACGCGGCGCGAGCTCACGGCGAGACGGCCGAGGCGCCGCAGGACCGATCTCCGCTGATCTCGGACCGGGATATTGGTCCGTGCGTTCTCCGCGCGATTCGAGGCGCGCGGCGCGAGATCGACATGGAGGCCTTCAATCTGACGGACGAGGACGTGGTGAACGCGCTGCGATGGGCCGTCGAGCGGGGCGTGTCGGTGAACGTCCTCGTGGATCCGTCCCAGTCTCGCAACCGCACCGCCGTGGAGGCGTTGCGCCAAGCGGGCGCTTTGGTACGATATTACCGTCCCTACGGGGGCGAATTGCTGCACGCCAAGATCTTGGACGTCGATCACGGCGCCGTCTTCATCATCGGGAGTGCCAATTTTACGCATCAGGCGTTCACGTACAATCACGAGGCGGATGTGGAACTCACGCGCGTCCCGGCGTTTGCCGAGGCTTTCGAGTCGGATCTGCATCATCAGATCGCGCGCGGGAGTTCTTACCCCATTCGCGAAAAGGTGGCATCATGGGACGAGTCCTGAAGATCTGGTCGCTCATCGAGCGCGCCGACTGGCGCGTCCTGCGCTGGTGCGAAGGGCGGTGGGGGCGCTTTCCCGCTTTTGACGCGGCCATGATGGCAGCGGCCCTCTACACGCCCCTCGTGATGCTGGCGCTCATCGCCATCGCCGCTTCGGGCTGGGCGGGGCAAGCCCATTCTGCGGAACCCGTATGGGCGGGGCAAGCCCATTCTGCGGAACCCGTATGGGCGGCGGCCTCAAGCGTGGCTGCGGCCGTGATCGTCCGCGTCGCACACGAGCCCATCAGCCGCGCGGCGCGACGGCCTCGCCCCTTCGAGGTGGAACCCATCCACGCGCTGGTCGAACATGAGCCAGGCGAATCGTTCCCCAGCAATCACGCGGCTGGTGGCTTCGCGCTTGCTGTAGGCGGATGGCATCTCGGCGCCGTCGCCTACGTGTTGCTGGCGCTCGCCATCTGGTTGGCGCTTGCGCGCATCTACTGTGGGCTTCACTATCCGAGCGACGTGATCGCCGGCGCGGCGAGCGGAGCGGTGGTAGGATACGCGTGCAGTTCCCTCCAATGGGCTTATCGCGAGCCGTTGCTGCACGCGCTGGCGGGCATGGATCCAAAAGGTCTATTAGGAATTAAATTCCTTCCTTGATGCAGACTACCCCTTGAACCATCGACAGGTGGAGGGAGTCTGGTATGCGCATTGTCCGACCGATTCGCGCTGTGGCCGTGGCCCTCTCGTCTCTCGCGGCGGCCGTCCTCATCCAGGCCTCGTGCGCCGTGGTGTCGGCCCGACCCATTCAGGTGACCCTGCGGGATGGTGGGATCGAACCGCGCGAGATCGACGTCACGCAGGGCGCCACGGTCGACATCGTCGTGCGCAACGCAGGCACGCAGATCCACAACTTCGTCGTGCCCGACTTTTACGTGTTCACGCAGAACTTGCAGCCAGGCGAAACGGTCAGGGTTTCGTTCGTGCCGGACAAGACGGGGAAGTTTCGCTACTACTCGGATCGGGACGGGATCCCTGAAGCAGGGATGCAGGGGACGATGAAGGTGGCGTCGCAGCCAGGAGCGGCGCACTGACGTGACGCCGGGCGAAATCGGCGCTACAATAGGCGGGAAGGGGGCGAGAGCATGGAGATGAAAGTGGTGGGCAAGTGGCTCGGACAGCGCCATTTCCAGGCTGACGGGCCATCCGGCAACACCATCTACATGGATGCCAAAAAGGAAGATGGCGGAACGGGACAAGGCAACCGCCCCATGGAACTCCTGCTGATGGGCGTCGTCGGGTGTACCGGCATCGACATCGCCATGATCATGGAAAAGATGCGAGTTCCGCTGCAGGGCCTCGAGATTGAAGCCGTGGGCGAGCGGCGCGAGGCGTATCCGCAGGCCTTCACCCGCATCCATCTGACGTACCACATGACGGGAGACGTCCCACCGGCCAAGGCCTGGCGCGCCATTCGCCTCAGTGAACAGAAGTACTGTTCGGCGATTGGTTCCTTAAAGGCTGAGGTGATCCCGCACCTCGTGCTCAATGGCCAGGAGGTGCCCCCGCTCGACGTGGTGGTGGACGGCCAGCCAGATTAACCTGGCGGCCATCCGAGTTGTCGCCCGCCTAGTAGATGGTAGTGAAGGTGGGGAACCGTCTGCTGGCCGTGACGGCCGATGTTGGCGACGAGGCGATACCCGTCCTCTGCGACCCCCGCATCCTCGGCGATGATCGGTATGACGCTGTGGAGATAGCCCAGCGTCTCGCGATCTTCCGGTTTGACAGCCTGCGCCGACTCGATGTGGCGCTTCGGAATGATGAGGATGTGCACGGGGGCCTGCGGGCGAATGTCGTGAAAGGCGAGGACGTGATCGTCCTCATACACTTTGTTGGCGGGAATGTCACCAGATACCAATTGGCAAAAGAGGCATGAGCTCACATCGTTCCCTCCTCGTTGGGCCTCATGACGATTATACAATGGAGCGCGAGGGCGTGCCCAATGGAACGCATCGCGTGGAGCGAAACGAGTTGGCCAGAACGACAGGGCCGCGAGCCGGCCTCGCTTGCCACGCTGACAAGAGAAGAGGGATGCCAGATGGCGGTGATCGGATATTTCAACGGGCGGTGGATCGATCCGGCCGAGGCGTGCGTGCCGCTCGACGAGCGCGGCCACCAATTTGGCGACGGCGTCTATGAGGTCATTCGGGCCTACGGCGGCCGGCCGTTCCTGCTCGACTGGCATGTGGAGCGGCTGTTTCAGAGCATGGAGGCGCTTCGCATCCGGCCGCCGTTTGATCCGGATGGGTGCAAGGATTTGATTCACGCGCTCATCGAGCGAAGTGGGGAATCGGAGGCGGCCATCTACCTGCAGGTGACGCGCGGATCGGCCGTGCGAAACCATCTGTTTCCCGAACCTTCGGTCGAGGCCAATGTTTCTGCGACGGTTCGGCCCGTGAAACCGGGCACCACGGAGGCGAGGCCCGGCCGGCTGCTCCTGCTCCCGGACGAGCGCTGGCTGAACCCGTGGATCAAGTCGCTCAACCTTTTGCCCAACGTCATGGCCAAGCAAACGGCGCTCGACGCCGGGGCGGACGAAGCGCTCCTCGTGCGGGACGGCTGCATGATCGAGGCCGCGAGCTCCAACGTGTGGTTCGTGGTGAACGGCGAACTCGTCACGGCCCCCGCGGACCGGTACATCTTGGCCGGCATCACGCGCCGGTTCGTCCTTGAGATGGCGCGCGATCTTGGCATCCCGGTCCGCGAAGAGAAGCTTCGGCGCGAGCGCCTGCCCGAGGTGGACGCCATCTTCCTGACCGGGACGATGACCGAGGTCTATCCCATCGCGTCCGTGGTCGAACACCCGGACATTCCTTGCACGTCCATCGCGGCAGAACGTCCGTCGGCCCGAAGCGTGGCTCCGGAACAAGTCCGCGAGGTGTGGACGGCGCGGGACCTCGGGCTTGTCGAGAGGCTTCGGGCGGCGTTTGTCGAACGGGTGCGCGCATGGGCAGGTGCCATCGCCTGACTCAACGCCGCGAAGGAGCGTGGAAGATTGCAGCGAAAGACGCTGTCTCTGCCCAAACTTGAACGGCTCACGCCGACGCTCGAGTCGACGATGCTCAAGATCACCGAGGAGGTCGGGGAACTCGCCCAGGCCATCGGCAAGTTCCGCGGCCTCTCGGGCGAAGAGACGCGCATGCCGGACGAGGAAGTCGTCCGCGCCATCGTGACCGAACTCCTCGACGTCGCGCAGACCGCGACGTCCATGATGTTTGTCATCGAAGATCTTTACGGGATCGACATCGAGCGAGAGGTCGAGCGCCATATCGAGAAGCTCCGCCGCAAGGGCTACCTGTGAGGCGACCTTGCGGCGGGGGCGTGCGCCTATGCGCGTTCGAGGAGTAAATCGATCTCCTCTTTGTATTTGCCTTCCGGCGTCTCGAGGATCTGCGGGATGCCCTTGAGCGCCGGATGGTGGACAATGCGCTTGAGCGCCTCCAGGCCAAGCGTCCCCTCGCCCACGTTGGCGTGCCGATCCTTGCGAGAGCCGAACGGATGCTTCGAGTCGTTGATGTGGACCACCTTCAGGCGATCCAGCCCGAGGACGCGATCGAACTCGGCCAAGAAGCCGTCGAAGTCGTTTACGACGTCGTAGCCATAGCTGTAGTTGTGGCACGTATCGATGCAGACGGCGAGCCGGTCCTCGTGCTTGACGCGGCTGATGATGTCGGCGATTTCCTCAAGGCTGTTGCCGACTTTCGATCCGTCCCCCGCCATGGTCTCCAGGCACAGCCACAGTGACTCGTCTCCCGTGAGGATCTCGTTCAGCGCGTCGGCAATTTGCCGGATGGCGAACGATTCTCCCTCGCCGACGTGGGAGCCGGGGTGCATCACGATGTAGCGGAAGCCCAGATACTCGACCCGCTCAATCTCCTCGCGCAATACATCCATGCCGTATTGTCGCGTCTCCGGCTTTGGGCTCGCCAGGTTGACGAGATACGACAGGTGCACCACGGGATCGTGAATGCCGTGTTCCCGCATCAAGGCCAGGCCCTCGTCGCGGTGAAACGTCTCAATGGGACGCGCCTTGCCGCCCCGATTGCTGCGGGTGTAAATCATGAACGTGTTGGCGCCGTATGAGATGGTCTCCTCCACGGCCGCCAAGAGCCCTGTCCCGGCGACCGAGACATTCGCGCCGAGCAGGATGCCCTCGTAACGAGCTTCTTCGCGCATACCTCAACCCCCGTCCTA
Organism: Alicyclobacillus acidocaldarius subsp. acidocaldarius DSM 446; assembly: GCF_000024285.1. Classification (GTDB taxonomy): domain Bacteria; phylum Bacillota; class Bacilli; order Alicyclobacillales; family Alicyclobacillaceae; genus Alicyclobacillus; species Alicyclobacillus acidocaldarius. The sequence goes on from NC_013205.1 coordinate 1,087,707, forward strand.
CGATCTTGACCTATCGTAACACACGAACTTGCAGCTGGCACGGGCCTGCCCATACATACCTTGCCCGGGATGCGACATACTAGGCTGGCAGCGAGGAGGATGGCCATGCACGCAAAGCCGTTTCGCTTGCCGGCCTTGGCCTGGTGGCTTCTCATCGTCGGCGCGCTGTTTCAGCTTTCCATCAGCCTGTCCAATACGTTCGTGAGCATTTTCCTCTTCAAAGTCGACCGATCGTTCTCCGCCATCGCCTGGTACCACCTGCTCGTCTTCGCCACGCTCCCCGTCACCTTCGTCCTGGCGGCGGCCGTCGCGCGGCGCACATCGACGGCCATGTCCCTGCGGATTGGCATCGCGCTCTACGCGCTCTTTTTCGCCGTCGCGCTGATGGTGGGCGAGGAAGCGGCGCACATGCCCGAGTTGCTCGGCGTGCTCACCGGCCTGGCAGAGGGCTTCTACTGGCTCGCGTTTGACGTATTGAGCGTGGAATACACGGACCGGGAGGGGCATGAGCCGTTCTTTGGCCTGTTCGGCGTGCTCACCTCCGTCGCGAACGTGATCGCCCCGCCCGTCGCGGGCGCCCTCATCAGCCGGGAGGACGCGTACTTCGGGGGGCTGACCGGATATCACGTGGTCTTCGGCATTTCGTTCGCCCTGTTTGTCGTCGCCACGCTCGTGAGCCTGCGTCTGAAGAGCGCGCGCCTGGCTGAGCTTCGGCTTCGGGAGGGATTTCGCTCCCTCGCGCAGGAGCCGTGGCGGCGGGTCGTCCTCGGGTCGGCCGCGTACGGCGTTCGGGAAGGCGTCTTCATGTTTCTGCTCGGCCTGTTGTTCTACATCGTCACGGGCAGCGAAATGAAGCTCGGCGAATTCCTTCTGGTGCAGGGCGCACTCTCGTTTCTCGCGTTTTACGCGGCCGGGCGCTGGTCGGGCCGTTTTCGCTGGCGGTTGTTCCTCGTGGGGGCCCTCGGCATTCTCGGCGCCAGCGTCGCGTTTCTCTGGCCCATCACGACGGTGACGCTCATCGTCTACGGCGTCCTGGCGGCGGCCGCGTTTCCGCTTTTTCTGGTCCCGCTGCAGGGCTACGTATTCGACGCCATGCACACGCTCGCCGACGACGACGTGCCCTCCATCACGCACATCGTCGTCAGGGAATGGCTGGAGAACGCCGGGCGCATCCTGGGCGTGCTCGCCTATTTCGTTGTGGGGTCGTTCGAGACGGTGCGCCACGTGGGCGGGTTCGGGTGGCTCGCGTTCGCGCTCGGCTTCATGCCGCTCGTGGCGGTCGGGCTCATTCGCCCGCTGGAGTCGAGGATTTTCGGGCCGAGATCGCGCCATCAGCGGTTTCGGCTCGGTGACAACGAGGAGAGCCACACGTCGGCGAAGCGGCGAGCGAGGCCGACGCCCTGACGCGGCGGACCAACTCGTCTGCCAATGGTCGCCAGCGCACGGGAAGCGATTATAATGGGGTTGATGAGTGCGAAGGAGTGATCGCGTGGAATCCTTTCAAACCCTGGACGCGGGCCGGTGCCAGGTGCACGCGCTGCCGCACCCTGCGTTTCGGACGAAGGAAATTTCGCTCAGGTTCCATCTGCGCATGGCGCGCGAGCGCGTCACGGAGGTCGCGATGCTTCCCGCCGTGTGGATGAACGGCACGCTGAGCCTCCCCAGCTATCGGCAGATTGCGCTTGCAACGGACGATCTCTACGGCACCCACGTGCGCGCGTCCATCAGCAAGCGCGGCGGCTATCACATCCTTGAGGTTGGCGCGAGCGTCCCGGACGTGCCGGGCGAGGACGAGGCGGCGCTCATCGAGCGAGCGCTCGATCTCGTCCTGTCGCTGGCGTTCGATCACGCCATCGGCGTGGGAGGCTTCTCCGAGGCGGCTGTGCAACGCGAGAAGGAATTGCACCGCAGGCGAATCCGCGCGGTCCGAGATGACAAGGCGGCGTATGCGCTGCAGCGATGCCATCAGATCGCCTGTCGCGGCACGCCGGCGGGGCTGCCGCGGCTTGGCTTTGAGGAAGACGTGGAGGCTCTCATGCCGGATCGACTGTACGAGGTCTACCAGCAGGTTCTCGCGCAGGCCGAGGTGCACGCGTATGCCGTGGGCCAGTTCCGCGACATGGCCGGCCTGGCGGCGCGCGTGGCGGATCGGCTGGCGAAGGCTCTGCCGGAGAAGCGCGCGATGCGCACGGAGACGGTGGCGCGCGACGTCGTACAGCCAGTGGAAGTGCGCGCGTTCGAAGAGGTCACCGAGGCCGAGGAGGCGCAGCAGACGCAGTTCGATCTCGCCTTTGCCTCCGGCGTCGGGTTCGGCGACGACGAGTACCCTGCGCTCGTCATGATGAACGGCGTGTTCGGGGGATTTGCGCATTCGAAGCTTTTCATGAGCATCCGCGAACGCCGTTCGCTCGCGTACAGCGTGTGGTCATTCGTCGACGCCGCGACGGGCTTGCTCACGGTGTACGCGGGCATCTCGGCCGACAAGCGAGACGAGGTCCGTCAAATCCTGGAGGAGGAGCTCGAGGCTCTGCGGCGCGGGGAAATTGCGGCGAGCGAGTGGCAGGAGACGCGCGCCACGCTGCGCAATCAGTATCAGCAGATGCTGGATCAGCCGGCGATGCTCATCGCCTGGCACCATCACGCGGTCATCGCGGGCAGTGAGCGGACCATCCCGGAGATGATCGAGTCCGTCGACCGGGTGCGCCCCGAGGACGCGGCGGAAGTCGCGGCGGCGCTTCGGCCGGTGTGCCTGTATGTCCTCGAGGGAAGGGGGAGCCGCGCATGAGCGACGCTCGGCACGTTTCACTTGAACTGCCGTTTGAAACGCGTACCTGGAGACTCCAAAACGGGCTCGTGGTCACGCTGATGCCGCGCCCAGCGCTTCACCAGACGTATGCGATGTTCGCGACTCGATACGGCTCGGTCGATCGCGCCTTTCGAACGGATGGCCAGGTGCACGAGATGCCCGACGGGATTGCGCACTTTTTGGAGCACAAGATGTTCGAGGACCCCGAGATGGACGTGTTCGCGCGTTTCGCTGCCCATGGGGCGTCGGTCGACGCCTACACCACCTTCGATCACACGGCGTACTACTTCTCGGGCACGGGCGAGATCGCCAAGCACGTGGGCACGCTGCTCGACTTCGTCCAGTCCATCCACCTGACGGACGAAAACGTGGAGAAGGAGAAGGGGATCATCGCGCAGGAGATTCATATGGTGAACGATCACCCGGATCGCAGGGCCTACATGGAACTCCTCAGGGCGATGTACCACGAGCATCCTGTGCGCATCGACATCGCCGGCACCGTCGAATCGGTGCGCGCCATCACGAAGGAGCAGCTGCTTCTCTGCTACGACACCTTTTACCACCCATCCAACATGGTGCTCGTCATCGCCGGTGGTTTTGACGCGGACGAGATCGCCCACGTCATTGAGGAGAACCAGGCGAAGAAGTCGTTCAAGGAGCCGCCCGCCATCGAGCGCCTTTATCCCGAAGAACCGCCGACGCCCGCGCGATCCCGCCATTGGATGCATTTCCCGGTGCAGCAGCCCCGCCTCCTCGTGGGCTGGAAGGAGGCGAACGGGGCCTTTGGGTCGAATTTGATCGAACAGGACACGGCGATGACGATTCTCTTGGACGCGCTGTTCGGACCGACGTCGGCGTTTTACCAGAGCCTACTGGACGAAGGGCTCGTCGACAAAGGCTTTTCGGCCAACTACCAGTTGTCGAACACGTTCGGGTACACCTTGGTCGGCGGCAACGCGCCGCATCCCGACGTGCTGGCCGAGCGGATTCAGTCGCATCTCGCGCGCGTGCGCGAGCGGGGCATCGACGAGGAGGCGTTTGAACGAGCGCGCAAAAAGATCATGGGCCGGGTGCTGATGAGCTTGGACCAGAACGCCTTTCTCGTCCGCAACTGGGTGACGTATTTCCTCCGCGGCGCGGAGGCGTTTGCCTTTGCCGACGTGATCGCCGTGCTCCAAACCATGACGCTCGAACGTGCGAACGCACGCTTCCAGGAACATCTGCGCGAGGACAACATGGTGGTGAGCGCGGTCGTGCCGTCCTGAGCGGCGCAAAGGATGAGGGCGTGTGTTCTTCAGGCGAAGAAGGAGTCGGACCTTCATGTGGATTTTGGCCATCATCGTGGTTGTGGCTGCGGGGGTTGTGCTGTTGTACGCGCTGTATCGGCGCATGACCGCGGACTGGCCGCGGCCGAAGAGGCGAATGCCTGAGCACAGGCCCAAGCCTGAAGCCTGGCGCGAGGAGGGGCTTTACCTCTCCTGGCTGGGGCACTCGACGGTGCTCATGCAGATGGATGGGGTCCGCATCCTGACGGATCCGGTTCTGTTTCCCCGCGTCGGGGTGCGGGCGTTCGGATGGACGTTTGGCCCCAGGCGCCACGTGGATTGCCCCATTCGGCCTGAAGCGTGTGGACCGGTCGATCTCGTCCTCCTGTCGCACGCCCACATGGATCACCTCGATCACGCGAGCCTTCGGCGCGTGGTGACGCGGCAGACGGTGGTCGTGACGCCGCGAGGTATCGGCTACCTCGCCCGGTGGCACCGCCCCAAGGCGGTGTACGAGTTAAGCCCGGGCGATTCGATTCAATTGGAGGACGGGACGGAAATCGCGGCCATCGAGGTCCGGCACTGGGGCAGCAGATATCCGTGGAACCGAAACATGGGCTATCAGGGCTACGTGGTCAGGCGGGGGCCGTGGTCGGTGTTTTTTGCAGGTGACACGGCTGCGACGGATCTCTCGGCGGTCAGGCGGTACGAGCCGCAGATCGCGTGCATGCCCATTGGCGCGTACGCACCTGCGCCGTTTGAGAACGCGCACTGCACACCGGAACAGGCTTGGGACATGTTTCTTCAGACGGGCGCTCAGGTCTTCGTTCCCATTCACCATGACACGTTTGTGCTTTCGCGCGAGCCCGTGGATGAGCCGCTTCAGCGGCTCATGGCTGTGGCCGACGGGGACAGGGTGTGGCCCATGCGGCATGGAGAGGTCTATTACGTGAAGTCACCGAAATCTATCGAGAAACCGAAGCGGCTCGATTGACGAACGCCCTGATTTGTCAGTACATTCGATCCCAGAGGTTCAGCAGGTGAGCCTGGCAAGGGCGGGCTCGCGCAGCGTCACAAAGGAGAATGGACATGGAACATGGCGTCCGCCCGGGGTGGCCGGGCATTCTGGAAGTGTACCGAAGTTTCCTTCCCATCACCGAGGGCACGCCGCGGCTCACGCTGCACGAGGGGAACACGCCGCTCGTCTACGCGGACAAGCTGAGCGAGCGGCTCGAGTGCCACGTGTACCTCAAGTTCGAAGGCGCGAATCCGACGGGATCGTTCAAAGACCGGGGCATGGTGGTTGCGGTCGCGAAGGCCAAGGAGGCGGGCAAGCGCGTCGTCATCTGCGCCAGCACGGGCAACACGTCCGCGTCGGCGGCCGCCTACGCAGCGCGCGCGGGGCTTGAGGCGGTCATCCTCATCCCGCACGGCTACGTCGCGCTCGGCAAACTGGCGCAGGCCGTACAGTACGGCGCACGCATTGTCGCGATTCGCGGCAATTTCGATCAGGCGCTCGCCATTGTGCGCGAGGTCGCGGATCCGCTCGGCATGGAAGTGGTGAATTCCATCAATCCGTATCGGCTCATGGGCCAGCAGACGGCTGCGTTCGAGATCTGCGACGCGCTTGGGCGCGCGCCAGACGCGCTCTACATCCCCGTGGGCAACGCGGGCAACATCTCGGCGTACTGGATGGGATTCACGCGCTATTACGAGGAGAAGCGCATCGATGCGCGCCCCAAGATGTTCGGCTTTGAGGCCGAGGGCGCGGCGGCTATCGTGCGGGGAGAACCCATCGCCCATCCCGAGACCTTTGCGACGGCCATTCGCATCGGCAACCCGGCGTCCTGGGACAAGGCGGTCCGGGCCGCACAGGAGTCCGGCGGCGCCATCGACTGCGTGACGGATGAGGCCATCGCCGAGGCGTACCGGCTCATCGCGCAGGAGGGCGTGTTCGCCGAGCCGGCTTCGGCGGCCAGCGTCGCAGGGCTGTTGAAGCGCCACCGCGAGGGCGGCGTGACCCGCGGTGAGACCGTGGTGTGCGTGTTGACGGGAAACGGCCTGAAGGATCCGGACAGCGCCATGCGCCTCGCCTCGCAGGAGGCCCTCGTGGTCGACGGCGATCCCGACGCGGTGCGGCGCGCGCTGGGTGGGCTATCATGAGCCCGGGTGACATGCGCCGCTCGGTTGCCGTCCGCGTGCCGGCGACCACGGCCAACCTCGGCCCCGGCTTCGACTGCCTGGGCATGGCGCTTCAACTGTACAACACCTTCACGCTGCGCCTCGGCGAGCCGTTCGCTGTCCGCGTGAGTGGAGAGGCGGCCGAGGTTCTCCCGAAGACCGAGGACAACGCAGTCATCCGCGCCATGGACCGCCTCTTCGCGGAGGCGGGACTCCACCGCGGTGCGTTGCCACCTTTTGCGCTCGAGGTGGACAATCAGATTCCGGTGTCGTCCGGGCTTGGCTCCAGTGCATCGGCGATTGTGGCGGGCCTCGTGCTCGCGAATGCGCTCCTCGAGGAGTATGCGCCGGATCGCAAGCTGAGCCGGGATCGCCTGCTCCGGCTCGCCACCGAGCTCGAGGGGCACCCGGACAACGTTGCGCCCGCGCTTCTTGGCGGCGGCGTGCTGGCGTTTCACGATCGCGCGGGCCTTCGCACGGCGGAAGTGCCCATTCCGCCGAATTTGCGCTTTGTTGCGGCGACGCCCGAATTCGCGCTGCCGACCGAGCTCGCGCGCCGCGTGCTGCCGAAAGCCTATCCCCGGGACGAGGCCGTGGAAAACGTCGCGCAGTGCGCCCGCCTGCTCCTGGCCCTGCTCAAGCCCGATCTCGACCTCCTCCGCGGAGGCATGCTGGATTACTTCCACGAGCCGTACCGCAAGCCGCTCGTGCCCGGAGCGGACGAGGTCGAGCGGGCGGCGATGGCCGCTGGCGCGTACGCCGTGACGTTGAGCGGCGCAGGGCCCACGCTGCTCGCTTGGTGCAAACCCGACGTGGCGCTTCGCGTGGCGGACGAGATGACGCTCGCATGGCGCAACGCGGGCACGCCTTGTCGCGCGCTCGTGCTGCGGCCGGTGCACGGCGAGACGCGCGCGCACTGGAAGTTGGAATCGACAGGAGACGAGGTGTGAAGATGGATATTCGAGAGACGTTGCCAAACACGCTCATGGCCCATCTGGGCATGCGGATTTTGGAAGCCACCAAGGACCGCGTGGTCATGACCATGCCGGTCGACAGCCGAACGCACCAGCCGATGGGGCTTCTGCACGGCGGCGCGAGCGTGGCACTCGCCGAGTCTGCGGCCAGCCTGGGCGGCGCTTTGAACGTGAGCGATCAGGGGAAGACCGTGGTGGGCATGGAGATCAACGCGAACCATCTTCGCTCGATGCGGGAGGGCGTGGTGAAGGCCATCGCCGAGCCCATCCACCGGGGATCCACGACGCAGGTGTGGCAGATCCGCATCGTGGACGAGCGGGATCGCCTCGTGTGCATCTCGCGCTGTACGCTCGCCGTCATCCAGAATCGCGGGCGCATGGAGCAGGTGACGCCGACGGAAAACTGAGCGTGTGTGGAGCGGGCGGCGCGGGCCCCTTCGGCCTTTGGCGCCGCCGCGCTTATGCCCGGGGGGCCGGGGGAGGGAGCGGCCCAATGCTCAGGGTGGACATGGCGATCTCGGCGTTCGGGCATGCCACGAGCGCCTTCAGCACGGCGATGGTGGGGCGCACCGCGGGCAGTTCACCGGATTGAATGCGCGTGAGCATGTCTCGCGCAGGCGTCCACAGCGCGGCGTCGAGCTCCGCGCCATGGAGGCGCGGCTCGCCGAGATGTTGGCCCACGCAGAGGAAGAACCGCGTGTCGAACCGCACGGGCTGGGTCGGCGGCGTGACGAAGCGGCCGATGCGCCGCAGAAGGCCGAGATCGAACGCGAGGCCGCGCGCGGAAAGCCACGCCGAGAGCGCATCTCCGCCTTTGCACAGGTCCGCCTGCTCGTCCGGCGCAAGCGGTGTGTCCATCTTTGTTCCCTCGCCGTCCCGCACGGCGAGCAGCCAGCCGATTTCTTCCGCCGTCTCTCGGAGCGCCGTCACGGCCAAGGCGGGATCGTCGTCATCCTCCGCGCACACCGGCCTGCCGAACGCGCGCTTGGCCATCTCGGCGTCGGACGGGTCCGCCGCGCCACCCGGGAAGGCCACGAAGCCGGGCAAAAACCGCATGGTCTTTGCGCGCCGAACCACAAGCACCTCGATGTCTTTATTCGCCCCGTCCCGGATGACCACGAGCGTGGCGGCCTTTCGAATGTCCGTCATCGCGACTCTGCCTCCGTTCTGAGCATGGGCGCCACGTCCTCCATTCGAAGTGAGACAAACGCGGTCCTGGCCTCCCGTTCCAGCCGGTCGTCCAGGGGCTCGAGATGGTCCGGCAGATGGGCGTAGGCCAAGGCGTCGCGCAGCACCGCGTCCGCCAGCGCCGGGTTTTTCGGCAGCAGCGGGCCGTGCACATACGTGCCCCAGATGTTCAGATGGCGCAAGCCCTCGTGGCCGCTCACCCCGTCGTTGCCGTGTCCGTGAAGGACGCGCCCCAGCGGCCGATGGCTGTGGCGCGTGCGCCCGCCATGATTCTCAAATCCGACGATCACGCCGGCCTCGTCGCTCCACACGGCGATGTTGCCGATGAGCCGCGGCGCATCGGGGCTCGCCTCGGTCACCATGTCCACGAGGGCGATGCCGGGCACCTTTTCGCCACTCGGAAGTTGATAGTATTCACCGAGAAGCTGATAGCCGCCGCAGATGGCCAGAACCGGCAGACCATCCTGCACGGCGCTCCGAAACGCCGGCGCGCACGCCCGCAGCTTTTCCGCCACAATCGCCTGCTCGCGGTCCGATCCGCCCCCCAGAAGCACCAGGTGATACCGCGAGAAGTCCGGGGTCTCGCTGTGCGTCACGCGGACCACCTCGACCTCGTAGCCGCGCCACTCGAGGCGCCGCCGCAAAACGGCGATGTTGCCGCGATCGGCATAGAGATTCAACAGATCAGGATACAGATGTGCGATACAGAGCGCCTTGCGGCTCATGCTCATCCCTTCTTTCCGAAAGCCAGCGGGCCGCGGGGTGCAAAAGCGTGTAGGTTACGAGCGCGTGCATGGCGGCGCCGGTGGCGGAACTCTGGGAGAGCCCCTCTTGCAGCGCAGCCTCCAGGTCGGGCTCGACGCGGATCCTGGATTCCGGAAGGCCCGCGTATTTCAGCCGGAGCGCCATGTCGTGCGCGCGAAAACCTGTCGTCACCACGGCCGTCAGCCGGGGGTCCTCCGCGAGCAGTTCGAAGTCGGCGTCCCAAAGCCAGGACACGTCTCGCCCGTCGGCCGCGAGGTCGTTCACCCCAATGACGACCACCTTATCCCTTCCATCCGACACCACGGTATCGAGAACGCTGTCGCAGCCCGTGGGATTCTTGATCAGGTGAAGGGTCACAGGCGCCTCGAGGTCGAAGCGCTGCATGCGCCCCTCCGGCGGGCGGTACGCGCGAAGCCCTCCGTGGATAGCGGCGCTCGTGAGCCCAAGCGCGCGCGCCGCAGAGGCGGCAGCGAGGACGTTGTACGCGTTGTACAGGCCCGAGACGGGGAGATCGAGCAGGAGGTCCGGCAGCCCTTCTTCGGTGAAGCGCAGGAACCCTCCCTGGAGTTCGCCCTGAAACACGGGGTGTGGGCGAACAAAGTCGCAGCCCTCGCACCGATACAGGCCGAGCTGACCGTACCAGAACCCGTCGTATCGAAGCGGCCGTCCGCACATCAGGCAGAACTGTCCGTCGCGCATCTGCTCGCGCCGGGGCGATCTCGCCGTGTCCCGAGCCATGCCGTAGTAGATCACCTTACGCGAGGAGCGAAGGCCGAGGTACCGGCAGAGCGGATCGTCCCCGTTCAGGACGAGCGTCGCCTGCGTCTTTCGGATGCCTTCCAAGAGCTTCGCCAACGTGCCATCCAACTCACCGTATCGGTCCAACTGATCGCGAAACACGTTCGTCACGACGATGACGCCAATCGGCAGGTCCGGCGCGACGGCGGGCAGCGTCGCCTCGTCGATCTCCAAGACCGCCGTGCTCGCGGGGAGCCTGCCCGTCCACGAACAGGACCGCAAAAACGCCGTGGCAATGCCTTGGGCGAGGTTCGCCCCTTTGTGGTTGGTCACCACAGGTTCGCGCTCGGCGACCATGCTCGCCAGGAGGGAGGTCGTGGTCGTCTTTCCGTTGGTGCCGGTGACCGCGATGACCCGCTTCACCTGTCCCCCGAAGCGCCGGATGAGGCCGGGGGAGATTCTGAGCGCCACTTTACCCGGCAAACTGGTGGCGTCTCTGCCGCGCAGCCTGAGCACCCACAGGATGAACTTGCCGATCCAGATGCCGAGCATGAGGGCATGCATCCTTTCCATGTCGCAGATAGGAGTCCGCACAGGGCCGTTGCGCCCAACGGTTTTCTCCCGTGGATTATACTATATTTCGATCGCCCGGGCCTGCCGCCCGAAGAAGGAGGATGCGCAGCTTGTACCATCTGTACGGTTATCGGCGCTGCTCGACATGCCGCAACGCGCAGGCGTTCCTGGAGCGCTTGGGCGCCGACGTGTCGTTTCACGACATCGTCGAACATCCGCCCGACGTTTCCACCCTGCGCACGTGGCTCGAGGCTGTGCGCGGCGACATCCAGTCGCTCGTCAACACCCGCGGAGAGGTGTATCGCAGGCGGGGACTGAAAGAGGTCTCGTGGCCGGTGGACACGTGGCTCGAAGAGATGCATCGAGACGGGAAGCTCATCCGTCGCCCCGTGCTCGTGACGCCTTCCGGGCGCGTCATCGTGGGCTTCGACGAGTCCGCCTACCGCGACGCCGTGACCGAGGAGCAGGCGCCATGAAACGACGCCTGTTCTTCGGGCTCGAACTTCCCGACGCTTGGAAGGACGAGATCGCGAAGCGGTGTGAGTCCATTCGACAGCAGGGTCAGGTCGTCGCGCGCAATTGGTCGCGCAAAGATCTGTATCACCTGACCGTGCTGTTTCTCGGCGCCGTCGATCCGGCCGACCTCGAGCGTGCCTTCTTGGCGGGAGAGCGAGCCGCCGGCGCGCAGGCGCCGTTCCGGCTCACCACCGGCTCGTTCGGCAGGTTCCATCAGAGCCGCGTCTTCTGGCTCGGGCTCGACGAGGCCGAATCCGATCTCGCCGAGCTCACCGCACTCCACCGTTGCGTGCGAATCGCCGTCAACGCGGCACTGCCGAGTGTGCAGATCGAAGATCGGCCTTATCGGCCTCATATCACGCTCGCCCGTGAGCTTCGCCAGTTTTCAGAGCCCGAACTCGTCGCGCCGAGGCCCTTGAGCCACGTGTTCACGGAGTTGTGTCTCTTCGAGTCCACTCGAAACGGCGGTCAACTCGCCTATCCTGTCATCCGGCGCTTCCCATTTTCCGGCGCCTCCGCGACTCATACGCCAGAAGGCCCAGCGCGTTGAGCATGAGATCCAGGTGGATGGCCTGCGGTCGAAAGGCCGTCGGATCGAGCCCGAGTTCGCGCAGCCGTTCCCGGACGATCTCGGCCTGCGCTTGTTCGAGCGCTTCCGGAGACGGATGATCGTCGAAGGTCCTCTCGATCAGTTCGCGGAACCGATCCGCGTAGTACACCGTTTCCGTCAGGGCCTCCTCCTTTGGCGAGGGGCCGAAGTGCGCCTGATACACCGTCTCCATCGGCAGCTTGGCAAACATCTCGCACGTCCGGTGGACGGCCTCGGGATCAAAATCCACCGGTGAGGTGGAGGGCATCACGAACTCGTAGGGAAAGCCTGTGAACCCCTTGACGAACCTGAGGCCCGCGCTGTCGCCTGTGAAAATGCCGTTGGAGACGGGATCCGCAATGGCGAAGTGATGGCTCGCGTGTCCGGGCGCGTCGAGGAACAGGAGGCGCCGCTCTCCAATCACGAGCTCGCTCTCGTGGGGCATCTCTTGGACCTGTTCGGCCGGGACGGGTTCGAGAGGCCCGAAGAGTTGGTCGAGCCGCTCCCCGTACACCTCGCGCGCGCCCTGGTAGAGACGGGACGGATCGATCATATGCCGTGCGCCGCGCGGGTGAACGAGCAGCTTGGCCTGCGGCGCCAGCTTCATGAATTGGCCCGCGCCGCCAGCGTGATCGAGGTGGATGTGCGTCACGGCGACGTAGGCGATATCCGTTGGCGCGAGACCCAAGGCGCGGAGTCCTGCCAGGAGAGCGTCGTGAGAGCGGGCGGAACCGGTTTCAATGAGCAGAGGCTCGCGATCGCGCACGAGATAGGCGCACGTGCGGTAGCGCACGCCAAGTTCCATCAGGTCAATGAGAAATATCCCGCGCGCGATCTCGACGGGCTGTGGGTACGATGCGTGCTGTCCTTCCATCTTTTCTTACCCCCTAGCGCTTGTGGCGGCGAAATGGTCCGCCCGGTTTTCGCGATCGTTCGTCGCGCCGTTTGGTGGCCGCCGCTTCGCGGCTCGCTCGCCATGTGAGCGAGATGGGGCGGTCCGCCTGCTTCAGAGAGGTCCCGCGGCCGCTCGCGTCGGATTTGCGGAACGGGCTCGTCCGAAAGTTCGACAGGCGCGCCACCGGCGCACGTCCGGACGATCTCCTGAATTGCCCCGCGGCGTCCTGCCGGGTCGCGCGGATCTCGTCGACCGAGATGATGTCGGCGAGGGTGTCCTCCTCCGGCAGTTCCAGTTCGGTCTCGCGCGAAACGCTGAGCAAGATCCCCATGGCGGCCAGATTCATGACGAGGTCCGTGCCGCCGTAGCTGATGAACGGGAGCGGAATCCCGGTGACCGGCAACAGCCACGTCACGGCGCCGAGGTTGATGAGCGTCTGCACAATGATCGAGGCCGTGAGGCCGATCGCGAGGAGCGATCCGAACCGATCGCGCGCGTACCTTGCGATATGGAAGCCCCGCCAAATGACGACGGCGAAGATCGCCAAGAGTCCAAGGTCTCCAAGCCATCCCCACTCTTCGGTGAACACCGCGAAGATGAAGTCGGTGTACGCCTCCGGCAGGTAGCCTGTGGCGGAGATGCTGGAGGCAAAGCCGCGCCCCGTGAGCCCCCCGTTGGCGATGGCCGTGAGGCCCTGAATGAGTTGATAACCCGACGACTTCGGATGTTGAAAAGGGTGAAAGAACGCGACCAGGCGGCTGGAGCGGTATTCCGCCATGCGCGCGCCCAGGAAACCCACCACCACGGCCGTACCGAAGGTGATCCCGAGCGGTTTGCCCGGGACGCCTGCTGCGAACAGGATGACCATGGCGGTGAGGAAAATACAGAGCGCCGTGCCCATGTCGGGCTCGATGAACACGAGCACGATGGTCACGGCCACCATCACCATGGCCGGTCTGAACGTCCGCCGCAGATCGCGCAGGATGGGAAGTTTTCTCGTCAGCAAATACGACAGGTAAATGACGAGGGCCATGAGCGCGATTTCGGACGGCTGGATGTGGACGCTCGTCGTGCCAATCCACCGCGTGGCGCCCAAACTGCGGTGGCCGATGCCTGGCACCATCACAATCACAAGCAGGCCAAGGGCCGCAAGCATCATCTTGGGTGCGTGTTGGTACCAGAAGTGATAAGGGATGAACGTGCACAAGCCCAGGGCGGCAAGACCCAGGATGGCCGCCGCGAGCTGCCGAATGGCGAAGTGATCCGGGGAAAGGCCTTGGTGAATGTCGTACACCATGCTCGCGGAGTACACCGTCACCACGCCAATGCCCGTCAACATGAGGACCGCGATGAAAAGCACGTAATCCGGTTGATGCCGCTCGGTCCGCACGTCCACACCCCGCTTTGCGCTGTCTAGGCTAAGTCCTCATTCGACAGCTTACGGCCATTCCCTCCTGGAAGGCAAGCGGTGCATGACCACCAGTGAATCCCGATGGCGGTGATCCCAAGAATGGCGGCGAGCGGAATGGCGAGGTGCCACGGGCTTTGAGGTCCTCCGGGCGGCCCGTACGGGTTTTGCGGGGGGCCGGGAGGCATGCCGTTGGGGCCGGGACCGAACAGGCCGCGCGGATGGTCGAGTGACGGAATTGGCGCGTCCGCGCGCACGGCGTTTTGCAGAATGAGGTGATGCCGCGTCACGTGAACCACCATACCTTGAAAGGATCCAAAGTGGGTGTGACAGTGGACGTGGCGGCCCAAGTATTCGCGGACCTCGCGAAGCGTAAGCATAGGTGAGCGCCTCCTTTCTTGATTACGTTACGGGGCATCCGTCCGCTTTGGCTGGGCGGTTGCACCGATGGCGAGAGCCGTTGAAGAATTCGTTGAAGGGCGGATGCAAATGGATGGGACACGGCGCCCACGAGTTCGGATCTTCGCGCACAGGGGAGCGAGCCGCGAGGCGCCTGAGAACACGCTGCCAGCGTTCCAAATCGCGCTGCGCCAAGGGGCAGACGTGATCGAGACGGATGTCCACTGGACGAAGGACCGAGAACTGGTCATCTGTCACGATCCACGCATTGACGCGGTTTCGGATGGAACGGGCGCCATCGCGGACATGACGTACGAGGAACTCTTGCGTTACGACTTTGGATATCGATTCACGCGCGACGGAGGGAGAACGTATCCGTACAGGGGATGCGGGATTCGCATGGCGACGCTGCGCGAGGCGCTGCGCGCGTTTCCGGGCGCCCATTTCAACGTGGATTTGAAACCGAAGTGTCCTCACGTCGGTCTATTTCTGCGGATGCTCGAGGAAGAAGATTCGCTTGAGCGCGTGACACTGGCTTCCTTTCACCATCGGACGCTCGTGGAGGCCCGGGCGCGCTGTCCTCGGCTCAAAACGAGCGCTTCGCCCTTCGAGGTGGCGCGCTTGGCGGCCATGGCGCGCGCTGGATGGGAGCGCGGGGGACGCGCGAGGATGCCATTTCAGGCCGTTCAGGTGCCTCTTCGCCAATACGGCGTTCGGGTGGTCACGCCGCGTTTCATCGAGTTCGCTCACCGACTTGGATTGGAGGTCGACGTGTGGACGGTGGACGACCCGAATGTGATTCGAGGTCTCATCCGACAGGGCGTCGACGGCATTGTCACAAATTCGCCGCAGATCTTGCAAAAGCTCCTGCTGGAACTGGAACAATAAACGTGACATCATGGGGTTGTTTGCACTGGGAGGAGGGTGGCGCGTGGAGTCGGTTCGGCGCGAATGGAAGTACTTCGACATCACGGTGGTCGTGGTCCTCGCTCTGCTCGCTGTGTACGCTTGTCTCGCGATTCACGCGGCGACCGCGGGCAACCACAGCGCCAACATCCCGTCCCACGTGATGAGCAAACAGATCGCGTATGAAGTGCTGGGATTTATCGCGCTGTTTGCCGGCGCGTTGATGGATTATCGGTGGCTTCGGAAGGCGCACTGGTGGCTCTGGGGCATCTCCTGCGCGCTGTTGGTGGCCGTGTTTGGGTTTCCGGCCACCATGGGCGCGCACTCGTGGATCTCGTTTCACTCGTTCTCCTTCCAGCCGTCGGAGCTCGCGAAGGTCGCCATCGTCGTGTGGTTGGCCAAGTACATGGCGGATGTCGAGGAGGCGGAGGTCCCGGACTATCGACTGCGCAAGCAGTGGATCTTTCTGCCCATCGTCCTCGTGCCGTTTGCGCTCACCTTCAAAGAGCCGGCGCTTGGACAGGCTCTCGTGATGATCGCCATCTTCCTGACGATGTACAGCGTCTTCGCTCGCCGCGGGCCGTACGCGGTGCTGATGCTCTTTGTGCTCGGCGTGATCGCGCTCGGCGTCCTGGCGACGACGGTGTTCACGAAGCAGACGCTCGCCTTCGTGGACGTGCTCATGAAACATCATATCTTGAAGGGGTACCAGGCGTACCGCATCCTCACCTGGGTCGATCCGAACTTCAGTCAGGACAAGTACGGCTACAATATTCACATGGCGCAGACGGCCATCGGCAGCGGTGAATTGTTTGGCGAAGGGTACGGCAAGGGGGTGCTCACGTCGGGCGGTTGGGTGCCCAACCAGTGGACGGACTATATCTTTTCCGCCATCGGCGAGGAGTTCGGCTTTGTCGGATCAGCCATCCTCGTGCTTCTGTTCCTGATCCTGTGCCACCGGCTCATCCGCATCGCCCAGACGACCACCGATCCGTTTGGCATGTACATCGCGGTCGGGATCGTCGGGATGTTCGCGTTTCAGGTCTTTGAGAACATCGGCGCGGATATGTACATGAGCCCGTCCACGGGCATCACGCTGCCGTTCATCAGCTACGGGGGCACGTCGCTCTTGGTCAACTATTTCGCCGTGGGCATTGTGTTGAGCGTCGGGCTGAGGCGCAGGCGCGCGCGCCTGCAGGCCCAATTCGAGACGAGTAAGGGGCGATTGGCGTGACATTTCGTCTAGCGGACCGGATCGTGCGGTTGCCGGAGCAGTTTTTTTCCGGTTTGACGAGGCGTGTGGCGGCGTTTCAGCAGGCAGGTCATGACGTCATCAACCTCGGGCAGGGAAACCCGGATTTGCCCACCCCGTCGCATATCGTGGAGGCACTCCGGGAGGCGGTGCTGGATCCCGCGACGCACCGGTATCCGCCGTTTCGCGGATTGCCGGAGTTGAAGGAGGCGGCCGCGGAGTTCTATCGGCGCACCTACGGCGTGACGCTCGATCCCGAGCGGGAAATCGCCATTCTTGTGGGCGGCAAGACCGGCCTCGTCGAAATCGCGGAGCTGTACCTCGAACCGGGCGACGTGGCGCTCGTGCCGGACCCGGGTTACCCCGACTACCTAAGCGGCATCGCGCTCGCCGGCGCGGAACCCTACGCGCTTCCCATCACCGCAAAGAACGGCTACATACCCGATCTCGAGGCGGTGCCCGAAGCGGTGTGGGAACGCGCGAAGGTGTGGTACATCAATTATCCGAACAATCCTACCGGCGCCGGCACCACGGCCGCATTCTTCGAACGGGCCATTGAGAAGGCGCGCGATCACGGCGTGCTCATTGTGCACGACTTCGCGTACGGCGCGATTGGCTACGACGATCACCGTCCACCTTCCTTCCTGCAGACCGAGGGCGCGAAGGAAGTCGGGATCGAGATCTACACGCTCAGCAAGACCTTCAACATGGCCGGTTGGCGCGTGGCGTTCGCGGCGGGCCATCCTGAGGTCATCGAGCATATCAACCGGATTCAAGATCACTACTACGTGTCCATCTTTGCCGCCGTCCAGCGGGCGTCCGTCGCCGCGCTGCGCGGGCCGGCCGACGACATCGAAGCTCTGCGTCAGACCTACCAGCGCCGGCGCGACGCATTTCTCGGCGCGCTCCGGTCCGCCGGCATCGATGCGCCATCGCCCCAAGGATCGTTCTTCTGCTGGATTCCGCTTCCTTCTGGCGTGTCGTCCGTGGCCTTTGCGGACGCGCTCCTCGAGCAGGCACACGTCGCGGTCGCCCCGGGAAGAGGGTTTGGCGAGCACGGAGAGGGGCATGTCCGGGTGGGCCTGCTCGCGCCAGAAGACCGCCTCGTGGAGGCGGCCGAGCGGATGGCGCGGTTCTGGACGCGGCGGTTTTAGGGGCGCTCCGGCCCCTCGCCGGGCTGGGTGTGGCTTCGGAACTTGTCCGCGAGCTGAATCAGCCACAGGTGATGGTACGGCTCCTGATACAGAACCGGTTCAATCCGGCGATCCGCCGGCCCGAGCTTGTACATCCAGATGGTCGTCTGCTGGCGAATCCCTTCGTGCACGCGAATGCCGAGGTGGATGGAATCTCGGTATCCATCTTTGTAGGCAATGGCGCCCAATTGCCCGTGGAGTTCGGCCACCATGGGCCGATACTTCGGGTTACGGATGACCGGCGCGTCGAACCACCGCGTGTAACCCTGAGCGTCCGTCTTGAACCGCTGCTCGGTCTCAATCAGGACGACTTCCGCACCTTCGATGGGCTCCTTCGTTCGGCCGTCGATGACCCGGATCCGAAGTTTCGCCGTTTTCCGCGTGTAGCCCCAGGATTCTGGGCCCGCGGGCTGGTCGTTGCCTTGTGCCGCCGGTGACGGCGGCGGAACGGG
The DNA here is from genome assembly GCF_000024285.1 of Alicyclobacillus acidocaldarius subsp. acidocaldarius DSM 446. GTDB lineage: Bacteria > Bacillota > Bacilli > Alicyclobacillales > Alicyclobacillaceae > Alicyclobacillus > Alicyclobacillus acidocaldarius. The sequence goes on from NC_013205.1 coordinate 1,105,807, forward strand.
CTTCGGAGTCGCGGGTGCCGCCCCGCTCGAGGCATTCGGCTTCGCTTGACCTGGGTTTGAGCCGCTCGATGGATTCGAGGCTTTTGGCTTGCCCCCGCCCGGGTTCGGCTGCGCCGGCACCTTGGATGGCCCAGGCTTCTGGCCCCCGGCGTCTCGCGCGCGAGGCTTTTGGGCGGGCGTTTCGCTCGCCCGAGGTTTCGCTTGCTGGGCTGCTTCAGTGCGCTGTTCCACAGGCTCGATCCCGGCTGGCGCCATCGCCGCGATGGCGCCGTGCAACGCCCGCGCATGCGCGTGCCGAAGGGCGCCGATCTGCGGCTGCGTCGGGATGGCCATCGCAATCGCGCTGGCAAGGAGCGATGCGACGATCACGCTTCGCTTGGACGGATATCGTTTCATGGCATATCCCTCGTTTCTCAAACGATGGTGGGCTGTGCCTTGGCGCGATCACGGCAGGCGCATGAGAGCCCGGTTCTGGTAGTAAAACTGCAGGATCTGCAGATAGTTCTGGCCCCGCCTCGCCCAGTATTCGGAGCCCCATTGGGCCATCTTCTGCGCGTTGCGGTACTGCCAATTCGGATCGTTTTCGTAGCCAGCCGAATAGTTGAGTTCGACGATCTCGCCGTTCGGTTTGGTGTACGCGAGTTTCTGAATGGCCTGAAACGCTGCGTTCGTGGTGGGCTGGCTCGACATTTCCTGAAAGTGCTGGAAGTTCGTCGTGTTGTCGACGTCAAACGTGAAGCCGTCGATGGTGACCGGGTGCAGATGGTGGTACCAAGCGAACATCTTGACCGCCATCGCGCCTGCCTTCAGCGCCTCTGGGTGCCAGCTCGGGAACCACTCGTTAGGCAAAACGTCTTCACAGTAGGTCGTGAACGGAACGGCTTCCACGTACATGATCCGCCCGCGGGGATCCGGTTCTCCACTTGGGTTGTTTTCTCGAATGGCGACGCGGATCACGGGCGGAAGACTGGTGTTGTAAATGGTCTGGGCTGCCTGGACTCGGGGCGCCGGAAGAATGGGCGCGAGAGCCGCGAAGGCGCCGCTTGCGCATAGTAGGCCGACTGTCCGTTGTACTCTCGTCATGACCTGTCCCCTCGCGAGATGTGGTCGTTTGTCTTACTTTTCCCCGCCCTCCGCCGAACATGCGCCTGTGGCACATGTGACACATGTGACACATCCAGGTGGAGCGGGTACAATGAGTCTCTAGAATTGCGAGCAACGTTGGCGGAGAACAGGGTCGAAGCCATTCCACGAGGAGGATGTCGGATGCAGAAACTGGGTCTCACTGGCCAGTCGAAGCAACCGCACGCGTCGGACGATCAAATGAAGGGAATTTCGGCCGTCTTGATGGACGGGGATGAGATCTTTATCGATAACAACGCCATCCATGCCAAAAGCCGCGTCGAGTTGGGGGTGCGGTTTGTCGGTTCGCTCGAGGAGGTGCCCAATCCAAGGCGCATCGTCGGGCTGTGGATCAGCTTGAAGCGATTCGAGAACGGCATGGGATTCAACGGCGTTCAGGCGTTCGAAATGTGGATTGACAGCGAGGCGCAGCTTGGGTACAAGAAACTCGCGGACCACGTGAACGCCATGGATAAGGCCGTGAAGGGCAAGGCGGACCTGAGCCTCCTGAGCCCTGAACAAATCGAAAAGTTCGCCGCCTTCTTGCGCGGACTTCGCCCGGATTTGTGGGAAAACGCGTCCCCAGCGTTCCGAGAGGCTTTCTCCGCCGCGTGAAGCGGCCGGGCCGCGGTCCCATCTACGGCAAGGAGGGATGTCTCCGTTGAATCAGAATGAGACCCCGTTGTTCGATGCACTGTTGCGACACGTGGCGCGCAACCCGCGCCAGTTTCACATTCCAGGGCACAAGAAGGGCCGCGGCATGGACAGCCGCTTTCGCGCGTTCGTCGGGGACAATGCGCTTGCGCTTGATCTCATCAACATCGCGCCGCTCGACGACCTCCACCATCCGACGGGGGCCATCAAGCACGCGCAGGAACTCGCAGCGGAGGCGTTCGGGGCCGATTACACGTTTTTTTCTGTCCAAGGGACGTCCACGGCCATCATGACGATGGTCATGGCGACCGTGGGCCCCGGGGACAAGATCCTCGTTCCGCGCAATGTGCATAAGTCCGTGCTGACGGCCCTCATCCTGGCGGACGCCAAGCCGGTCTTTCTTCACCCGGAGGTCGACCGCGAGTTCGGCATCTCGCACGGACTTTCTGTTGAAACCGTGTCGCGCGCGCTCGAGGAGCACCCCGACGCGCGCGCCCTTGTCGTGATCAACCCGACCTATTTCGGCATTGCGGCCGACCTCGAGCGCATTGTTGAGGTGGCGCACAGCGTCGGCGTGCCCGTGCTCGTGGACGAGGCGCACGGCGTGCACATCGGTTTTCATCCCGATCTGCCGTTGTCCGCCATGCAGGCGGGCGCTGACATGGCGGCCACCAGCGTGCACAAGCTCGGCGGATCCATGACCGGTTCGAGTGTCTTGAACGTGCGCGAAGGGATGATCGACCCTCGGCACGTTCAGGTGGTGTTGAGCATGTTGACGACCACGTCGACCTCGTATCTCTTGCTCGCTTCACTCGACGTGGCGCGCAAGGAGTTGGCCATTCACGGGCGCGAGCGGCTGGATTACGCCATTTCCCTCGCCAACAAGGCGCGGCGGGCGATTCAGGCCATTCCTGGACTGCGGTGCCTCGACGAGCGCCAGCTCGTCTCCAGTGCCACCTACGCGCTCGATCCGACCAAGTTGACCATCTCCGTGCGCGATCTCGGCCTCACTGGATACGACGTGGAGCGCATCCTGCGCGAAGAGTACAACATCGAGGTCGAGCTGAGCGATCTGTACAACATCTTGTGTATCATCTCGTGGGGCGACACGGAGGAGGATATCGAGGCGCTCATCCAGGCACTCGAGGCCATCGCGGATCGCTACGGCCAGGGCGCGGTGCGCGAGCACCAGCCCGTCACGCTGCCCTCGATGCCCGAGCTGCGGATGACGCCGCGTTCCGCGTTCTACGCGCCGACGGAGGTCGTGCCGCTGCAGCAAGCCGTGGGGCGGACCATGGCGGAGATGGTCATGGTGTATCCGCCCGGCATTCCCATCCTCTTGCCTGGCGAAGTGATCACGCAGGATAATATCGACTATATCGAAGCCAATCTGCGGGCCGGACTGCCCGTGCAGGGCCCTGACGACCCCGAGATCCGGATGATCAAAGTCGTCCGCGAGTGATCCGTCCGGCCGCGCGTAGGAGGAGTTTGTATGGCTCTGGAAGTCGGCGTGAAGGCGCCTGAGTTCTCGGCGGAGTCCGACTCGGGCGAGATCGTCAAGCTGTCGGATCTGCGCGGGAAGGTCGTGGTCCTCTACTTCTATCCGAAGGACGACACGCCCGGCTGCACGCAGGAGGCCTGCGCGTTCCGCGACCTCAAGTCGCGGTTCGAAGAGGCGGGTGCGGTCATCTACGGGGTGTCGCGGGACGATATCCGCTCGCACGCCAAGTTCCGGGACAAGCACGGCCTGAACTTTCCGCTTCTCTCGGATCCGGACGGACAGATCTGCCAGGCGTACGACGTGCTGAAGGAGAAGAACATGTACGGCCGCAAGACCATCGGCATCGAGCGCACGACGTACGTGATCGATCGCGACGGCGCCATCGCGGCCGTGTTTCCGAAAGTCAAGGTCGACGGGCATGCGGAGGAGGTTCTCGCGAAGGTCCGGGAAGTCGCGGGCTGAAACGGGGAACCACAAGGCGTATAATAGAAGCTGGAAAGGGAGGCGATGACAATGATCACGCTGACCGAGCAAGCTGCAGAGCGCGTTCGCACGCTCCTCGAGTCACAGTCGTCGGGGGAGGATGCGCTCCGCATCTACACCAAGCCGGGCGGCTGCACGGGATTCACGTACGGCCTCGCGCTCGACAACGAAAAGCCGGGCGACGTGGTGACGGTGCAGCACGGCGTCAAGCTCGTGGTCGACCCAGAGAGCCTGGAGCTCATCGACGGCTCCGAGATCGACTACGTCGACGATCTCACGGGACAAGGCTTCAAGATCAACAACCCGAACGCCACGCAGATGTGCGGCTGCGGTTCGAGTTTCCGGACCGCGACACGCGCGGGGCAGCCGGGATCGTGCAATTGAGCCGGAACGGGCTGACCGAATGTGCGCTTCGGTCGGCCCGTTGCCGCGTAGGCCGACGTTTGGGGGGCGCCACGTGTTCGAAAAAGTCCTAAAAGATCCGGTTCACGACGAGATCCTGTTTGACGATCCGCTCCTGTGGGCGCTGGTGAACGTGCCCGCGTTCCAACGCCTGCGGCGCATCCGCCAGCTTGGGACCTCGTTTCTGACGTTCCACGGCGCGGAGCACTCCCGATTCGCCCATTCCCTGGGCGCCTATGAGACGATGCGCCGGGTGCTGTACCATCTGCAGCGCGAATGCGGCTGGCCGACCGATCCGCGCGAAATCCGGTTGGCGCTGGCCGCGGCGCTTCTGCACGACATCGGACACGGCCCATTCTCTCACACGTTCGAATCCGTGCTCGGCGTGCAGCACGAGGAGTGGACGCATCGGATCATTCTGGAGGATCCCGCCCTGCGGTCCGTGCTCGACGCTGTGGACGACGAATTCGCGCTCGATCTCGTCCGCGTCCTCCGCCGCGAAAGCCGGTATCCCGCCGTGGAGTCGCTCATCTCGAGCCAGCTCGACGTGGATCGAATGGATTACATGCTGCGGGACGCCGAAGCCACCGGCGTGTCATACGGTTTGTTCGAACTCGCCAGGCTCATCCGCTCGCTGACGTATTGGGACGGGCGCATCTACGTCAAACGTCAAAATCTACATACTGTAGAACAGTACCTGTTGGCGAGGTACTTCATGTACGTCCAGGTCTATCTGCACCCGGTCACGGTGGGAAGCGACGTCCTCGTCGAAAATATCCTCGTTCGAGCGAAGGACCTCATTGCGCAGGGAGAGCGGATCGCCATGCCGGAGCCTCTCAGGCGCGTGCTTCAGGATGACATGGAGGACGTGTCGTGGTACATCCGGCTGGATGAGTCGGTCTTGCTGTACGCCTTTCACACGTTTGCGGAAAACCCGGATCCCATTCTCCGCGATCTCGCCGAGCGCTTCCTCCACCGGCGTCTGTTCGCGCCCGTGGTGCGCCAGGGATCGACGCCAGTCGATGATCTCGCCCTGTTGCGCACCACGGCCAAGGCGATGGGATTTCACCCGGACTACTATGTCTCGCTGCGCGCGTGTAAGATCCCGGGGTATGACGTCATTGGTCAGGGACTGCTCCTGCGCGACGCGAACGGCCGCGTGGAGGACCTGAGCCAGGCTTCGAAGCTCATTCGCACGCTGGTGCCGAGCCGGGAGGAGCGGCTGTTTCTGCCGAAAGAGATGCTGGATCCCGCCCATCCGCTTTCCGCGCGCGTGCGCTCCATCGCCTATTCGGCGTTCTGACCCGCGCGCCGGCGCAACCAGAACCAGAGCAGGGCGGCCACGAGGATCGCGGCGCCGAGGTACGTGAAGGGTTTGACGTGATCGGCCAGGAGCTGCCATTGTTTGTTCAGCTGGTAACCGCCGTACACGAGCGCGAGGTTCCACACGAACGACCCGAGCAGGCTGAAGAGGACAAATTGCGCGACGGACATCCGCGCGAAGCCCGCGGGCAGGGATACGAACGTGCGCACGGCGGGCACCATGCGCCCAAAGAAGACCGTCGCTTCGCCGAATCGATGGAACCAGCGTTCTGCGCGTTCCAGGTGGCGGGGCGTGAGACCCACGTATCGGCCGTAGCGAAGCACGAAGGCGCGGCCGGCGTAGTTGCCGATGGCGTACGCGACGAGGCTTCCCACGACATTGGCCACCGTGGCCACCGCGACGGCGGGCCAAAAGCCAAGAAGGTGCCGATAGGCGAGGAAGCCGGCGAGCGGCATCACGACCTCGGAGGGAATGGGAATGCAGCAGCTCTCGAGGGCCATCAACAGGAAGATGCCGAGAAGACCGTGATGAATCACAAGCGTGGTCAGATGCGACACGTTCATCCTCCGTTCCTTGAGCGTTGAGGGGACAGGCCTGTCTCCCATGGTACCTGGTTTGCGTCACAACTCAAGGACGAAGTGGGGGGAAGTCGAGTTCAGATAGGCTTGTCCGCCCGCAGAACGGATTATCCGTTCTGCGCGGCACGTCCGAGCGTCGCCAGCGCCTCGCGCATGGGCATGCCGGAATGAATACCGAGCTCCTCAGCGGCCTGGGTCTGGCTCTCCACAGGCGCCGCGAGCAACTCCTCCAGCGTGCGCACACCTGTTGCGCGCATGGCGACGACGTTGCGACTTCTCAGCTTCGTTCGCAAGAGCTGCACGTCCAGCGCACCGCACATCGCGTACCCAACGGAATTCGCGATAGCGAGGAGCGTCGTCTTCGGCAGTTCGACCTGCACCGCAGTGAAGGGATATCCTTCAATCCACATAGGCTCCACGCGCACCATCCGCATCTCTCCTCCTCGAGTCCTCTGCATCGTATGAGCCGAAAGTGCCAAGGGTGCGCGCCCCTTGTCCAATCGCGGTTGTGATATCATGAGTGACGGTGTGACATTCGGCGCAGAAGGGAGAACCATCGATGCATCCACATGTCGAAGTCTTGCGCGATCTCTGCGACGCCCATGGAATCTCGGGCTACGAATCCGGCGTCCGCAAGCTGTTCGAAGAGCGCCTCAGGCCGCTTTCCGAGGAACTGTTGCGCGATCGCACCGGCGGTGTGGTCGGACGCAAGACGGGCGATCCGAATGGACCCAAGGTGCTCATCGCTGGCCACCTCGATGAAATCGGCTTCATGGTCACGCACATCACCTCCGAGGGGTTCCTGAAGTTCCAGCCCATCGGCGGGTGGTGGTCGCAGGTCGTGCTGGCGCAGCGCGTCATCGTGCAAACGCGCAAGGGACCGCTGCTCGGGGTGACGGGTTCGAAACCTCCCCACATTTTGCCGGCGGACGAGCGAAAGAAGGTGGTCGAGCTCAAGGACGTGTTCGTGGACATCGGGGCCACGAGCAAGGAGCACGCAGAGGAAATGGGCGTGCGCCCGGGCGACGCCATCGTCCCGTACTCCCCGTTCACGCAGCTCGGCAATCCGAAGATGTACGTGTCGAAGGCGCTCGACAACCGGCTCGGCTGCGCCACCGCGCTCTGCGTGTTGAAGGAACTGCAAGGGCAGGCCCATCCGAACATCGTGTTTGCAGGCGCCACGGCCCAGGAGGAGGTCGGCCTGCGCGGCGCGAAAACGCTCGTCCATCTGGTCGATCCGGACATCGCGATCTCGATCGACGTCGGCGTGGCCGGCGACACGCCCGGGATTGAGAGCGGGGAGCGCCAGCACCTCGGCGACGCGGGCAAGGGGCCGCTGCTCATGATTTACGATCACTCCATGATCCCGAACAACCGCTTCCGCGATTTCGTGCTGGACATCGCCGCGACGGAAAACATCCCCGTCCAACTCAGCAGCCTGGCCGGCGGAGGTACGGACGCGGGATCGTTCCACCTGCACGGCATCGGCGTGCCGAGCGTCAACATCGGCTTCGCGACGCGCTACATCCACAGCCACAACGGTGTCGTGCACGAGGACGACTATCTCCAGGCGATTCGGCTTGTCACCGCCATGGTGAAGGCGCTGGACAAGGATATGGTCACCGAAATTCAGGCGTGGTAAAGTGAAGAGTGGACATTCCGCGGGGCGCCGACCATCGGCGCCTCGCTTCTCGAGGAGGCCCCTGAATGCCCGATCTTCTGCATTTTCTGCAGGGGTTATGGGGAAATACCGCGCTGATGGCCGCCATCTGCGCCATCGTGGTGACCCAGATCCTGAAGGTTCCCATCCATTTCGTGACGACGCGCGCCTGGGATTGGAGCCGCGTCTTTGGGGCGGGGGGCATGCCGAGCTCCCACTCGGCGGGCGTGGTGGCCCTTGCCAGCGCCCTCTGGTTTGTTGTCGGCCCGACGTCCCCCATTTTCGCCGTCGCGGTGGTCTTCGCCGCGATTGTGATGTACGATGCCGGAGGCATTCGGCGTCACGCGGGCGAGCACGCCGTCCTGCTGAATCGGATCGCGATGGAGTTTTCGCAGCGATCGGAGTCAGCCGTCGCGGGACAGCCCGAGGGAGAACGCCTGAAGGAGATCCTTGGGCACGAACCGGCCGAGATCGTCGTGGGCGGCCTGATTGGCCTCGTCATCGGAATTGCGTTCGGCAGGTGGTGGTGACGTGGAGGGCGAGCGGTTTGCGCCAGCCAAGAATTTGACCTTCGATCTCGCCCTGCGCGATCCGGCGCCGCATTCGGTGCTCGTCTTTGCGAGGCTGTTCGACGGCTGCGTGTGGGTGCGTCATCACGCGCGAGGTTGGGAACTTCCCGGGGGCAAGGTGGAACCTGGCGAGACGCCGGACGCCGCAGCGCGGCGCGAAGCGTTTGAAGAGGCGGGCGCCCTGCTCGAGAACCTCGGCTGGCTCGCACAGTACACCATTGTCCTGCGCGACGGCCGCGAGGCAAGCAAATGGGTGTATCTGGCCGATGTGCACGACGTGAAGGCTCGGCCTCCGACGTCGGAGACGACGGCTGTTCGACTCGTGCCTTGGGCTCAGGGCATGAATGCCTTTCCCGAAGCCGATCGAAGCCCCATTGTGCAAGACGAGGTGTTTGCAAGGCTCTTCACGGAAGTGGCTTTGCGCGCTCAAGTGAGGTGAGACGGTGTTTTTGACCAAAGGTCATAAGCGGCAAATCGAGGCGTGGCTTGAGGCGCTCGGCGTTCGGGCCGCATGGTTGGGGGAATTGGCCGAGCGAGAGGACGCGTGGGAACTCGATCTCACGTGGCGGCTCGCCGCCGAGCGCGCGCTGTGGACGAGCGTCGAATACGTCACGGACATCGCATCGCTCATCATCGACGCACTCGTGATGCGCGATCCCGGCGGCTACGCCGATATCGTCAAAGTCCTCGTCGAGGAAGAGGTCCTCGACGCGCGGTGGTTCGACGTCTTCACCGGCGTGATCGACTTCCGATCTCGCCTGCTTCGCGATCACGCCCGCATCACGCCGACGGACGTGCGCGAGGCCGTCTCGCGTTACGCGGATCTGTTCGCTCCTTTCATGGACCAGATTCGCGAGTTTTTGCGCAACAACTAGACGTCGTCGAGATCGTCCGGGATGTACACGGTCACCCGGCAGTTGCGCTTCACCCCAAACTGCAAGGCATGTTTCCGCGACGGCATGAGCACGTCGATGTGATGGCCTCGAATCGCACCTCCCGTGTCTTCCGCGATTCGCCAGCCCACGCCCTCGATGTAGAGCAGGCTGCCGTAAGGGATCACCGCCGGATCGACGGCAACCGTCCGCCCGATCACGGCGGGCCGCCCGGTGCTCGTCACGCCAAAGCCCGGATCGCCAGGGTCCTTCCCTGTGGAGAATCGATCCAGGTTGTAAGCCGTGACGACAAACGTGTCGGTCAGCTTGCGGCACCGGCGAATGTCGTAGCTGCGCCCGAACACCGTGATGGCCTCCGGTTCCGACCGCCACGACGCCGGCTCCGCGTGCGCGGCCGCGCGCTCCTGCTTCGCCACCGGCGTTCCGCGCGCCGGCGCGGCGCTCGAGCACCAACAAGCGGCTGCACAGATCAGTGTGAGGCACATACCTATGCATCGGGATCGGTTCATGGTTGTAAGATGTGCATGGAAGGGCAAATTATGCAATGCCGGAGGGGTTCCGTAGAATGGATTCGCCCGGCCGAGGCAGTGGAGCCACGCAGCCGGGCGAAGTGTGCTTCAGGTGTACATTTGTCGAACGGCGGACAGGTGCCGATACCAGTACGATCCCGGCCGCACGCTGAGGAAGCCCACGCGGCCGAGCCCGCCGCCACATTGAATCATCTCTCCGTTGCCCGCATAAATCCCGACGTGACCGCCGTGGTCGAAGATCAGCAGGTCGCCAGGCTTCAGGTCGCTGAATGGGACGCGCCAACCGACCTCTTGGTACTGAAGGCGGGAAGAGGTCGTGAAGCGATATCCAAGGGCGTGGTGATACACGTACTCGACGAAGTTCGAGCAGTCGAATCCGTACTGCCCGCGGTCTTCGTTGTGGCCCCAGATGTAGGGCGTGCCGATTTTGCTCTCGGCCACCTCCAGGACCGCCTGCGTTTTCTGCTGGTACGACGCGTTTTCCGAAGCGAGAGGTTGAATGGACGGATCGAGACGAACCCCGGGCGGCAGCGCAGTTTGCGCGAGGGCGGTGCAGCCGCCCAAGGTCAGCGTCGCAAGGGTGGCGGCAGTCGCGGCAATCGCTCCAAGAGACGTTCGTTTCGGCAGCATGCTTCTCCTCCTGTAGCCTCCGAGGTTAGTTGACGGGTTCGGGTGGAAGAGTCCCCCTATGCGCCGATGGCGCAATTCACCCCTGGGCATGAAGCCCGCTTGTCCCCCGTACCTGCGCTTTGCAGGATTCGGCGTGATCTTGGTGTGAGTGGTGCACTGAAAGCGTAGCAGGAAGCGCAAGCTCATTCATTACGAGAATCATGGATCGCGCGGAGGGTCAATGGCTCAAAAGGAAGGGCCGTGGGTGAAGTCGTTTCATAGATGGCGCTCCTTGTGGAAAATCAAAGGGTGATCTTGGGTTTCTGAAACTTGACGGAGCTCTGTGGAACGTCAGAGACCCACCGATGCTACGGGGACGCCATCCGGCGGTCACAGCAAAGGCCCCGACCTGGTATCGGGGCCCTGCAGGAACCGCGCCTCACGTGTTGGAAGCCGTGTTGATAGCGGTTGTCGACGACGTCGGCTGCGCGCCTGGCAGATGGGCGCCTGAAGGATGAGGAAGCGTGCCGTTGACCCAGTCGGTGATCCACGTGTCGATCCGCCCCGACATCGCCTGTGCCTCGCTCGCGCTGATCTTTCCATCGGAAACGGCTTGTTGGATGTCGGCTTGCGCCGCATTCTCGAGGTCGGAGATGAGCGTCGACGTGGAGACGCCCTGAACCGCAGCGATTTCGGCGAGCGTTTGTCCCTTACGCAAGTCCGCGATGAGCGACGAGGTCGACAGGTGCAAGTCCTGAGCGGCGGTCGCAATCAGGTCGCGGCGCCATGCGCCCATTCCGCGCGGACGCACCTTGTCCCATCCAGCCGGCCACTTTCCATTCACCCACGCTTGAATGGCGCGATCGACCCGGGATTCGAGGTGCGACGCCTGTTCACTCGTGAGCGCGCCGCTCGCCACATCTGCCTGAAGGTCCGATGCGGCTTTGTTTTCGAGATTTGCGACAAGCGTCGATGTGGAGACGCCTGCCTGTGACGCGAGTTGCGCAATGGTCTTGCCATCTTGCAAGTCTTGGTGAAGGACTGCAGGTGTCAGGTTCAGTTCCTGCGCCAGTTCGGTCAACAGATCCTGCCTCAGCGTGCGGAGAACTTGCCAATCCGCGCGCATCGACGAGTTGGTGTTGTCATTCGCAGCGCGAACAGCCTTCGTGCCATGGTCCGCTGCGGCAAACACCACACCCCCGCCCACGGCGAAGGTCGACAACAGAGCGGCTGATCCAAGAAGGGCCTTTCGGTGCGTGAACCTTGCCATCCTTGCCACCTCCGTACCGAAACTGGAATGGACGCGGTACGGTTCGAACGTAACATGCGATGCTTGAAATCCTCTTGAAGCGCGGCAAGCGGCTCAGCTCACCCACCAGGGATCCCGAACGCAGGATTGGAGCACCAGCTCCAACTGTTGGGATGATACGCGATAGGGAACATTCTTTTTCCGTTTGTGCCGGACCATTTGGACCATGCCGTCTCCGTAGAGGTACGCGGTGAACTCATACATCCGCTTGCCCTCTTTGACGCGGATGAAAATCGGATTATAGTTAAGTTCGGGTATCATGCCCCGCTCAAACAGGAAATCCGCCTGGTTAAACGCGTGAAGAAATCGGTCGCGATCGCGCCCGCGAAGTTCCGTTCCGTACACATTGACCGATGTCACGCGCGAGACATCAAACGTCGGATGGATGGACAGCGACGAAACGAGTCGGTTGACCCATATGCTGGGCGGTGTCAGCGCAAAGGCCAAAATGGGGAACACGACGGCGGCAGCGTACACAACCCACTGCGGAATGGCTGGCAACCCGGATCTCCCCTTGTTGATGAACTCGCCTTGACGATATTATAGCGCTCGGGGCGCGGCCATTTGTATCAAAATTTCCGGGGTCGGCGCTCGCCTTTGTGACGTTTTGTGGAGATGTCGAGCGGCTCGAGGAGCGTGTCAACTCACGAAAAAATCTTACCGAACGGATAGGTGATCACTCACCAAAAAATCTAACTTTCGATCCTCCCTCTGATGTAGGAGTGGGAGGGGTGAATGGCCGAAGGCCAGAGGGGAGGAGCGAAGCGGCTTCCCCTCATCGAGCCTGTGGAGTTGTGGTCAACCCGCAGGGTTGTCCATCAAATCCACAGGCCGTAGTGCTGGGTGGAGTCGGAGGGTCCGGAGTAATCGACTCGCCGCTTGAGCCCTGCGCAACGAGGGTTTCCAGCTGACGATGCATTTGCAGCGGATTGAGCGAAAGAATCCAGCGCTCCCAGGCCGCGTGGGAAGATGCTGGTAAAATCCTGGCGTTCAGCATGCGTTGCACGGGTGTTTCCGCTTGATCGTATCGCTTGCGCACGCGCCCTTCTTCGCGCGTTTTCTGGATGAGTTTTCGCATGGGCAAGCAGGCGTTCGCATAGACGTCGAGCCATTGGTACACGGTGTTCAGCCACGTCACATCCTGAGGCGTGTCGTATCGACTGTAGCCCACGACCTCGCGCACCAGGAAGCGGTTTTTCTGCTCGACATGCGGATTGTCGTTCTTCTGGTAAGGGCGGCTACGGGTGTACTGAAGACCTCGCTCACGGACGAACGCCTGAAGGTGTCCATTGATGAACTCGGAGCCGTTGTCCGAATGAATGGCCCAGACAGGGTATGGCCACTCCTCGACGATGCGACGGAGCGCGTCGAGAACGCCGGGTTGACCACGACCGAGTACAGCTCGGCGCCGACTGTATCCCGTGACCACATCCACGACAGAAAGCGTGTAGGCAAAGTGCCCCAAGGCGGAGCCACCGTCATGTTGAACCAGGTCAATTTCCAACGCGCCGGGCCGTTCTTCGTTCCAAGCGTAGGATTGCACAGGGATTTCACTCCGCAACCTGGAAGCCAGTCGACGGCCTGTGGGTACGCGCCGCGCGCTTGGGCGTTGCCATCGTGAGATGCGCCGAGCGAGTGTGGCACGACTGATGTTTTGCAAGTCATGCTCGATTTCGGCCGTAAGACGAAGTTCGCCATGGTGAGCGAGTTGTTGCGCTGTCGAGAGGAGCACGGGGTGGAGCCGTTCAGCGCAGGGGTAATCAAGAGCTTCCCAGACGAGTTGAATGACGGGCATGGCTGCTTGGTAGCGCTGTGGCCGCGGTTTGCGTGGTTTGGCACAGCGCGGCGGCTTCGGATGCATCACGGCAATGGCATGTTTCCGGGCATAGCCGAGCGCGGACTGAATCTCATCGAGAATCCGCGATTTTTCGCGTCTAGATTTCGCCTCTGCGTATCGGGCGCGCATGACCCCAAGATATTCGCGGCGAGAACCAAGAGACATTTCCATGCACGCACCCTTCGGTAAGAATTCGAAGTGAGTGAGCCACCTTCCTTTCGGTTAGATTTTAGCTGAGTGATCGCGAGGAGTTGACAGGCGTCTCAACGTCGATGTAAAGTATAGCTGCGTTTGGACGCAGACATATGCGGAAGTAGCTCAGGGGTAGAGCATCGCCTTGCCAAGGCGAGGGTCGCGGGTTCGAATCCCGTCTTCCGCTCCAGGTGGAGGGGAGGTCTGACCTCTCCTTCGTTGTCATGTGGAGAGGTGGGCGAGTGGTTGAAGTCAGCGGTCTTGAAAACCGCCGTGTCCGCAAGGGCACCGTGGGTTCGAATCCCACCCTCTCCGCCAAAAAGAGATGAACGGGCGAGACCGTCCAGGTCTCGCCCGTTCATCTCTTTTTGAAATTCACGGTTCTCTTCTGCCCTCTTTCTGCCCATCGCTCTTTGCGAGGTTCGGAGGAGCACTGTGGAGGTCGGCCAGATTTGCTCATGCGTTTGGGCCCTGATACACTGGGGCTGTCCGAGTCTGCGCGGGCGATTGAGGAGTGTGCAAATGGAACATACAGAAAATCAAGAGATATCGACGCAAGGATTGCACGATCGCCATACCGACCATGTCGCTGCGACGTACAAGTCGTATGCCGACGCGGAAAAGGCGGTCGAAATGTTGCTGGAAAGGCAGATCCCGGCGCAGCACATCTCACTTGTCGGGAAGAATTTCTCGATCGAAGATCGTCCGCTTGGCTTCACCACCATCCGCGGCGTGGCGAAGGAGGGCAGCAAATTCGGCGCGCTGTGGGGCGGCATGCTCGGCTTGCTCCTGGGATTCACCGTGTTTTTCGCGCCGGTGACGGGGCCGTTGCTCCTTTTTGGACCCATCGCGTACGCGTTAACCTCGGCGGTGGAGGGGGCCTTGTTTGGCGGGCTGGCAGGATTGCTCGTCGGCTGGGGACTGAAACACGAAAAAGCGGTCCAATTCGAGCGTTCCATCAAAGAGGGCGAGTACCTGGTGATGGTCAGCGGCCCGTCTGACCTCGTGACCAAGGCTTACTACGCGCTTCAACAAACGAACTGCACGCAAATTGAAATATTTGACAACAGCAGTGTTCCCGAAGACGGGCGTTCGGCTACGTCAACGCAAACACCAACGGAAACCTGATCCTGTTTCATGCGAATGCGCCGCGCAGATTCGGACACGATTGGCGCCAAGTCGCGGCGTGCCGGGCCCGGCGCTGCTCCAGGGCGGCTGCACGGGCCCGGCCATCGCCTTAATCCGGAATCTTCTCCTTCATGAAATCTCCGATTTCTTTCAGCGCCTCGTCCGCCTCCGGTATTGGGAAGCTGTGAAACACGTGCCACATGTCCTCCCAGACATGCAATCGTGCATCGACACCGGCCTGCCGGAGCTTTTCGTGCAGTCTCACGGAGTCGTCGAGCAGGCACTCGTCGTGGCCCACGTGAATGAGGATCGGTGGCAATCCGGCGAGATCGGCGTAGAGAGGCGACACGAGCGGATGCGTCAGCTGTTCCGCGCTGCAGTACAAAAGCGGCGCCTTGCGGATCCCTTCTGGATCAAGCCAGGGGTCGTGTGCGGCTCGCGATTCCATGGACGGACCCGTACCTGCCAAATCCGTCCAAGGCGAGAGGAGTGCGGCGCACGCTGGGAGTGGTTTGCCCGCGTCGCGCAGCGAGATGAGCGTGGCCATCGTCAGGCCGCCTCCGGCGGAGTCTCCGGCGATAGCGATTCGGTCTGGTGCGATGCCTTGTGCGAGAAGGGACTCGTACGCTTTCACGGCGTCCTCGACTGTGGCTGGAAACTTGTGCTCGGGGGCAAGTCGGTACTCGATGAGGGCGACGCGCGATCCCGACGCTTGAGCGAGCCGCCATGCGAGGCTTCGGTGGGATTCACAGCTCCCCATGTAGTACGCTCCGCCGTGCAGATACAGGATGACGCGCGCTGTGGGCTCATCGGCCATCGCAATCCATTCGCCGGGCACGCCGCCGAAGGAGGTTCGCTCCACCTTCACGTTTTCGGGCTTGGGAATGGTTCGGCCCATTTGATCCAGGCCAGCTCGCTGCACTTCCAGGCTTTGTTCTGCCAGGTTCTGCGATGCGCGCATTTGCTGCAACATCGATCGAACGGAAAGAGCCTGTAGGCTAGGCATCGGAATGCCTCCTTTGTAAGCGGTATCACTTTGATAGCTAGAATATCACATTGCTCAAACGTTGACGATCCCGCCCGCGGATGGAGGCATCAAGCGTCAACCGTGCGGGCGGATCGCATGCTTGTACCGATTCCATAACCAGAGACAGGCCGGACCTGCAAAGACGGAGAACAGAGGCATGAGAGGGTAGCGGAACCGGTCCCACGCGGGGAAGAAGAAAAAGAAGCACGTGTAGTATACGACGAAGGTCAGAAGAAGCGCGGCCCACCGGCGAGCATCTCGCCGGCTTATCCACGTATACGCGATGCCGAGCAAGCTCAGGACCATGAGGACCCAATACGCCACCGTCGTGCACGTGTCGATGGCATGAAGAAACGGATGGAATCGGACCGACACGCGGAAGGTGTACCAATTCGCGTTGACGTCGTTCTTGTACAAGTCAAAGATCTTGATCCATCCGTTCAAAAAGGTCTTCCAAGGGTGGTGCAGGATATATTGTTCAGCGAGATGTTCCCCAAGCTCGTTTTTCGCGACTTCGTTGGTCACTTGCACCAAAGGGTTGACGTACGGGTCGTACGACCACCAGTAGCCGCCGTTGACGTGCACACCCTGCCATAAGTTCGTGCCCCCATTCGTGGACACGAGGACGAAGTGGCCCATGGCGATACGATTTCGAAGGGTGACGGGCAGAATCGCGAGCAGCATGAACACGGTCACCCAGAGGACCCGAACGAGCGCTCGCGCCGCCCGCGACCCCATCCTGATAAAAGGTGATGTGCCACTGGGTTTGGCAATCCACCACTCGTACATGAACAAAAACGCGGGAAACGCCAACGGGATGGGCCGGACATCGCAAGCGAGCCCCATCATCGCGCCCGCGAAGGCCAGCCATCGAAATCTGGGTGGATCGCTGGCGCCGCGCACATAAAGGACAAAGAACAGCACGAGGAGGAGCGTGAACAATTCTTCGGAACCCAAGACGCTGTTCCATACGATTTGGCTTGGGAGCAAGGTATAGGCCATCGCTGCGCACGCGGCGGATCGCCAATCGTGGAATAGCACGCGGGTCAACACGTAAATCAGACACACGATGCCAGTCGACAGGAGAACGTTCACCGCGAGGCCAACCATCACGGACGGTCCTGTCACACGGTAGATCAAGGACAGAAAAAGCGGCCAGCCAATGGGCCAATAGGCTGTCGGATGCCCCATCCAGTTGTAGCCCTCGTTGTGGGCCAGTTCAACCGCGCGCGCATAGTACCAAGCGAAATCCGCCTGTTGCGCGGGGTGCATGAAAGAAATCCACGCGAACCTCAGCACGAGGTTGACGGCGATGAGAATGGCTATGGCACGTCGATCCCGACGCAAACTCGCACTGCCCATGATGTGCGCTTGCTCCTTTCCACGCTGTCCCCAATCCTAGCGCAAACCGAGCAAAGTTTCGAGCGAAGAACGGAATTCGTGTGTCGTTGGCGGCAAGCGAGCGACAAGCTGAGGTCAAAAAAGCGAAATGTCGCGAGACACGCGATGAAAAATACCTAGGCTCGTATTCAGTAAAATTGGAATTGCATGGCGAATTGACGGTGGTGAGATGTCGTGCAAGCGCTATCGTCGCCGAATCGCCGTGTTGAGACAGGGCGTCCACTTGCGAAGAACGCCAGGAGAGGTGAGAGAAAGTGTCGAGCACAACATCGGTGAAGTACGCTCAATGGAACAAATTGTATCTTGGGGGAGAGTGGAGGTCTGGGACGAGCAGCAGAACGGTGACGGTTCGCAATCCATACAATCAGGAGGTCCTCGCGGAATTTCCGCTGGCATCGGTGGAAGACATCGATCAGGCCTATCGAAAGGCCCAGGCCGCACAGCAAGGATGGGCTGAGGAGAGTGCGTTCACTCGCGCCGAGGTGATGGAGCGCGCAGCTAGTATTCTCGCGCAGCGGAAGGATGAAATCGTCCGGTACTTGGTCGAGGAAACGGGAAGTTCTCAACTCAAGGCGAGCATCGAAGTGGATGCTTCCATCGGCGACATCAAGTTGGCCGCCGAGTATGCGCACAAAATGACGGCGGTGATCCTCCCTTCCGCGATTCCCGGCAAGGAGAATCGCGTGTATCGCACTCCCGTCGGAGTCGTGGGCGCCATCACACCGTGGAATTGGCCGTTTTATCTGAGTATCCGCGTGGTGGCGCCAGCGCTTGCGACGGGGAACGCCATCGTCCTCAAGGCAGATTCTCAGACGCCCATCACCGGCGGACTCCTTGTCGCGGATCTGTTTGAGCAGGCAGGGCTTCCACCAGGGCTCTTGAGTGTGGTGGTGGCCGATCTCGACGAGATCGGAGACGCGATGGTCGAACATCCGGTTCCCCGGGTGATCTCGTTCACAGGGTCCACAGCGGCAGGTCGGCATATCGCTGAGGTCGCGGCGCGATCGCTGCGCAAGGTGGCGCTCGAACTCGGCGGGAACAACGTGTTCATTGTGCTCGACGATGCGGACGTCGACCAGGCGGTTGCCGCGGCGGCGTTCGGGAAATATCTTCACCAAGGCCAGATCTGCATCGCAACAAACCGCATGATTGTCCATCGCAAGGTGTACGACGAGTTTGTCGAGAAGTTCATGGCAGCGACCGAAAAGGTGAAGGTCGGCGATCCGGCAGACCCCGAGACGGTGATTTGCCCGCTCATCAACGAGCGCCAGGCAAAACGGATCATGGGGCTCATCGACGAGAGCTTGAAGATGGGGGCACGCCTGGTCTTGGAGGGAAAGCTCGAAGGGCTGCTTATGTATCCATACATCCTGGCGGATGTGACTAACGACATGCCCATCGCGAAAAACGAGATCTTCGGCCCGGTCGCGGCCATTCTGCCCGTGGATAGCGAGGAGGAGGCCGTGAACATCGCAAACGAGTCGGACTATGGACTGTCCGGGGCAGTGTTTACGGGAGATCTTGAGCGCGGCATCCGAGTCGCCCAGCGCATTGTCACAGGGATGATTCACGTCAATGACCAAACGGTCAATGTGGAGTCCAATGTTCCATTTGGTGGAGAAAAGGCTTCCGGCATCGGCCGTTATTGTGGAGAGTGGGGCATTGAGGAGTTCACCACGTTGAAGTGGATTTCCGTGCAGAAAGAGCCGAGAGTGTATCCGTTTTCGTAAATCTCCATGTCATGCATAAGGGCTCGCTGTGTACGCATGGGGCGTCGCTAGCGCGTTGCCCAATGTCACTGCGAGGAGCACGACGAAGCGGAGGAAGCGGCAGCAGCAGTGGCACATCTCTAGAGCATCGGACGGCTTCTGGCGTGATCGCCACAAAGTGGCCAGAAACCGGCCCGCATGTTTCTCGCGACGTGGGGAAACCTCAAGGGCGATCACGAGGAGGTGTGTCGAGATGGACCTTAAGCGTGCGAAGGAGATTGCTTCGTCGCCCGTGATGGCGCACGTGACACACGAGGGTCATCAGGTGTACATTCAGTCCGTCGATGAGGGAACCCAGAAGGCTAAAGTGTATCATCTTAAAAACCCGGACCATCGCTATGAGGTGCATGTTCACGATTTGACGGAGCAGCATGTGGTGCATTGACCATGTGCGGAGCGCCGGCGTGTGCTGGACAGCCGGCGCTCCATCGCTTTGCATGGCCGTCCGCTTAGCGTAGGAGAGACTTCACGCGCTCCATCTGCTGAACGAGTTCCCGAACCCTTTCCGCTGCGGGCATGGGCTTGGCCATAGGGTAGCCCTGTCCCGCCCACAGGGACATCCGCTCGGCATCGCCCTGTTCTGCAGCGCGACGGCGAATCGGTTGGGTGAGCGCGTTCTGGAGGGGATACGGCGGGATATCCATCTCCTCTCGGTCCACTGCCTCCATGAACGCGTTGCGGATGCCTCGGGCGTGTCTGCCAGAAAAGCTCCGCGTCAAAGCCGTGCCGCGATCCCGCCACTCCATGACGGCTCGTTTGTACGCCGGGTGAGCGCCGCTCTCGTCCGTCACCAGGAAACTCGTCCCCATCTGCACCGCGGCCGCGCCCAATGCGAGACACGCGACGATGCCGCGACCGTCCATGATTCCACCCGCGGCGATGACGGGTATGCGGACGCGATCGACCACCTGCGGGACGAGCGCGAGGGTTCCGATGAGCCGGGTCTCGTCCATCGGCAGAAATGTGCCGCGGTGCCCTCCGGCCTCATAGCCCTGCGCGACGATCGCGTCGCAGCCCGCGCGTTCGAGCGCCACCGCCTCCTCCGGCGTGGTCGCCGTGCCGATCACGCACGCCCCCGCTTCTTTCCACTTCGCAATGGTGTCGGCTTCAGGACAGCCAAACGTGAAGCTTACAACAGGCGCGCGCTCTTCCAGCCCACATTTCGCGCCCGTTTTTCGGGCTTGTGTTCATTTTCGACAGGAATTTTGATTCCACACGTGGAATTGGATAGCCCGTCGTATCTTCGTGCGGGAGGCTTTCCAGTTGTTCGGTCCAGTTCGCTCGTATGTCATGGGGCCTGCGCCCGTTTTAGCCAGACTGATCGACGAGTTGAAGTGGGTAGAGATTATCGACGAGTTCGTGCCACGTCCGGATAGCAAACTGTCCGTCGGGCTGCGTACCAAGGCGTTGCTGGTTAATATCGGCACGAATCGCGAAGCCCTCTACCGGGTGGAGGAGTTCTACGCGCAACGGGATGTGGAAGTCCTGCTTGGAAGCGGCGTCTCCGCAGACGATCTCCATGATGACGCTTTGGCCCGGGCTCTGGATGCCTTGTACGACGCAGGTCTCGAGGCATTATACGCGCGTATCGCCCTCCACACGCTACGCAGACTCCGGGTGCTCAGCGATTCCAACGAACTCATCCCCATCCATGCGGATACCACGTCGCTCTCTATGACAGGCGAGTACCTGGACCAAACAGCGTTTCGCATTGACCGGGGATTCTCCAAGGACCACCGGCCTGATCTCAAGCAAATTGTGTTTGGACTTTGCACCGTCCATGGTCTGGGGCTATGCGCGAACGTCAACCCTGGGAACTTGGACGATCACACATGGAATTTCGAGAACATCCAGCAACTCCTGAGCCAGCTCGATGAGGAGACGCGAAAGAGAAGCGTCTACGTCGCGGACGCGGCGTTGGTGACGAAGGACAACCTTGAGCTTTTGGCGGAGGAAGACTTCCATTTCATCTCACGACTGCCGGGGACGTATAAGCTGTCCGAGGACCTGAAGAGAGCGGCATGGGAGAAAGAAAACAGCTGGAAAGAAGTCGGTCGGCTCGCTGAGGCGGAAGACAGCGCCCATTACAGGATCCAGGCCTTCCGTCGCACGCTGTACGGGCGAACGTATCGATTCGTCGTGGTGCGCTCCTCCAGCCTGGATACCCGGAAGGAGCGTAAGCTCAAAGAGGTGCTCAAGCGTGAGAAGGCTGCGCTGGAGAAAGCGGCCAAGGCGATGAGCCAAAACGTCTACAGTTGTGAACAAGATGCGCAGATGGCCATGCAGACCTTCATGCACGAACACCGTGCCACTTTGCATCCCATCTCCGCCCGCATATGTGCCGAGCAGGTGCAGGCAAAACGCGCGCGCCGCGGTCGCCCGCGCAAAGATGACCCGCCACCGCCGGTGCATACACAGTACCGTGTGGAAGTGGCGATCTTACCGCCTTCTGAGGAGCGGGTTCAGCAGTGGCGAGAGAAGGAAGCGACGTTTGTGCTCATCACCGACATCCGCGATGATCAGCGTGTGTCAGATGAACAGATCCTCCGCCTGTATAAGGAACAACACGAGGTGGAGGCGCGTTTTCGGTATCTGAAAAGCCCGTATCACGTGGGTCCCATCTACCTGCATAAGCCGACACGGGTGAAAGCGTTCGGTTTCGTCATGCTGTTATCCCTGCTCTTGTATAGCGTATTGGAATATCTCATCCGAGAGAAGATGAAGCGGGAAACGGAACCGCTCATGCTGCCAGGCAATCGAAAGAGTTTTCGTCCAACAGGGTTGGCCATCCTCGAGATGCTGGATGGAGTGACGACCGTGCACATGCAGGTCGGCGACACGTGGCAGCGAGTACCTGCAACGCCTCATAATCCTCAGATCATGAGGGTTCTTAAGCTGCTGAACATGGACCTGAGCATCTACACGGAAGCGCAAAAAACGGCTTGATCAACGTTTGGGTCCGTGTGCACAGGGTTTCCAAAACTGAACATTTCTCAAAAAGATCGCGCTTTCGATAGCCCACACCCTTCCAGTCCCACAGTCGTCGGACGCTCAGATGGCTACCTCGCTCGAGTTTCCAGCTAAGTTTCTGTCGCGCGGCGCGAAATGTGGGTTCCAGGATCACGTCCATCTGGGCTTCGAACGTGGCAGACGTCGGAAAGCGCGGATCGATGGCGTCGATCTCGGCCGCAGCCGCCGGATCGTTCACCCACTCGCGCAACCAGATCTTCATCGCGATCACGGCATCGCGCACATCTCCTCCCGGCGTCTCTGGGATGAACACATTCACGCCGAACGGAGCATCGGTCAATGCGCGCACGCGCCGAATCGCTGCGCGCGTCTCTTCGGGAGACAGGTAACCGACGCCGAGAAACCCGAGTCCTCCCGCGTTGCTGACGGCCGCGACAAGCTCGGGTGTAGACGGGCCTCCAGCCATGGGGGCGGCGAAAATCGGGTGGCGCACGCCCAGAGCTTCGAGCCAGGCGTTGTCTCCAGCCATGGAATCCCTCCTTCGCCCTATGGGGCGCATCGAACCGGATGGTGTGTTCAGTGTATACCTCTCGGGCGGGCAGGGCAAAATGTGAGCACAGGAGGTTGATGTGCCGCGAGAACGAACGCATAGGCGTGGTTCGGTGGCGTGTCAACAGCCTTTGCAAAAGGGGCGGCCGAGAGGCTGCTCCTTTTGTCTATGGCGACCTGGACAGACCCCCTGGTCCAAATCTCGCAACATTATCTACTTGTCGAAGAGTTCTGCCTGTTCTATGATGGTGGCGATCCGCCGAGCAAGCGGAACTCGGATAGACAAGGAGTGGAGAGGGTGGCAGAAGCACAGGTAGGCGTGATGGGTCTTGCGGTCATGGGGAAAAACCTGGCCCTGAATATCGAGAGCCGAGGCTTCACGGTCGCCGTGTACAACCGCACGGCCTCGAGGACACAGGAACTTGCGGAAGAGGCGAAAGACAAAAACATCATACCGGCGTACTCGCTCGAGGATTTTGTGGCTTCGCTGGAGCGCCCGCGGCGCGTCATCTTGATGGTGCAGGCCGGACGCCCTGTCGACGAGGCGATTTCGCAGCTCGTGCCGCTGCTCGAGCCCGGAGACGTGATCGTCGACGGAGGAAACTCGTACTTCGAGGACACGCGGCGCCGGCACAAAGAGCTCGAACAGAAGGGCATTCTGTTCATCGGCACGGGCATTTCGGGCGGCGAAGAAGGGGCGCTGAAGGGACCGGCCATCATGCCAGGCGGCAGCCGGGACGCGTACGCGCTCGTCGAGCCCATTTTGACGGCCATCGCCGCGAAGGTGGGGGACGAGCCCTGCTGCACCTACATCGGCCCAGACGGCGCAGGCCACTATGTGAAGATGGTTCACAACGGCATTGAGTACGGCGACATGCAACTCATCTGCGAGGCGTACCACCTGTTGAGCGAAGTCCTCGGCCTGTCCGCCGACGATCTCCACCGCGTATTTTCGGAGTGGAACAAGGGTGAACTCGACAGCTACCTGATCGAAATCACGGCGGACATCTTGTCCAAGCGCGATCCGGAGACGGGGCGGCCCATGGTCGACGTCATCCTCGACACCGCCGGTCAAAAGGGAACCGGCAAGTGGACGAGCCAAAGCGCGCTCGATCTCGGCGTGCCCCTCACGATGATCACGGAGAGCGTCTTCGCCCGCTTTTTGTCGGCCATGAAGGAGGAACGCGTGGCCGCGAGCAGGGTGCTTCCCGGCCCCGAGCGGCCTCGAGAATCGCTCGATCGCGACGCGTTCATCGAGGATGTCCGCCGCGCGCTATACGCGAGCAAGATCTGTTCGTACGCGCAAGGCTTCGCCCAACTGCGCCAGGCGTCGCAGGAGTACGGTTGGAATCTCGATCTCGGCGCCATCGCGATGATCTTCCGCGGCGGCTGCATCATCCGTGCGCGTTTCTTGCACAACATCAAGGAGGCCTACGACCGGAATCCCGATCTTCCGAATCTGCTTCTCGACCCTTACTTCCGGGCGTCGATCGCGTCGTACCAGGATTCGTGGCGCCGCGTCGTGGCGACCGCCGTCACCTATGGCGTGCCAGTTCCGGCGTTTTCGAGCGCGCTCGCGTATTACGACAGCTATCGCGCAGAGCGGCTGCCCGCCAACCTGCTGCAGGCGCAGCGGGACTATTTCGGCGCCCATACGTTTCGCCGCGTCGATCGCGACGGCGTGTTCCACTTCCACTGGCTGAGCGACGAACCCATGCTGACGGAGGTCTGAGCGGACTCTGACCGGCTGTCGAGTGCGAACATGCATGGACCCTGTGGGTCTCCAAAAAAAATGGCCCACAGGGGCTTGCGTTTTCTCGAGAACCGTGATACATTACTCAACGTCGACTTCGTCAGTGAAGCGATGAGCGGAGACGAGCGACAGAGACGCGTGCCCGTAGCTCAGTTGGATAGAGCGTTTGACTACGAATCAAAAGGTCGGGAGTTCGAATCTCTCCGGGCACGCCATGTGATTCCCGGAGTGGCGGAATTGGCAGACGCACACGACTCAAAATCGTGCGGGAAACCGTGCCGGTTCGAGTCCGGCCTCCGGGACCAACGCTTGACGGGGAGACCATGTGGGGCTATAGCTCAGTTGGGAGAGCGCCAGAATCGCACTCTGGAGGCCAGCGGTTCGAATCCGCTTAGCTCCACCACATTCCTCGATAGCTCAGCGGTAGAGCATCCGGCTGTTAACCGGAGGGTCGTAGGTTCGAATCCTACTCGGGGAGCCACTGAACTCCCCGTCAAGCGGGGCTATCATCACATGTGGATACCTGCGGTCGAGATGGGCGGTTAGCTCAGCGGGAGAGCACTCGCCTCACACGCGAGGGGTCGGCAGTTCGATCCTGCCACCGCCCACCATTTTTATGGGCTCATAGCTCAGTCGGCTAGAGCGCACGACTGATAATCGTGAGGTCGGTGGTTCGAGTCCACCTGGGCCCACCATGATGGTGATCAAAAACCGCCGAGATCCCTTGCAAGAAGCGGGATTTCGGCGGTTTTTGATCACGGACCGTAACAAGAAAGTTACAAGTCCTCTTCATCATCAGAGCCACTGTTGTTTGTGCGTCTTGAACGCATCATTCGTTGCAGTTTTTCAATCGCTTCGCGTTGTAGCGCATCCGTCACATGCGCGTATATGTCTGCCGTTATCGTAATTGAACTATGCCCCAAACGTTCGCTCACAATTTTGAGATCGACCCCGCTTTCTAGCAACCACGTCGCATGGGTATGTCGCAATCCATGAAAGGAAACGGGCGGCAACCCAAGCTCTTTTCTTGCGTTTTGGATCGCGTTGTTAAAGGAAGCGGGTGACGGGGGCGCGGAGTTTGGGAGGCGAACGACAAAGGATTCAGGAGTCCAAGATTCGCGCTCGATTTCTTGTTGCGATTGTTTCCATCTCCTGAGTTCGTCCACTACTTCTCGCGTGACGACAATACGGCGACGACTTCCAAATGTCTTGGGCGGCCCCAAAAAGTCTTGCCCACCCTTGGGCCTGTAGCGAGTTCGTTCAAGTTGTATCACGCCCGTGTCCAAATCGATGTCTCTCCATTGCAGCCCAGCGATCTCCCCCATGCGCATGCCGGTATGAATGGCCAAGAACGCCGCCATATAGCTCGTTGGTCGATGTTCTCGTAGCCACGCTAAGAGCCGAAAGGCGTCGTTCACAGACAAAACTGGCTTCGGAGGCGTTTTATGTTCTGGTGGTTCTACGTTCAAGAACGGAGACTTATCCAAGTATCCTGCTTTCACCGCAGCAAGTAAGCACGTCTTGAGCACCCGGTGTATTCGATGTACGGTCACTGGTTTCAATCGATTGCTTAGCTTGCGATATAGTGCTTGGATATGTCGGGCCTCAATTTTTGAGATCGGCATCTTACCAAGTTCGGGGAGAATGTAGGCTTGCAAGACATGATGATAAGTTCGACGCGTCCACGGCCGCAAGGATGACGATTTATCGGCAAACCAGCGACTTGCCCATTCATGTAAAGTGAACGATTTGGCATGTACGACTGGAGTGTCTTCGAGCGAACGCAGATGCTCCATCATGGCGGACTTTGCAGCTCGTTCGCTCTTAAAGCCCTTTCGAGTCACTTGAGGGTACCTTCCTGTTTGTGGGTCCGCGGGCGTAATGGTAATCGTATATCCGTACTTTTTTTCGTTCGACTTGGTTGTGTATGAGAATACTCGGCCCGTTGTCACCTGCTTAACACCTCAAGACACTTCAGCAATATTCCGCGGTTCGGTCGCGCAAGATTTGCGCGAGTTCACGGCTGTCCTTTTTCTGCGATGCACTCGCAACTGCGTCCAAAGGAAAAGGGAATTGAAGATGTTGATCCACCATGAGTAAAAAGGTGGCAAACGCATTGGCTTCAAACTCGGTATGATCTTTCGTGGACGATATAGTGAATGTATCTATGTGAGTCCCCTTCATTAAATCGCCATGCAACACGTGGTGTCCTAACTCGTGTGCACAGACGAAGCGCTGCCAGGATGGAACAATATCCTTGTGAATGAGGACGTAACGTTTATTGTGCATACGAACTGGGATATAAAGGCCTCGGACGTGACCAGGAAGTGAAACCTTACGCCATTCGATTTCAAGTAACTCACAAAGAGTATAAGGATCAGACGTGTTAAATGTGGAGGTTAGTTCCAAGACTGCTCGTTTGATCGTCGCGAGTTTCCCCATAGCCATTCATCCCTCGGAAAGTTCTACGGCCTCTGATTTTTGCGCTTAGCATCCATGAATACAACTGCGAGGATTTGCTTTATTTTGAGTTTGTCTTCGTCGGTGAGCGGCTGTCCTTCAAACATGACTTCAGATTCTTCTAGCCACTGAATCAAGTCTTTCGGCTGATACCACGCATCAAGAGGGCCATTGTCCTTCGGATCCGGTGTATCGCCTACCAAATAGGCTGGAGTGACGTCGAAGACCTGGGCTAAACGGTGCAGTGTTGTAACTCCAGGCAACCGACCTTCGGCGGACTCTAAACGAGCCAAATAGGCCTCGGATATACCGGCTATATGAGCAACATCCGACAGCGACAGTCCTTTGGATTCGCGAAGACGCTGTAGTCGACGCGACAGCACCTTTGTGTTGTATTCATACTGCTCTTCGGAATAGCCCGCCGCGCGTAACAATTCATCGAATGGAACTCCTAGCCCAAGCGCCAGTTTTCTCAATGTGTCTGGTCTCGGTACTTCACGAACATTTCTTTCAAGCCGGGAAATATGAGCTGCGCTAATCCCTGTCTTTTCCGCGAGTTGGTTAATTGACAGTTTCCTCGCGAGGCGCAGAGAACGCAGATATTCGCCGAAATTGAGAGTGTCCATCGACTCACCTCCTCGTACATCTGAATTGTACATGACGTGTTGCCTAATGGCAACATTGATGTCTCATTCTATTGACTTGTGGTTTTTAGCGGTGGTAAAGTGTTGCCAGGTGGAAATGGAGGGAGTTGGGAATGTGGGTGTCAGAGTTAAGGTCTCTCGGCTTCAATCGTACTTGTTTGAACAGAATTGGACTCCTCGCGATTTAGCAAATCGTATGGGTGTATCTTACACAACGGTGTATCGCGTTCTTAGCGGCAAGCGAAGACCTGGTAACGATTTTATAGCAAAATTACTTGCTGCAACAGGAAAACAGTTCGAAGAGTTCTTTCAGTCTGAACGTGGGGAGGCGTCGCAAGGTTTCGATGGCTGTGTTTCAACACGTTTTTAATCAAGATGAAATCCCTCTCCTTTTTGATGCCAAACAGTTAGCTTCCTTGCTGGGAGTCTCGGAATCGCAAGCTCGGAGGATCATGGCTAGAAAGGATTTCAAGGTAACCAAGATAAGCCCGAGACGGTACAGGATTAGACGCGAAGACTTTCTCGAATGGTTAGAAAGACAATCATGGTAAAACCCCCACCCGCCCGCCTTGGGAATGGCGGGGCGAGGCGCTGGGGTGGGGAAGTAGAGCTCACGGTTCTCAGGATACAAGCGAAAAGTTAAAACTACAATATTTAGGAATATTCCTAAAGGAGGTGAGTGGAAAACGGAGACGATGTGGCTCGGACAAGCCCTGCGGGTCTTGAGGCTGCGCGCCGGCGTGACCCAGGAGTACGTTGCCTGGTGCGCGGACACAACGCAGGCACAAATCGCCCGCGTCGAGCTCGGTAGCCGACAGCCGACGCTGTGTGTTCTGAGGGGCTACGCGCGGGCGACGGGGCAGCCGGAGGCGGTGATGAGGATCTGCGAGGCGGCGATCCTGGGCACGGAGATGGACGCCATGAGCGCGTAGTGTCCTACGGATCCTGCTCGGATGAGGAGGTGCGAGGTGGGGGTGTGGGATTGTCAGAACGCCCGGCTAAGTAATCGAGCCCCACATTAAAGTAGTCGGCCATCGCCACAAGAACATCAAGAGTGGGGCTCTTAGCGCCAGTGATGTAGTACTGAATCATGCGTTCTGATATCCCAATCGCGTGCGCTAGGGCACGTTTTGTTGAATTGGTCGCAGACAAAAGTTCTGACAAGCGTTGTGGAAATGAGGGCATGAAAATTCTCCTTGCTACTTGACAAGAACTATAGTTCCAAATATCATGCAGGGTAAGAACTAAAGTTCCAATCAGGACGAGGGTGGTGATGATGACCAAAACGTTAGGGCAGCGACTTAAAGAACGACGCTTGGCAATGCAACTTACGGTGAAACAAGCCGCCGAAATGCTCAACATGACTGAACGCGGTTATCGCTACTTGGAGGCTGATGAAAAACGGCCATCCATCGAAACCGCGGTGAAGATTGAAGACCATTTCGGAATCCCGGTTCGCGAAATGGTCGACGATGCTGAGCATTCGGCGTAGGCTTTGAACCTTGACAACTCAATCCGCAAACGGATCGTCATCCTCCGGTCGCGGATCGGTCCACATCCCGCGCGGATACGGTCGGAACTCTTCGGGCAGGTCGCTCCAGCGAAGAACGGAGAGTGACCAACGGCGCTCGGTGTCCCGCAGGACGAGCATCGTCGGCGAAACTTCGACGAGCATGGCGCTTTCGACGAAGAACGCACCGCCGTCCAGCGCGATCAGGCCGCCTTCATTGCGGCGGGTGACGCGGTGGATCACGGTGTCAAGCACGAACGACGACTTGCCGCCGCACATGAGCGTCATGCGGACGGGTACTCTGAGATAGCGCTCGATGATTTCGTCAGCGCGGTCGCGGGTGTCGGGCAAGGGGATCACTCCTTGTTATCAAGATTGGTAATTGGTATCTCGCCATTCTCTTGTTCGTAGTCGCGTATGAACTGTTCAATCACATATTCGATTTGCATCGCAATTGAGCGCTTAGATCTCTCAGCTATGACCCGAATCTTTTCGAAGTTTTCTTCGTTTAAGCGCAAGGTGAACTGGCGTTTGTCGGTGGCCATTTATACCCCTCGAAACATCAAAGTGAAGTCATTCTGATGTTACACTAAACTGGCGAAAAAGAAACGAGTCATATTGACACCAAAGTGAATTCACCTTATACTGAGGGTGTCGGAGGTGAAATCAAAGTGAATTCACCCGAGCGAGTTCAAGTCACTGTCCGGATCAGTCGAGAACTTGATGAAGCGTTGGCGTGTCAAGCCAGAAAGCTCGGGGTTACCAAGAATGCATACATCGCGATGGTGTTGTCGAGGGTTCCAGAAGTCCGAGATTCGATGAAGGGGTCGAACCGAGATCATGAGCACACGGCCTGACTTGTTGGAATCGGTCATCGCGGACTACGAGGAAATGATCGGATGCATGGAGCGGTACAACGCACGGCACCACGATCCATTGGTTGAGGAAACGCTTCGGACAATGCGTTGGATCGGGAAGCGACTGAGGGAGGACGAGTGGCATGCAGTATGAGACAATCATCGCCCGCCTTTGCGACGCCGACCGGAACGATCCGGATCGCGCGCGGTACACCATCGCAGACCTTGAGGCGTTGTGTCAGGAGGTCGAGGTTGCATGAGCGAACTGGCGGCTCTCGGTTACGATCGCTGGAAGCTGATGACGCCTGAAGAGGACGCGGCACTGTGGAGCTTCGATGATGAGGACGAGGTTCTGGAATGCGAGTGCTGCGGAGACGTGCTCGATGAGGACACCGCCATTCAGGACGGGCCATCTTGGTTCTGTTCGGAATGCTGGGAGTCGATGGAGAACATTGAGGAAGCGGCAAAGGAGGGCACACAAAAAGCAACTGCCTGATGGGAACAGGCAGAGTTTCAATCGCGCATCGCACCACAGATTGTAGCACGGAGTTTTTGGGTTTACAAGGGGAGGAGAGGAAAAATGGTGGAGCTTTTGACACACAGTCGCATCGCGATGCGGCAGACGTGCCCAACCAAGGAGCGATTGTGGTACGTCGAACGTCTTCGCCCGCGCGAGGTCTCCTGGGCGTTGTCGATTGGAACCGCGTGGCACACAGGGCTGGAGGTTTGGCAGCGCGGAGAGGCGGACGAAGACGGCGCGGTGGCGGCGGGACTGGCGACGTTGGACTGGATCCGGCCTGAAAACGACGAAGAGGCGTACAAGCTTCAACTTGAGCGGATCCGCACAGAAGTCATGATCCGGTTCGCCATCCGGCACTTCAAGCCGCGGCGGTTGGTCGCGGTTGAGAAACAGTTTGAAATTCCAATCTTGAATCCCGCTACCGGCCGCAAGTCGAGGAAGTTCAGATTGTCCGGAAAGATCGACGCTCTTTGTGAAGACGAAGACGGGAACCTGTGGATTCTTGAGAACAAGACCACGGCCTCTATCGAACAGTTCAAACAGAGTTACGGCATGTCCCAACAATTAACATTGTATGTGTACGCTGCATCACGAGTTTTCGGTAGACCGATTGCAGGCTCGGTTGTTCGTGCTTTGCAGAAGTCGCGCATGGAGCCAAAACACCGCAACGGTGAGCAAGTCGAGACTTGGGAGGACTTCCGAGATCGTCTGCTGACAGAGTACGAGGCGAATCCCGACAAGTACCTATCGGAAGACGAGGTGGTGAGAACCGAAGAGCAAATCCGACAGTTTGAGAACGAGTTGTGGTTGGAAACACAGGAACGTCTTTGGCAAGCAAAAACCGGTATCACTCGTCATAACACTGCGAACTGCCACCAATACGGTGGCTGCCCATTCCTTCCGATTTGCTTAAATGTGGAAGGTGCAAGAGAGTCAATGTTCTATCTGTCAACGCAACAGCATGACGAACTGAGTCTCAACGAAACAGCGTGACAACGAATCAACAAATTCAAGGAGGACTGATGAACAATGACCACACTGGCACAGTACGATCCGAATCTGCTTGAAAAGCTTGGACTGACGGTAGAACAGGCGCAGGAACTCGAAGCCCAAGGAATCTCACTCGAACAATACGCTGAGACCATGCAAGACGCCGCGCAATTGGAAGAGAACGCAGAAATTCTTCCCGTAAGATATCGGATCGTCGCGCAGGCAGCCGCCTTTCAAAACGAGGCGACAGGGGAAATTATCCAGAAACTAAGAGTGCGAGTTCCATTTTTTCACACGAGTCGAGTGCTGTTTGCGCCTCAGAACGAAGGTGAAAGTGCACCGCCGCTCTGCACGAGTCACGATGGCAAGCTCGGACGCTACGTTGCGGATGATGGGCTCATTTCATACCGAAAGTGCCAGGGTTGTCCTTTTGATCAGTTTGGTAGTGATCCAAACGGAGGAAGAGGAAAAGCGTGCAAAACGGTTCGTCGAATCTATCTTCTGGAAGAGAATTCGCAAGTCCCAGCGATTCTTGGACTACCGCCTTCGAGTCATCGGGCATGGGACCAGTTTGTTTCAGCGCTTCGCTTCCGCGGGCAACTAGTCAGCAGTTACGAAATTGAGCTTTCGCTAGAGACCAAGAGAAACGGCGCGTTTGTTTGGAGCCAACTGCAGCCGCCAAAAATCATTCGAGAGTTGAGTCCAGCGGAAAAGTTTCGTGTCGTGTCGATCGGAAAGGAGCTTGAAGCGCGACACAAAACGATCACGATGGGGATCGAAGATTATCTACAAGTCAACGTGGAAAACTCCAACGGCGCGACAGCGGAAGAGACAGCACAAGGCGAAACAGCCGGGCACACAGCATGAACAGCGGAGGGTTCACCTCCGCATCGAACCTTCGAACCAAACTTCGAGGGTTCGGTGAGGCGGCGAACAGGTCGCCCTTAAAATCCCGGCACGGCATGGCCTGGCAAGGTCGGGCATGGCGGGGCACGGTACGCCTCGGCGCGGTTCGGCTAGGCAAGGCAAGGCGTGGGCGTTTCGCCGGTTGTGCGCTGCGCACCGTGGTAGTGCGCGAAAACAGCCGGCACCATAGCCCGTCCGCGACGGGCGGGTGAACCTCCCTTTGTCAACCCTAGAGAGCGCATGTGGCTTCGCCCTTGCGCCGGGCGGTCGAGGGTGCAGGCGGCACGGCAAAGACGGGATTGATCACCCCGTTGGAGTTCGCGGTTCGAGTCCGCGCTTCGACCGCCGGGTGGAGGGGCGCAACGCGGGGATGGCCCTCTTATACAGTTGGCAGTAGTGGAGATCGCGGATGGGATTACCGAGGTTGAAGAGCTCAAGTAGAGAGTACGAGAGGTGATGGGAATGCCCAAGTACAAGGTCACATTCGTCTCCAAACGCTACGAAGAGTACGAGGTCGTAGCGGCCAACGAGGACGAGGCTGTCGCGCTCGTCGATAGCGGCGAAGTCGATCCACACGACGTTTGGGAAGTCGATTGGGAATTTGAGAGTGTGGAGGAGGCGAAGGAGTGAACGGTCGGACGGCGACGCTAACCGATGTGTACTCTCAGCTTCAACAGGCGATGACGCCATTTATGAATGTGACAGTTCGAATCTCATACTTTTTGAACCAAGCTACAAAACCACCAGTGAATGTATGGGACACGACCATTCATCGGATTTCCAAAATAAATGGAGCCATTCTCGTTGATTACGACGAGGGGATTTTGCTGCTGGATGAAGATACGGAGTGCGAAGTGAGACAAACAAATGGACACGATTGGCTCTTTTTGAAGCATAGCGATTGGTGCGTGATCATCGTTAAATGGCTTGACATTCCGAAAAAATACAGATCGTTTCCAAGAATACAGCGGTAATGAGAGGAGAATAAGCGTGCCTAGCATTGTAAATCTGACGCCACACGAACTGACCTTCGTCGGCCCCGACGGAGAAATCCTCGCGCGGATTCCGCCCTCCGGACAAATCGCTCGGATTTCGTCAGAGACTGATTTGGTTGGCGAGGTCGCTGGCCTGCCCGTGTACAAGACGGTTATGGGCGACATGGAGGGGCTGCCGGCCCCGCAACCGGACACGGTATACGTCGCTTCGACATTAGTGGCGCAAGCGGCTGTCCGAGCCGGTCGGTCCGACGTCTACAGCCCAGCCGCGCAAGTAAGGGACAGCGAGGGCCGCATCGTGGGGTGCCGGGGTCTGCAGATTCCGACCTGATAGCTTACGTAGGGGCTTTCGCTCCTGCGCCCTGGGCCGAAGCCATTCGACCCAGACCGGAGGTGCGAACCCTCTCGGGTGTCTGACGACGCCCGCACAGGCAGCAAGACCGAGCAGCAGAGTCCGCTACGGCGGCTCGGCGCGAGCGTATCGCGAGTGAGGCAATGAGCTACTTCATAGAAGTAGGAGTCGCGATGTGCCGCGCTAGACCGAACCTTGAAAACTGAATATGCACATTACGCATGAAAGATGTTTTCATTCAACAAAACTTTCATAGATGAGGTTTTGTTTGGATGAAAATAACAAACTCAGTCGTGGCGCAGGTTTCGGGGATTTTACGAACGTGTGTTTGTCTTACACCGCACCTATAGGTAGAGAGACCTGCTCTCAACACACGTTCGTGTCGCTCCGCCGCCCCGCCCGGCGTGCGAGCTGCGATATTACGCGCCCTGAGCGCTTTTGTCCCGGCAGTTCGCGCGCTGCGCAGGGCGGCGGAAGGAGGCAGGCGGAAGAGGTGCACATCACGGAGCTCCACCGTGGCCGCCCTTGGCAGGCAACCAAAACTTCCGAAGGACGACGGAACGCCGATGCTTCGGGCTTCAGACGCGGGCGGTTGCCTGTCATGGAGGGCCACGGTGAAGAGAGGGGGAAGAACGTCAGGTGGCCCACGATTGGAGATGGGATCCGCGGCCGGATCTCGTCAGCGACCACAGACTGTGGGAAGTCCTTCTGACCCAGGTCGTAAACGATGACGCGACCGGCTGGACGCTGAACGCCGCCCGATGTGGTGGTGCCACATTGAGATGGGACAACGGCATGTACCACATTGTCCCGATTATCGACCCGAGGCTCGGGTTCGACAGCCAAGAAGATTGGCAGTCGTTTCGAGAGAAGTGGCTGGTCCCGATGGGAAAGCAAATTGCGAAGGCCCTCAAATCGCTGGGGAAAGCTTGCGATGTCGAGCAAGCTTCGTAAGAGACGGTCCTAACGAAAGGCAGCGTGGTCCTAGAATGGTCCGAGAGTGGTCCTATCAGCAAAAGTC
The DNA here is from genome assembly GCF_000024285.1 of Alicyclobacillus acidocaldarius subsp. acidocaldarius DSM 446. Lineage (GTDB taxonomy): Bacteria > Bacillota > Bacilli > Alicyclobacillales > Alicyclobacillaceae > Alicyclobacillus > Alicyclobacillus acidocaldarius. The sequence goes on from NC_013205.1 coordinate 1,140,322, forward strand.
CTGAGAAGCCTTGTGCGACAAGGAATCTTGGGGTGTGGTCCTAGCGGTCCTAGCTAAAATCGCACTATCTATAAAAATTACTGCTTCGATTCGATTCGATACCATCCGATTACAACATATAGCCATACAAGGATTAGTAATATGTGTAATTGAATCGAAGCACAAATCTCTCTCAACTGAAATTTTAGCTAGGACCACTAGGACCACACTCAAAAATCCCTTGTGCCACAAGGAATCTCAGGAGTTACGCCACTAGGACCACACTAGGACCATGCTAGGACCACACTAGGACCACTCTCAGATCACTCCTTACTTATCTACTTCCCTTTTTCCTCTTAGGAAAGAAAAAGGAAGAGGGAAGGATATTGAAAACCTTTCATTGGTATCAAGCGATTCGATTCCACAAGATTCCTCATCTGCGGTCTCGCGAGTTGCAGCCGTTCGATAGACCTTCATAAGGAGCTGGTGCAGATGTCTCGGGACTGCAAACTGTGCAATTCTCCCATTCGAGAGGAAATCGAAACTCGGTGGTTGGCTGGAGAAAGCTACCGGGAGCTCGAAGCGAGGTGTGTGGAGCTTGGTGAAGAGATCTCCGATTCGGGGATTCGGCGGCACATGATCGAGCATGCGTTCTGCGGGGATCCCGCCGAGTCGGTCGATTTCCTGCGATGGTGGTTCGAGGGGGCGGCAGGCTACGTGGAGATCAGGCCGATCCCGAACCGGAAGGACGATCGGGAGATGGCGTTCAAAGCCGTTAAGGCGCGGCGCTCGTTCGCAACGACGGACTTTGAGGCGTTGCGCGACTACTTCGGCAGAGGCTATCAGAGCACGGATATGGCGCGTTGCGGCTGGTACTTCGGAGTCTGTCTCCGCGATAAGCCGGTGCAACGGACCGAGGATGGCCGCTGGAGCGGTGGCAGCGCAGAGGACGTGGTGGCATGTCTGGGGGCATGGGCGGACATCGACGATCATGACGACGAGGATGCCGAGCGAATGGACCAAGCGGAACGCGCGCTGGCGTTCCTGTCTGAGCGTGGCGTGGTGCCAAGCGCAGTTGTGAAGTCTGGCGGTGGGCGCGGGCGGCACGTCTATTTCAAGTTCACGTGCTCGGTCGACGGGACGACGGGTAAGCGGATCGCCGCGAAACTGGCGAAACTGCTGGGGAGCGACCCCAACGTAGCCGACGCGGCGCGCGTGATGCGGATCCCAGGCTCGATGCACACGAAATCTGGACGGATTGTGAAAGTCTCGATTGAGAGCTGGCACAAAGAGGCGCACTACAACCCCGAGGCGTTTGAGGCGGCCATCGATGAGATTGCCCATGCGCTAGGGATTGACGTGTCCAGAACGGAGCCCTTTTTGACGCCGCGTGAAAATGTAGAGTGCATGGGGGATTGGAAACCTGTCCCCGCGGAGTTTGTCGAAGAACAACTTCCGACCATCTGCGCAAGGTTCAAGGCTTATGTGCAGGATCCCAACATCGTAAGCGAACCCGTTTGGCACAAAATGGCGTCGCTCTTGAAAGCTATGAATCCAGACTCTTCCCTCTTTCACAAATGGTCGGAAGGGTATGACGCAGGGCCGGGCAAGAGATACAACTGGGGCGAAGCGGAGAGAAAGTTCCGTTCATCGCGACCGCTGGCTGTACGGTGTTCGACGTTTCAGGAACTCGATCCGATGAGCGTTTGCGCAGCATGCAGGCATTTTCAGAGGGGATCCAGTCCGGCAACGTTTGTCCGCAGGGCTTACGCGGCGCAATTGGGCCTCCCGGGGCTCTACGGCGCTCCAGATCAACCCGAAGGGCCGAAAATGGACGGGCTTCCGACGCAAACGACAGAAGAGGCGCTATATGCAAATGAAGGGACTCGCATTGCCGCAGGCGCAGAAGACATTGATCCCCGAGAGGTGATCGTGAACGAGCCCATTGCTTGGACGGAGGATCTGAGCGACGCCCTGGAAGAGCAGATTGATTGGAGTGAGAGGCCGTTTACGAACGAAACAGCTCGGCAATGGGCAAAAGCAAGGAAGAAACGCTTCGTCTATACCGACGAAGAAAAAGGAAAGGAGCATTTGCTGCTGCGCCCAATGGCAACGGCCATCAAGGAGGATTTCAATCTTCAGTACTTCTTCCAGACCTGTTACTACTATGACGGTTCAATTTATACCACGCCTACCGACGACGGGGCGGACGAAGCGGTCATCCGAGATTTCATCCTCGAAGCTCTGGAAACCTTGAAGCCGACCTGGGCTACGTGGTCACGCGCGGAAGAGATCAAGCGGATGCTCATCAACAACGTCCAGCGCGACAAAAACCATTCCGTCGAATCCATTCGGGTGCATGAGGTTTGGAACACCGAGCCGTTGGTCCCGTTCGTGAACGGACTGCTGGACATGAGCGATCCGTTTGACCATGATTGGCGAGTCTATGATTTCTCGCCAAGGCATCGGATTAACTGGAAGCTGACGATCCCGTTCTTTGAAAACTGGTATCGAACACCTAAGTCATGGACGCTTGCCATGAAGGATGCGGAAGTCGATGTGTTGGACTTTTTCAGGACGACATTTCCTGACGACGAGACCCGACGTTCGATCCTGGAATTTCTCGGCTATTGTCTGTGTCGGTGGGATCAGTCCGAAGAATGTTACGCCATCCTCTATGGGCCAGGGCAAAACGGTAAGTCGACGCTCTTAGGTATGCTTGCGAAGGCTTTTGGAATTTACGCAGTGACGGAAAGTGTACAGAGCCTTGAGCGTAACCGATTTGCCTCTGCGAGTCTGACTCGCGCCGCCATCGACATCGTGCCGGATATGGCGGGCACGGGAATCGAGGACACGAGTTTTCTCAAGGGTTGGATTGGCAATGACGTGGTTCGGGCTGAACGCAAGTTCAAGGCGTCATTCGAGTTCAAGCCGCAGACGAAGCTAATTTATGGTGCGAACGAGTTACCGCCCACAAAGGACCCGACGCATGGTTACTTCCGACGGATCCTTCTGTATCCCATGATGGAACGCTTTAAGCGGCAAGGGCCGGGATGGGTGGAACGGCTGAGGACTCCCGAAGCGCTGTCGTACATGTGCTATCTCGGGTTGCTGCATTATCGTCAGATGCGACGTGAAGGCCGCAACATCACAGAGTCCAAAGAGATGCTTCGTGAGAAGGACTACTATTGGCGTGCGAACGATGTGGTAAAAGCGGCCATAGACGAAGGAATCATCGAGTTCGGTAAAGAGTTCAGTGTACCGCGCGATCTGCTTCAGAAAGCAATGGAGATTTACGCGAAGGAGACAGGTCGCAAATATCCTGGAGCGGCAAAGTTGCTGGAGCGCCTGCGAAATTACGCACCGCACAAGATTGAATATTCTCGACCCCGAAGGAATGGTAAACGAATCCACATGTGGACTGGGGTTACGTTGGGAGAAGCCGGACGATCATTGTTCGTCAGTCGGGAGATTGTGGATTTGGATCGCAGGACGTTGGAGTACATCACTTTGCCGGTTACGGATGCGTATGCAAAGGAACGCAATTTAGACAATGTTGAGATGCTGGAATCCGGGACGCTACCGAAAGATGACTCTCAGTGAAACAACTTCTTACGAGAAAAAGTGTGGACAAAAAAGGGGGTGACACCCGTTGCAATTCATCGTAGCCAAGCACCAAAACAACCTGAAGCTCCGCGACTATCAGGTCGAAGCCGTCGACGCCATCCGACGGTATCCCAAGCCCCGTCCCGTCCTCGTGGCGGCGACAGGGGCCGGAAAGACGGTGATATCGTCACAGTTTGCGGTGGAGCGGCTGGAGCGCGGGCCGGTGTTGTTTTTGGCGCATAGAGACGAATTGCTCGACCAAACACTCGACAAGTTCTCGGTGGTGTTCGACGCGCTCGCGGAGAAGGGCCGCGAGGTCAAGATCGGGCGGATCCAGGGGCCGGACGACGACGTCGAGGCGGACTTCGCCGTGGCAAGCGTACAGACGATCTCGCAGCCGGAGCGCTTGGAGCGCTGGATGGCGGCGCATGAGACGACGCCGACGGTGATCACGGATGAGTGCCACCATGCAACGGCGAGGACGTACATGCGAATCTACCACGCGCTCGGGTTCCTCGGCTCGGTGCCGGAAGGTCACGTGCATCTGGGGCTCACGGCGACGCCGTACCGCACCGACAAGGCGGATCTCCGTAAGGTGTACGATGGTGTGGCTTACGCGATCGGGATTCACGATCTGATCGACATGGGCTGGCTGGTGCCGCCAAAGTCCGTGAAGCTCGAAATCGTTGAGGGTCTTGAGGGCAAGGACGATGGCGCCGACTGGTCCGATGCCGAGGTCGAGGGCGCGGTGGACACGCCGAGCGTCAACAAGCAGATTGTCGCGGCGTGGCAGGCGCAGGCCTCCGATAGGTTGACGATCGCGTTTTGTGCGAGCGTCGAGCATGCCTATCATCTGGCGGAGGAGTTTGAGAAGGCGGGAGTCCCCGTCGCGGTGGTGCACGGCGCCCTGCCCAAGGAAGAGCGCCGACAGACCCTTGACGCGTTCTCAGATGGAAATATTCGAGTCCTATGCAACTATGGAGTGCTTACAGAAGGATTCGATCGTCCTGAAGTCTCGTGCATCATCATGGCTCGACCTACCTTGAGTCACAGTCTCTATGTACAGTGTGTTGGGCGCGGGTTACGGATTGCGCCGCACATCTTCAAGCAGGATTGTCTGGTGCTCGACGTAGTTGGGGTCACAGACGTGCATCGGCTGATGACAGTGGATCGGTTGCTCGCGGGCGAGGACAAGGAGGAAAGCGGCGAGAAACGGGAAGGCCCAGGCGTCAAACGCGGACCGAGGATCGCGAAGCGGCTCACGGCAAGCGCGTTCCGGTGGGCGCGGGTGCGCGAGCGCGTCTGGCTGGCGAGGGACTTCAAGGGAAATTACGTCCGGGTCGAACAGACGCAGGTCGGGTGGCACGTGGCCTATGGACGATTTTCCACCGACGAGCTAAGCGAGAAGCCCGAAATGCATCGGGTGTACTTCGGGCCAGATGCGGAAATGGCCTGGGGTACGGCGGCGACCTATGCGCAGATCGGACTCGCCCGCAGCGCAGTGGGGGCCGAGGAGGAGTGGATGGCCCTGCCGCCGACGGAGAAGCAGGTGGCGGCGCTGCGGCGCAGAGGACTTGCGGTGCCGCAGACGCGGTGGGAGGCGGCGGAGCTCCTGACGCAGCCGACGCCGCGGCAGGAAGAGTTACTGAAGAAGATTTTCCGCGCGAACAACATCCCGCACGCGCTGTTGCCCGAGACCATGGACGAGGCGAATGCGTTGCTCAATGCGGTGTTGGGGCAGCGGCTCGGGCGGCAGGCGTTCCTGGTGCGGTATTCGATGGTGCTTCCGCACAGGTGGGAGATCTTCAGGGACGTGGTGCAAAGACACGAAGAGGCGAAAGCGGCGGCGGAGGCGATCGGGATTGTATGACGATTCGCCCATAGGTAGAGGAGGGCGGTGAACTGCATGAATGCGGCGCAAGAGGTGCTGGTTGTCGAAAACCAGAGACTGGTGTATTTCGTGGCGAACCGCTTTCGCCATCGTGCTGTAGCGGCGGGAATCGAGTTCGACGACCTTGTTGCGACGGGAATGTTGGGACTATGCAAGGCGGCGAGGGTATATGACCCGTCGCGAGCAAAGTTCTCTGTCCTTGCGGTTCGGTGCATCGAGAACGAGATGCGTTTACTCCTGCGTCAGGCTCGCCGCCGACCGAAGACCACATCGTTGGACGATGTGCCGCGTGAAGACGACGAATCGAAAGCTGGGCATCCGGAGAGTGTTTGGTTGCGTTACGAAGCGGATTTTAGCGAGGTGGAGTGGCGGGAGTTCGCCGGCCGCTTGTCGGCTCGGGAACGAAGCGTATTGGCGCTTGCGTGGTTGGGATACACGCAAAAGGACATCGCGAAGCGCGTGGGGATCTCCCTGACGCACGTAAGCCGAGTTTTGGCGCGTGTCGAACGACGCTGGAATCATCAATCACAAGCGAAAGGCGGATAAGAACGATGCAAGCGAACGACATGGTTTGGGTGGTTGTGCAGTGGTGGCCTGACGAAGTAGACGTACCGCCGCTCATTGAGGTGTACAAGAATCCAGAATACGCGGCGGAAGAGGCGAGGATAAAAAGAGCCGATGATCCCCTCTCGGAAGTTGAACTCCTCATGACATACGTCAAAGAGTGACGTTGATAGGCGGCGGCGGAGAGGAAATCGTAAATTGGTGCGAGGCGGACTGGAGCGCAGTGGAGGTTCGGGACTTCGTGGCGAGTCTGGCGTCGCGAGATCGGGAGATTGTCAGTTGGGTTGTCGCGGGTTACTCACAGGCGGAGATTCGGCGGCGAGAAGTATGGATAAGGAAAGGGTGAAGCCATGGAAATCTTGGTTCAGAAAGACTACTTGGACGCGCTCATCAACCTCGCCTGCGAAACAGATGAGCTGATCGTCGAACTGGAAGACTACGACCCACGCGCGGGTCAGGCGTTGCGGGCTCGGTTCGCTAGATGGTTCGAGGTTATTGATCGACATGCGGAAGAGCGAGAAGGAGCGTGTGGGACTTGGAATTGAGGAATGAGAAAGACCTGCGGATTTACGGGCGCTGGTACTTGGCTGGGCCGATGTCTGGCTATCCCGACCGGCCGAGATCCGCGGTGAGGAAGACTGGACTTGGGGCGACTGGATGCGGGCGGCGCTTCACTGTCTCCTTGGATGTCACGCTGTGGTGTTCCTACCGGGCTGGGAGTGCTCGCAAGGCGCGAGGTTAGAACGGACGATTGCGGAGGCCCTGAACATGCCGATATTTGAGTATCGCAACGGCGACATCGAGCCGCTTGTCGTACAAACCACGCACAAGTGAGGAGGGATGAATGGATGGTCGAATTTGCAGTCTGGGAACAAGGACGGGTGCGTATCAAGCGCGGCATGTGTCTGGGAATTGTGGAAGAAGGCGAGTATCCCCCGGTGTACGAGAAGCGGGTGGCGCAGATGGCCTACGATCCCCATCAACCGTGCAAAGAGACGCGGTTGCTCATGGCGGTTCCTAAACATCGTAAGGTGACGGTCGTCAACACGGTGTATCTCGTCCTCCCCGAGGCGGTCGCGCCGTGGGATCGAACCAAGCTGCGCGATATGCTGACAGGCGAGCGTGAGGAGGAAGAGACGACATGCGCTGTCTGATTGAGCAATCTGTGTTGGAACCGACGCTGAGTGCGATGGCACGTGTTGCACCCGTGCGTTCGTCTGCCGCAGTGTTGCAAGGCGTACTGGTTGAGGCGGATCGTGGTCAGGTCACGTTCAGTGCCTACGATTACGATGTGGCGCTGCGCATGACCATGGAAGCATCGGTGGTGGATCCGGGTGGCGTGGTGCTCCCGGCAAAGCTGTTCGCGGAGCTGGTTCGGCGGCTTCCCAAGGGCACGGTCGACATTGCGACGATCGCGCCGCATCACCTGAGTGCGTCGATTGATGTTGACGCTACACATGCGGAGTTGCATGGGTTTGACCCCGAGGAGTTTCCTGAGTTGCCCGATATGCGTGGCATTGCGCCTGTAGAACTCTCGGCAAAAACCCTGGTGGCAGCCGTCGAGTCAGTCGGATACGCTGCGGCGAAGCGGGATCCGACGAGACCGATCCTTGAGGGTGTCCACGTCGCATGCGACGACGGAAGGCTTGTTTGGACGGCCACGAACGCGCTGCGCCTGGTGCAAGTGAAGCAGGCTGTCGACGGTGAATTGCCGATTCGGTTCACGGTCCCACGGCGCGGGCTCTCGGAACTCCTGCGCTTGCTGGAGGACGAGGAAGAAACGACGGTGCAAGTTTACCAAAGTGCAAGCTACGTGATGTTCGCCTGGGATCATGTCCAGTTGTACACAAGGCTCTATCAGGGCGGGTATCCAGATGTGACGCGGGTGATTCCGACGGAGTTTATCGCGGAGTGCAGGGTAGAACGCGATCGACTTGAGCAGGCGGTTGAACGTACGACAATTCTGGCGGAAAACGAGCACCATTCGGTGACGCTGGAGTTGTCGAATGGTGCGCTATGCATGTCGTCGCGAGCGAGAGACCGAGGCCAGGCGCGCGAAGAGGTGCCGATTCTCGAAAGTTCTGGCGAAGAAGTTCGGGTGGCGCTCAATGCGCGATTCGTCCTGGAGATGTTGCGAGCAATGGAAGGACAGGTGGTGCGGATACGGTTTGCTGGACGGGGGCGGCCTGTGTGCTTCCATGACGATGATGACCATCTGCATCTGATCTCTACGGTGTTGACCCGCGACTGATTTTGTCTTGCAAACCCCGTATGGGTGGTGGGTGTGCTTGCGGAGCGAGGTTTCGAACTCTACCGAGAGGTGTTGGAGCTGGCGTGCCGCCATATGCGCGATGCTGAGGCGTTATACGATCTGGCGGACGCTGATCACGAACCGGTTGCGTTTGCTCGTTTGCAGGCGGCGCGGGCAGAGGTTTCGAGCATTCTACGCGAAGCAAGGGAGGCATGGCAGCGTGGAAACGACGCGGAGCGTGTCAGTCACTGAGGTCTACAATCGATTGACCATTGTCTGCGAGTGCTACGACCATTTCCTGCGGGAATTGCAGAGTCACTGGGCGCAATGCGAGACCAGTCACAACCGGGCGCTTCGGGATCGTGCCTACGCATACCGCGAGATGTTGGATTCGCTGCTCGATCTCTATCACGACCTGCGAGAAGTGCAGTCGCTGGCTCGCACGTGTGTCGAGGTTGTACAGTTGCGGGCCACGCCTGGGGATGACGTCGTTTTAATTCCAACGGAACGCTATCAGGCGTTGATGATGCTGTACGGCGCGGTGAAACGTCGCGTCGATGCGAGCCAAGCGCTGCTCAGTGTCCGGAAGGGCGATGAGCTTGGGCATGAGCTTGTGGCGGAGCAGGTGCGGTTGGCGTTGGACGAGGAGCGCATGGCGTTGGCAAGTTTGTCGCGACAGTTGGAGGGGGAGAGAGCGAGTTGCGGTTGAGCATCCAGGAAGCTGAAGTGCAAGTTGTGCTCGATGGAGAAGAGATTCGGGTACTTTTGTCCGATGCGCACGGCCCGCTGGAGCTTTTGATCGACCAAGGGACGGCGCGGAAACTGCGAGATTGTCTAGATCTGGTGTTGCGGAGCGACGATGGGCCGCGGGGCGGCGGGCCGTTGGTGGTGAGTTAACATGCCGTCGAGTCGCTGGGAAACGAATCTCTTTGGTAGCGTCGAGGTCGTCGGGGATCCCTATACAGGTGGCTTCCTTGCAGTGCATGTCCCCGACGGGACAGGCCGCGGCGTTCGCCAGTTGTTTTGCCGGGTCGAGTCTGTCGATCGAACAGGACAATGGTTGGAGTTGTCGATTCCGCAGGCGTTGTCCGCGTGGGTACGGGCAGAGGACGACGTATGAGAACGCGATGTCTACCACTCCCCTCTCGGTAGAGCGGGAGGCGGGACCACATATACTCATAAACTGGAATATTCGTGTACGGGAGGATGAAGCATGAATCTAGCCGACTTGGATGAGAAGTACATGAAGGTTGAGCCTGCCAAGGGCGGATATGAGCCGTTGCCGGACGGTAAGTACGTTTGTCGTCTGGAGAAGGCGGAGGTAAAGAAGAACAAGGGGAATGACGGGAAACATCTGTTCCTAGTGCTTGTGGTGGATGAGGGTTCGTTGAAGGGGCGCCGCATTTTCCACAACCGCCCGATCGTCGACAACGAAAAGGCTCTTGCGTGGTTGAAGAGCGACCTGCTTGCGATCGGGTACACCGATTACGTGTCGAAGCTTTCGACGAACTTGCCTCAGTGCTTAGGGCGCCGGGTCAAGGTGACACTCAAGACGGTGACGATCCCGGCCACAGGGCAAAAGGTACAGGTGAAGTATCTCGATCCCGTAAGGGGGCGTTGACATGCGGGTCTTGGAGCGGTACACGGCGCGGTTCGTGGTTTGGAGCCGCCACACACCGGGCAGAAAGTTGGTGGCATTGGTGCAAGATGTGCGAGACCGTGCAGGGAATTTGGTGCGCAACCACGCATGGCTACAGTTGGGGTTCGAGTCGCCGCATTGTCAACCGATCCTTCAGAGCGGAGAAATGGTGGAGTTCTACGCGTGGCGCGATCGGTATCGTCGTCTGAAGCCTCCGCCGCCTGGCGTAGAACTGGAACCTTGCATTAGCTTTCGAGTGGCGGGCTGCTTGTATCCCGTTGATTTCGATCAGGAAGGTGATACCTGTGAATCAACGTCAGTTGTGGCGCAGACGCTTGCGCCGGCTGCTTGTGCCGTGGCGGAAGGAGCGGGTGTGGATCCCCGTTGACCCGCCGGAGCGTAGGCAACCGCCTGCGACGCCCGAAGCAGAGGTATGGGAGGACGACTATCCGTGATATGGATAGCGTCTCAAATGCACCAATGGTTTGTGCAAGATGCCCAACTGGCTTGTGCATGAGGGTGATCATGATGCAGAACGCATATGACCAACGACAAGCCACGGTCGTCGAAGCCCGGCCTCTTAAGTGGCGTCGTGGACTGCCAACGGTGCTTGAGGTGGTCATGGAGGTCGACGGCCAGGTTCGCATTCAGGAATACATTTTACGGCCAGAAAGCGCGTTTCGGCCCAAACGAAAGGAGAATTTCGAGCGTGCCTAGACGTCCACTGCGCATGATGGAGAGACCAAGATGCAGACTGTGCGGGCAGCCTGTCTACTATCCGTGGAGTTTTCTCTGCCAAGATTGTCAGGATGAATTCGAGGAGGAAGAGGACCATGAACGAACGATTGACTTTGCTCTCATCACAGTTACAACAAGCCGGTGAACGTGTTGCCCGCGCGAAGGCTTTGTGGCTGGTGAACTCATCCAGCGATCACGCCAATCAACTGTACGAGCGCTATCGAGCCGAACAAGCATATCTTGCACACTTGTTGGATGAATTGTTCCGATCCAAAGACCCGCAGGCTTCGTAACTCTGATGGATAGGAGTACCAACATGCAACGTTTGGTCTTGCCGCTCCCGCCGAGCGTCAACCATGCCTATCGGACCTATGTCCATCCGAAGACAGGCCAGCGAATGAGGGTGCTGAACGGTGAGGCGCAGAAGTTTCGGCGGGATGCGGCGTACTTGGCACTCCGATGGCGACAGGAGACAGGGTGGACGATGCCCCAACCAGGCACCAAGGTAGTGCTGAGGCTCTGGTACTTCTGGCCGTCGAGCCGTCGAATGGATACACACAACCGAGAGAAAGTTCTGTTGGACGCGCTGGAGGGCATCCTGTATCCCGAGGATCGCTGGGTGTTGGTTCAGGAAATGGACTTTGTCGTCGACCGAAGCAACCCGAGGCTCGAGATCGAAGTCCTGCTGCACAAAGAGTTAAGCGCGATGTAACGATTTTGCTACGTGCGCGGAGAACGTATATTCGTTATGCTTAGAATTAGAACATATGTTCGTTAGGGGTAAAAGCTATGGAACGGCGATTCCAACATGTCTTCCTCATGGGGCCGATGGGCGCGGGGAAGAGCACGGTGGCGCAGTATTTGCGGCGGGAAATGGGTTACGTTCGATACTCGTTGGCGACGCCTGTCGAAGCCGTGCTCGATATTGCCGCGCCGTGGCTCAGAGACGCAAGTAAAGCGGTGCGAAGGCCGTACTTGCAACGGACGGGGCGCTTCCTGCGAGGCTTCAAGCCAAATCCGCTGCTTCTTGCTGCGGAGGAAGTGCTGAAGCACACCGTGAGCCCCATTGTCATCGACGATGGCAGAACGCTGGAGGAGGCGGTGTGGGCGGATCAGCATGGGTTCCTCGTGATCGTGCTCACCGCCTCGGAGCTTGTTCGGCGACGTCGGATTTTGGAGCGAGACGGAGAATTGCCTGATACGCGGACGCACGAAGACGAGACCGAGCAGCAGTGGCAGTACGCGCGCGGTCTGGTCATCGACACCAGTGATTTAACGGAAGACGAAATGTGTCAGATGGTGCGCGTCGCGATTGAGTCGCATCGTATGGAGCGGTGCAAAAGAGAGGAGAGAACAACAAATGGCAACTAGGCATGAGCATGGCACGCCGATACGGAATCGGCACAGGGAACGGGCAACAGGTCCGTCGGAGTTATCGATCTATCGTATGGATCCCGTTGAGATGGATCGATACCTCCGGGAAAAGTACGGCGCGCGGGTGTTCTCGAAGCCGACGGGGAAACCGCCGGTGGGAGCAGAGCTTGCAACACGAAAAAGTCAACGAAAGAGGGCGAGCAAGTGAGATTGAGTGAAGCGCGATTTGTCGTAATCGACACTGAGACGACCGGACTGCCACCCGATGGCCGCGTCGTCGAGCTTGCGTTGGTCGAGGTCGGTCTGGACCGCGAGCCGCAGATCGTCTACTCTGCGCTCGTCGATCCTGGTTGTCCGATCCCGCCGGAAGCCTCCGCAGTGCACCACATCACAGATCGCGACGTTGCGGGAAAGCCGCGCCTCATGCAGATCTGGCCGAAGGTGATGGGGTATATCGGCGACGCGATTCTGGTCGCGCACAACGCCGAGTTCGACCGCGGGATGCTGCCGGAGACGGGGCGACCGTGGATTTGCTCGAAGCGCCTGGCGCAGCATCTCTGGCGAGACGCGCCGAAGCATTCGAATCAGGTGCTCCGCTACTGGCTCGGGATCGACGTCGAAGTCGGACTGCCGCATCGAGCGCTAGGCGATGCGATCGTGACGGCGCATGTGTTTCAGCGGGAGCTCCGTGCGTATTTGGAGGCGGGGTATCCCGATGATGTCGAGGCGCTGATCGCGTTTGCGGAGTCGCCGATCGAGGTGCAGACGATGCCGTTCGGGAAGCACAAGGGCATGCCGCTCAAGGACGTTCCGCTGGACTACCTGGACAGGGCCTTGCGCAACATGCAGGATCTCTCGCCGGATCTTCGTTGGAGCATGCAGCGGGTGCTGGAGCAGGGACTGGGATGGTCAAGACAAGTCATCTGAGTGTTGACAAAAAGTATGTATGTGCTATTATAGGAATAAATAATCATTTCGCGTGGGAGGGATGATAGATGGCCAGTTTAGATCTGACGGAGAGCCGGATCTATGACCCGAACACGTTGCTCATCTTGACCTCTCCGGAAAATGCCACCAAACTGTTGCGGTCCAAAGCGCAGCCGCACTGGGTGTGCGGATACGAGCTGGATGATTCGTTCCCGGCTCCAGAAGCCGTGATTGAGCACCTCAAGAACGAGGACGTGATCGGTTGGCGCGCGTTTTGGCTAGGACTGCTCATCCGCTACCTCTTGACCGAAGGCCCCATTGAACTAGGCGACTTCATCCGACAAAAGCTTTCGCAGGACTGGCTTTCACGGTTGGAGGAAGCCAACGTGGACGGATGGTATCCTCTGATTCGTCGAAATTTCGAAGAAGCAAACTGTGTGCTAGACGAGTTGGATGAACACCTCACGGCCACTGACCACTGGTTGTGCGTTGTGTACGAGGGACTTGAGGCATTTGATGTCGCTGGTTCGTACGTGCCGATTCGAGCGCTTGTCGGGCTCTGGTTCGACCGTCTGCGCAGGTGGAGGCGCTTGCGTGCAAAAATCTTCCTGCGGCCTGATCTATTTCACATCGGTCGGCTCAACTTCCCTGATGCTTCAAAGCTATCCGGGCACTTCATTCGCGTGGATGGCTGACGACAAAAATTGATTCCCTTGTGGACAAAGCTGTGGATAGCCTGTGGATAACGGTTGGGGTCCTCTTGCTAGGCGATCCGTTAGACTCGGGACCGGGCACGGGCGGGTAGAGCAGGAACACGGCGCCGCACTTTACGACAGCAAGGTCCGCACACTGGACTATCCGTTTTCGGCGATGGAAGGCGCTTACTGCAATGTCGCGGGGCCAAATTCCCGGCGATCTGGCCTGGAGAGGCGGGCGGAGCCGCATAGGCCGTGGAATGGTGTGAGGGACACCACCGAAGGGAAAGAGTGATGCTCTCTGCCTGGCATTCGTTTTCTCATCCTGCGGGAGGCGGCGTGTCTGTTTACCTAAGAGGGCGGCATGATGTACTGGGCGATTGCGTGCGAGCTTGTGATCACGCACGACGCGGTACAGAACTATGCGGAGCGGGCGGAGGGGGTGCAGTTGGGATTGTGGGGGACGACTGTGAAGAAGGTAAAGTGTGGCTTCGTGTTGAATAGTACATAAAGAAAGGTGGGGGGTATTGTGGATACCCGTTGCGTTAGACATTTATTAGCTACGATTGGCTACCGAACAGCTAAAGTAATCAAAGAAGTTCCAGAACATTACCCCGCATTTGAAGCTGGACAGGGAATTCGTACACCTGTAGAAATTTTGCATCACATGGGCGATGTACTGCTGATTGCATATCGTGATTTCTACGGTGGAGAACGTGAGGATACTTCTATTCTCTCCTGGGAACAAGAGGTGGATAGGTTTTTTGATATTTTAGAAAGTTTGGATCAAGCGATTACGCATGGAGTCGAGCCGAAAAAACGGTCTTGGGAACAGCTATTGCAAGGCCCGCTAGCTGATGTGCTAACGCATATCGGTCAATTAGCTACGCTTCGTCGTTTGGCAGGAGATCCGGTCTCTCCCGAGAGCTATCTTCGAGCGCAAATCCAGGTGGGGCAAATCCGTTATTGAGTAAGACGTACATGTCGTTGCTCGATGCCGCGTCGGTGTTCGATACCACGGGATCATGAGAATAGCAAATGTCTTGACGAAGATGGGGGAACACATACTCTCTCTTAGTGATTTGGTTCGGCGTAAAGCCTATTATTCCAATTCGCTCCGCAACTGCGCGGTGCGCAGACAACGGCATGGTACAAACTTATCCGGAGCGTTTTGCAGAACTACGAGCCCTTGTGTAGCAAGAGTTTGTCGAGCAAGCCTTTTTCAGAATCACGGGTCGTTGCGCGGCAAGGGTTTTTCGAGCACAAAGAAGGACTTCACCCCAACTCGAGAGAAAGAAAATGGTACTCACCAAACCAATTCTAAGGGGGGAAGTCCAACGTGTACATCCTAAAAACATGGCTCTTTTCCTTTGACGAATGAATGGAAATGAGTCCACACTAGCCCCGACTTCGACAGTAATACGAAGCGCGTAGACTCATAGATGAATATGAGATCTCAAAGCAGCGTGGCTTATCAAGCTTATCCGGAAAGTGGATGAAGAGCGGTTTTCACAGCAGATGATGTTGCACGACCCGTTGGTGCCGTGAAACTTAGGGCGCGTTGGTTAGTTAAACGGGCAACTATTGGGCGTGGTGCCGAGGCGGAAAGGCAAGACGGAACGGCGACCTGCGAAGTCTTGAGACATGGGCGTGCGAGGATGAGGTGAAAATGGCGCGAATGGGTCGGCGAAGAACGTACTACGCGACTTGACGCGGTGCCCACGCACGGTGGCGTGATCGTTGTGCTGGTGAAGTCTCCTAAGAACTTGATACACCCCACACCTGTCCCTCGTTTGCGCTCTGTTGCGACACGGGGCTATGATGATTCGTGGTGGTGGGGCGCTTGAGACATGGTGTAAACTTGCACTCTCGTAGAAAAACCGCCGCAGGTGAGGTCGAAATTTCCTTTCAGCTTTCAGCTCATGCGCGTCTGACGTCAAGACTGCCGGAACGCGTCATACTCCTTTTGTACGCAGTGGCGATCGGTGTCGTGGCGGGTTACGGCGCAGTGGGCTTTCGAAAGCTCATTGATTTATTGGACTGGTTATTTTTTCACGTCGGTACGTCGTACTTGCGTGTCCTTGGTCGCGGCGACGTCATCTTTTTTCCTGCCATCGGCCTCGTGATCGTAAGTATGCTCGTTCGCCGTTTTGCTCCTGAAGCAAAGGGGCATGGTGTACCCGAAGTCATGGCTGCCATTGCGGAGCGCGGAGGGGTCATCCGTCCGCGGGTGGTGGTCGTAAAAGCGGTTGCGTCAGCTCTCACGATCGGATCGGGGGGCTCCGTAGGGCGAGAAGGGCCGATCGTCCAAATCGGGTCGGCCTTCGGCTCTGTTTTCGGACAGATGTTAGGGGTGCCAAAACGATATCTCCGCCTCATGGTTGCATGCGGAGCTGGTGCGGGCATTGCAGCGACGTTCAATGCTCCGATTGGCGGCGTGATGTTTGCTGCGGAGGTGATCTTGGGTAGTTTTGCTTTAGAGAATTTCACGGCCATCATGATGTCCAGTGTGGTAAGCGCTGCAATTGGGCGCATTTACTTAGGGAATCACCCTTCTTTCGATATCCCCATCCACGATGTCGGACCCTTTCGTGCGTACTGGGTCTATGTGCTTTTGGGTCTGGTTTCTGGGCTGTGGGGCACTTTGTACGTCAAAGTGCTGTACCGGGTTGAGGATTGGTTTGATGCTCGCCGTTGGCCGTTTTGGGTGAAGGCAGTGGTTGGCGGGATTGCTGTCGGTGTGATTGGAGTGTGGTTTCCCCAAATCTTCGGTGTTGGATATGGCACGATTGACCGTGCTCTTTCGGCGCACCTTCCGTTATATCTTCTCGGCACGCTTCTTGTTTTGAAGTTGCTTGCCACGTCGATTACGATCGGAGCTGGAGGATCCGGGGGCGTGTTTTCTCCTGGACTTTATCAAGGAGCGATGCTCGGAGGCCTTGTTGGTGTCATGCTGTCCCACGCGCATATCGCGGTGAGTCCGGGTGCGCTTGCCGCGATAGGGATGGCGGGCGTTTTTGCAGGAAGCGCTCAAGCGCCCGTTACATCTATTACCATGCTATTTGAGATGACGGGCGACTACAGCATGATTCTTCCTCTCATGATCACAAGCGTCTTGTCGGCTACTGTGGCAGGTCTGATCTCTCCGCAAAATATTTATACGATGAAGCTTTTCCGCCGCGGGCTCGACATTGTGCGTCTACGCGAGCCTGATCGGATGAAAGCATTGACAGTTGGAGACGTCATTCAGGAAAACCGTTTAGTTTTTGACGCTCATACGAGTATTGAGACTGCTTGGGGATCTTTTGCAAAAACGAGCGAATGGTTTGCGTTGGTTCGGGATGCGAAGCGCGGCGTTGTGGGATCCGTTGCGAGGGTGCAGGTCGTAGAGGCACTTCGAGCCGATAGGGGAGGCGAACCCATCCACAACCTACTACCAGCTCAAATGGTCCGAATCGATGAACGCGCGTCTTTGGCTGAGGCACTGGCGTTGATGAATGAACACGGCGTGACGTATCTTCTCGTTTGTCGTGGGGACGTAGGTATCGGTGTGGTCGGTTCCTCGGATGTCATTCGTGCGTATCGACGCGTGGATTGACCTCGCTTATAGTCTTAGTCTTTGACGGGATGGTCGTGGAACGCACAAAGACGACCGAGGCGCAGCCGAACCTCGGGCAACAGGGTTGTAGACACTATACGAGTTAACCACAAGCCCCACGAACCTGCATGGGCAACAGGTTCGTGGGACTTTGTATGACTACGAAGTCTCGAAGTCGGGTAACCGCTGGTATCGCTTTATTCCGGCCAAACTACCGTAAACGTCGACCCTCGCCCAACCCGACTGTTCACCTGCACAAAGCCCCGGGACAGTTCGACCAATTGCTTGACAATCGCCAACCCAAGACCGCTGCCACCGGTTTTGCGATCCCGAGACTTGTCCACCCGATAAAACCGCTCGAATATATTATCGATCTCCTCCGCAGGGATCCCCACGCCGCTGTCCTTGACTGACAAAAACGGTTTGCCGTCTTGGTGCCCAACCTCCACCACAATGTTGCCGCCAGATGGCGTGAATTTCACGGCATTGTCCAGCAGGTTCCACAAAATCTGCGACACATGCTGCGCTCGAGCCGTAACCCACACCGGGACATCCGGTGTACGCAACTCCAGTCGGATGCCCAATTCAGCACACCGGGGCTCGAAGAGCTGGATGACGGACTGCGCAACCTGGTTCACATCGGCGGACGATAAATCCCGCCGTGCCGCGTGCACCGCTACATCCGCCTCATACAGCCTCTCCACCGAAGTCACAAGCGCTTCAAATCGCTGAATCTCCTCAAGGCAGCTGTACAAGCGTTCCCGATTCGGTTCCCACAGTCCATCGTAAAACGCTTGGATATGCGAACGCAGAGTAGTCAAAGGTGTGCGAAGCTCATGCGCGAGGTCCTGTATGAGATTTCTCCTGAGTTCTTCTTGCTTGTGCAGCTGTTTCGATAGAGAATTCAACGTATTCGCGAGCGAAGACAATTCGTCATGACCCTCAACAGGGATGGTCGTCCCCCATTTTCCGCGGGCGATTTCCAACGCCTGTTTCTGCATCACAAAGATTCGCTGCGTGATTGCCCGTGACACCAACACCGCCACACCTGCCGTCGCCACTACGAAGATCAATACCGTCCACAGCAAGCTCTGTGTGAGTGCCTGCTCGAAATGAACTTCGATTTGTTGGGTCAACGAAGGCGAGACCGAATTGATTTCTGGACAGACCACCGACAAAAAGTGACGGTGAACCTCGGCTTGGAGGATAAACGCCAAGGCCACCAACATGATGGATAAGGTCAGGAAAAAAGCGAGTATGATCTTTCTCCGCAGACTCAATTGCCGTCCCCTCCAAACCGATATCCCATCCCATAGACGGTCTGGATGTACACTGGGCTCTTAGGGTCATCTTCAATTTTCGCCCGTAGATTCTTCACATGTGCGTCGATGGTCCGAACATCCCCACGAAAATCCATACCAAAGACTCGTTCAATCAATTCCTCCCGACTAAACACCCGCCGCGGATGTCGGCTCAAGATCACCAACAGTTTGTACTCCGTCGCAGTGAGTTCAGCATTTATCCCACCCTTGTATACCACTTGCGAAAGGGCATCGATCACCAGGTCGCCATCCCGATATTCAAGTCGATCCGCTAAAGGGTGATCAAGCATGGTTCGGCGCAAGATTGCCTGCACTCGAGCCACAACCTCGTTCGGATTAAAGGGCTTCGTGACGTAGTCGTCAGCGCCGATTTGCAGTCCTCTCAATCGATCTTCGTCCCGGTGCTTAGCAGTCAGCATTAAAATGGGAACGGCTGATCGTGCACGCACCGCCATGCACACCTCCTCCCCTGGTATATCCGGCAGCATCAAGTCGAGGATGATGAGCGACGGATGAAGACCTTCGAGACGTCGCAAGACCTCGCTGCCATTATCCACGCAAACAACGCCGAAACCCGCCTGCTCCAGATACAGCGATAACACATCCGCAATCTTCTTCTCATCATCAGCAACTAAAATGGTGTGATGCCGTTTCATCGTTGCGCCTCCTGCATGTGTGACAATTTGTCGGCAGTCTGCTGTCTTCATACCATCTTCGCAATCCAGCGTTACACTGGCAATGATCCGCCCGTCAACGTCTGCGGGATTCCAATGCAAAGCAAAGGGGTGTCGCAATGAACAAGCAACACATTGCCCTGTACAGTGCGGTTGCTGTCCTAGCCGTTGCAGCTGGCAGCGGGTATTATGCTTGGACGACGCACAGGACGACAAGCGCATCCACGGGGCCGCTGGTTCCCACGGCCGGCCTGGATGGAAAGCTGGTATCCGTATCCGCCTTGGTGGCTAATTTCCCGTCTGGAGCGCACGTTCAGTCCTTTACGCTAACCGCTGAAGAAAAATCCATCACCTTGGGCGGGAAAACTGTCAAGGCCATGACGTTTAACGGAACTGCTCCGGGGCCCCTGCTCAAAGTCCGTCAGGGAGATCTCGTCGACGTGACTGTGCACAACCACCTCAGCGTGCCGATCACCGTCCACTGGCACGGAATCTCTGTACCGGGCTCACAGGACGGTGTACCTGGATTGACCCAAGACCCTATCCAACCGGGTGGCAGCTACGTCTACCGATTCGTGGCAAACCGAGCGGGCACCTACTGGTACCACTCTCACGTCAACAGCGTACAAGAGATCGGCCTCGGGCTGTACGGCGGAATCGTGGTCCTGCCCAAAAGCCAGACCGCTCCGGCAGCGGACCGAGACTACACGCTCATCTTGCACGAGTGGTCCACGTCTCCTTCGTCCTCGACCGATGAAACCATGGGGAACATGACCGGCATGAATGGGATGAGCATGGAGAACATGACCGGCATGAGTGGTATGAACAACATGAACATGGGAAGCATGGGTAACATGAGCGGTATGGGCACCATGTCCATGGGGGTACCGAGCCTACGCATCCATGGCTTCCAGGTGACGGACATGGACAAGAGTGCCGTTGGTGAAATGACCAACATGTACGATGCGTACACCATCAACCAGGACGCCCGCGGAAAGACCCTGCTCGAAGCAAAACCCGGCGAAACCGTGCACCTAAGGCTGGTGAACGCAGGCAATATGACGCACCTGATGACGCTGATCGGCACGCCGTTCAAAGTGGTCGCCATGGACGGACAGGACATCGCCAACCCAACCCCCATCGAGAATGAACTCCTCCCGATTGGGGCTGGCCAACGGTATGACGTAGAATTCACAATGCCTAACAGCGGAGACGTCCAGTTGGTGAGTGGGGATCCAGGCATGACGGAGCGCATGGAACTTCGGGTCACCATCGGCAATCAGATGCCCTCCGGCATGAGTTTGCTTTCCGCCGTCCCGGATGTCCAAAATGATCCATGGTTTGACTTCACCCACTACGGCAGCGGTTCCATCCCCGGCGTTCAGACGTTTACCCTGGACCAGAAGTTCGATAAGACCTTCAATATGGACCTCGGCGTCGGTATGAACCAAAGCGGCATGGTTTACACCATCAACGGGAAGGCATTCCCGGATGTGCCGCCGTTCGTCGTGAAGAAAGGAGATACCGTCAAGATTCACATTGTAAACAAGAGTGCGTATATTCACCCAATGCACCTTCACGGGCACATCTTCCAGGTGCTTTCACGAGATGGAAAGCCCATCACCGGTAGCCCGATTTTCCTCGACACGTTGCTAGTGCTACCAGGTGAGACCTACGACATTGCCTTCAAGGCAGACAACCCCGGGCTTTGGATGTTCCACTGCCACGACCTGCACCACGCTTCCGCAGGGATGGATGTCGTCGTGCAATACGCAGGCGTCACCGACCCGTACAATTTGAAGGACCTGTCGGAGTGACATCGACCCTACAGACCAAGCATTTGGACCACGATTGCGACTCGCAAATGGGCAGCGTAAGAAGCTGCCCATGTTTCATTGCACCACGAGCTCCTCACAACCATCGGGCGGTCAGAGCTTCCTGGTTGCATCGGACGAGGTCACAAGCGATCACGCACCCCTTCTCTCTGGGTGTGCTCATCCTTTATCAACGCTGCCGCAGGACTCGTCCCCGCCACGTCGTACCAGGCTTCCACAGAAATTGAAGCCGCCATGATGAACAAAAAGCTCCACTGTGAACGGTCAAACATGGTGTAGAGATCCATATGAGGAACCAGCAGAGATGTCCCAAGCAGCACCGCACCTGCAACCGCCAAGACCCGATGCGCATACATGCTGGCACGCCGGCTGAGCAGATATAGGATCACCGCACCCCCGCACCGCACCAGGTCCTCGAAGCGATATGGATGCAGATCCACATAGGTACGATATGCAAAATAAGGAATCGTACCAACCACCAGCGTCTACGCGACCAGCTTGAGTGTGGTTTGATCCAGCGCCTTTGTTCGCCACATGGAGATGATCAAATATAAGGTACTCGCACCTAAGCCCACGAAGATTCCTCCTGGAGGAGTCCCACCGATGACGGCCATCAGGTTGTCTCGCAGGCTCAAGCTTGGATGCAGCAAGATACCGGAAAACCGGGTGAACATTACAAACGTCAGCACGGCGCCGAACAACTTGTCCGCTACAATCTCTCGTGCTCGATCCTTGGGTTGCAGCTTGAGAAAGGCCCAGCCGCCTACACAGCCCAAGAGAAGCGCTATCCATGCATCGGGAACTCTTTGCAACAGCGCCAGCATTACTTCGAAATCCTCTCCAATTCCGCCATCAGGTTCTCTTTCGATATCGCCCCCACGTTTGTCGCCACAATCACCCCTTGGCGGTTTACAAAAAAGGACGTCGGTAAACCAATGACGCCATACTCGTTCGTCACCGTCCCCTTCGTGTCCAAAGCCACTGGCCACGTGATCCCGTACTGTTTCACGAACTGCTCCATGTCCGCCATGCTGTCCTGCGCAGTGACATTGACGCTGAGGAAGACCACCTTGTCACCGTACTGTTTGTACGCCTGCACAATGTAAGGCGTTTCCAACTTGCAGTAGATACACCACGATGTCCAGAAATTGATGAAGATCGGCTTCCCAATCTGTTTCTCAGTGTCAATCGTCTGGTTGTCCGGGTATTCCTGCAGTTTGAACGGAGGCATCCTGTACCCCGTTTGCGGGGCCACCGCCACGGATGATACGCCCGGAGCGGCATTTGCTGAGGATGCGATCGAAGATGCCACCAACGAATTTTGTTTCAGCGTGACCGTCCCCACGACAGCAATGAGCAATGCGGCGCCAGTACCAACCCACAACCATTTGAGTGGTTTTTTCACATCACAACCTCCCTTACCTTAGAATCCCGTGAACCCGCCATACAGCCGAATCAAGGCCACGGTGATCTTTGACATGGTATTCGTCAAGAGAAGCACCCCAAGGACCATCATGATGTATCCGCCTATTTTGCTGAGCATCGCCCCGTATTTGGCTAGCCTGCGAACGGAGCCCAAGGTGAAACCCAGAACAAAAAAGGGAATCGCAAACCCGAGGATGTAAGCGAGGATGAGCGGCAATCCAAGCGCACTGTTCGTGGCCGTCATCACCAGGACAGCGGCGAGAATGGGGCCAATGCAGGGCGACCACCCGGCAGCAAAGCTGACCCCGACCAGGACGGATGCCAGGTACCCCGTCCTGTCCGATCTGAACTCCCATTTTTTCTCCATCATCATCCATTTCGGTGTGAACAGGCCACTCAAAACAAGCCCCATCAAAAACACTATGATTCCACCGACAATACGGATGACGCCCCGGTAATTCACGAACACCTGACCAATCAGACTGGCCGACAAGCCCAGAGCCAGAAAGATAATGGAGAACCCGATGATGAAAAACAAGGTGTGTGTCAACGCACGTACACGATGATTCCAGGTGGCCCCACCCCCTTGTCCAAATGTCACCCCGGAGATGTACGACAGGTAGGACGGATACAAAGGCAAACAACATGGCGAGAGAAATGATAGGATCCCCGCAATAAAGGCAAGCCAAAGGGTCGGATGCGTGCCAAGCGTCAGAATGTCCGCCCCCTTTCCTTCAAGTTCGTGCCTGCTACTTTGGCATACCCTGAATCCGTGACAGGGCCGATGGAAAGAGGCTGATGTGTGTTCTCGCAAGCCCATTCACTGCGATTTCATGGATGTACATTCAATTTTCTTAGGGATTGTGAATATCGGTTGGAGCCAGTGCGGCGAAAAGGCAGATGTCCCCCCTGGACTCGTGAATGGTTGGGTTCGGTTCCCATATCAGGTCATATGCAGTGTCTTTGCTCGACACAGTTCACGTTACGCAAAGGCCAAGTACAATCGCCGAAATGCCGGGAGCCATCGATTCCCGTACCCCAATTTCAGCTTGGTCTGTCTGGCGTGTCGCACCATCTTGGCAGCCAGTGTCATCAGGTTCTGATCACAGTCCGGATCCGGCGACGTTCTGCCTTTTTTCGTAGCGGCGCATCATTTCGCTTCAGACTCTCCTGGCCGATCACTCGCAGCAGATTGTACGCCACGCATACAAAGTGCAATACCAAGTTGTTCGTGGCGAATTTGCCCGAGGGCAGCCGCTCGGCGTCCAGATCCGTCTTGATTTCGCTGTGGAACTGTTCCATCACGGCGTGGTCGTGATACAGGCGAATGATCACAGCCGGGTCATCCGGCAGTGAGGTCCAGTAGGCGCTGACCTCAATGTCCGGTACCAATAAGATTTGGCCGTCGGCCGTCGTGGTCCGTTCGATAACTTCGAACACCATGCGAACCGGTTCGGATACACCCTTGACGGGACACATCAGCGAACCGTGATATACCTTCTTGCCGGGACGAGGTTCATGACATGTCCCGTGTCGCTGGGCAATCTCAAGCCAGGCCGCGGGGCTCTCCTTTCGCAAGTTGCGCTTGATGATGAACTCGGCCCTGCTGTCCTGGGAGCGACACACGGCGATGTTTTCTGCACTGTCATTGCCGGCATCCAGACGAACCAGAAGCGGGAGCTCCGTCACCTGCCTTGCATACTGAATACTCTCCCGCAGGAAAGTCGACGTGCCCTTTTGTACGTGGGTACTGCCTTCACGCAGCTGGACATTGACCACGTAGCCCTCTTGGCCAAGGTAAGCAAAGATGGGGGCATATCCGTCGTGACCCTTGTATGTACGGGACACGCCTTCCTTCTTCGTGCCGGAATTATCAAAGGGACTGACGTCGATATCCAGCGGGATTTAAGTTCGACGCTCTGCAGGCTCGCCCAGTTCAATCGGATGCAGAGTTACATCGAGGGCTCTCAGGAGCCTTGCGGACTCTTCCCGGAGAATGGACTCCCAGCCGGATTTTCCGGCAACCATGTCCAAACGCTGGCGCAGCGTCGGGCTCGAAGGCACGTTGTCTACTTGCAGTGCGATCGTGAAAAACTCGTCATCTCGAAACGCTTCGATGTGGTCGAAGTCGGTCTTGCCTTGGCAAAGCAGCCCGATGTATGAGTATGCCACGTCCCGGTTTGAAATATTCGGTTTGCCCATACCAGGCAGGCGGGTATGATTCAACCGCTCGCCGATTCTGGTTTTATCAAGCAACACGCCGACAAGGGTCATTCCCGAATGCGTGACGATGACTTCATCGGATTCTTCAATGATGAAACGCAAGTGGTTCACCCCGATGGTGAAGAGGGATTTGAGTGAACAGATGTCCCAACGATCCCAATTCTACCGGACAAATCGCCAGCGTTTCAGCGATATTCATATCCACTCGTCACGGATTCAGGATACTTCAACATTCTTGATTCTGAAAGAGATCCCAGTAGATGTCCGACCGCCTTCCCGTCCGTCGTAATGGGACACGTATCCAGTTGACCGATCACGCCGTAAGGGTCCGGCCACTTGTTATTCTCATCGAACAGCACTAACACGCGCCCAGTAAATGATACTGCGTCACGCTCCACTCGAAGAAACTCTTTTCATTCCATCTGTCAGTCATCATCACATAGATCATTACGGTATTTCTCTGCGAACATCTTCAACAACAACCCAGCGTCTCCTCGATACAAGGCTGGCACAAGGCGTAAATAAATTCAGCAACTCCTTTATCTGTGTCGGAGGCGATGCCCCCCACCTCAACCTGGGTCATGGTTTTTGTCTACAACACAATCTCATATCGAAGACACTAAGGAATCCTACTGCAATGGCGAATACTACGATATTCCGGCGAGTCTGCCTGACCATCTCACCCTCCCGAACTTGCTCTAATTTGCGATCACCATACCGCACAATTATGAAGATGGTATGAAGGCCATGTGCTCCTGGAGGATGTAAAGGCTAGGCATGAGACGGACCGTGTTACAGAAATGCCCACCGAGGCCAGCGGCGTACGTGCCGCCAGTGGTTTCGTACGCCGCCGTAAACGCGTCACACGTAGGTGACGGTGGTAAACATACCACCCATGCCTGGCTGATGTGCATTCGTGGTGTGATGCGGTTTATGACAATGAAACGCCCAGACTCCCGGGTTGTTCGCAGCAAACTCGTTGTCCCACGTCTCCCCCGGTGCAATATTGATCGTGTTTTTCGACCACGGGAACCTGAGACGCGCCCCATCTGCAGCGACGACTTGGAACTCGTGGCCGTGCAAATGCATCGGATGCGAATCCATACTGATGTTTCCCAGCCGAATGCGCACCCGCTCCCCAAGTCGGACCCACAGTGGCGCAGTGTCTGGATACGCTTTTCCGTTCAAAGTGAAGTAATTGAAATCCATGCTCATGGGATTGATGTCAAAACGCTTCCCTTGGGTCCCCGACTCTCCTTGACTGAGATGATCGGACGTGGATAGCGCCACCACAGTCTGGGTTAGGGTATGCACGCCCATCTGCATGCCTCCCATGTCCACTCCATCGTTCGTCTGCACTGCCCATTCTTGGAGCAGCATGACATACTCCCGATGGGTCGACAGCACCCGAGGGAGTGAAACAATCATCCCCGCGAGCCCCATCATCTCCTGCTTCGCGTCCATGGTGTGAGCGTGATACATAAACGTCCCTGCCTGACGCACCACAAACTCGTATACATACGTCTCTCCCGGTCGAACGACTGGCCCTGCTCCGATTTCCGGCACACCATCCACTTCATTGGGCACGATGAGACCATGCCAATGAATAGAGGTGGATGTCGGAAGGCGATTCACAAACACCACCTGAACCCGCTCACCCGGCTGCACCACCATTACCGGGCCTGGTGTGGAGCCATTGTAGCCCCAGGCTCGGATGGTGACGCCGTTCACCAAAGTTTGTTCCACGGGTTCGGCCACCAAGTGAAACTGTTTGACTCCGCGCATCATGCGATGCGGCAAAAATGTCAAATTCGGTGCAATCAGCTTGGTCATCCCTACACGGATGGACCCCATGCTGCACGCCTCCTTTCCCCTGCAAGGATATGCACCAAGGAAGGCAGTTGCCTACAATTGACCGTCATTGGGGCACCCTGTGGATGAGCAGGTATTGACATATATACTTTACCGGGGTATGGTGTAATTGACGCCTTTGAGAGCGAGGGATGGCCATGTGCCCTGAACATGCTGGATACAGCTACGCCCAACACAAGAAAGACCTCCTGCGCCGGCTGCGGCGCATTGAAGGTCAAGTGCGTGGATTGCAAAAAATGATTGAAGAAGATCGTTACTGTATCGACATTCTCGTGCAGATATCCGCCATCAAGAGTGCGCTTCACCAAGTCGGGCTCACCATTCTCGAGTCCCACACCCGTGGGTGTGTGGCGGATGCTTTGGCCAACCGAGACCAGGGCGATGAAATGGTGCACGAACTGATGGACGTGATCCGTCAGTTCACTCGAGCTTAGCAAGCGTGGGGAGGGAAAACGATGAGCGAGGCCAAAGAGATCATGCTGCCCATCGAAGGTATGACGTGCGCCGCCTGCGCAGCTCGAATTGAGAAGAACGTCGCGAAACTGCCCGGTGTGAAGGAAGTGAACGTGAATCTCGCTTCAGAGCGAGCCCGTGTGGTGCTCGATTCCGACACACCGTGGAGCGAGGTGGTCTCCAAAATCGAAAAGACCGGCTATTCGGTACCAGTACGGGAGGTGGATCTCCACATCACGGGCATGACGTGTGCGGCCTGCGCCGCCCGCATCGAGAAAGTCGTCGGTCGCCTAGAGGCCGTCAAGTCCGTTCATGTCAATCTGGCATCGGAGAAAGCGCGTGTCAGTTATGTCCCGGGCGTGATCGACGAAGCAGACATCATTCAGGCGGTGGAAAAGGCCGGGTACGGCGCTATCCTCGCGAGTGAGGCGGCAGAAACCGAAGAGAAAGAACGGAAACTGCGTGCATACCACAGGGACCTCGCGAAATTTGGGTTTTCCGTGCTCATGACCGTGCCCTTGGTCGTACAGATGTTCGTAATGCTCGTCGGAGGACGACCGTTTCTGCCGAACTGGCTCTCTTGGCTCCTCGCCACGCCAGTGCAGTTTTACGTAGGTTGGCGGTTTTACAAAGGTGCGTACCATGCTCTCCGAGGCGGGGCAGCCAACATGGACGTGTTGGTTGCCCTTGGGACCAGCGTAGCGTATGTGTACAGCACCGTCTTGACCCTGCTTGGGCGCTCCGACGTGTATTTTGACAGCTCCGCTACCGTGGTAACCCTGATCTTTATGGGCAAGTTGCTTGAGGCTCGTGCCAAGGCCAAGTCGAGTGCCGCCATCGAATCCCTGGCCAAGCTCGGCGCAAAGGTGGCCCATGTCCTGCGGGAAGGTGTGGAAACCGACGTGGCCGTCGAGGAGCTGCGGGTAGGAGATCTCGTCCGGGTCCGTCCTGGGGAAAAGGTGCCGACGGACGGCGTTGTCGTGGAGGGCACGACTTCGGTCGATGAATCCTTTCTCACCGGCGAGTCGATGCCCGTCTCCAAACACCTGGGCGATGAGGTCGTGGGCGCATCCATCAACCAAACGAGCGCCTTTGTCATGCGGGTGACGAAAGTCGGCCGGGATACCGCGCTGGCACAGGTGATCCGATTGGTCGATCAGGCTCAGGGTTCGAAAGCGCCGGTGCAGCGACTGGCCGACAAGATCTCCGGCATTTTCGTTCCTGTTGTCCTCGGAGCGGCGCTCGTCACGCTTCTTGTCTGGGGAATGTTAGGGCACTGGTCGCATGGATTGCTCGCAGCGATTGCCGTGCTGGTTATCGCCTGCCCATGCTCCTTGGGGCTTGCCACCCCCACCGCCATCATGGTCGGCACGGGCCTTGGGGCAGAATCCGGCATCCTTGTCAAGGGTGGAGAACACCTGGAACTCGCCCACCGGGTGAACACGGTGGTCTTCGATAAGACGGGTACGCTCACAACCGGCAAGCCTGTAGTGACGGACGTCTGGTCGGCAGATGGAGTGGAACAAGATGATGTTCTCAAGGTGGCAGCCGCTCTTGAAGCGCAGAGCGAACATCCGCTTGGCCGAGCCGTGGTCGCTTACGCCAAGGAGCATGGTGTCGAGATCCCGTCGGCGTCCGAGGTCCAGTCTGTTCCAGGTTATGGAATTCGGGGCATGGTGAAGGGTGCCAGAACACGCGTTGGGAATCGGACCTGGTTCGTCGATGCGAATGTAACCATCCCCGACGATGTCTTGGCGGCGTTTGAGTCTGCAGGCAAGACGGCGGTACTGGTGGCACAGGATGAGCGGTTGCTCGGCGCCATCGCTATCGCCGACACGCTTAAGTCGGACGTCCAAGGTACGGTAAAAGAACTCCAGACAATGGGGATCGAGGTTTGGATGATCACGGGCGATGGAGCCCGCACCGCAGAGGCCATCGCGAAGCTCGCGGGGATCACGAACGTTATGGCTGGTGTTCTTCCAGCCGAGAAGGCGGCCAAGGTGGAAAGCCTGCGGCACGCAGGTCGGGTGGTCGCCATGGTAGGCGATGGCATCAACGATGCACCTGCACTGGCGGCAGCCGACATCGGAATCGCCATGGGGACTGGCACCGATGTGGCGCTGGAGGTGGCGGACATCGTCCTCATGCACGGCCAGACACACGGAGTCGTCGACGCTTTGCGTCTGTCCAAGGCGACCATGCGTAAAATACGCCAAAACCTGTTCTGGGCGTTTTTCTACAATGTCTTGGGGATCCCGCTAGCAGCTTTGGGTGTCCTCAGCCCCATCATTGCCGGGGCGGCCATGGCGTTCAGTTCAGTCAGCGTCGTCTCCAACAGCCTGCTGTTGCGCCGTCTACAGATCGGAAAGGAGGTGCATGCAGCGTAGGAAGATAACGTGCTAACGTCATCACACAACACACGGACGACCTAAACATATACGAACCATGAAAGGAGACGATGGACATGACAACAGCAACCATCATCGTCAAAGGCATGACGTGCAGCGGTTGCGTAAACTCCGTCACCAAGGCGCTCAAAAACGTGGAGGGTGTCCAGGAGGCGAGCGTGGATCTAGAAGGACAGAAAGCTACGGTCACCTTTGACGAGACGAAGACCAACTTGGCCACGCTGAAAGAGGCCATCGAGGACGCCGGTTACGATACAGAGTGAAACATTCTTGCGAGGAAGGGAGAGCGGATTTGTCCGCCTCCCTTCTGCCATATGACCATGTACGGCAGGCAGAGAACGCTCCGGCCATCTAGTCTCGTAAGTCCTTGAGACGCTGCAAGTATTCCTCCCGGTCAATTTCACCACGAGCGTAGCGTTCTTTGAGCAGCCGAACAGCATGGTCGTGCTCTTTAACGTGTGGACTGAGAGAGCCTCTTCTGACCACACGGGCGATGACCCAGAGCACAAGCAGGATTCCGGCGATCAAAATCAATGTGGAGAGTATCCAATACAGACTCATGAACCCGGATCCCATCATGCCCATCCCATTCATCACGGTTGCGATTCCCCCAAACTGTTCCGACCTGCTCCTAGTGTAACGCACTTGTGGCGTACTAACCCATCAAACTCGGGTGATAGCCAACAACCGTCCGATCAATCCACCATGCTGCACTGGCATGGAATGAATGTCCCGTCTCCGGGCGTTTTACAGGAGTTAGTTCATCGCATTTCACCCTATTCCACCGAAGAAGTTCGCTAAATCTGCATATTCATCAAGGTGGTGTACGCCTGCTGCACGCGCGTGGCGACCTGCGACAACATGTCGACCGCGAGAGAGGCTTGTGTCCCGGCGATCATGAGATCCGCGGTCGACACCGGCCCCCCGCTCGCGTATTCGACGGCAAGTTGATCAGCTCGCGCCGCCGCCTGGTTGACGGCGTCGAGCGCCTCGCCGAGGTAGTCCGAAAAGCTCATTCCGCCCAGCGCGGCGCCGCCCGCGCTCGCGGCTGGCCCCACGCCTGCGAGCGAAACGCTGGTCACCGGTGCGATCATGGCGATTTCCCCCTCACTTGCCGATGCTGAGGGCCGTCACGGCCATCTGCTTCGCCGCGTCAAAAGCCGTCGCGTTGGCCTGATACGCACGCGTCGCCTGGATCAAATCGACCATCTGCGTGGTCAGGTTGACGTTGGCGATGTTATTTGCGATCACGTTCAACCACAGCTGGTTCGCCGCGAGGCCGCTCGCCGAGATGTTCATGCTCAAGTTGTCAAACATCGACATCAGCTCCCCGTGATGGCCGTGCGCAGGCTATACAACCGACCCGAAATAACCTGCACGAGCGTGTCGTATCGAACCTGGTTTTCCGCGAGCAACACCATCTCTTCCGTGATGTCCACGTTGTTGCCGTTCGAGTTCACGGTTGTGGACGGATCCGTATACACGACCGGGGTCACGTCGGGCAACGCGTTCAGATCGTAAGAGGGCGCGTCGCCGCCGATCGGAATCTGCGCCTCACCGAGAGCTCCGCTCGCCTGACCACTCAGCGCGTTCTGCAGGAGTGTCTCAAACGCCACGTCCTGGCGCTTGTAGCCGGGTGTCTCCGCGTTCGCAATGTTGTTGGCGTACACCGCCTGACGGAGGGTCGACGCGTCGAGCGCGTTCTGCAGCAATTCGAAAACCGTCATGCGTACCCTGCTCTCCTCCGACAAACTTCGACGAATTCCAATCCGAAACTACAAATTCGTCGCGCGATCGTCGAATCCTGCTCGCCGCAGTTTTGTTTTCTTATGAGAGCGTTGCAGAATCACGAGCCCGTGCGTAGCAAGGGTTTTTCGAGCATAAAGAAGGACTTCACCCCAACTTAAGAGAAAGAAAATGGTATCCACCAAACCATTTCCAAGGGGGGCGAAGTCGTAAGCGTAAAGCGGCGCACAACATGGCAATGTGCCTCCCTGTGCTGGAGAAGGGCCTCATGCAGCACCGTGGGAGGTTTTTTATATGTCTGGGATGTCTCATCAGGAGAAACGTGAAGTTTGGCGCGAACGCATAGCGGCCTTCTACTACATAGTCTTCCCTTCTTGTAAGTTATGATCTGAGCGTGTGTATCGGCGTCTCCGACTCCAGACTGGTCTCGGACCTTTCTGTTACAATGCAATTGACGGTGCTTGTGTCCAGGCACGGTGATGAAGACGCATAAGCAGGATACATTACAACCTTTTTCGAAGGAGGGGATGATCATTTCCGACGCACCTTCGTTGGGTGAGTGGAAGGCGCTCTACGACGCCGCTATCGAGTTCCGTAACTTGGCTCCATGGCAATGGATGTATGATGATGCCCTGTTCGCCATCGAGGATCCTGACACCGGCCAGATTGGCTATTGTTCCGTCATGGGCGCTCTTGGCGAGTTTCATGGATTGGCGGTCTTTCCGGGGGAGGCCGGGTGGAGGTCCCTTCATCGGCTGATGCAAGACAATGAGCCATCGTCGGCCGCCGAGGAAGAGAGGGTGTACGGGCAATTCGCGCTCATCGCGTCGTTTGAGAGCAGTCGCGATGTCACTGAGCAGGACCGTGCCGTCATGAAACAGCTCGGCCTCCGCTTCCGGGGCGAGATCGCATGGCCTGTGTTTCGTAGCCACCGTCCAGGGTACTTGCCATGGTATCTGACGCGGGACGAAGCGAAACTCCTGACGGTCGCGCTATCCCAAGCCACTGTCGTAGCTTCTCGCATTCGCCAGCAGTCCGACCTGCTCGAGCCGCCTCAGCCCAACCAAATCCTGACCCGCAGGCGGGTAAAAGACGGCACGTCCTTTGAGTGGATCGACGTCTGGACCGAAACACCGCAGTACACCCTCTCGGCATCCGAGATCCCGCCGATCCGCGTTGACGAGGTCATTTTGAAGCGCATCCGTCGCCAAGAGACTCGAAGGGGAGAGTGGGAAGTCGACATCTTTTATGCGCCGTTCGCAGTCGAAGAGGGCGAGCGACCGATGTTCCCCAGAATGTTGATGTGTGTAGACCATGCCTCTGGCATTGTCCTTCAAGTTCATGCGGCTGCTCACGAGACGTACGCGCAGGAGTCCGTGGACAAGCTCCTCGAAACCATGCTCGCCGGAGGCTGTCCAGCGACGTTCCTATTTCAGCGTCCGGAGGTCGGCACGTTGCTTCGTCCCATCGCAGAAGGTCTTGGGATCGAGCTACGTCAGGAAGACTGGCTACCTGCCCTCGAGGAGGCCAGGGAGGCGCTGGAGCAGGGGTTGGGTGGCAAGGGGTGATGGACTTTACGACCCACATTTCGCGCCCGTCTTTTTCGACAGAAATTTTGAGTGCACACGTGGAATTGGATAGCCCGTCTTATTTTCGCGCGGGAGGGTTTGCCACTGAACCAGGTAGCAGGGACTTTGCATCACATCGAGATCAACGTATCGGACCTCAAGCGTACAACGGAGTTTTGGGGCTGGCTACTGGAGTTCTTTGGTTATTCACCATATCAAGCCTGGGAGCACGGGCGGAGTTGGCGAAAAGGCATCACGTATCTGGTGTTTGTCCAAACTGAAGAATGTTTTCAAGAGCCGAAGTATCACCGCCGGCGAGTCGGGCTAAATCACCTGGCATTTCACGCAGATTCGCAAGCTCAAGTTGACGAACTGACTACTCAACTGCGTATGCGCGGCGTGCCGATTCTGTATGAGGACCGGCATCCATATGCAGGAGGGCCGGACCACTATGCAGTGTTTTTTGAGGATCCTGATCGGATCAAAGTCGAAGTCGTCGCGCCGATTCAGGATAGGAACCGCCGAGGATCCTGAAGGTAGAACCTCGGGCAAGAGGGCTGTAGACACTACACGAGTTATCCACAGGCCCCACGAACCCGCGTCGGCCATGGGTTTGTGGGACTTTGTATGACTACCAAGTGTCGAAGTCGGGGCAAAGGTCCGCACTCCTATCCGTCGTGTTGTTTGTTGGCACTTACAACATTCGACGAAGGGCGTGCGGATCTTTTTTTATCCCCTCCCTGACGGAATTTCGTGGCCACTCATGTCGATTCTATCGTGGCCATCTACAGCAGTCTGATATCCGCGGGTTGAGTACCGCATTTCATACCATCCGTCACGGGGCTGCCTCTGACTAAGAGCGTGGGTCGGCTATCAGCCTTTCACGATAGCGGGTGCAATAAAACCGACGACCATTAGCCCCTCGATGAAGTTACCGTTTTCGAGAGCAGTCAGCAACAATCATCGTGACAACAGCCACAGGCACCTTCTTTTCCGCGGGCTTCCTGAACGGCTTCCCAACCTTCTTTGACGACGAAATACACCAGCGCCAGCGCCGCGATGGAGTCAACCCACCACCAACCAAACAGAGCAGTCAAAACAACACCGGCAAGCACCGTCCAAGCCATGTACGCACATACGATGCTGCATGCCCCATCTGCGCGAAGTGCCTTACTGCCAATTTCTACACCAATTTTCTTCTTCAAACGCGACAAGATCGGCATAATGATGCCTGATGCGATGGCTAAGCCAATTCCTACATAGGTGGACTCGGCTCCTTGATGCGTCCAAAGCTTATCGATCGATGCAACCACGATATAGACCGCAAGCAACAGCAGGGCAATACCGACAACCCAAGACGAAATTTTTTCCGCACGATTCACTCGCGCCAAACTAGCTCCGCGTGCTTCAATCGTCAGACGCCAGAGAAGGACTGCTCCGGCGATCAGTTCGATGATGCTATCAGCACCAAAGGCGACAAGTGCTAACGAGTGTGCTATGATGCCCGAGCCAATCGCCACCGCCGCTTCAATGACCATCCAAAGAACGGATACCAATTCGATATTGACACCCTTTTTGACGACGGAAACAGCATGTGAAGACATTGATATTCTCCTTCCTCAATGATCGTCATGGTTGTCATGAATGGCATCGTTTTTACACAATATCGAATCACCATGCGGATGGGCTGCATCTTCGGGTTGGATGGTCACATGACGGATGCCCAAGTGAATGAGTTTGTGCTCGACATCTCGCAAAATGTTTTGCGTTTCTTGAACTGTCATCTTGCCATCGACGACAACATGACAAGACAGGGCGTTTCTTCCACTGGTAATGGTCCAAACATGCAAATCATGAACTTGTTGAATTCCCTTCACCGAAAGGATGGCATCGACGACTTGCGGAATTTCAATGCCAACGGGCGTGCCTTCCATTAAGACATTGACAGTCTGTCTAACGATCCGCCAAGCACCGAAGGCAATCAACAAGGCGATCAAGACGCTTAAAATCGGGTCAATCACGTACCAGCGCGTGAAGGCGATAATGATGCCGCCCATAATAACGCCTGCGGACGCCGCTGCATCACCAAGCATGTGTAGAACCGCGCTCTGTACGTTGATGTTTTCTTCATGACGCATGCCAAGTCCCAGGTACAAGTTCATAACGAGACCCACGCCTGCGCTGAGAAACATCCAGGTTGGCGTCACATGTTCCGGATGCTGAAAACGGCCGTACGCTTCCCGTAAGATCCAGAGGGTTATTAAGATCAGCGTCACACCATTGACGAAAGCAGCCAAAATACCTGCACGATAATAGCCAAAGGTCATACCCTCGTTCGCTGGCTTTTGGGACTGCTTCATCGCGTACCAAGAGAGCCCAATGGCTGCAAGGTCCGACAGCACATGTCCTGCATCAGACCACAACGCTAAGCTGTGTGAAATCCAGCCACCAAGAGCTTCGATGACCAGAATAATTAGCGTCAAGAAAAACGCGATTTTCATTTTTCCCACTGCTACATGGGAATGGAATGCATCACTATGGTCATGTCTATGATCGTGACTGTGCATACTCATTCGATGTTTCCTCTTTCAGCGCCAATGTGAGTGGCGTGATCAATTGCCATTTGCAAAAGCCCCATCGTGTGGGCATCGTCGTGACGATAATAGACCGTGTTGCCCTCTCTGCGACTTTTGACTAATCGCAGTGCCTTAAGGTAACGCAATTGATGGGATACAGCCGATTGGGTCATACCCAATATCTCAGCGAGATCACAGACACACAATTCACGCTTGGATAAGTTGTACAAAATGCGAATGCGTGTCGGGTCGGCGAGTACCTTGAACGTCTCAGATAGCCTTTCAACGACCGAATCGGAAAGCTGTTCAACACAATCGTTCACAGCGTCTTCATGAACGACATTACAACACGTCTCATGGTTCGTATCCAACATCAGTTTTCACCTCATACATGAACAATTACTCATATAGTCATTATATGTACTAAGACGGTAAGCGTCAACACGAACACACCTTGCGAGGCATCCGCTCTGTCGTCGACCATGTGGAGCAGAAAGCCCCGCCACAACTGCAGCGGGGCTCGTCAGCATGTCTTATTTTCGGCGCCTGATATGAGCTGGTAGCGTCTCTGACCATGGCAACAACGCGGCCATGGCGGTTTTGTCATCCGTGTCCATGTTCGGCAGCTTCTCGAACAGGTACTCCAAGTAGGCAAAAGGATTCAGGCCGTTTTCCTTCGCCGTCTCCACGATGCTATAGGCAATGGCGCTTGCCCGCGCGCCGCGCGGCGTGTTCGCGAACAGCCAGTTCTTTCGTCCGATCACAAACGGCTTCAGCGACCGCTCGCACCGGTTGTTGTCGATCTCCAAATGCCCGTCTTCCATATAGCGCACCAGCTTCGGCCACTGCTTCAGGCAATAGCTCACCGCCTGCCCCTGTATTGCGACATTTAAAAGTGCAGAATAGCGGCACGTTCAAATTCCCAGTAATTATATTTAATAAACGCCAATATTAGAGCACTTGACATGGAGCCTCTGCGAGCATGATTCCGCGTCATTTGGGGGCGGAGGGGACGCTTCTCCAATCGAGGTCAGCAGGCTATCATGCCCGCTTCTCCATGTCAAGTGCTCATCAAACTGGAAAATAAGACACGCCGCTATTCTGCATTTTTAAGTGTCGCTACACAGACGGAAACATCTTCGAGACCATGCGAATGATGTTGCCTGAGCATCGCGAGCTCATGGCACAGCTCCAACGCGAACGCTCCAGACGGAAGCCACCCATGCTCACTGAGGAGCGCATGGCCGAACTGCAATACACGCTCTGCGAAGCAATTCACGAGGAACGCGCCGTGCGCGTAACGGTGTTTACACCGGAACGTGACGTGGTACTCGTCGGCCGGGTGCCGGTGCACGGTCGGGAGTTGCGCGTCAGAACCACGGGCGGTGAGCGAGTCGTGAGATTGGACGACGTGATCGGCATTGAATGAATGTAACCACAAAAGCGGCGCATGCCTGTGGATAAGTCCGACAAGCCGCGCCGCAATAGGATCCCACATCCATCCATGAGTCTACGTGCTATGTCCAACTGTCGAAGTCGGGGTACGACTGGGGCGCGTATCCGGTCGTGAGCCTCGAGGAGGACGGAGAGATCGTCGGCGAGTGGGTCGAAGTGACGGACGAGGGGATGAAGGCGCTGGATCGACTGGAGGGCTACCCGCATCTCTACGATCGCGCGATGGTCGAGGACCTGGCGAACGGCCTGCGCGGGTGGGTGTATCACATGCCGGCGGCCAAAGCGAAGCAAAATGGCGAGCGAGTCGAAAGCGGCGATTGGGTGGAGCATGTTCGGTATTCACCGCGCGGAGTGAGAAGGTGATCACGGATGCTTTCCCGCCTGCTTTGGTGGGATAAGATGCTTCGCGTGGGGTAGTGTCCCGTCAAGTGGTGGAATTTCACCGTTTGTGTCTACTCTGTGACGTCGTCGGCTTTGTCCCTTGTAAGACCTTATCGACCGCCTTCGCGCTCCGTCAAGGGACGCTTCGCTCGTCCATCGGACGCCCTTGACGCCGCGCTTGTCGGTCGATTCGAAGCCATTAGGCCAAAGCCTTCGTGTGGGCAGTACGGCCCACGTGCCGGCATCCCTCCTACTTCTGCAACAGAGCCTGCGCGGATAGCATGGGCTGCTGTGGCTTCAGCTTCGCCATCGACTCTAAGCTGAAGTACCGGCGCGAAACCAGCCACTCTTCATGTTGCTCTTGCAAAATTGCGCCCACCAACCTCACCACGGAGTCTCGATTCGGGAAAATCCCCACGACGTTCATCCGCCGCCGCATTTCCCGATTCAGGCGCTCCAGCGGGTTCGTCGAGCAAATCTGTCGCCAGTGCTCAAACGGAAGTGCCATGAAGGCCAGCACATCCTCCTCCGCGTCGGCCAGGATGGCCATCGCCTTCGGATATCGCCTACGAAACTCCCCGACCACGCGACGGAGTTGCTCGCGAGCCGCGTCCTGCGTGGGTTGCGTGAAGATGGTGCGAAGGATGGATGCCATCATCGGCTGCTCTTTCTTGGGTACCTGGCTCAGCACGTTTCGAATTGCGTGGACCTTGCATCGTTGCCAGGTCGCGCCCGTCAACACCTCTGCAATCGCTTGACGCAAGCCCGCGTGCGCGTCGCTCACGACCAGCCGTACCCCGCGCAGCCCCCGTGTCTTCAAGTCACGAAGGAAGTCCGTCCAGAATGCGCCGTCTTCGCTCGTGCCGACGTCAAACCCGAGCACCTCTCGCTCGCCCGTGTCCGACACGCCAATCGCGATGACCAAGGCCATGCTTTGCACACGTCCACCTTCGCGCACCTTGGGAAACGTGGCATCCAGCCACACGTACGGATACTCGCGCTCGAGCGGCCGCTCCTTAAACTGCTGCACCGTCTCGTCCATCTGTTGACACAGACGTCACACCTCGCTCTTGCTGATACCTTCCAGCCCCAGCGCTCGAACTAAGTCGTCGACTTTACGGGTGCTCACGCCCTTCACATACGCTTCTTGAATGACAGCTGCCAACGCCTGTTCCGCTCGGCGCCTTGGTTCGAGCAACGAGGGGAAGAAGCTCCCCTGACGGAGTTTCGGGATTTTCAGGTCAACAGTCCCAAGGCGCGTGTCCCACGTGCGGGAGCGCGAGCCGTTTCGCTGCGTCACGCGGCTATCCGTGCGTTCATAGCGTTCGGCTCCGATTTTCTCGACGGCCTCTGCATCGATGAGAAACTGGGCGACAAGCTGCATCAACTCTCGCAACACGTCGATGTGATCCTCATCTTGCATCTTGCGGATCCATTCCAAAACTGCGAAGCTATTGAGCAAAGCCATCGTGCGTACCTCCTACTCTTTCGTGTTGTGCCACACACGAGTAGACACGCACGGTGGCTTCACTGTCAACAACGAGCCGCAAATTTTACACCACTACTCGAGACTCTAACTCGCGTGGCGTTTCCTCGTCGCGAATTTAATGCTACGGCGGTATACTGAGATCACACGGAGGTCACGATGAAACTGGCGCGGAACGCGAATGACATTGTCGCGAAGCACTTGACGAACGCGTTGCCGGGTGATGTGTTGTCGGTGATTGGCATTCATGATGCGCACGTCGTGCGTGCGTTGCCGACGGAGATTCCGAAGGTCGAAGTGCGGCAGGAATTCACGGACATCATGTTGGAGTTGGCGAACGGGGCGTTGTTGCATCTTGAGTTTCAGACGACGCGAGAACCGGCGTTTTATCGGTTTGCGGCGTATGATCTGGCGATCGCGGAGCGCTATAGGCGCCAGGTTCGAACCGTCATCCTGTACACGGGCGACGTCAAGGAAGCGCCGTCGGAACTGGACGCAGGTAGCTTGTGTTATGCTGTGGAAAACGTATACCTGAACCGGCTGGACGGTGACGGCGTGCTAGAGACCGTGAAACGGCACTTGGCCACACACGAGTGGACTGCGGAAGACCGAGTGCGGCTGGCGTTTGCGTTCCACATGCGATTTGACCGGCGGACACGGGGCGAGGCGTTTGAGGAGATTGTCGAAACTGTACAGAAGGTACCAGATCGGAACGAGCAGGACTATTTGGCGGCGCTCATTTTGGGGTTCAGCGGACGGGTTTTGGCGGAAGAGCAAAAGGCGCGTTTGAGGAAAGTGTTGGAGATGACGGAGTTGTTGAAGGAGATTGAGCAAGAAGCACGCATAGAAGAGCGCAAGGAAATTGCGGCACGTATGTTCCGCAAAGGTGCTTCTGTGTCCGACGTAGTGGAGTTGACCGGGCTGTCGGAAGAGGAGGCGCGGGAAATTCAGAAACAGATTCACTAAATGAGGAGTGGATGGCCGGGAGGCGAAGACGATGAGCAAAGCCCGCAACCGCCGGGCGAAGCGCGTTCGCGAAGGCGGACTGGATCCGACGATTTCGCGAGGGACGTGGTTGCGAAAGCCACAGACGCAGGTAGTGCCGAACAAGAAAGCGGAGAATCGCCGCGCAGCTTGCCGGAGGTGGCAGGGGCGCGGCGAGTTTTTTGCCCTGCAAAGTCCTCCCTTTGGGGAGGGATCATTATAAGTGATTCTCGAAATGATCGCTTGGTACGTCGTGATTGGTGGCGTGTTGATCGGGTGTCATTACCTTCATGTCGCTGTCGTTTGGCGGGTCTCGGCGGGAATGGGCTATTTGATTCTGTCGTGGCTTTGGTATTTGTCGTTGCGCAAGAATGACCCGTCGGTCAGCGACCCGTTCGGAGCGTTGATGATGGCGGGTTACACGGCGGCAGTGTGCTTGGGGCTTGCGTTTTCTTCGGTAACGCCTGTAAAAGGACTGATCGTGGGATATGTGTTGTGGGCCTGGGTTGCCAGCTCGTACGCTGGAAGGTTCGCGTTTCGCAAGAAGGAAGGAAATCTGGTGGAGATGCTCGGCGTGGTGATCTTTCCGCATGTGGTGGTCTGGGAAGATTGGTGGTTGAAGAAGCGAGGCGTATGTTAAGTGGGTTGAAGAGTTTGATTGTTGAGTTGTTTTGTGTGGAATGGAACGCGCTTTTCCATATGCGGCAGGGATGGTGTATTGTGGCGGTTTTGTCGCCTTTATATGGAAAAGGATTTTAATTCTCTAGTTGCGTCATTACGCGTTTCGACGAATGTTGACCATGTGGACAAGGTGGATGGCGATCGAGACGGTTTTGTTTCGTAAACAGCTTGTTGGTTTTGAAGGAAATCGTCATGATTTGAAGAACTCATACTCCGGAGAGAGGAGTGTTCGCATGAGGTCGGTTGAACTGTTCGTTGGAGCCGGCGGTCTTGCGATGGGGATATCAAACGCCGGGTTTCGGCACGTGGGATTATACGAATGGGATCGATACGCGTGCGACACCATACGTTTCAATAAGGAAAGAAACGTGGGGCCGGTCCGAGATTGGCCGATTTATCAACTTGACGTGCGAAGTGTCGATTTCACTCAATATCGCGGTATTGAACTTCTCGCAGGAGGCCCCCCATGTCAGCCGTTTTCATTGGGAGGCAAACATCGTGGACGCGAGGATCACCGGAATATGTTCCCCGAAATGATTAGGGCGGTCAGGGAGATCCAGCCGAAGGTCGTCTTGATCGAAAACGTGAAAGGATTACTGCGGGAGTCCTTCGCGAAATACTTCGAGTACATACTTCTTCAAATCTGTTATCCCGAAATCGTTCCTAAGGAAAACGAGGATTGGACGGATCACTTGTCTCGTTTGGAACAGCAACACACCAAAGGTCGCTACCACGGCCTTTCTTATCGTGTGGTGTTCCGCTTGCTTAACGCTGCGGATTACGGTGTACCTCAAAAAAGGGAACGGGTGTTTATTGTCGGCTTCCGAAGTGATTTGAACATCGAATGGTCGTTTCCCAATCCAACGCATTCTTTCGACGCCCTTCTTTACGATCAATGGGTTACGGGGGAATATTGGGAACGGCACCGGGTTGCGAAAAAACATCGTCCTGACATTCCCGACAAACTCAAAAAGAGAATCGAAAGTCTTCGGATGGGACTAAGACTAATACAGGGCGCTCCGTGGGTTACTGTGCGCGACGCCATTTCCGGTCTTCCCGATCCGGAAAGCGAACAAGACTGCGGCGTACCCAACCATCGTTTTAATCCCGGAGCCCGAGTTTATCCGGGACACACCGGAAGTCCGCTCGATGAGCCTGCGAAAACCCTAAAAGCCGGGGATCACGGCGTTCCCGGCGGAGAGAACATGCTTGTGAAACCGGATGGCACCGTACGTTATTTCACGGTGCGGGAGAGCGCGCGCTTGCAGACGTTCCCGGACGAGTACGTGTTTAGCGGGTCTTGGACGGAGAGCATGCGCCAATTGGGGAACGCAGTTCCGGTACGGTTGGCTCATTTCATCACTAAAGACATCAGAACACGTCTTGAATGGAGTGTCGCTGATGCAGGAAAAGCCGTATAATCCGCTTGAAAAAAGGAATCTCGCCATCAGCGTCAGCGATGCGCTTTTGGAACGTCCTATCTCGAAGTTGCCGCCTCCCGAACCGTTCGAGGGGGCGGGTATCTACGCCATCTACTACACCGGGGACTTTTCTCTGTATCAAAAAATCGCGGAGCGTAACCGAAACGGACGTTTTGAAGCTCCGATATACGTGGGTAAAGCGGTCCCCCCTGGTGCGAGAAAAGGCGGTTTCGGACTGGACATTCCTCCCGGCCAAGTCCTATATAGACGGCTATGCGAACACGCCGAGTCAATAAAGCAAGCGCGTAACCTCGATATTGAAGGCTTTTATTGCAGATACCTCGTGGTAGACGACATTTGGATACCGCTAGGAGAATCACTTTTGATTCAACGCTTTTCGCCGGTATGGAATCAAGTTCTCGATGGGTTCGGGAACCACGATCCTGGGAGCGGAAGATATTCGCAACAGCGTTCGAGGTGGGATACCGTACATCCTGGGAGAGTTTGGGCCGACAGGTTAACACCGAACGCCGAAAGCCTCGAGAAGATAGTTCAAGCCGTTGAAGAGTTTTTGAGAAACTGGCAACCGGATACGCGCCGATAAAGGGTCCGTTGACATGGGTGCTCGCCATGACCGACAATGTTTCACGCCAACATCGAAGCGAAATTATGCGGGCAGTTCGAGCGAAAGACACGTCGCTCGAGTTGATGGTGCGTCGAGCGGAATGGGCCAAGGGCGTTCGATTCCGTGTCAATGCGAAAGATCTTCCCGGAAAACCGTACATTGCAATAAAGAGGGTGAAATTGGATATCTTTATTGATTCTTGTTTCTGGGACAGATGTTCTAAACACGGAAGGATCCCAAAAAGCAACATCGAGTTTTGGCGTAATAAAATAAAGCGCAACATGGAACGAGACAAAAAGGTGCTCAACCAGTACCAAACAATGGGGTGGGACGTTTTGCACATTTGGGAACACGAAATACGCGACAATTTGGAACGTGTCGTCGACGCGATCGTCGGGCGAATCCAAACTCTGAGGTCGAACAACGGAAGATCGACCATTGAAAATGGTGGCGTTCAATTCGAAGCGGACGTTGGCGAGTAAAGCGTACGGTGACGTTGCGAGTTTCCCTGATATTTTAGATGTTCTCTACCTTTGCTGCCGCGTCGCCCTACATGTAGGGTGGCGCGTTTTGTTAATGGCGAGACACTTACCATACATCTCGCATGGAGTTCGAGCAGAGGCAATGGAAAAGCAGATCCCTCGACAAAAGGTACTTTCGTGTCATTCGGATGCTGGCATGCGAGCGGCTGAAACGGCGGGACGAGACACCTAGGACGGTAGCGGCTTACAAAGGTAGGAAAACCGTACGCGAAGTTGTTGCCGGTTGAGGTGTTCCATCCCGACAAGAACGTATCAACAACGAAGTACGCGATTCGTTGGAAGTTGGCGGTCTTGCAAGAGTTGGAAAAGTGATAATGGTGAATCCTCACAAATGTATTGAGCAAGATCTGATCTAAACTTGTTTCAGGGATTAGGTACAGTGATTGGATATAAAGAAGCTGTCTGCCCCGCTGCGGCACATCCAACAGGTGTTTCGCGGCGGGGCCTCGTGTACACACGTGCACGAGCGGAAAATTGAGCTTGCACTCGAAACGAATGTAAAACATCACCATTAGGGCGTCAACCGAGAGGGCTTGAGGAGGAAACGCAGGGCATGGCCATGCGAGACTATCCGCTTTACACGCTTTCCGAAGTCGATCGACTGACCCGTGTTATGCCGGGCACGGCAAGTCGATGGTTACAACGTTCGCGCACGGATGGTGCGACGTTTGAGGATTTGATTGAAGTCCTGATTGTGGGTGAATTCAGAAAGCATGGCTTGTTGTTTCGGGACATAAGGCGCGTGGTTGTCGAATGCGAGAAGGCGTTGCGGATTCCACGCCCTTTCACAAGTTGGGCATTTCGTACAGGCGGATGGCGCGTGATAAAGGAGACCAAAATGGAATTTCTGCGGGAGAGCGTATTTGACGTTGCTTATCAATATGGACTACCACGATGGCCGTGTGTCCGCATGGTG
The DNA here is from genome assembly GCF_000024285.1 of Alicyclobacillus acidocaldarius subsp. acidocaldarius DSM 446. Classification (GTDB taxonomy): domain Bacteria; phylum Bacillota; class Bacilli; order Alicyclobacillales; family Alicyclobacillaceae; genus Alicyclobacillus; species Alicyclobacillus acidocaldarius. The sequence continues at coordinate 1,184,177 of NC_013205.1, forward strand.
GCCTCTTGGACGTGATGTCGGAATTCGAATAGCGCCTGAATGGGGGGCGGGCGACCGGTCATTTCCAGACAAGGTATCCGAACGGATGTTCTTTGGGAACGCTGGGAAGCCGGTGACAGTATCGCCGATATTGCCAAGGACTATGGAATCACACCAGCAGAAGTCGAAACGGTACTGCGCTTTGAGGCACGTTATCTGAAAGCCGTGTGAAGTTTGCGGCGAACGATTTTGCCAGGTCCCTTGAGGACCCAGCAAGTTGTGGGTTCTCGTCGAAAGGCTATGACGCTGGGCATCGCCACTGGCATGCGGTGATTCGAGGCGGATCGCAGTCGACAATTGCTTCGCACCTGGCAAATTAGGGTGGCCAAAAGATCGCCAGGATCTCCTCGGCTGTACGGGCGGCCTGTCGATGTTGGACTCCGATATTGCGCGGCGCGCGGACGGAGACGAGCTGGGCACCTCGATAGAGGGATTCGGTTGCTGGCGTGCGGTGATTCGAGATCTCCACGGTCACACCGCGGCGAGCGAGCTCACGCGCATATCCAGCCAGCGCCATGTGGTCATGCCACGAGAAGCCGCCCGGCGCGTATTCGGTAAAGTTCGCGGTGTCGGACAGTGGCACATAGGGTGGATCGCAGTAGACGACGTCGCCAGGACGCGCCTGAGACATCAGGTCGCGAAAGTCGGCGTGGACGAACGAGGCGCGTTTGGCGTGCTCGGCAAACAGGCGCATCTCTGCTTCTGGGAAATAGATTTTCCGACGATAGCCGAACGGAGTGTTGAAAGCGCCGCGGCGGTTGTAGCGCATGAGGCCATGGATTCCGTGTCGATTGAGGTAAACGAAGAGAATTGCTCGCCGCCATAGGTTTTGAGTGGCGTTAAATTCCTGGCGGAGCGCATAGTACCGTTCTGGCGCGTTGTTCTCAGGCACAAACAGTTCACGGCAGGCGCCGATAAAGGCTTCGCCATAAGCCTGTAGTGTTCGATGCACGAGGATCAAGTCTGGATTGGCATCGCCGAGTAGATATTCGGGATAGTCAGTGTTCAAAAACACCGAACTCGCGCCGACGAAAGGCTCGATCAGCCGACGGCCGGGTGGCAGGAACGCGCGTAGGGCGGAGACGATGTGGGATTTGCCGCCGGGCCATTGGAGATAAGAGCGACGGATGGGCATGGACTGCACCTCCGCCGGAGAGGGGGATGGAGGGCAAAGTCAAGGAGGCGATTACATGTCGTTCGAGCAAACTCTTCTGCAAGAATGGGTTCGACAGATGTTGAAAAATGCGCGACGGCATCAGCGAAAACGAGCGCGCCAACCATCTAACGATTACGAACGTGGTGCTGTGAACGCGTACTATGAAATGCTGAAATCGTTGCGAAACACGCTTGAGACGTTTGGTCAGGACTTTCGCGCGTATGGACTGGACGTTGATCTGGAGGAAGAACTGCTGAGCCTACGGCGGGCAGGGCGACGAGGTCCGCGCCGAAGCATTCGCGATGTGGCGGGCGCGTGGAAGGAGCATGAACAAGAGGTTCGAGAAGAATTGAAAGAAATTTTGGGCCGCGAGTGGTAAGCGACGTCACTCGCGGCTTGTTTGTCGTACAATCCACCCATCGGTGGAGACGAATCCACTCGTATGGGAGGAATCCATTATGCCCGCCATTCGCTATCCCGAAAATCCCCTGATCACGCCTCGCGACGTTCCACCCTCTCATCCTGACATGAAGATCATCGGCGCGTTCAACGCAGGCGTGGCGCGGTACCAAGGAGAGACGATTCTCGTGTTACGCGTCGCGGAGCAGGCCGTTGCCGACGAGGACACTGTGGGCGTCCCCATCTACAACGCCGAACGGAAGTCTGTCGAAGTCCATCGTATCAGTCGCAAGGATCCACGCTTCGACTTGTCGGATCCCCGCGCCGTGCGGCACAAGGACACGCTTGAACCGGTGTGGCTCACATCGATGTCGCACCTTCGGCTGGCGCGAAGCCGAGACGGTCGGCACTTCACGGTGGAGGAGAGACCGTTTCTTGCCCCCGAGACGCCGTATGAGGCGTTCGGCATGGAAGACCCGCGGGTCACGGAGATCGACGGCGTGTTCTACATCACGTACACCGCCGTGTCCGAGTACGGCATCGCGGTGGGACTCGCCGTAACGCGGGACTTTCGCGAAATTCAAAGGCTCGGACTCATCCTGCCGCCGGAGAACAAGGACGTGGTGTTGTTCCCGGAGCGCATCGGCGGGCGGTACTATCTGCTGCATCGACCCGCGCCCAAGAGCATGGGCGATCTGGACATTTGGCTCGCGTCGTCGCTGGATCTGGAGACCTGGGGCCGACATCGGCGGCTGATGGGTAGGAGACCCGGTATGTGGGACGGTGCGCGTGTCGGAGGCGGCGCGGTGCCGATTCGGACAGACAAGGGCTGGCTGGTGCTGTACCACGGCGCCAACGAGAAAAACGAATACGCGATGGGGGCGTGCCTGCTCGATCTGGAGGATCCGTCGAAGTTCATTGCGCGGTCCACGGAACCGATACTGAAGCCCGAGGCGCCTTATGAACTCAACGGCTTCTTCGGCGGCGTGGTGTTCTCGTGTGGCGCATGGGTCGAAGGGGGCATTGTGCATCTGTACTACGGGGTGTCGGATGAGGCGATGGCGGGAGCGGATCTATCGCTACGAGAAGCCCTCGACCTGGTTACTGATAAGATGACCGTCTAATAGAAACGTCAACGGGCCTCGTATTCGAGACCCGTTGACGCCTTCGTCTTGGAGGCTCTGGTTCTTGCCATAACACGCAAATGACCGATCAATCATTGGGGCGGTCACCTGCTCGCCTTGAGGACACTGCCCAGGCGTCGGTGCCCGAGCGTCGGAGTCGCGACCTCCGGCGCTCTTTTCAGCTTAAGTGTACCATATCGAGGATATTCGTCAATGCGCTCTTGCCCTGCACCTCCCTCACTATCGGGGGCGATTTCGTGATGGACACGACATTGGTACTTTCGGCAAAACGCGGTGACCAGGACTCTTTCATGGCGCTCTATCGCGAGTTCCATGCCAGAATCCGGAGCTGGATTCGAAACTACTGGATACCAGGAGCCGACCGCGAGGACCTGATGCAGCACGCGTGGATCGGGTTTTGGGAGGCCATACGAGACTACGATGTTCGTGGCAAAGTGCCGTTTCGGGCGTTCGCGAAGATGTGCGTCATGCGTGAGATCCAGGCGGCACTAAAGATGGCGCGGCGACAGAAGCATGTCTCGCACTTGACGGCGCTGTCGCTTGATGCGGAGTGCCCATGGATCGAGGACGCGGAGCGCACGGTGCTGGACGTGTTCGTCGATCGCGCGGCACCGAGCGTGGACGATATGGTGTTTGGGCCACCGCCAAGTGCGGGTCCAGAGGAACTCGTGGCATGGGCAGAGCGGCATTGGGGGCTGAGATTGACGGAGCTCGAGCGCGAGGTGTGGCGGTTGCGGGTCGAAGGGCACTCGTACGCGGAGATCCAGCGGATGTTGGGATGCGGATACAAGGCGGTGGACAATGCGGTGCAGCGGCTGAGGCGGAAGGCGAAAATGTTGGTGAATAATGCGAACTTGCAAACATGATGAAGTTCTGGTCTGAGAGGTCACGGATCTATGGGACTTCGTTTTGTGACGACATGGGCCGCAGTGCTCGTTCCCTGCGCGCTGATGGTGGGGATCGCGGTTCGGTTGCAGTTGACGTATCGAGACATACGATACGTCAAATACACACCGTTGGTTTTCTGGATCGCGTGCTTCTGGTATCCGATCGTTGGAGGCAAGCTTTTGTGGCAGGAGCAAAACGTGCAGCGTCGCCACCGCGCGGTTTTGTGTGTGCGATGGGTGCTCTGGTGCTATCGATATTTGCCAATCACGGTGGGCGCAGCTTGTCGTTGGGTTCACGATCCAGCTCAAGGTGTAGCACGTGTTTATACTGTGTGGAGGCAACTCGCGATGAGTAGTACCTAAGAGTGGGCGACAAAAGTTGACATCGATTGTGCGGTGTTTCTATGGTCTTTCTTCAACAGATGTGCTATAATTAGGGTTGCCTAGGTCAAGATCATCTTTGGGCTCCTCAAAAATTTCTTTTCTTGTCCAGCCCGCAGGGCGTCCGGTCGGTTTCGGTCCCCCAACCTCCGCCGACCGCCCGCTTGGGCTTCGCTCATGCTTTCGGAGTTTCCGCAGTTATGTTCAGACCCCGCTACGTATCGTGCGAGGTCAATCCCCTGCAGGGGGCATTTGGGCTTGGTGTTTCATGAGCGCCGGGCCTTTGTCATGCCCGTGTAACTCAACAGGCAGAGCAGCCGCCTTGTAAGCGACCTGTTGTAGGTTCGAATCCTGTCGCGAGCTTAGGCCCGTAGACGCATATTGCCCCATGTGGTAAGATAATCATGAACATAGCAGGAGGGTTAACCCCTCCTGCGAGGTTGATGTGGCTTCCCCGCCTTCGGATTGCGGCCTGGGCGGGGATTGCCGTTTAAGGCCCGCAGGATGTCTGCAAGCGCATGCCCGATTCGGGCAAGGCTCCAGCCCACCGCTACGAGCATCACAGCAATGTGCTGCCACATCCCTCTCACCCCCTTTCGACAAAGGGGGTGCAAGGAGAGGGTTTCCCTCCCAATACAAGCCTATCACGAAGATCCCAGACTTTCAATAGAATCTGGATTGGGTGTTTTATTGACCCATATACAGGTTGATATTAGAATTGGAACTAGAATCGCGTTAGGGAGGGGGTATGTGCATGGGCATGCATACGGTGTTTGTGTATGGCACATTGCGAAAGGGCCAGCCCAATCGAGCGGTGATGGAACCGTATCTGGTGGCGGATCTTGGCGAAGGCCAAATCCGCGGCGCGATGTATGACCTCGGGCCGTTCCCGGCGGTGTCGCTGGAGGAGGACGGCGTGGTCACGGGCGAGTGGGTCAGGGTGACAGACGAGGGTCTTGCGCGGCTCGATCGGCTGGAGAGTTATCCGAGGTTTTACGATCGGGCGATCGTTTCAGACACCGCAAATGGGCTACGCGGATGGGTGTATTGCATGAAGAAGCGGCGGGTGGATGGATACGCGAGAGTCGAGAATGGGGATTGGGTAGCGCATCAGGCGCAGCAAGCGGCCGTTCGATGAACATGCGCGGTGATCGTATCATCTCAGAATGCGGTTTTTGTCTTACAACCCCCCTCTAAGTAGAAAGGGGGTTTTTCTTTATGTATGTGTCCGACACCACGATGCAGGAACTGATCGAGGAGTACCGTGCTCATCGTCGTCTGCTCTTGGCGCAGTTGCGGGAGATGGATCGTTCGGCTCGGGAGCGCCAACGGGTGTTCCAGCGCATCCGGTCGATGTCGTGGCCGAAATGGATGCGGCTGGACCTCGAGCAGTACGCGGGCTGTTGGCGGTGTTGAGAACTGTGCGGTTCGTTGGGGCGAAGGCCACGATAAGGGTGGTTAGGCATGACAGAGCTTGAGATCTTGGCACTGAGACTGGCCTGCAAAGCGCGGATAGAAAGGGACGGAACAGTAACGGTACCCTTGGACGACGTGATCACATTGCGGCGTGTGCTGATTGACGAAATGACAAGGAAATTGACTGCGATGGGATGGACAGAGTCTGCTCGAGAAGACGGACGCGTGGTGATGTACAGCAAAGGGGATCGCGGCGTATGGCTTCTGCTCAATCCCACCTTTGCAGATTGGGGCATTCGGATGTCTGAGGCGATTAGGGAATTGATCTGGAGATAGATGAAAACCATCAGGCGGCGTCTTTCACGTGATTCAGGATGATGGCGCGCTTGAGCTCGTTTTCGAGGTGGTAGGTGAATTTGGCGGTTTGTCATGCGATTCGTGTCCAGGTGGAAAGGCGGGTTGGCATGAGTCCGTGGTTCGTTGTCGCTGGCTATGTGGTTATTGGCCTACTTGTTATGCTGATTGCGGATGTTATCGAAGGTATTGAGAATGTTAAGGGCATGATTCGAATGGCCATACTGATGCTGTGGCCTCTATTCCTCACAATTCCCTTGATCTGGTTGTTGGCGAATGGTTACAAAGCATTGGTAAAATGGATCAGAAAAGTGCTACGCATTCATTGAGATTCATTGAGGCGTTCAAAAACAAGCTCCCCTGCATCGTGCTCATTGATGCAGGGGAAGTGCTTTGGGGGTAATCGTTGCGAAACCAACCGCTTTACCATCATCGCTGGCCTAACACGATGATACGACGTTTCGTCACTGTTGCCAAGACTCACAACAACACGATTTCGCCCCGGCCGTGGATGAATGGCCGGGGCGCGCGAAAGGAGCCGAATCGTGGCCAGCCTCAGGCAAGTGCGTGTCGCCACATGGATAGTCTAGATCGTAGCGAGAGGTCGGACGTTGTCTTTGAGTGTCGAATTCTTGTCCAGATGCGACGACCTCCCTGCACCACCGTCTGCGTGCAGGGAGGTCGTGTGGAAAATGGAGGGTGCCTCTATCGTCCGCTGGCCTTCATCGCCCGACCGTTTCACGCCACGCATGCAACTCTTACACCTAGTTCCCTCGCCCCGGTTCCTTCCATACCGTATGGGGCAAAGTGGTTGGGGTCCGGGGCGGTCGGAAAGGGGCTACAGAACAGCACCAAGAGCATGGAGCGTGTCGGCCTAAGCTGAGCTTAGTCCAGTTCGCGTTGTCGATCCTTGTCTTACGATGCTGAAATCTTGCCCTTGTCGATTCGGTTGAAGGACAAAAAGCCCGCACCTAGAGGTGCGGGTGGGTTAGGTGAAGAGGTCAGTGAGAATCGAATGACAACGGATTGCTTGAGTTCAGTATAACCCATTGATGCTGATGAGTATACAAGCTTCGTGACCCGTGAAGCTGTCTGGCGGTGTACCCGACAGTGAGTGAATCCGCGATCACAAAAATCCCCGCACCGAGCGGTGCGGGGAAGCGCGGGGAGATGGTTCAGACGAATGGAAGCTGCATGCGCTCGGTTTCAGTATCGACCGTTGGGCAGGCGTGTAAACGTGACTGTGGGCATGAGGTAAGAAGGAACGCGATCGGCTGTTGATCCTGTGATTAGAGAACCAAATACAATCCTTAAAATCAATAATATGGTTGACACAATGTAAGGGTATGGATTATACTGACGGCAAGGATAGATTTGGATGACACGAAACGCGCGTTGCCATACATCGAGCTTAAGGATGAGGAGGTTGATCACGATGAAAATGAATGCTTGGAAGGCGGCTTTGGCCTTGTCTGCGACGGGGGTGCTTGCGGCCGCGCCGCTGGTTTGGGCCAGCACGCAAAGTTCTCAGAAAGCGACGTATACGTACTATCCCAGCATCGTGGAAGTGAACGGGCAGCCGTTGTCGACGCCGTCACATATCGCGGCGCAGGATCCATTTGGAGGCTCGAACGGTCAGGTGACGGCGTTCCTTCCGATCTGGTATATCTACCAGGCGCTCGGTCAAATCGGTGTGAAGGCATCGTGGGACGGCACGAAGGGTGTGCTGAATCTGACGACGCCAAGCGGCATGACGGTGAACGATCCGAGCGCGGTGAAAGCTGTACCCATCACGAGCGGCACGATGGTTATTGAGATCAATGGTAAGCCGGTGACGTATGCGCCGAGGATTGCGTATCTGGACGAAGGTTCCCGTGGCGTGGTCACGACATTCGTGCCCGTCTATTACCTCCAACAGGCACTGAGCTACATGGGCGTTCAAACGAGTTGGAACGGCACGGAGTGGAACATGACGGTATCCAACTCGACAAACGGGTCTGGTCAGTCGTCGAGTGGTGGCGCAGCCAGCGGGCCTGTGTATGAGACGCAGCAGGCGATGGCAAATGCCATGTGGCAGTTGTTTAATTCCCTGCCGATGTTCAATCCTAATCATCCGCTGGTTGGACATGTGGTAGCTCATCCGACGATGGCACAAGTGGGAGCGACGATGCCCAATCCCAATGGCCAGGTGACGGCGGACCAGGTCGCCACATGGCTTGCAAAGTGGGCGGCGTTTGCGGTGCCCACATCTTCGGGTTCGGACGTTGGGAATGTGGAGAAATTCTTAAGCTTTCAATCTTCGGATGATCCATTTACTTGGGCGTCACAGAATGATTTGTTCCAAGGTGCAGGCATCACGGATTCGAACACTGCACTGACAACCGCACAGGCGCAAACGGTATTGGGTAATCTCCAGTGGTGGTTGTACGGATACAAGGAACAAAACGGCGTATACACGTTGCATGCACCGCTTTCGGTGATTGCAATAGATAATGCCACGGGATATACAAATGAAACCTTCCAGCAGGATTTGGCGCAGGCGACGTATTTCTTTGACCGAATCCAGGTTTGGGGCGACGGTAAGACCGTCCATGTGGATCTGCCTAATGCTTCGGGAACCAATGTGATTTATGCGGTGGTTGTTCCGAACCCGGCCAAAGAAACCTATTGGGGTTATGGGTATGTGAACGGATGGAACGTTCCATTGCAGGGGGGAGTAACCTTGACATTCCAAAACGACGGGGCTGGGTTTAATGTCAGTGTGAGTGGGGCGGATCGGGCTAAGCATACGTTCGTTACAGGATATAGTGTCAGCTACGGAGCGGGGCTACCGTCCGTTTCGTCTGATTACATATCCTGACAACACGTATCATGCACCTCATACTTCCGACGACCGCGCATTCCTCTGGAATGCGTTTTTTTATTTTGCCTTACACCCCGCATGGAATAGAAGGGAGGGATGTAACCGTGCAACTTCGAAGCTGGAAGGCGGCACGTGTTGCGTTGGCTGGGACCACTATGCTTGGTGCTATCCTTGTCCATTCGCCGAGCGCTTGGGCGGACAACTTCGGCGCAATTGTATACGTGCCGCAAGACAGCGCCTACGAAATTCGAGGGGGTGATCTTTATAAAATATTTGGAAGTAATCTCTACCCTGGTTGGGGTTACCTCCAAAACTCACCTTACATGAACATAGCGCAAGTAAGCGCGACAGACGGCGCTGGATGGTCAATTAACGACCTAATTCAAGCGGATACCCAGTACGCGAATGTCGGCAACGGCTTGGGGTACCTCGGGATTTATCCCGGTGAAGCGCAATCCGTGGCTAGTGCGTTGGGCGGGAATCCGAATTTTGCGGTGTCGAGAGCAGAACAGTATCTCTATGACTTGCAAGACATCTACAATCACGATACCACTGAGCTCCTCCCCTTCTCCTATCTCGTCAACGAGTCGGGCGCGATCTTTACCAGCGACAACAGTACGTTGATGCCCATCGGTACGTACTACGATCCGACGACCGGGCAAACGTACACCCGGTACAGTTCGACGTTCCACATCGCCACATCGCGCTGGCCAGTGGCGCAAAGTCTGTCCGCATCGGTCCAAGGGAACAGCGTGACCTTGACTTTCCACACGGCCGTATACCTGTACAGCCAGCTTGCGACATATCACTACGATGCGGTGGAAATCACCAATACGACTACTGGTCAAACACAGTGGTTGGCCGGAACGGGTTCCAGTGATATGAGCCAGATGCAGGCGGAATACGGGACACAAGGGTACTTCACCGACACGTTTTCCGCCAGCAATCTGACGCCGGGGAATTATGTTGCCCGTGCCTGGGTCTCGGACGGTGTGGATCGCATTTCGGGGCCGGTCACGACCAGTTTCACGATTTCCGGCAATGGTGGCACTGGAGGCGGTGGCGGATCCGGCCAGTACAGCATCACGCTGACGGCCTCCAATACGAATCCCACCGTCGGGCAGTCGGTCACGCTGAACGCGCAGGCGTACGGCGTGGGTTACAACGGCTTGCCGAATGGGCACAGCTACTGGATCGTGATCAACGATCAGGACAACGCAGGGACTTTGCAAGGGCGGTTTAATCAGTATGAGGGCGGATATGATGCACCGACGGCATCGACGACCGCCGTCTCGAATCAGCCACTGACGGACACGTATGTTGCCGAACTCTTGGACGGTGCAACGTTGCAAGTCCTAGCCACTTCGTCTCCGGTGCAGGTGACGTGGGGCAATAACAATGGGGGCGGAGGCACACCGCCGATTCCTTCGCCTGGTCCAACGCCCATTCCTACACCGATACCCACCCCGACGCCTATTCCGACACCGATTCTGGCACCGACACTCACAGCAAATCCTACGAGTCTGAACGTAGGACAAGTGTCAATCTTAACAGCTACAGCTCCTTATGTGCCTCCCGGCGATTACCTTGTCATTTGGGATGAGAGTACCGGGCAGGAGCTCAATCGTTCTATTACAACGGGTAACAACGTTACAATTGAGGCGTGGGTTAGTGAACCTTCTCCTGAGTCACAGACATACATCGCCCAGATAAGTCCGTCGTGGACCAATGAATACCAATTTCTTGCTCAATCCAATCCGGTTACAGTAACATGGACACAACAGGTTCAAATTGCTCTGTCAGCCAATCCGACTTCGTTGAATGTTGGGCAGGCTACCACACTCACAGCAACTGTCGTGAGCGGATGGCAGCCCAATAACATGTGGTTGAAGATCTTCAACGAAACAACGGGCCAGTGGCTCGGCGGTTCATGGAGCTCCACGTATACGACGCAATATGCGTCACAAAGTGCCGGGACCGATACGTTCATCGCGTATGTGACGGTATATTCGCCGGATCACAGTTCCTACATCAACAATGCCTATCAGTCTAACACCGTGAACGTCACTTGGAATCAACCCACTCCACCTCCGCCGCCCAATTGCGGTCAACCGTATGATTCCAACGTGCAATGGGTGAGCCTTGGCAACGGCGATGAGGAGTTGACGTGGATCCGCAACGATCCGACGCCGCAGTACGATCCGCAGACCAACTCGTGGCAGTGTGTGGATCATACGACTCAGGAATCGAAGGTCTACACGCACACTGTGAACAACGGCCAAATTTCTGGGCTGTCGTATGATCCTGGCACGCCGCAAAACATGTGGTTGCCGGTGCCGTCGAGTGAGTGGGATGCGGTGCAGTGTCCGGGGCTGTTTTGTACCTACTTCCAACAGCATGGTTTTACGGGAACGGAAGTGGGCGGCCCGAACGCGAATCAGATTTCGAGCAACGTTGTGATCAACGGCATCACGTTCCACACTTACGGACCGCCGATTGGCCAGCAGACCCCAACCGTGTGGGTTCGCCCGGATGCAGGCTTTGGCTTCCGGTACGTGTGGCAAGGGTCTCCGCATGCGCTGCCGCAAAGCGGCACGGTAACGTTCACAATGACCAATCCTGATGGTGGGAGCATCACGTGGACGAAGCCGCTCATTATCAATTCGGAGACGTTGCAGACGCAGGGCACCAATCTGCTGGGTCTCGACCAACCACCTCCGGCTGCCACGGAAGTGTTCAGTTGCTGGACGGATGTGCCGAAGGGCGTGTACCTGAACGGCCAGCCTGAACTCGCGGCGTGGAGTTTGAGCCCGGATCCGGCGACGGCGTTCGCGCAAGGCGCGCATATCTCGTTCACGATCACGGTGAACACGGATGCGGGGAGCTTCACCGTGACGGCGCAAAACGTTGCGAGCACGTTCGGGTGGCCTGCGTACTGGTTCACGCGCCTCGGAAACGACAGCTTGGTTCAACGAGCCGAGAGTCAACAACCGCAGCAGGCTTGGCAGAACGTCGTGACGTACGCGGATCCGTCGCTGCACGTCGCGCCGGGGTATGGGGCGTTAGGTCAGTAATTAAATCAGCAAAGCCGCCTCGCCAGTGTGGTGGGGCGGCTCTTCTTTTGTCGTGCAAACACCCCTCCAGTAGGAGGGGATTTTTTTATGAGCACAATCCACATTGACCGTCTCAAGCCACACCCCAAGAACGCCGAGTACTTCGCCGATATTGATGGCGAGAAGTACGAGGAACTCAAGCGGAGCATCGCCACCCACGGTATCCGCGATCCGCTCAAGATTACGCCGGACGGCACAGTGATCGCCGGACATCAGAGACTTCGGATCGCAAGGGAGCTCGGATTCGAGCAAGTGCCCGTTGTGATCTACGACGTGCCACCGGAGGAAGCGGAATATCTGCTGATCGCGGACAACGAAGAACGGCGCAGCCAGGACGATGATCCGATCCGGAAGGCGAAGCGGGCGAAGTTCCTCAAGGAGTATTGGGGAGTACACCGCGGCGTCAATCAGTATTCGAGGGTTAACCAAAATGGTGAATCCCCCAAGACGAGCAAGGACATCGCAGAGGCTGTGGGAACGGATGCTGCGCACTTACCGAGATTGCTGAAGCTTAACGATCTGATTCCAGAACTCCAAACTCTCGTGTCCGCAAGCAAACTCGGCACAACCGCCGCAGAACAGCTTGCCCATCTGACGCCCGATGAGCAACGCGCGTTATTTCAAGCCTTTGGCGAGGCCATTGGCGAGCGCACGGTTGCAGAAGCAAAGGAGATCCGTCGTCAGATCGAAGAGGAACGTCGTTTGCGGGAAGCTGCAGAAAAGCGGGTACGCGAACTGGAAGGCTCGCTTCAGCGACTTACCCGCGAAATTGAAGCGGCAAAAGACGAACCCGCTGCGCTTCGAGCGGCGCTGGAGGACACGCAGCGCGAGTTGGAACAGGCGCGGCGGGAACTGGCTGAGCGGCCGCGCATCGAGGTTGTGTCAGAGGAGATCAAGCGGGCGCTCGACGATCTGCGTAAGCAGAATGACGAACTGAAAGCGTCACTCGCGGAGCAGGAGCGTCTTGCAGACAAGCTTCGCAAAGAGAAGGCCGCCGCGTTGGAAGCCAAACGTCAGGCGGAGGACGAGGCGATCAAGGAACGCCTTGCGCGCCAGCGATTGGAGAAGACCTTCGAGTCGGCGGGGAATTCCGAAGCGAGCTATGCCGCGCTGCGTAATCTCGAATCCAAGCTGTACGAGGTGCGTCAAGACGTCGCGGGCATGCTTGCGGTTTGGGAACCGGAATCCGTCTCAGACGAAGTTCGGGATCACTTTGTGTCCGTGCTCTATGTGACTGCTGAGGCGTTGACGAACCTTGCGAAGAAGTGCGAAGGCGTCAAGTCGAACAATGTCCTGATGTTCCGGAGGGACCGCTGATGGGCGCTTACGATTTCTACGAGCAGGAACGTCGTCTCGAAGCGCGAGCTGCGGGACGATTTGCCATGCGTACGTTGTCGGAACTCACAGGCCGTGTCGTGCCCCAAGGGATTCTTAATCAGTTAGCCAAGATGGTCTGGCGCGAGACCAACGCGTTCCTCGAAGACGGCGCAGTTGAGCCGTCCCTTCGGTTTGTTGAGAGCGACATTGTTCCGGCGGTCTTGCGGAGAATCGAGATGCTGGGATCGAAGTCCAAGACGGCTCAGTTTGCGAACGAACACCCGGACGAGACCAAGGTGGCTGTGATGGCGTTGGCAGAACGAGCCATGTCGCTGCAGAAAATCTCCAGGGGGTGTTTTTTCGACATTGGATTTGCCGTCGCGACGATTCGATACGAGTTGGACCGGGAGCTCTATGGTTTGGTGGTGCCTGCCGTCAAAGCGGTGATGGCGAAAGTTTCGAATGTCGACGAAGAGACCGTCCTGGTAGTGTTACGCGAAGAGATCAGCCGCGTCCTTCGAGAACGAATCGAGGCGCGGATGTGGACATTGGCGAATCTGGACGATGGGCAACATCGCGTAGCGCAATGAGGAAGCCGCCCTGCCGAAGTGGTGGGGCGGCTTTTTTTGCCCTGCAAACGCCTCTTTGTTGAGGAGGCGATGCAAAATGACCGAACCCCGCAATTTATGCTCGAAAGGTGCTACGGAGCACGAGCATGGCACACAAAGAGATCCAATCTTAGGAGGCGAGACAAAGGAACGAATGGTTATCTGCGGCAGCTTAGGGGCCGGGAGAAAGGTTTCGTACGATGAAATTTTGCGGATGGCAGTTCAAAATGGCATGAAAGTATTATAGCCAATGAAGGGGATGAGTGATAGGCACCGCCCTGCCGTGTGGTGGGGCGGCTCGTTTTTTGTCATGCAAACCACGTGTGTGTGGAAGTGATTTTTGAGGGAGTGATCCGTATGGTGAACTCACGCGGAACATTTACGGTGGCATTTGGGGATGCCCAATCTGGCAAGAGTCACTGGGCGCAAACACACCTGGACGAGATCGGCGAACAGTGGTTTGGAACCAACAATATTGTGTATTGGGATATGTACGCGAAAGACGCTGCGGAGTTGGCCTCAATTTTGGAGTCAGATTCGTGTGCAGCCATCGTGGTTGACCATGTTCATGATACCGAAACTCGGGACGCGCTTGTGAGTGGAATCCAAACAGCGAAAGACAACGGAAAACACATACTCCTCCTTGCGCAGGCGGATCCGTGCGAAATGTTAACGTGGATGCCGTTGGCCGAGTGGTGGATGTTCTTTCGTATCAAGGATGCGCCGAGGCTCTTTTCAGATCCAACAATTCGAGCGATCTGTCCTTTGCATGAGTACACGACAAACAAACTTCCGCATTTAGGAACAGGAGAATTCGAACGTGTTGGAAACGAGAAGGCATTACAACAAAGACACCGTCTCTTATGAGCCGGGTGATGCGTGAATGCCCAAGTTTCTCGTGATAGTCAAGAACAAATCCCAAATCCACGAATTGGGTAAATTCGGAGTCCTTGTCTACGTGTCTCCTTACACGAACCTGGTCGCGTTGGAGTGCTCAGAAGAGAAAATTTCTGAGTTGCTGGCATGTCAGCTCGTCGAATCGTTTGAAGAAGCCTGTACTGGAAGTTTATAAGACTCCAGCCGTTCTGCTGTTGGCTGCTTTAACCTGGAACCGGAAACGCCTGATCATGTCAGGCGACTTCTTGCGGCGCTCGGCTGAAGAATGATCGCAGCCGCTCTGCAAACGATGCAGGGCGGTTTTTTGTCGTGCATTCCCCGTCTTATTGGGAGGGATGCACATGTCAAGATCGAAGGTGGCCGCGTTGCTCACCGCCACGGCGTTCCTTTTAACGGGATGTTCCACTGCCACGTTGTCTGGAACGGCAAACGACACAACATCTGCGAAACCCAAACTCACGCCACAAGTAACCGCAGCGTATAAGGCGGTGCTGTTGTACCCGATCCCTCACAATCACGAGACCATCGAAAATTTTCTCCAAACCTTGGAAATGACGTGGGTGACACCGTGTACCTTCGCCCTTACACGTTCGGTGATACCGTAATTGTCCAGAACCGTTTCGACCACGACTTCGACATCGACTTCGCCTATCAGAACGGCAAGGTTGAGCCTGCGGATCAGGTGAGCCAAGCGTTGCTCCAGGGCGACGTTGGCCAGGCGTTTACCGATGCGATGAACGCGTACGAGTCGGCGCAATAAGCAGGCAACAATAATGACGGTGGCTATCCTATTTTCTTGCCGATGTGGAGCGGCGGCGGATATAGAGGTACATCTTCGTACAGCGGCGTGTATCGGTATGGCGGGTCAGGGCGCGTGTCAACCTCAAACGACGAAAGCACGTCGAGGCGGTAAAACGCGTCATAAAAGACGTTAACAAGATAGTTTTTACAAGGAAAAAAGCTGATCTCCATCGAAATTCCATTTTGCAATATTGCAAGGTGGAGGGATGGGGATTGGCTGGTTCTGTATGGCAAACTGTATTATCAGGAATCTTGACCTCAGGATTCTCCATATCAATCTCAGCGCTAATGGATAGGAGGCGCGAGAAGAAGATGCGTCGGTCCGACATGCTACAGATTCAATACGAGCGGTTTTATCTACCTGCTTATCGGTTGATTGAACGGTTTGTTCATCCTGAAAGCACTTTGAGCTACATCATATGGAACAAAGAGTTTGAAAAAGAATGGGAACAAGCTTTTGACTCAATGAAGGCGTTGGTTGAAGACGCTAAGGATTATGTCTCGAAGTTGACCTATGAGCTGTTTGCTCAACCATACGAGGATTTGGACATCAAGAAACGAAATTTTGTTAAATTCTGCAACAACGTTGTTATTCGTTATCTCGAGTCCAAGAAGGTATACGAGGACGAAGACATCAAACGACAATATGGTGGTCGTGTATTTTGGCTAATTGCGGAACTTCGTAAAAGGAGACCACCAGACGTAACTAGGCGTGAATGGTCAATGCGGAGATTTTGGATGATTTCCGATGTGTTGGAGCCTTGGATTCGTTGGTGGCCTATTGCAATGCTATTTCTTGAGGCAATCATATGTGGTTATGTGGTATGGCGAGTGCACCAGATAGAGATAATGCAACATCATTCGTTTCATCAAGGAATTTCGTCAGGGTCTTGAACCTCTTTCGCTTGTTGCTTCGCATCAAGGTAGAGAAGGTTCGATTCGAATCAAAAATAATCGATTGTCTCGCTTTTCACGCTAATGTATTGAAGGAGGAGATTTGTGTGAGCGAGATGAGCATTCACCGTCTGAAACCCCATCCGAAGAACGAAGAATACTATGCGGATCTGACGGGTGAGAAGTACGAAGAACTGAAGCGCAGCATTGAAGTCCATGGCATTCGCGACCCGTTGAAAATTCTTCCGGACGGTACCATCTTGGCGGGGCACCAACGCTATCGAATTGCGCGGGAATTGGGAATCGAGCAGGTGCCGGTGGCGATTTACGACGTGTCGCCTGAAGAGGCGGAGTACCTTTTGATTGCTGATAACGAAGAGCGGCGCGGCGAGGACAATGACCCGATGCGCAAAGCGCGAAGGGCGAAGTTTTTGGCGGAGTACTGGGGCGTGCAGAGAGGAGGAGATCGTCGATCAAAAGACCAAATTGGTCTTTTGAAAACACTAGACGATATCGCTGATTCAATAGGAGAAAGTAAAACGAACACGAAACGCCTCATCAAGCTAAACAATCTCATTCCAGAACTTCAAGCTTTGGTCTCCTCAGGAAAGCTCGGCACAAGCGCCGCCGAGCAGTTGGCGTACCTAAGCCCGGAAATCCAGCGTACCTTGTATGAAGCGTTGGGAGAGGAGATCGCGAACCGCACGTTCGCAGAGACCAAGGAATTGCGGCGGAGACTCGAAGAGGCGGAACGTCGCGACCAGGAAACGGCGCGGTTGCAGGCGGAACTCGCGGAGTTACGCGAGCAAGGGCGAGAGGAAGATCGCCAGAAGATCGAGCAGTTGGAACGTCGAATCCGGGATCTCCAGGCTCAAAGTTGGCGCGTGGTCACGCTGGAGCAGGAGTTGTCCGCGTTGCGGGAGCGTGGGCGGAAAGAGGACCGCGAGCGAATTGCCGAGCTGGAGCGAGAGATCGAAGAACTGAAGAATCGGCCTGTGGAGCGCGTCGAGGTGGTGCCGGATTCGGTTCAAGAGGAAATCGAGGCCTGGAAACGTCGTGCGGCCGAGCTCGAAAGCAAACTGAAGTCCACGGAAGAACTCGCCAATCAACATGCGGAGCGTGTCGCGAAACTGTTCGACGAGGTTGTGAGACTCAAAAGTGGCGGTGCGGTTGTGGAGATGCCCAAGAGACGGGACGAGGAGTTCAACGTCTCAGAGTGGGCCAAGCAGTATTTCCGATTCATGGGTGATACGTCGTTCCTTTTAAAGGCGAATCCCGAGCGCATGGATGCGCTTGTGGAGCATTTGTTGCAGAAGCGGAACACCGAGATCTTGCTGCTGGATCTGCAAATGCTGGAGCGCGTTGCGGTGTTTGCGGAGTACATGCACAAGCGGTTATCTGAACGGCTGCACAAGCCGCAATTGATCAAGGGGTGACATGAGAGCGTCGAATTTTGTCTGTCATTTCCTCTGTCGAATGGGGAGGCTGATGCAATATGCGTTTTCGCGAGGAGCAGTTAAAGGCGTTTAAGGCATTTCTCGTTGAGCATCCAGAATGCACACGTGAGGATGTGTGCTGGCTTGTGGCGCCTTGGTTTGTCGAATGGTTCCGCCGAAAGAACGAACACCGTTCGTAAACATTGAACGCAGCGCGGCAGGGGTGAGCCGTTATGGTTTATCTCTGCCGCGCCTTTTTGCCTTCCAATCCCCCTTTAAGCAGAAAGGGGGACTTCAAATGGATATTCGTCATCCGAAAGAACAGATCCAAAATTTCAAGTCGTTTCTTGTCGATAAACCGGTGTTTAGGCGGAGAGAGGTGTGGCCGACGTTTCTTCAGGCCCACTTCCAGCAGTGGTACACACCGGAGCGTGGATTGAAAGCGGCGGAAGATGTGTATTGGCACAGCTTTCTGCGTCGAGTGAGCTTCGATTCGGGTTCGAGAAAACGAATCATCTATCCGGTTCGGCTGCCGGGAGGCGAGTGGATCCACGTGGCAGTTCCCCTGGTGGATCGCGAGGATCCTATCCTGAGCTCGATTGTCTTTCGGCGAGTGCAGTCGGAAGACATCGAAAAGGCGATTCCCGAGCTTCAGGCCTACTATCAGTACTTCCTGGAATACGGTGAACCCATCGCGAAAGTTGAAGATGGAAAGGTCATTAGGAAGACTGACGAGGTTGAGGTTTGACACGTTACGCCTGTGCGTCGATGGCAGTGATGCACAGGCGTCCTTCGACTTCGATTGTAGCACAGGAGGAAGAAGGATATGGGCAAAGAGACGATCATCCAAGAGTTCCATTCGAGGTTCCGCGATTTCATCTTAGAACACATCGATAAAACCGACGATGAGATTGGTAAACTTGGAGAACCGCTTGCCGAGGCGTACGTCCGCAAGATGCTCGACGCTGACGAACTCATGCAGTTTGCGCAATGGGAGTACCTGCAGGGAGCGCTCGAATATCTACGCGCTGAAACCGAATATGTGCTTTGGTACTTTGAGCATCGTGACCGAATTCCCAGTGACATTCAGCCGTTGTATGAAGATGCAATTCAACGTGCTGATGAGCAGAAGCTGACCATCGCCCAGTTGGAAGAGACGTTGGAGCGGATCGAGCAGCACATTGAGAATGTAGAGGAGAACAAGAAGCGAATCATGCACAAACATATCGAGGCATTGTGCGCGCAATTGTTTGACGCCAACGGTTTCGATTTTGTGCTCCGAAAAGGAATGAGGAAACACCGCGGGAGGAACACTCTGGTTTAA
This sequence comes from Alicyclobacillus acidocaldarius subsp. acidocaldarius DSM 446, assembly GCF_000024285.1. GTDB lineage: Bacteria > Bacillota > Bacilli > Alicyclobacillales > Alicyclobacillaceae > Alicyclobacillus > Alicyclobacillus acidocaldarius. Next base: position 1,203,207 of record NC_013205.1, read on the forward strand.
CTATTTGTAAAATGGTAAAGTGAAGTTGACACCAACCTTTGGGGGCACCCCCTGCCCGAGAGGGAGGGGGTGGGGCCATGAGCGTAGCCGAAGCGTTGTCGCTGATGATCCAATTCGGGTCATTTGTCGTCACGCTGTTGACGCTCGTCGTGGCACTGGTCACCTTGCTCAAACGCAAGTAGCCGCCCCCAACGGTTAGCGCCCTTGGGGCGGCTACTTGCCCGCAAGACGAACACGGGCAGGGGCAACGCCCGAGGCGTTGGTGCCCGGGAGTCGGTGTTGGCCGCACCGACACATGAGCTTATCAAAACTTAAGCATAAAAGCTGATGAGAAGTCAACGTCTTTAGGCACTGGGAAGAGCGCCGCGTCCTTCTTTCTGGTTGGCTCTCCGGTTGAACGGAGGGCCTTTGTTTTGTCTGCCATTCCCCCTCCAAGTGAGGGGGAGGTGAATGGCATGGAGCTCACCCGTACCGTCCGCGTTCGATTGGATCCAACGCCGGAACAAGCTTCTGCGCTTGCTCTCACCATCGAGGCGAATCGTCAGGCGCTCGATTATGTGAGTCGTATCGCCTTCGAGCGTCGGATCCGCAATGCGTTTGACTTGCAGCGTATCGTATACCGAACCATTCGCACCCGATTCGGTCTGCGTGCGCAGATGGCCTGCACCGTGTGTCGCACCGTCGCCGCGGTGTACAAGAGCATGAAATCGAACGGCAACGCGAACGCGCTGGCAAAGTTCAAGCATGCCAAGCCCGTGTTCCAGTGGAACAAGGATTATGTGCTGCGAAGCGGCTTGGCGTACATCACGACGCTTGATGGTCGCCTGCGAATCCCGTTTCGTGTGGAGCCTCCATACCAACGGTATTTGCAGGACGGCTGGACCTTCGGTGCAGCCGAACTCGTTCAAAAGCGACACGGATGGTTTTTGCATGTGTCCGTGTCGAAGACGGTTCCGGATCCCGTTGGCGATTTCGACGCCGTGATCGGCGTTGACCAAGGAATGCGCTTCCTTGTCACAGCCTCTTGTGGCAATGAGGTGATGTTCATCCGCGGCGGCAAGGTCAAACAGACCCGCCTCCGCTACGTCCGTCTGCGCGCGTCCCTTCAGCGCAAAGGCACTCGCTCGGCCAAGCGCCGCCTGAAGGCGATCGGTCGAAGAGAATCCCGTTTCATGACGGACGTCAACCACCAAATCGCCAAGGCTGTGGTCCGCTTCGCAAAGGCCCAAGGTCAACGTCCGCTCATTGTGCTTGAGGATCTCACAGGCAGTAACCTGTCCGTCCGATTCCGGATGAAAGATCAATACTGGCGCATGAGTTGGGCGTTCCGGCAGTTGGCAGACTTCATTCGCTACAAGGCGGAAGAAGTCGGGATTGCCGTTATGGTCATTGATCCGACGGGCACAAGCGAGACCTGCCCGAAGTGCGGACACTGCGAAGCTGCGAATCGAAGCCGCAAGCGTCACGAATTCCGTTGCAAGAAGTGCGGCTATCGATGCAACGACGATTTGGCCGCAAGCCGCGTGATCGCCCAAAAGGGCCTGGAATGCTTGCGGCAGAGCCAGAGCGCATGACGTTTGGCTCGGGGGCGACGTCAACCGTCCCTGGTGTTCTCCCGACTGTGCTCGGGATCGAGCGAACTCCTAACTTGAGCTATGGAGCAGTTGGCAAGGCGAATATACCTGGAAGGCTTGGTCACGCCGAGAAGGCCCAGAGGTTTGCCCTGCAACCCACGCATCGTCATGGGGGCGATGCGTGGTGAACATGGTGAGTCTCTGCAGTGGTGTCGGTTGCATCGATTTGGCGGCCGCATGGTACGGAATTCGGACTGTGATGTTTTGCGAGATCGACCCTTATTGCCAACAGGTGCTTCAGAAGCGTTTTCCCGGCGTACCGATCATCGCGGACATTCGGGATGTGACGGCGGAGAAGGTGCGTGAGGTGACGGGGCTTGATCGGATCGACATCGTTTGCGGAGGGTGGCCATGTCAGCCGCACAGCGTGGCCGGGAAACGATTGGGCGCTCAGGACGAACGGGATCTTTGGCCCGAGTTCCGGCGAGTGCTTCGCGATCTTAGACCCCGATGGTTCGTGGGCGAGAATGTGCCAGGGATCCTGTCAACTGATGCTGGACGGTTCTTTGGAAGCGTTCTCCGGGACCTGGCCGAAATCGGGTTTGATGTACGATGGGGCGTGCATGGAGCATGTGACGTGGGTGCGCCGCATCGACGGGAGAGAGTATTCTTGCTGGCCTACCATCACGAGGTTTGATGCTTCCTGCACGGACGTGTCTTCTCAGGATGCTCAGCGATGGCCCACACCACAGGCGCGTGATTATCGCACGGGTGACGTTTGCGACTCAGCAAGAGCGAAGCGCAAACGCAAGGATGGATGGTCGCCAAACCTTAATGACGTCGTTCTTTGGGGCACGCCGAAATCTAGCGAGTATAAAGGCTCCTCCGCACATGGAACTCAAGCGTGGGCTCGAGATGTCGAGAAACACAACCTAAAAGCTCAAGTGATGGAACCCAATAATCCGGGACAGTTGAATCCGGACTGGGTCGAGTGCTTGATGGGATTACCTATCGGATGGACCGACATCGATGTGGAAAACGACCGGTTGCGAAGTGTACCATGGCCGGCTGGATTTGGGCAGGAGCAGTTTGAGTGGGAACCGCCGCGGACGGCGACGAAACGTCGTCACCGTGTTGCTCGACTCAAAGCTCTCGGAAATGGCGTAGTGCCCGCGCAGATTGCTCCGGTCTTTGCTGAGTTGGTTCGGTTAGAGCACGAAAGTCACCGAGGTCAGTAGTTCGATGCCCTGCATCGCCCCCCACAGTGGGGGTGATGCTTTTGTCATTCATAGAAGGTCTTCCGCCATTCACGGCGCTAATGATCGATCACGTGAGCACGGCGCGCCAGAAACCAAGGAGAAAGCGAATCGCGTTTGGCTGGTACGGCGGCAAGTACAGTCACTTGTCGTGGCTCCTGCCGCTGTTGCCGCGAGCGCATCATTATTGCGAGCCGTTCGGAGGCTCGGCAGCGGTCTTACTGAATCGGGATCCTTCACCTGTGGAGACGTATAACGATCTGGACGGGGAAGTCGTCAATTTCTTTCGCGTGCTTCGCGAGCAGCGCGACGCCTTGATTGAGGCGATCGCGCTCACGCCGTTCAGTCGAGAAGAGTTTGTCCGGGCCATCGTTGAGCCAACAGGTGGTCTAACTGAACTCGAGCGCGCAAGGCGGTTCTACGTCCGAGCAAGACAGGCTCGCATGGCACTGGCGCAGACCGCTACACCGGGGCGTTGGGCGGCATGCCGCAACACGAGCCAGCGCGGGATGGCAGGCAATGTGTCCCGTTGGCTTGGAAGTGCGGCCAATTTGGCCGAGATCGCAGCGCGTCTGGTCCGCGTGCAGATCGAACATCGCCCTGCGATGGACGTGATTCGTGCCTACGACAGTCCTGATACGTTGTTTTACTGCGACCCGCCATACATCCATGCGACCCGAACAGATCCGAGAGCCTATCGTTACGAGATGAGCGACGAGGAGCACATGGAACTTGCGCGGGTTTTGCACAATGTTCGGGGCAAGGTTGCGATTTCCGGTTATCATTGCGATCTGATGGACGAGCTGTATCGAGATTGGCGGTGTATCGACGCGCCGCCAAAACAGTGCCATGCGTCGAAGAGGTGGCGTCAGGAAGCTCTGTGGGTCAACTATTGAGCGCCAAAACGCGAACCGCCCATCAAAACCTCTGACAGGCGGTTCGCGTGTACCGAGAATCCCAGTGTTCGGCCTTCGTTGAGGTGGACGATGGCCAAGGATTGATCCCTGTAAGACGCCGCCACAAGTATAATGCCTCTTGCCTCCTCTCGTTTTCTCGTGTTGCGCGAGTTTGAGAACCCCCAGTAAACTAGGAGTTGCATGCCAAAGTTGGGGGAGATGGTTCGTGTTCGTTGCGCCACTGGTCGATCTCGTTTCACATCATCCCGTACATTCCACACATTCCGCAGTCCATCGCGTCTCCTCCGCGCCCAACTCCCAAGCCATTCAGGTGCGTTCTCTTGTCGTGGACGGAGAGCCCGTGAATGAGGTCATCATCAATGTTCGCGATCCGCACATTGAGGTTCAACCCGCTATCGCGAATCACGAGCTTGGCACCACGGCTACGTTGGCTCAGATTGCCCAGCAGAATCACGCGATCGCCGCGATCAACGGCACGTTCTTCGACGCGGGTGGCGACAACTTCCCGGCCGGGGCTTTGGAAATCAACGGCCAATTCGTGTACAACGA